>JAFNEO010000039.1 GCA_017886205.1 Candidatus Aminicenantota bacterium | reverse complement strand
CGACCCCCGAGATCTTCACGGAAATGCTGGAGAGCTGGGGAGCCCACGCCGTCGGGGTCAACTGCAGCGTCGGTCCCGCGGCCATGCTGCAATGCGTCGAACGGATGTCCAAGGTCACGGCGCTCCCGCTCTCGGCCATGCCCAACGCCGGAATCCCGAGGGAAGTCGAGGGACGGAATATCTATCTCTGCTCCCCTGACTATATGGCCGAATACGCCAAGAGGTTTATCCTGAACGGCGTGAAGCTCCTCGGAGGATGTTGCGGCACGACCCCGGCTCACATCAAGGCCATGAGGGCGGCCATCAAGGCCCTCCAGCCGCCAGAAAGGCATGCCGTGACCGTTTCCTCCCCCGCCGAGGAAAAAGCGGAAAAAACCAGGACCCCGATGAGGGAGAAATCCGCCCTCGGCCGAAAGCTCGAGGACCTCAAATTCGTCGCCAGCGTCGAAATCGTCCCCCCGCGGGGACATGACCCTTCGGCCGCGATCGAGGTCGCCCGGATGCTCGAGGGCCGNNGTGGTGCACTACACCTGCCGCGACCGCAACCTCCTGGGCATGCAATCGGACCTGCTGGGTTTGCACGCCCAGAACATCCGCAACCTCCTGATCATCACCGGCGACCCGCCCAAAATAGGCGACTATCCCGACGCCACGGCCGTGTTTGACGTCGATTCTATCGGCCTCGCCGGTGTCGTGAGCTCGCTCAATCGGGGCGTGGATATCGGCGGCAAAAAGCTGGACAAGCCGACTTCATTCCTCGTCGGCGTCGGCGTCAACCCAGGCGCGATCAACCTGGATTACGAGATTTCGCGGTTCGAGCGGAAGGTCGAGGCCGGGGCGGAGTTCGCCATCACCCAGCCCGTTTTCGATGTCCGGGTGCTGGAGAATTTTCTCAAAAGGGTGGCCCATTGCCGCATCCCTATCCTGGCCGGGATCTGGCCCCTGTGGAGCCTGCGCAACGCGGAGTTCATGCACAACGAGGTCCCGGGCGCGGCCATCCCTTCCGGAATCATGGAACGGATGCGGCGGGCCCAGGACGTCGGCCCGGAGAGGGCCCGGCAGGAAGGCGTGGCCATCGCCAAGGAGATTCTTGGCTCAATCAGGGGAATGGTCCAGGGTGTCCAGGTCAGCCCGCCGCTCGGCAAATACGAGCTCGCCTTAGAGGTCCTTCAGCCGCTCTGAGGGGGACGGGAGCGGCCTTCTGTCCCGGATTTTATCGTTTCCCGGACGGCCTTGAGGTATTTTTTGAGGGAGGGGTCTTTTCCGAGGAGGGCCTGGGCCGCGTGGAGCGTGGCTTGAAGCTCTTCGTCGAGCGGATCGCAGATGGCCGCATCCAAGCCTCTCGAAAGAGCTAAGGCCAGAAAGGTCCTGTTCAGCTGCCGGCGCTGGGGCAGGCCGAAAGAGATATTGCTCAACCCGGCGATCGTCTTGATGTCCGGCAGGTTCTTCTTGATTTTTTCGACGGACTCGAGAAAAAGGACCCCGGAGTTCGAATCGACGCCGATCGGCCGGACCAGCGGGTCGATGAAAATATCCTCGGAGCTCATTCCTTCCCTGACCAGAAGGTTGGCCATTTTTTCTGCCCGGAAAAGGGCGCAGTCCGAGCTCTCCGGCGGTCCGTTCTCATCCAGGCAGAGGGCGATAACGCGCGGTTTAAAATCACGGATCAACGGGATTAGTGCCTGGAGGCATTTGGCGTCCCCGGCCAGGGAATTCAAGAGTGCCCGGCCCTTGTGGATTTTGAGGGCCGCCTCCATGGCTTCCGGGTTCGGGGTGTCGAGGGACAGGGGGAGGCGGATGTTCTTCTGGAGAAGGGGAATGGCCCACCGGAGGGTCGGGGTTTCTGCGTCCATCAGAGCGGCGGCGTTAATATCGATGTAGGAGGCCCCGGCCCTCTCCTGGTTTGCAGCCTGGTCGAGAAGGAATTGTTCGTCCCGGCGCTCGAGGGCCTCGAGGACGCTCTTGCGGCTGGAGTTGAGCCTTTCGCCGACGATGATCATCGGATGTGAAAAATAGCACAAATCGGATGGCGAAACAACATTTGGATTGAGACAAGCCGCGGGGACGAAGACTTTTTGCCCAAGTAGGCTCTGCTGTGCCAATGTCCCCGGATATTCGGATAAGGTCTGATTGAGAGGAAAGATTCCAGAATCAATATTGCGGACATCTGTCTCGGCGCAGCAGAAAAGCAGTTTCTTATCCCATCTCCGCAGGAAACATGATGGCAAGCGACGGCGTCGGGGCGCGGCCGGGAGAGTTATCTATCCCGGAAAGAAATGTTGTATAATAACGGATCATCCCGTCGGGAAAGGAGAAAAAACCATGTCCGGCTACTTTGGACCGATCGAGGAACAAACCCTCAAGAACACGTATTTTCGTCAGGTTCTATTCACCGGCACGCACTGCCAGCTTGTGGTGATGTGCCTGCAGCCGGGTGAAGAGATCGGCAACGAGGTGCATCCGAATGTCGACCAGTTCTTCCGTGTCGAGCAGGGGGAAGCCAAATTCGTCCTGAATGGTTCGGAGGAGCACGTGGTCCGTAAGAACGCGGCCGCTATCGTCCCGGCCGGCACACACCACAATGTCATCAACACGTCGAAGGCCACACGGTTGAAGCTGTATACCGTCTATTCTCCACCCAACCATCCGGCCGGCACCGTTCATAAGACCAAGGCCGAGGCCGAAGCCGCGGAAAAGCTCGCACACCATTGAGGACAGGCTTTGGCTGCTGCCGCTCGCACATAATAAATAAGATCGTATTTTCCGCCGCCGGCGAGCTATGGCCCATTGAGCCGTGCTATAATCGGCCGGTCCATGCGCAGCGTGCTTCTCGCCGTTGTTAGAACCGGCAAGGGAAAGCTCTTGAAAAAAGGGGATCGCATCCAGGAGACGGTGCGCCTGCGCTTCGCTCGATTTTGATGTCGCGGCGCCAAGGTCAGAGACTATTGACATTGCCGCTCGGCAGGGACTATCATTCCATCGTGATCAGGAGGGGACATCCAGCGCTCGAAGCGGCCATTGCCACGCCGCGGAAAAAGCCTAATCCTATAATTCACCCAGGCTTTGTAGCCTAAATTGGGAGGCCGTTATGAAAAAGACTCTCCTTCTGGGTGTCCTTTTTTTCTTTTTCTTTGGCCTCTTTTGCCCATGGGCTCGAGGTTCGAATCAGGTTCAACAAAACCAGGAGTCCCTCCAGCATGAAGTCACCGTTACCCTTAAGCTCATCCAGGTCTTTGTCACGGATAAAGACGGGAAACCGGCGACCGGGCTCGGGAAAACCGATTTTGAACTCTGGGACAACGGCGAACTCAAGACCGTAACCGAATTTGAAGCTCACACTTTGATTTTGCCTCAAACACAAGCTGAAGAGATTAAACCGTATCCGGCGCCCACCGCCCCAAAGCTAAACCGGAAGTTCTTCTTTGTCCTGGATTTCGAGAAAAATGACTATGTCGGGGCGATCAAGGCCAAGAAGGCCGCCCTGCACTTTATCGAAACGCAGCTTCAGCTTACTGATGAGGCTGCCGTTTTTTCTTATTCCCAGATGCAGGGCCTGGTCCTTCATAGATATCTCACCAAGGATCATCCGTCGCTTAAGAAGACCATTCAGGGAATGAGGGGAATGCCCGGCCGACGAGCGGCGGGAGGCATACCTGTGCAAAATCCCTACGAAGATGGAGTCCCTGCCGTACTCCCAACCACGCCAAGTATCCCGGAAGTTCCGCTGGATAGCCCAGAGATACAAGTAGAAAGGATGAAAACCAACAGATTCATTAACGTGATAAAGCATCTGGCCAAGTACCTTGGCTACCTTCCGGGCTATAAGAACTTGATTTTCTTTTCTCAAGGAATTTCAAGGTCGCTGATATACGATCAAAGAGATTTATCGGTCCTCGCCAATTTCTACGAGATGAGCAGAGAACTCGGCGCAGCGAACAGTCCGGTTTACGCCGTCAATACGGAGAGAGTAGGGGCCCACCTTAAAAATAGTGAAGCGCGTGGAAACGATTCTTTAAAGATGTTATCTGACCTCTCCGGTGGAAAATATTTTGATAATGTCGATCATTATCAAGAAATCGCCCAAGATCTCCAGGTGAGCACCGGCAACTATTATGTCCTGGGCTACTACGTTGAGGAGCAGTGGAACGGACAATTCCATGAAATCAAAGTTAAGGTTGGGCGGGAAGGATGCACAGTTGCCGCGCAGGGCGGTTATTTCAACCCGGAGCCCTTCCTGAAGCTCAATGAAGCTGAAAAACAGCTTCAGCTTATTGCCTTGGCCTTGAGCGACAGGCCTTTATTACAGAAACCTCCGGACTTTCCTTTGCTTGCCCTCACGGTCTCGCCCCAACTGCAAAATAATGTCGTCTTCCTCTCTGAGCTTCAGAAGGAGAACCTTAAAGAGATCGTTGCGCATAAAACAGAAATCACCTATTTTGTCCTTGATGGCCAGAAGAATATTGTTGACTTCAAAGGAGGAGAAGTCGATTTACCGAGCTTGGGCAACAAGGTTGTTTATCATTACTCGGTTGCCTCGCTGAATCCGGGCGCCTATGAATGTCGCACCGTTTTGAGAAATCTGGAAACAGGAAGGACGGCGATGAGTTCTGCGCCCGTCATAATCCCCAGCAAGAGTCCAGCCGGATTTCACCTGTTCTCACCGCTCCTCGTCCTCCCGCTGGAGGAGGAGGAAGCTTTCTATCTCAAGGTCACCAGGACCAAAGAAAAGAAATCGGATACTATCTCCTTAAAAGATATCTATCCTTTTATTTCGAACACGGCTGTCCCGATCATGGAAGAATGCCGAGCTGGGATCTCGATGATGTTGGGTATCGTGCGCTGTCTGGTCAAAGATATCGACCAGCCTAAGATCGAGCTCACGGCCAGGCTTCGTGAACAAAGGTCCCTTGAGGAGGTTCCCCTTACCTGTTCCTTGCTTTCAAGCCAAAAGACTGGGGATTTGCAGATCATGCTCGTGCAATTGAAATTTCCAGCGCTCAAGGCGGGTGATTATGCTTTGCGTTTCGCTGCCAAGGAGGCGACCTCCCGCCGGAAATCTGACCTCAGCCGGGAATTGAAGGTTCGTTGATATGGGGCCACGATTCAGGGATGACTTCTCGGTCGCGCCGAAAGAAAATAAGAATATCCGGCTTTCCGCTAGTCTTTGGACGGCTGGAGCAAGTTCTCCCGCAGATACCCCGTCATCAGCCCGTACAAGTGCATGGTCGTGTTCTTGCCCTCGTAGATCCCGTGGGAGCGGTTGGGGTAGGCCATCATCGTGAAGCGCTTCCGGTTGGCCACGAGTTCGTTGACGAGCTTTTCGAAACTCTGGTAGTGGACATTGTCGTCGCCCGTCCCGTGGATGATGAGGAGATTTCCCTTTAGCTGCGAAGCGTAGGTGATCGGCGACCCGTTCTTGAACCCTTCCTCGTTGTCCTTCGGCAGCCCCATGTAGCGCTCCTGGTAGATCGTGTCGTAGAGCCGCTGATCGCTGACAAAGGCGACGGCGATCCCCGTCTTGTAGAGGTCGGGATACCGGAACATGGCGTTGAGGGTCATCGAGCCGCCGCCGCTCCAGCCCCATACGCCGACGCGCTCGGGATCGACGTATGGCCATTTCTGAAGAAGGGCCTTCACCGCCGCCGCCTGGTCAGATGAGGCCAGGATTCCGATCTGCCGGTAGATGCTCTTCCGCCAGGCGCGTCCGCGCGGGGCCGGCGTGCCTCGGTTGTCGATGCTGGCCACGATGCAGCCCTGCTGGGTGAGCATCAGGTGCCAGAGGTAGCGGTTTCCGTCCCAGCGGTCGACGACGGCCTGTCCGGCCGGCTCCCCGTAGACATAAATGAGAAGCGGATAGCGTTTCTGGGGGTCGAAATCGGGGGGCCTGAGGCACGAGCCGTCAAGCTCGACGCCGTCCCCGACATCAACCCGGAAGAATTCCCTGGGGGCTCTCTTCAGCGCATCGACCTTCGCCTTGAGCTCACGATTATCCGCCAGCGACCGTACGGCCGAATGTTTGGGAAGGCGCACGAGCTCGGTGACAGGAGGAACGCCGAAGGCCGAATAGGTGTGGAACGCCCACTGCGCCGTCGGAGAGATGTCGTAGGAATGGGTTCCGGGTTGGGCGACAGGGGTCACCCGTTCGGGCTTCCCCCGTCCGTCCAGCCGCGTGCGCCAGAGATAGCGCTGCGTCGGGTTGTCGGGAGAGGCGATGTAGTACAGCCAGCCGCCTTTCTCGTCCACCGTCTCGACGCTCAAGACATCAACGGCACCGGGAGTGACGAGTTTGACATCGCCGTCCCTGGAAACGAGATAGACATGGTTCCATCCGTCCCTCTCGCTCAGCCAGGTGAAGCGCCGCCCTTTGTCCAGCCACTGCACGCTGTCGCAGACTTCAACCCAGCACTCGTCTCGGTCCGTGAATATGGTGCGCACCTCTCCGGTCGCCGCGTCGCCAATCATGACCTCATTGGTGTTCTGGAGCCGGTTGAGATGCTGGAGGATGATCTCCCGGGGGTTCGTCGTCCAGTCCATCCGGGCGGTGTAATTGTTGCTCGGGTCGCCGGGGACCCGGAACCATTTCACCTCGCCTCCGGAGGAACTCACCACACCGACTCGGCAGCTCGAGTTGGCCTCCCCCACCTTGGGGTACTTGAGGGTGACGACGCGGGGGTAAAGGCCGTCGGTATTGTTGATCATATGGAATTCTTTGACGGCGGAGCTGTCGAGCTGCCAGAAGGCGATCGACTCTCCGTCCGGGCTCCAACGGAATCCGTCCCGGAGGTTAAATTCTTCTTCGTAAACCCAGTCGAATGTGCCGTTTATCAGAGTCTCGGTCCCGTCTTTGGTCAGCGGGAGAATCTGCCCGGTGGATAGAGACTCGACATAGATATTGTTCTTCGAGACGTGGGCGACACGATCGCCCTGGGGCGAGAACTTGGCAAACATCAAGGACTGTGGTTCGAGTCCGCTGCCGAGTTTTTTCATGCTCCAGTCGATGAGGCTGAGAACCCAGTAATCGCCACGGGTGTTCTGCCGCCAGACGCGCTGGGTGTTGGTAAAGATGAGCAAGAGCTTCCCATCCGCCGACCACTCATAGTTATCGACCTGGAGAGGTGCGGACACCCCGGGAGGAATGAGGCGCGTGGCCGGGATAAGAATCTCGCGCTTGCCGGTCTCCGCCCGGTAAAGGACTATGTCCTTCCCCCCTTTGACGGCCGCCGAATCCTCCAACGTGGTGTAAGATTTGCCATCCTTCATCCAGCGGGCCGGCCCGAACCGCGCCGGAGCAAACTCCCGCGAGTCAAAGATCCGCTCTAGGGTTAGCAGAGACGGATCGGGCTTTTCCTGGCTTTGGAGGTTCGCACAGAAAATGACTACGGCCAAAGGGACGATGAAAATTCCCGCAAGTCTTTTCCACATCTCAGCTCTCCTCCGATATTTTTATTTGAACTTAGCTCCGCTCGGCCAGACCTCGGTCTCCATGCGGTCGAACTGCAGGAACTCGACAGGCGCCCCGTTGTCCACGATGAATGCGACCGTGACGCCGTCGGCCGGACTGTTGGGCGCGATCAGGATTTCTTTTCCAGCGATTGCGGCCTGAAGATCGTCGACCACGAGAGCGACATGGGGGACGTTCTTGACCAGTTCGGGCAACGGGCAGTCCGGGTCGAATTTCATCCACTCGATTCCATAGGGGCTTTGAGTATAACCTGAAGCGTATAGCTTGAGATCTGCGATATAGTCTTCCTCGGGCAGAGCGCGATCCGTAGGGATTCCGATGTGGTGATAGCGAAGTTGGGGCATGAGTTATCCTCCTCTGCTTTGTGGGCCCATCCTTTCCCTTATGATGGCATCTATCTCATCACCCAGACTCCCAATCCAAACACAACCGTGTAGGTTTGGCCGGGCCTCGTTTCGAATTCTATAATCCCATTTTTTGGATATAAGTTTTTGGACACTTTTCCGGCTGTACTAAGCACACTTTGCCGCTCCGCACGGATGCGGCAGGTTTTGCCCAGCTTAGACTTGATCTCCGCCACGCTCAAAACTCCCTTCTTCCAGGTAAATGAAACTTCGAACCCGCCCCGGGCACACAGTCCTTCTGCCGCTCCCTCTCCCCAGACAGCAGGAAGCGCCGGGAGGAAATCGAGTTCGCCCTCATGGGACTGGAGGAGCATCTCGGCGACGGCCGCCGTAACGCCGAACGATCCGTCCACCTGCATGGCTTTCGAGCAGATGGAAAAAAGGTTTGGCAGGGTGTAGTTGTGAACGCAGTAGTTGAAGTTCTCGAGCGCTTTTATCGGCTCAGCCAGCCTCGCCCAACAGGCCATCTTCCAGGCGGAGGACCAGCCGTTGCCCTCGAGCCCCCGTTGCTCTAAGACCGCGCGACATCCTTTGGCAAGCTCCGACGTTCGCT
Source organism: Candidatus Aminicenantota bacterium (assembly GCA_017886205.1). Taxonomy (GTDB): domain Bacteria; phylum Acidobacteriota; class Aminicenantia; order Aminicenantales; family UBA8522; genus UBA8522. The sequence continues at coordinate 63,733 of JAFNEO010000039.1, read as the reverse complement.
TTAAGGAGATCTGATTCCCGGGATAGAGCCCGTAGAGGTTAGAGATGTGACGGTGGCTTTCTTCCTTCTGTCCCCAATCCTCGAGCCATTCCTGGAGGTCGCCGTTTTTCCCGATCTTCATGGGCGCGAGACGGCCGCGTTTCTCCAGGACGACCTTTCGGAACTCTGGATCAACGCCCAGAATTTCCGCCGCCTCGGCCACATAGCCGAAGAGGTCGCTCAGGATCTGCATGTCGATCGTCGAACCGGCGCAGATGGTCGTCCCCGGGCTCATCCAGGCGCAGGCCTCGTCGTAAAACGGGTCGTTTCCCGGCCAGGCCGGGAAATTCTCGGGCGAGGTCGAGGGGTTGGTGACCAGCCAGCCGTATTTCGGGTGCTCAACCAGGAAGTCGAGGAAGAACTCGACAGAGCCTTTCATCAACGGGTAAGAACCGCGCAAGAACTCGACATCGCCACTGAAGAGATAGTGTTCCCAGAGATGCGTGCACAGCCAGGCTCCGCCGGTCGTGAATGCCCCCCAGTCCGGACCGTCCATCGGCGCGGCCACCCGCCAGAGGTCGGTATTCTGATGGAAGACCCATCCGCCCGCGCCGTAGTGCTCGCGGGCGACCTCCCGGCCCTGTTCGGTCAACTCCTTGACCATTCGGAAGAGCGGCTCCGTGCATTCGCTCAGGTTGCCGACTTCGGCCGGCCAGTAGTTCATCTCGGTGTTGATGTTGGTCGTGTACTTTGAGTCCCAGGACGGGTTCATGGATTCGTTCCAAATGCCCTGGAGATTCGCGGGTTGGGTGCCCGGCCGCGACGAGGAGATGAGGAGATACCGGCCGAACTGGAAATAGAGCGCTGCCAGGGCCGGGTCGCTGGCGCCGTCGAACGCAGCCAGCCTCTCGTCGGTGGGGAGATCGGAAGTCGGACCGGCGGGAAGGTGGATCGCGGCGCGGCGGAACAGCCGGCGGTGCTCCTGGATATGCTCGGCCTTGATGTCTTCATAAGATCTTTTCCCGAGCGCCTCCAGCACAGCGTCCACCCGGGCCTGAGGATCTCCGCTGACGTCCTTGTAGTTGACGAAATTGGTGGCGGCGGCCAAGTACAGCGTCAGGGCGTCGGCGCCGGATATTTTCAGATACGGCCCGTCGACGACCATCCGGCCGCCCGCCGGCACGGCCTTGAGCCGAGCCCGGTACCTGATCTTCCCTTCCACGCCCAGGTAATCGGCCGATTTCCCCCGCACGACCAGACCGTCATCGCCATACCCATCCATCTGGAAATAATCAGTGGCATAGTTGGAATGAGCCTCATTCCGGCAGCCCCTGAGCTCGGCCGTAAAACTGATGCTTCCAGGTTGGTCCGCCGTCAGGCGCACGACGATCGCCTGATCGATTGGGCTCGAGAAGACCTCGCGGACATACCGGACGCCCTGCTGGGTGTAGCCCACGGCGGCAACAGCTGTGTCGAGGTCGAGCTCACGCCTGTAGTCCTGGACTTCTCCACCAGCAGCAAACTTCAAGATCAGGTCTCCCAGCGACTGGTACTTCTGTTGTTCGACCGGGTAGCCCATCAGGTGCCGGCCGAAAAGCCGGTGGGCCTTGATATAGTCGCCGTCAAAAATAAGCTTTTGGATCTCGGGAAGCGCATTGTATCCACCTTTGACAGTCTGGGAATACGGCCCGCCGCTCCAGTAGGTCTCCTCGTTGAACTGGATGCGCTCTTCGTCGGTCTTCCCGAAGACCATCGCCCCAAGGCGGCCGTTCCCGACGGGCAGCGCTTCCGTCCACTTCGATGCCGGACGTGAGTACCAAAGCTTGAGGTTCGCCCAATCGTTCAGATCCGCCATGATTCCGTCTCCGCCTTCCCCTGGACTGGCGTTCCCCATGACAGCGAGGCCGGCACTGAGAATCAAGGTGAATCTAAAGGCGAATGGAAACGATTTCTTCAGCCCCAGGGTTCGCATAGCCTTTCCTTTCTTTCCGCTCTTTTGATCATTGTGTATGTCTTCCTCATACACTAGGTTTCCACCGGATTCAAGCACATAGATCGGCCCTACTCCCGGTGTTGATTCAGGAGCGTTTCGGCCCTATAATTCCGCTCTATTGCAGTAGGACGATGAAGGTTATCGCCGCTCGCTCAGGGAGAATCGAATGAAACGCGTTTTTTCTTTTGTCCTCGTCACCGGCATCCTTTCTGCCTGGGCCCCGCAGCCCGCGCGGGCGGAAGGTCAGAGAATCGGGGCCTTCGCCAACTTGGGCGTCATGACCAAAGAGAGGATCTCCCCGTACTGGCTGACCCTGGGCGCCGAACTCCTGCTTCCTCTCGGGACGAGGTGGTCGATCAATCCCGAAGTGACGCTCTGGGGATCCAATTTCAGGTTCGACAGCTATTACGTCGTCCCAGGGGTCGTGGTCAATCTCCGGATCGGCCGCTTCACCCTCGGTGTAGGAGCAATCAAGAGGTTTTGGTTCTCCAGGTTTTCGAACAGCGATTCCTCCGAGAAGATTGCCCCGAAAATCCAGGTCGGCTACCGGTCCAGAAACTCCCGGATTACCCTCATCGCCGTTCCCCTCTCGGCCCACAATTATGTCAGCCTCGGCGTGGCGTTCGGCATGGGATTCTGAACGATTTGGCCGAGTTATTTGATCTTGATCAGGCTCCGGCCGGGGATTTCGATACGTCCAGTGTCCGAACCGAGTTTTTTTGTCTCTTCGCTCATGTTCAGCGCCAGCAGACCTTCAGTTGTCTCCACGAGGTAAACGTCCGAGACGGTGAGGTTCAGACTCAGCGGGACTTTTCTTAGGAGGCCGCGGCGGGCGCAATCTTCGATCCCGTCCTTTAGGAAGCGAAAAGGAATGTTGTAGGCCACCATCCAGCTGTCTTCCCTTTGCTTCAAGTCCATCGGCCCGAAATAGGCATAGACAAAGCCCTCCCCCACCCTCCGGCGCCAGGCGACTCTGCCCTTGCCCGCATAGCGCATGGACAAGTACGGCTCGATATCAGCGGCCAGTCCGGTGAAGGCCCGGGACACAAAGATCGGAGGCAGCGAGGCGAGCGAAGGGAGCCGCTCGACCTCATCGACCGCCATTTCGGTGATGCCCCTGATCTCGTCTGATCCTGGGGCAAAGCCCAAAAAAGCATCAAAGGAACTGTTCTCACCGTCCCAGTCCTGCGGCCGGCTATTAAGGACAAAAAGCAGACCTCCTGCCGAGACCCAGGCGGTGATTTTATCCAGGGTGGCCGCTTCGAGGATGTCCGCGCCGGCCATGACCAGAACCCGGATCTTCGCCAGTGCGCCCTCTTGGACGAGCCTTTCGTCCAGAAGGTCAAAATCGAGGAAATGCCGGACCTCCGCGGCCAGGTCCCGGAAAGTCCCGTATTCCCGGATGGCGTGGGTGTCAGAAGATGTCGGATAGAGGAGGCCGACATCGATGACCGGAACGGCCGTCTTCTGCCAGTCTTTATACCGGAGATGGAAGAGACCGCCCTCTCCGAGGCTGAGCTTGCCGCCGTGCTCGGACGCCAGCTCGGGAGTGTTATAGAGGAAAAGCTGGCGAGCGCCGGACGTTACTGCATTGAACATCCGGCCGAGCATCCCGATCGGAGTTACGGCCGAGGCCGGCTCGTGTCCGAAATAGGCGCCGTAAAAGCGGCCGGCCGACCCGACCAGCCTCGTCAGGGCGAAATTCTGTGGGAAGGAACTGGCCTCGTTGGTGATGCGGATGCCGGCGCCGTATTTCGAGGCCACCTCGGCCTGGGCGCTGAAGTCAGAGCCGTGCTCAGGTGCCATGTCGCCGCCGGTGCAGAGGTAGATCTCGGTATCGGGGAAGAGCTCGCGCGCCGCGGCCAGCCAGAAGTCGGCGTAGCGGGTCATTGAATCCCTGTACCAGCGGAGGAACTCGAGCCGGGCGCGTGCCGAGGGCGCTTTCGCCGGGAGAAAAGGCGTCACCTCTGCAAACGACCTATGGGTGCTTTTCCAGGCGTGGTTTAGGGCTGCGATATCCCCGCCGTATGATTCCTTCATCGCCCGGCGGAAATCCGCGGCGGCCAGTGCATCGCCGCACCAGAATCCCCCATGGGAGTGGTATTCACCCGGCCAATTGCCGATGACCGAATAAATGGCTTCGCCATAGTCGCCGGTGATTCCCAGGTTGATCGACTCCAGGACACCCTGGGGCAGGTAGTGCTCGGCGAACCTTTTTAAATACTCGCGCACGTACTCTCGAAGCCGTGGGCTCCAGAGCGAAGGGATGGCACTCTCCCGGCCGTGCTCTAGGCACCGGAGCATGACAATATCCGGGTCTTGGCGAACGAATTCCGGCGTCACATACCAAGGCCCTGCGATGACAAACGGGACCCACTTCAGGCCGTGCTTTTTAAACAGGGCGGCGTCGGCGTCGTATTCAGACCAGTCCATGACTCCGCGCTCTTTTTCGACCTTGTTCCAGGAGATGTACGTCTGGATGCTCGTTATGCCGATCTGCTTGAAAAGCTCCAGGCTTTCGTCCGCGTCCTTGTCGGTGTGACTGACCGTGCAGACAGTGATCTCCATCGGCTGGGAGAAAACGGGTGCGGCCAACACAAGCGCGGCAAACAGAGTGAATAGAGGCCATAAGGCCATCCTTAAGAACCGTTTCATTTCTCTCCTCTTAGCTATCACATACACCAGCCTTTCTTTACATGCAAGACGTTCCTGACAAGGATACAAGCCTGGCTTCGGCACCTGTTGACCCTAGTTGCCGTCCGTGCTATCTCTTCCCAGGGAGGCGACGCATGAAAAGCGGGAAGAAGACAGCGGCATATGACCGGGTGAAGGATCAGGTCGGGTATTGCGGGATCTGGTGTGGAAGCTGTGTGGTCGGCAACGGCACGCTTCAGGAACTCAGCGCGCGATACGAAGAGGTCATCAAGAATTACGACCTGAAAAACTGGGCGCCAAAAATCTTTGATTTCAAGGAATTCCTTAAGGGGCTGGCGGCGATCAAGGCGACACCGCTATGCGCCGGTTGCCGGAAAGGCGGCGGCTGGGAGGAATGCCCGATGAGAGTCTGCGTGGCCAAGAAGAACATCGCCGACTGCACGGATTGTGACGATCAAGCAGCCTGCCCGCATTCTGCATCCCTGGAGAAGATGCGGACGGGCTCGTTCCGGGCCGGCCTTTTCGTCAAGACAACCAAAGATGATCCAAGAAAGCTATTGGCCGGGTGGGCCAAAAAGCTCAAAACCCGCTGGCCCTCGTCCATCCTATTCCTCGGTGATGGGAAATGAGCGATCGCGGTGCGCTAAAGAATCGCTTGAAGCGGAATAATGAACCGAATCGGGCATCGTCCCTCGCCGTGGATAAAAGAAATGATACTTGAGGAAGCATCATCTCTAAACATGAGCACCCGCCGCCTGTGAGCCGGTGCGAGACTCAATCCAACTATCAGGCCCTCCGTCTCCGGCTGTATTCTCCATAGTCAGGGACGAGGCGCTCGTACTCTTCGGACATGAGCGGCGAAGAGATCATGAAATCGGCCGAGGCGCGATTACAGGCCACCGGGATGTTCCAGACAACGGCGATCCGCAGCAGGGCCTTAACGTCGGTGTCGTGAGACATGGGCTCGAGAGGGTCCCAGAAAAAGATCAGAAAATCAATCTCCCCCTCGGTTATCTTCGCTCCGATCTGCTGATCACCGCCCAGGGGGCCGCTCTGGAGGCGCTCGACCTCCAGGGCGAGCTTTTTCTTCAGGAGCGCCCCCGTCGTCCCCGTCGCGAAAAGCGAGTGTCTGGCCAGAAGGTCTTTGTTGAAACGGGCCCATTCGAGCAGGTCCGGTTTTTTGTTGTCGTGGGCCACGAGAACGATCTTCTTCTTTTTGTCCATACAGATCTTGCGCGTACCTTTTATCATATCTTGCTCCTCCATCCCTCGGCCGCCAGGTTCGAGGGCTGGACATGATTATACCCGATTTATGGTCAGGACGCTTAGGATCGGCATAAACTTAACTGCATCTTAATCATTTTTTAATTCCAAATTAACAGTCAGCCATTATAATTTATATAAAGGGAGATGATTTCATTTCGGTGACCGACCACAAGAGGCCGGTTTGATCGGATGAGAGGAGATATTACATGAAAAAAAAGCGGGTCCTTTTCGTTTGTGTCTACAACAGCGCCCGCAGCCAGATGGCCGAAGCTTTCCTCAACAACATGGCCGGGCATAAGTTTGAGGCGGTCAGCGCCGGCCTGGAGCCGGGAGAACTCAACCCGTTTGCCGTTGAGGTCATGAGGGAAGTCGGGATCGACATCTCTCGGAACAAAACCAAGAGCGCATTCGACCTTCCGCTATCACGAGCTCAACTTGACATCCCTTCGAGCCGCAATCTAAACTCCCTCACGGTGGAGGGAGGAGAAAATCGATACCTGAACGCTCATCCAGCATGGCGGTAGTGTATCGTCCTTGACATCCTCCAAGCTGCGATTTATGCTTCCCGCCAGTTGAGAAATGGGCACTTCGGGCGGGCACAACATTCCCCGGCAGCTAAAGCCGAAAACTGAATTCTTCTTATCCTTAATTCTGTTGACCGCGCTCGCTGCCGTTGCCGTCCAGATCACCTTTTCGACAGGGGCGCCAGAACTCAAGAAGTCCGGGCGCGATGTGGTCCCGAAGACCGAGAACGAGTACGCCACCTTCTCGGAACCGATGAAGAACGATCCCAGCTTCGTTGTCATCAAGAAGAAGCCTGCGAACCTCGGCCCGGGCGCGCTCTACGGGTGGAACTTCGTGGTCGAGGGCACCAATCGAGGATGGATCCTGGAGGGAGACGAGGAGCGTGGCTGGCAGATCTACCTCGATCGGAAGGCCGAAGGGCGAAATACTGGACACGTGGGCGGTCGGTGGAGAGGCGGTGTCCCGGGTTAAGAAATTCCTGGCCCGGTAGGGTAAGCAGCATTGATTTCCACCGGCAGGACATCCGCCTGGAGGAATTCATCATCCCAGATGATGAGCTCATCACCGACTTCTTCAACCCGCAGATTCTTTTTCATGTGGCTTGGGCTCTTCTCTCAAGCCGGATGAGTGTTCTTCCAGTCGGCAAAGGCCTTATGAGCATATTCAAGGTACTGGTCGCGCCGGCTCGGGGAGACCCTAATCTTGAGTCTATACTTCCTGATGATTTCGATCTGGCTTCGGTAAGATGTAATCCAGCTATGGGCCCACCAGACAATTATTCCCGAGGCGGGTTTAATCGATTTGATGGTAGCAAAAGGGATTTTCCAGTTGAAGGCCCGAAATCTCAGGATAAGGCCTTCTTGAGAAACAGCGATCGTTCGTGGGAGAATAAGCCAGTAGACCGCCAGGAGGAAGACCGCCGCGGCAAAAAGGACGAACGAGCCCGTCCGGGATTCCGCGGCAGGTTCTCCCGGGAAGATGTCGGAATCCTGGGCATCCACATAAAAGATAATTCCCAGGACGATAAGCAGCACGAGAGAAAAAACCAAAACAATCTTGATCCCCAGATCATACTTGATGCTGTCTTCGAAGATGACCAGGTCCATCGTCCTAATCATATTATAATGAAAGCGGGGTCAAACCTACACAATTGACAAAACGGCCGCCTATGATTTGGGCACTCAGTTTCGTCCAGCGACGCCCGCCCCGTCGGGAAAGGAGAGCAAGAAGCGCCGGTGTTCTTCACCACTTATCGATGTGCAGTCGGTCGACCAGCGACTCATCATCCCGAGGTTCCGGGAGGGCGCGGGGATAGCCGAAGGGGATGACCGAGGCGATTTCATATCCGTCGGGCACTCCGAGATACTTTTTTAGATCCCAGCTCAATTTGACATCTGACAACCTCCCGATTTAGCATTCCTCACGATGGAGTGTGGCAAAAGGGGTCAACTACGCTTAAAATAAACAAGTCACTGTAAATTTGGAGGCGCCACATGAAAGCGGCTGTCTACACAAAGTACGGACCACCGGATGTTCTTCAGCTTAAAGAGGTAGAAAAGCCTACCCCAAAGGACGATGAAGTCCTGATAAAAGTTCATGCGGCATCCCTAAATGCCTATGACAGGCATGCTCTGACAGCTGACATATTCTTGGTCCGCCTCATGGGCTTCGGTCTTCTCAAACCAAAAAACAAAATACTCGGAGCTGACATGGCGGGGCGGGTCGAAGCGGTTGGCAGAAACGTCACGCAGTTTCGGCTGGGTGACGATGTCTTCGGGGACATTGGTCACGGCGGTTTTGCCGAGTATGCATGTGCTCGCGAAAATCGATTGGTATCGAAACCGGCCAATCTCTCGTTCGAGGCAGCGGCGGCCGTGCCCATGGCGGCACTCACCGCCCTGCAGGGTCTTCGGGACAAAGGACGGATTCAACCCGGACAGAAAGTTTTGATTAACGGTGCGTCCGGTGGTGTGGGCACGTTTGCGGTGCAGATTGCCAAATCGTTCGGGGCTGAAGTCACGGCCGTATGCAGCACCGGGAAAATGGACATAGCGCGTTCGATTGGCGCAGACCAGGTCATTGACTACACTAAGGAAGATTTCACCAAAAATGGGCAGCTTTATGACCTTATTTTTGCGGCCAACGGGTATCATCCTATTCTAGATTACCGGCGTGCCTTAGGTCCCAAGGGGATTTATGTCGTGGCTGGAGGTACCATGGCGCAAATGTTCCAGGCTATGCTCCTGGGACCATGGGTTTCAATGGGCGGGAGTAAGAAGTTGGGTGGCGTGTCTGCAAAAGTGGACCAAAAAGATCTGGTTTTTATAAAAGAGCTTCTTGAAGCCGGCAAAGTCAGACCTGTCATAGACATGCGTTACCCGTTAAGTGAGGTTCCTGAAGCTCTCCGGTATCTTGGTGAAGGACACGCTCGAGGGAAAGTGGTTATAACTTTGGAGCATAATAATTAATGAAGGGATCGAGGTAGATTTGGAGGCGCCTCATGAGAGCGATTGTATACACGAAATACGGACCGCCTGATGTTCTTCAGCTTAAAGAGGTAGAAAAACCTACTCCCGCGGACAATGAGGTACTAATAAAAATCCATGCGACGACAGTAAACCGAACGGACTGCGGCTTTCGAAAACCTGAATATCCGCTTATTACCAGGTTGATCAATGGCGTCTTTAGGCCCAAAAGAACGATATTAGGGAGTGAGCTGGCTGGAGAAGTTGAAGCAGTCGGCAAAGGTGTCAAGCTATTCAAAAAGGGCGACCAAGTTTTTGGGTTGACCGACAACAAATTTGGTGCACACGCCGAGTACATATGCCTGCCTGAAGAAGCTTCAATCGTAACAAAACCAGCCAACATGAACTATGAAGAAGCGGCCGCTGTCTGCGACGGGGCGATGCTCGCTTTCAACTTTATTAGAAAAATAAACCTTCAAAAGGGGGATAAAATTCTTATCTATGGAGCCTCCGGATCCATAGGTACGGCGGCTGTGCAGCTGGCTAAGTATTACGGGGCAGAGGTTACAGCCGTGTGCAATACCAAGAATTTAGAACTAGTAAAATCTCTGGGAGCCGATGAAGTCATTGACTACACAAAAGACGATTTTACTCAGAACGGTCAGACGTATAAGGTTGTTTTTGATGCGGTCGGCAAGACTTCGTTTTTCCGCTGTAAAAACCTGATAAAGAAAGGTGGGGTTTATCTTTCAACCGACCTGGGTTTCTTAGCCCAGAACTTATTCTTGGTCCTATGGACCAAGATATTCGGCAGCAAAAAAGTCATATTTCCGATTCCAAAAGACCGTAAACAAGACGTGGCTTTTTTTAAAGAACTCGTCGAGGCTGGAAAATACAAAGCGGTCATTGATAGACGCTATCCGCTCGGACAAATTGTCGAGGCTTACCGGTATGTCGAAGCTGGGCAAAAAACGGGAAATGTAGTCATAACAATGGAAACGCTTATCAGGTGACGGAAAAGGAGATTATGACCCGAGAACGCCAGGCTTGAAGATGTCCAGACCATGGCAGCGGCAGCCTTGGATAATTAAGGCCGGAGGCGAAAAAAGGATAGGAATTCTCCCGGGCTGAGGATTTTGATTCCCATATAGTGGCCAATTGATTTTAGGCGCTTGTCGCCGGTGATGATCACTCTAGCCTTTAGGGCGACGGCGCACTCAATGAATTTGTCATCGGCCGGATCCTCACGAACAATCCTGAGCGACGGCGTCTTTGTCGCGAACAGAAGCTGATGTTTCTTGGCAAAAAGGTCGATGAACTCGCCGATCTCCGGCTCTTCTTTAAGACCCAGTCTCCGAAGGACGTCCACATATTCCTCAATGATATTCGGGGAGAGGCAGATTGTGATCTCACTTTTTTGCCAGAGATCGATAATTTTCCGCGGTTTTCCTCCGAAAAAAGAGGAGATATAGACATTTGTATCGACGACGACTCTCATTCGCGTTTTTTTCGCGTTTCCGCGACGGCCCTGTTAATATCGGCGGGGAGGACGCCGCGCGAGGCGAGTTTCGCGCCGATCCGGCTCCACAAGGCGTCGATATAGGCGCCGATGTCCCTGTCCTTGACATAATCGCGGATGAGCTCCCGGACCATCTGGCTGGTCGTTTTTCCTTCGGCCCGGGCCAGACGGCTCAGGCGTTCCTTTAGCTCGGTGTCGATACGGACGATCATCTGTTTATCCACTGCCAGCTCCCATATATAATATGTATATACAATATAGCATTTATTGAACGGTGTCAAGCATCTTTAGGGCTCTATGACGTTTAGTGTGGTAACTACGGGAGGGCGGGCACTTGGCCTCTTTATTATCCCCCTTTGGAAAAGGGAAGCGAGGGGGGATTGGAAAAGGCGAACAAGGAGAGAAGGGATATGCAGTTGCTTATTATTTATAAAATCTCCCCTGACCCCTCTTTGCTAAAGAGGGAAACTAAACTTGTGTCGTCATAATTTCCATGATATATCTTGAGTACTGTTTCGGCGGTTTTGGGATGCCCCCTGCCAACGGCAGCCCTGGTAAGGAGGTCTGGAGATGATCGAAGGCCAAGATGCACTCGGCTCAACGGCTCGCCTGACCTACGGCTTGATCGGCGGCGGCAAGGGCGCCTTCATCGGGGACGTCCACCGCAAGGCGATCGGGATGGACGGCAAGGCCCGGCTGGTAGCCGGCTGCTTCTCCCAGTCCTACGAGAACACCCTGGCCACCGGCGAAGCCTGGGGAGTCGACAAATCGCGCCTGTACAAGACCTTCGAGGAGATGTTCCGGACTGAAGCCGGCCGCAATGACAAGATCGATTTTGTCGTCATCGCTGCCCCCAACAACATCCATTTTCCAGCCGCCAAACTGGCCGTCGAGAACGGGATCCAGGTCGTCTGCGATAAGCCCTTGACGACGGCCCTTCGCGATGCCGAGGAGCTCGGACGGCTGGCCAAAAAGAAGGACAACTTCTTCTGCGTCACCTACGCCTACAGCGGGTATCCCATTGTCAAACATATGCGCGACATGGTGAAAGATGGCACCGTCGGGGAGGTCCGGTTCGTCAGCGGCGAATACCCCCAGGACTGGCTGGCCACCCTACTTGAAAAGACCGGCCAGAAGCAGGCCGCCTGGCGCACCGACCCAAAGCTGGCCGGCGCCTCGAATTGTGTCGGCGATATCGGAACCCACATCGAGCACATGATCTCTTATGTGACAGGCTTGGAAATCCAATCCCTCCTTGCCCGGCTCGACCATTTCGGGGAAGGCCGGCCGTTAGATGACAATGCCTCGATCCTGCTGAATTATTGGGGCGGAGCCAAGGGGATCTATTGGAGCTCCCAAATCGCCGTCGGCCATGACAACGGCCTGCGCATCCGGGTCTACGGCACCAGAGCCGGCCTGGAGTGGGCCCAGGAGAACCCGAATTACCTGAAGGTTTCCTACATCGATAGGCCCTCCGAATTCCTCTCCCGCGGCCGGGACAAGATGTCTCCGCGAGCCCAAGCCCTGAGCCGCATCCCCTCCGGCCATCCTGAGGGCTATTTCGAGGCTTTCGCCAACATCTACAACACCTATCTCTCCGCTCTGGTCAAGCGGAAGTCCGGTCAGGCGTTGAGCGGCGACGACCTCGACTTCCCGGGTGTGGATGACGGTATCAGGGGAGTTAGGTTCATAGAAAGATGCGTAGAGAGCTCTAAGAAGGGAGCGGTTTGGGTGGAATTTTAAGACAGAGACATGCAAAATTCGGCAACGGCAAAATTAGTGACATGCTCCTAATTTCTTAATTAGGTGCGTGTCACCGAATTTTGCGGCCACCAATTTTGCGGGTCTCCGAGGGAGGAAGATATGGCGAGACCGGTAACTTTGTTCACGGGGCAATGGGCCGACCTGCCATTCGAGGAGGTCTGCAATAAGGCCTCCCAATGGGGCTACGACGGCCTGGAGATCGCCTGCTGGGGCGACCACATGAACGTCCGTAAGGCAGCGCGGGACAAAGCCTATGTCGAGGACAAAAAGCGGGTTCTCAAAAAACACAATCTAGGGTGCTGGGCCCTGGGCGCCCATCTCGCCGGCCAGTGCGTCGGCGACAACTATGATCCGCGGCTGAACGCCTTCGCCCCCGACAGGGTCAAGGGAAAGCCCCAGAAGCTCCGCCAGTGGGCCATCGACGAAATGATGATCGCGGCCCGGGCCGCTAAGGCGATGGGCTGCTCCGTCGTCAACGGGTTCATGGGCTCGCCCATCTGGCACGCCTGGTATTCGTTCCCGCCGACGACCGAGGAGATGATCGAGGCCGCCTTCACTAAGACCCTCAAACTCTGGACGCCCATCTTGGACGTGTTCGACCGTTGCGGCGTGAAGTTTGCCCTGGAGGTCCACCCGACCGAGATCGCCTTCGATATCTACACCGCCGACCGTCTGCTGGCCAAGTTCGGCCGCCGGCAGGCCTTGGGGTTCAACTTCGACCCGAGCCACCTCGTCTGGCAGGGGATCGAGCCGCACCTGTTCATCCGCGAGTTCGCCGACCGTATCTACCACGTCCACGTGAAGGACGCCGGGGTTACCCTTGACGGGAAAGCCGGCATCCTGGGTTCGCTTCTGCCCTTCGGCGACCTGCGGCGCGGCTGGAACTTCCGCTCCCCCGGCCACGGCGATGTCCCCTTCGAGGAGATCATCCGCGAACTCAACAGCATCAACTACACGGGCCCGCTGTCTGTGGAATGGGAGGATAACGGCATGGACCGCGAATACGGGGCCAGGGAAGCCTACGATTTCGTCCGCTCGATTAATTTCGCCCCGTCCACGATCGCATTCGATAAAGACTTTGGGAAATAATCGTGGCCGATTTTTCCAATCACAGAACGGGTGCTGTCGCCGGTCAGCCCTACGCGACGCCACCCGTCCATGATTGGATTATTGTGGATGCGATTGTCTGTGATACCCCCTCTCCTTCACCCTCCCCCTCGAGGGGGGAGGGAAAGGGTGGGGGTGATGTAATGAAAATTATTGCGTTCATATTAGTTCGCCTTAGGGAGTTCGGTAAGCATGCGTGAGAAAATTACCCGAAACAAGAATCGCGCTCTATCCCGCCGCGACTTCATCAAATCGACGACCGCCGTCGGCCTCGGCGCCGCCCTCGCCGGCCGCGGCCTTGCCCAGGAACAGCAGCAGGAGCAGCCCCTATCGGCTCCCCCGCCCAAGGACCGCCTGCCTGCTCCCCAGCCCGATGACCTCCGCATTGCCCTGATCGGCTGCGGAGAGCAGGGCCGGGTGCTTATGGAGTCCTGCCTGCGTATCCCAGGTATCCGCATCGTCGCCGTCTGCGACATCTGGGAGTACAGCCGCCAGTACGCCAGCGGCTATCTCAACAAATACGGGCAGCCGACAACGGTCTATGAGGACTACAGAGAACTCCTGGCCAAGGAAAAGGGCCTTGACGCAGCCATCGTCGCCACTCCCGACTGGGTGCACGCCGAACACACCAACGCCGGCCTCCAGGCCGGCCTCCACGTCTACTGCGAGAAGGAGATGTCGAACTCCCTCGAGAAAGCCCGGAGCATGGTGCTGGCCGCGCGGCGGACCGGGAAGCTTCTTCAGATCGGACACCAGCGCCGCAGCAACCCGCGCTACATCCACGGTATCGACCGCCTGGTCAGGGATAAGAAGATTCTGGGCCGTGTTTCCCTAGCCTACGCCCAATGGAACCGCTCCAAGAGCGATATGGTCGGCTGGCCGAAAAAATACACCATTTCTCAGGAGACCCTGGATAGATACGGCTACGGCTCCATGCTCGAGCTCCGCAACTGGCGCTGGTTCCGCAAGTTCGGCGGCGGCCCGATGGTCGACCTTGGCTCCCACCAGATCGATCTCTTCAGCTGGGTTTTCGGGGTTAACCCGAACACGGTCGTGGCCAGCGGCGGCGTGGACTATTACACGGGACGCGAGTGGTACGACAATGTCATGGCCATCTATGAGTTCGAAACACCGGAGGGAAAAGCGCGGGCCCTCTACCAGGTCCAGACCACGACCAAGCACGGCGGCTTCTACGAGACCTTCATGGGCGACAACGGTTCGCTGGTCATCTCCGAAGTTCCGCAGCGAGGCAACTGGGCCATGCGCGAGGCCCATGCGCCGGAGTGGGACTCGCTGGTCAAGGACGGCCTGCTTCTCACCGAGACCCAACCCATCCAAAAAGTCGACACCCGGAACATCGTCCTCGACGTGCGGGTTACGGCCGAGGCGGGACGCTGGCCGCTTCCGGTCGAGCTGGCCAAGCCTCCACATCAGCCCCACCTGGAGAACTTCTTCAACGCCGTCCGGCAGGGCACGCCGCTGAGCTGCCCTGCCGAGCTCGCCTTCGAGAGCGCGGTGGCGGTGCTCCGCGTCAACGATGTGGTCAGGACCCGCGGCTTGAGTGTATTCCGCCCCGAGCAATTTAAAGCATGAAAATACGAAAACGACAGCCTCGAACGGGTCCTGTCACGTCGCTTCGTCACCAAGGCTCGGGTATGGGATTCGTCAGCCCGCTCGTTCCCCCAGCGAGGGAACTCGCTCCGCATCCTCCTTCGCTCTTCTCTCTTTTCAGTCGAGAAACCATGCCCGCTCAGTCGTCCACGGACTTCCTCACCCACACCCTTCGCCTTGGCCGAAATCAGCCAAACAGACAGCAACCTGCGCCTGGTCACCCGTTCTCGCTGCATTTTCTGACGAAGGGGATAATAGCGGTCATATTATTGACAACCTCAATTGCGGCGGCACAGCAGCAACAACAGCAGAAGTGGGACGGGAATAGGACGACGCCCGTCCATCTCATCCCCCTCAAGGACGAGCTCGATCAGCCGATTATCCCAACCGAAACGAACCCCCTCCCCTTTTCCTCCCGATACACCTGTGCGCCCTGTCACATTTACGAGACTATCCAGAAGGGGCTGCATTTCAACGCAGCTCTCTCCCCCAACGCTGGCCGCGCCGGCGAGCCCTGGGTCTGGGTGGACGAACTGACGGGGACACTTCTTCCCCTGTCCCACCACAAATCCAAAGGCTCCTGGAACCCCGCGGAAATTGGCCTCTCGGCCTGGGACTTCACGCTTCTATTCGGCCGGCATCTGGCCGGGAGCGGGATCTCCGAACCCGCCGAATCCGCCGTCACCCCGGGCTCCCGCTGGGAAGTCGCCGGCAGAATCGAGATCAACTGCCTGGGCTGCCACAATGCTATGAGCACGCAGGATCCCTCCGAATGGGCCAAGCAAGTGCTGAGGGAAAACTTCGGCTGGGCGGCGACAGCTGCCTCCGGCCTCGGCGAGGTCGGCGGCATGGCCTCGCGGGTCAGGGGCACCTGGGATATCTATGACGGGCCCGACCCCGACGACACGGAGTGGGCCGTGCCTCCTTTTGTCCGTTACGACCGGAACCTCTTCGACAGCCGGCACCGCGTCCTCTTTGACCTCAGCCACAAGCCGGCTGACAGCCGCTGCCTGGCCTGTCATTCGGTAACGCCGGTCGGTCTGGCCAAGTATTCCTTCGATGAGGACGTCCATACGGCAGCCGGGTTGAAATGCGCCAGCTGCCACCGCAACGACCTCAGCCATGCCATGGTCCGGGGCTACGAAGGCGAGGCCCAGGACTATCCCGGCTTGGCGGGTGAGGATTACACTTGCGCGGGCTGTCATCTCGGGGATGAGAAGGCCAAAGGGGAAAAAGCCCTGGCCGGCCGGATGGGCGCTCCTTACCCGAAGCACAAGGGATTCCCGGCCGTCCACTTCAAACGCCTCTCCTGCACGGTCTGCCATTCAGGCCCCTGGCCGGGAAAGGAGCTGACCCGAGTCCGCACTTCCCGGGCCAACCGGCTTGGGATCTATGGCGTTGCCCGCTGGTCGACCGACCTTCCTGCCGTCATTGAGCCTGTTTATGTCCGGGAACGGAACGGCAAGCTCGCCCCCAACCGTTTGCTATGGCCGGCCTTCTGGGCCGAGCAAAGGGGCAAAGAGGTCGTACCCCTCCAACCCCAGGTTGTTGCCGCCGCAGCCGGCGATCTTCTGAAGCCAGATCAAGGGGTGGTCAACATCCTGACGGCCTTCTCTCTGGATCTTGAGGCCGGCCGGGTCGCCGTGCTCATCCAGGGAGGCCAAATCTATGAGGTCAATATCGACGGCGGGCTCGACTCCTCTCCGTATGCGGGAAAGATGACGTCCGCAGTCCCCGTGTGGGCGGTCAAGCAGGGGCAGGACATCCTCCCGCTCATCCCGGAATTCGACCCGGAGGCGGAAGTGATCGACCCCGACGTCCAGACGCGGGTCCAGGAGATCCTCGAATCACTGGCCGGCGCCAAGGGCGCACTGGGGAAACCGGTCCTTCTCTACCAGAAAGCGCTGTTTCAAGTCACGGAAACATACTTGGAAAAAGCCGAGAGCCCGGTGCCGCCGCCCGCCTCCCCTGAATTGGCCTGGCTTGTTGAGGGAAAAATCGAGCCGCTGGTGCCTGATTTCGAACTTCGGACTATCGCCGCTCTCACCGGCTCGGAGCAAACTCTAACCGAAGAGCAGGTGAAGGGGATTCTCGAGGCACTTTCCCAAAGCCCTTCCCAGGAAGAAGGACAGGTGAAGCGAAGGTGTGTCTATATCTCGGGCGGCAAGCTGTTCCGGCTGGACAGGGACGGCCGGCTTGAGGTGGTTGACGACGCCGCCGCCGGACCGGTCACCTGGCCCCTCGGCCATGAGGTCAGGCCGGCCCGCCAGTCTCTGGGCGTCAACGGCTGCACAGACTGCCATCGGTTCGGTTCGCCCTTCCTCTTCCGCAAGGCCAAAGGGACCGGCCCGCTCAAGACGGACCGGGTCAAGACCATCTCGGCCAATGCCTTCATGCGCCTCGACCGGCCCTACCAGGCGCTCTTCGGCCTCTCTTTCGTAATGCGGCCGCTCTTCAAATGGGTTCTCTTTTTCTCCATCCTCGTCGTCGGGTCCATCCTGGTTCTCGTCTTCCTTCTCGTCCTGGGGCGCCTCTCCGGGCTCATCGAAAAAAGGAACTAGCCGCCATGTTCTTCCGCATCATCTCTGTCGTTTCCCTCCTGGGGCTGGCCGGCCGGCTGACCTATCTCCGGTTTAGACACGATACCGTTTCAGCGGGCGCTCAGACCGGAAGCCTCTCCCGGGCAGCCTATTTTCGCTGGCTCAGCCGTGGCCTCGCCGCCCTATTCCAGCCGGCGGGATGGAAGTGGCTGCGCGCCACTTATGCCTATTGCTGCACCGTCTATCCGCCGCCCCTGCTGAAATGGATCTTTGTCGGATTGTCCACGAGCCTCATCTACCTCGCCGTCAGCGGGTTCGCCTTCGCCATTTTCAGCCCCCGCGGACTGTTCGGAATCCCTCTCCTTCTCCACGTCGTCGCCGGCGGTGTCTTTGCCATCAGCCTGGCCGCGGATGTCATCTTCCGGGCGAAGGAATACAGCTCTATAATCGAGGTCTTCACCTCGGGCGGACGGCCGCTGGGGTATCTTCTCGGCCTGTTCTCCCGTCCGCTCCGGCAGTCGCTTCTCTATTGGATCTTTGTTATCTCGGGCCTGGCCCTTGTTTCGACGGCCTTGTTCTCCATGCTTCCTTATTTCTCATTCCGGACCCAGCTCGGGCTCGTCGCAACGCACCGCTGGAGCGCCCTGGCCACCGCCCTTTCGGCGATGGCCTTCTTCGACTCGATCCTCCCCCGCAAAGAGGCATGAGAGAGCTTGCGCCCGAGCCCGTTCACCGGTTCGCACACGAGGCCATGGGGACGATCTTCGAGGTCTTGATCGCCGGCCAGGAAGTCGGATATGCCCAGCAAGCTTCTCAAGCCGTCTTCCGAGAGGTCGACCGCCTAGAAGCCCTTTTCAGCCGGTTCAATGCCACGAGCGAGATCGGGCAGATCAACCGGCTTCGGGCCGATGAGACGCTGAGGATCAGCCTGGATGCTTTCGACTGCCTCAGAATCGCCGAGCGTCTCCAGCGGGAGACAGGCGGCGCCTTCGACATCAATTTCCGAAGGGCGAGAGGGTCCTCGGAACGTCCGGAGTTTGAGCTGGCCGCCGCCGATTCGGGATTCCGGGTCCGGCTCAGGCAGAGTTTCCTGGGGCGTTTAGCGGCCGGCCTCGACCTCGACCTCGGAGCCATCGGCAAGGGCTTTGCGCTGGACAGGGCCGCCTCCATCCTCGCGGATTGGAGCGTCGAGCGCTTCCTCATCCACGGAGGCACGAGCTCAGCCTTGGCGGCGGGTGATGCCGCCGGCCTGAGTCAAGGGGAGAACGGCTGGCCCGTCGGCGTGGGCGGGACTTGGGAATTGCCGGATGTCCCCAAGCGGGTGCTGCTCCAAGGACGTGCTCTCAGCGGCTCCGGGACCGAAGTCAAGGGGCGACATATCCGCGACCCCAGGACAGGCCGGCCGGCAGAAGGTCATCTCGCCGCCTGGGTGTCCCACCCTTCCGCGGCTGAGTCCGACGCCCTGTCCACGGCCTTCATGGCCATGAGCCCAAAGGAGGCGCGGCGATACTGCGAGAAGCATTCCGATGTCTGGGCTCTTCTCATCACGCCCAAAAAGAAAGGCCTTATTTTCAACCGGGAAATACTCGGATGAAACCTAAAGAAAAATTTAGGTGACACGTACCGAATTCAAGAGAATTCGGAACATGTCACCTAAATTTCGTGTCACCCAAGTTTCGCGGTGCGTGTCGCCTAGAGTCATCACCCAGGTTTCTTGATCAAACCAATCTCCATGCCGTGTTTTGTGTGGAAACGATAATAGTATAAAATAGCGGCAGAGGAGTTCTTAGATGAAAAGAACGATTATATGTGTTGCAGCGTTATCCGTTTTCGCCGGCACAGTTGCTTCCTCCCATGCCTTGCCAGCCCAGGACCAGGGCAAAGAGGAGCTCAAGCTCCAGCTGCCCAAGCCGATGTTCATCGGCACGCCGCGGAACATCAACAGCCCGAACCTGGAAAAAATCACCGGCAAGCCACGGGGTGCCTTCTTCGTCCCGGCGGGGACGAAGCTCGTCTCCTTAAACAAGCCGGTCATAGCCAGCGACATGCAGCCGGTTATCGGCGAAGTGGGCTGTGTCACGGACGGCGAGAAGTCGGGTGAGGACGGCTATTTCGTCGAGTTCGGCCCAGGAAAGCAGTACGTCCAGATCGACCTCAAGGCGTCTCAGCCTCTTCAGGCCATCGTGATCTGGCATTACCACAGCCAGGCCCGTGTTTATCGGGACGTCGTCGTCCAGGTTTCTGATGACAAGGACTTCATCAGCGGCGTCACCACCATCTTCAACAACGACCACGACAACTCCTCAGGCCTGGGCATCGGGAAAGACAAGGAGTACATCGAAACTTTCGAGGGCAAGCTCTTTGACCCGCGGGGGGCCAAGGCAAGATACCTGCGTCTCTGGTCGAACGGCAACACATCGAACGACATGAACCACTACGTCGAGGTGGAGGTCTACGCAACGCCCGCCCAATGAACAAGAAAGCCTTCGCCGGGCTTTTCCTGCTCATGGTCCTCGGTGCAGCCGCCTTTCGTCTGGCCGGACTCGGCCTCCGGCCGATGCACCATGACGAGGCCAACCAGGCTCTCAAGTTCGGCGCCCTCCTGGAGAGCGGCGACTACCGCTACGACAAGGCCGACCATCACGGCCCGAGCCTGTATTACCTGTCGCTTCCCTTCGCCCGCGCTTTGGGCGCAAATACCCTGGCGGCGCTGAGCGAGAAGACCCTCCGGCTGGTGCCCGCCT
Organism: Candidatus Aminicenantota bacterium; assembly: GCA_017886205.1. Taxonomy (GTDB): domain Bacteria; phylum Acidobacteriota; class Aminicenantia; order Aminicenantales; family UBA8522; genus UBA8522. Next base: position 43,565 of record JAFNEO010000039.1, on the reverse strand, counting down.
GTTTCGCGATCGGGGCCATCCTTCTCCTTCTACTGTTTGTCCCCCTGATCGGAAAGGAGGCGGTGCTGTGGAGCGCCCTTGGCCTGGCCGTCTCGCCGGTCATGGTCTATTTCAGCCGCTTCTACATCCAGGAGACGCTTCTCCTGTTCTTTTTGGTCGGTTTCATCGCCGCCCTCTGGCGCTATAAGCGGAGGCCGTCGTGGGCCTGGGCAGTGGCGGCGGGCCTCTTTGCCGGGATGATGTATGCCACCAAAGAGACTTCGGTCATCGCCTTCGGCTCGATCGCCGCCGCATTTCTGTTGGCATCTCTCTTCAGAGGCAATAAAGAAGGCGGAATCTCGAGTGCGAGAAGCGCAGGCAGGCACTTCTGGATAAACACCCTGATCGGATTCGCCGCAGCAGTCACCGTCTCGCTTCTCCTCTTTACCTCATTTTTTCAAAATCCCAAGGGCTGGTTCGATTCGATCCTCTCCTTCAAGGTCTATTTCGTCAGGGCGGGCGAGGCCGGATTCCATGTCCATCCCTGGTATTACTACCTCCAGATGCTCGCCTTCTCGAAACCAGGCTCCGGCCCGCTGTGGAGCGAGGGCCTCATCCTGATCCTGGCCGCTGTTGGAATGGTCGCTGCGTTCAGAGGCCGTCCAAGCACAACAGCGGATCGCCCAACTGTAAGATTTTTGGTTTTTTACACCCTGATCTCGACGGCCGCGTATTCTCTCATCCCTTACAAAACTCCCTGGAACATCCTCCTTTTTTATGTCGGGTTTATCATCCTCTCCGGGAGCGGAGCGGCTGCTCTTTTGGGTGCGTTCCGGAGCAGGCCGATCCGAGCCCTAATCTTCCTGCTGCTGGCGGCGGGATTTCTCCATCTCGGGGCGCAGGCTTGGCGCGCCAGCTTCGCCTATCCGGCTGATCCCCGCAACCCCTATGTCTATGCGCAGACAAGCCCGGACTTCCTCAAGCTCGTCCGGAGAGTCGAAGACCTGGCAGCGCTTCATCAGGACCATGAAAAGATCTTGATCAAGGTCATCGCCGGTCCCTATGAAACCTGGCCGCTGCCCTGGTATCTGCGACGCTTCAGCCGGGTGGGCTACTGGACGGACGCCGCCGCAGCCGGTCCTCTCGAGGAAGCGGCCATCGTCATCACCGACATTGAACAGGCTGGCCGCCTGGAATCTGGACTGACGGCATCGTTTCAATCGGAATACTATGAATTGCGGCCCAACGTCTTCCTGGTCCTTCATATCCGCAATGATCTCTGGGAAGAATACCTGAAGTCGCGCGCCGAAAAGTGAGCCCATGATGGATATCTCGATCGTCATCCCAGCCTTCAACGAAGCCGGAAAAATCGGGCGCGACGTCGAGGCCGCCTCTGCCTTCCTGAACGAGAACAGCTTTGGGGGCGAGGTCATCGTCGTCGATGACGGGAGCACTGATGATACCGCCGGGGAGGCCCGCCGGGCGAATGTCCCTCCTCCCATCCTGAAGGCCATCCTGCACCTAGACAGAAACTCCGGAAAGGGCGCGGCCGTCCGGCGAGGCATCATGGAAAGCCGGGGGGAGGTCGTGCTCTACGCCGACAGCGGCACCTGCATCCCCTACGGCAACGCTCTGCCCGTCATCAAGAGGATCGCGGCCGGCGAGCTGGATATCGGCCTGGCCTCCCGCCGCCTCAAAGAGACGGTCATCAGGCGGGACCGGCCCCTGCGGCGCCGGCTCATCTCCCGCTTGTTCCATCAGGCCGCCGTCATCATCGCCGGCCTTCCCCGCCGGATAACAGATTCGCAGTGCGGGTTCAAGGTTTATGAGGGGAAAACGGCCAGGGAGCTGTTCGCCGGCCTGGCCACTCCCGGCTTTCTCTTCGAGCTCGAGATCATCCGCAAGGCCCTGCGGCGAGGCTTCCGGCTCGAGGAATTCCCGGTCGAGTGGACCTGCGACCTAGACTCGCGGCTCCGGCCGGCCTCACAAGCCGGGAGCGTGCTCAAGGAACTTCTCCAGGTCCGTTCCTTGGCCAAGAAACAGTAGAAACGGCGCTGGAAGCATCTCCATCCATGTACTGAACAAGTTGGGAATGGAAAAGCAACCTCGAAGGTTTAGCCTTCCCGAGGCGTTTTTCGAGGGCGCCCCTTGCGGAGACACTTTTTCTGACTCTGTTCTTAGTTTATTAAACCCCCCTTCCCCCCTTTGGGAATAAAGGGTGGGCATAAAGCAGGTCAGTGTCTCCGCTAAAGGTCGGCGAGGGGTGTGGGTGAGGAAGTCCGTGGACGACCGAGCGGGCGTCGCGAGGCGCCGAAGACGCCGTGGCGATCCCGTGGAGATTGCTTCGTCACCGGGTTCCTCGCAACGACATTCCTCGCTGGGGAAACGAGCGGGCTGACGAATCCCATACCCAAGCCTTTGCGGCTTTCCTTTCCTCTAACAAATTGATAAACTCGGGAAAAATGATCACAGGGAGGTCCTCATGAAAGATCGTCCGATCATATTGCGTTTTTGGCTGGTCCTCGCGGCTGCGGTTCTCTTGTCTTCGGCGCTCGCTGCGGGGACGCTTTCCTTCGACAAGGCAGAGTACGCCGGCCGCCGGGCCAAGTTCATGGAAAAGATCCCTGACGGAGTCGCCGTCATCCTGGGCGCCCAGCCCCTCACCAGCTACCATCACTACTACCAGAACAACGACTTCCTCTACCTCTGCGGGGTCGAAATCCCCAACTCCGTACTCGTCATCGACGGGGTCCAGAAGCAGACCATCCTCCTTTACACCGCTAACGAGCGCAGCCTGCGCAACGAGGGCCTCAGCACCGATATACTGAAAGACCCTCCGGGGGTGACGGGTGTCGACCGCGTTTTGCCCATCGAGGAGCTGACCAACTTCCTGGGTCGCCTGGCCGGTCAGACCAAGGTCATCTACACACCCTTCGAACCCGAAGAGCTGATGCGCGAGTGCAGCCTGGAGAAATTCCGCTACCTCCAGAGAAGCATGATCCTCAACCCCTGGGACGGCCGCCAGACCCGGGAAGGACAGTTTGTCAACCTCCTCCGCCAGAAGTTTCCGAACGTCGAGGTTCGCGACTGCTCGCCGTTCATCTGGGAGCTGCGGACGATCAAGTCGCCGGCCGAGATCGAGGCGATGCGCCGGGCGGCCCGCATCGGCGTCAAAGCCATAAGTGAAGTGATGAAAGCGACCCGGCCCGGGATGTATGAATACGAACTGGCGGCTCTCTATGAATATGTCGCCAAGAAGGAAGGCGCCCAGGATTTGGCCTATTACATCGTCATGTCATCGGGCGAAAATCATCCCTACGTCCACTACTATAAGCACGACCGCCTCCTCAAAGACGGGGATTTCATCGTCCTGGACATCGGACCGGACGTCAATTACTACGACACGGACATCACTATTTCCTATCCGGTCAACGGCAAGTTCACAGCGCGGCAGAAGGAAGTCTACGAGGCCGCTAAAGCGGTCCATGACGCCTCCATCGCCGTCTACCGGCCGGGACTCACGACGGAGCAGGTCAAAAACGAGGTCGATGAAATCCTGAAAAAACAGGGGTTCGACCTCACCAAGGACTACTTCAAGAGAATGCGCGGCGGGTTCGGGCACTACGTCGGCCTGGCGGTGCACGACGTGGGAGGCGGTCCCATGGTTCTCAAGCCCGGGATGGTCTTCGCCAACGAGCCGCTGATGATCTTTCCCGAGGAGAACCTGGGTGTCCGCGTCGAGGACACGATCCTGATCATAGAGACCGGGTCTGAAGTCCTGACGGCCGGGATCCCGCGGAAGGTCAAGGAGATAGAGGCGTTCATGAAAAAGGACGGCATCCCCCAGGTTTTAAAGAAGAAGTATTAATGGGGACACCATATCCATTTCCGAATTTCTCTCAAAGGAAACGCCCATGACACGCCACGCTTGGGTCCAGGAGTTCTCCGGCGCGATCACGGTCAGCGATACGAAGGGAACTATCCTCGAGATGAACGCCAAAGCGGCTAAAACGTTCGAAAAGGAAGGGGGCGCGCACCTCATCGGCACAAACGTCCTGGACTGCCATCCCGAACCGGCCAAGGTTAAGCTCCGGGCGATCATGGAAAACCGGAAGCCGAACGTCTACACGATCGAAAAGGCCGGCGTGAAAAAGCTCGTCTACCAGACGCCCTGGTATCGGGACGGCAGGTATAGAGGCGTCATCGAACTCGTGCTCGAGATCCCATTCGACCTGCCGCATTTCATCCGCGATTAAGGGCCTTTGAGGCGGTCTATCGGCAACATCGGGTGGAAACGAAATCAGTTGTCGTTCTCCGGATAGAGTATTATAATCGAATAAGTCGACGTGGATCGCATCGCCCTTCCTCGCCTCCGAATATCGACAAGCAGCTCCGGATCGCGCGGACGGGTCGGGCGAGAAACTCATAAAGGAGGAGAGAAATGAAACGTCACAATTGGTTGTTGGCGGTGGTCGCGATCGCGGCCCTGGTCACCTGGAGCCTGGCTCAGGCACCCGTCCGGAAGCCGGCGAGCCCGGCGGGGACGGCCGCGACCCAGATCGGAGGGAAATACGTAGACGTCCAGGGCCGCCAGCGGTATCAGGACGGCAAATGGATCGAGGTGACCTACGGCCGGCCCATCAAGCGGGGGCGTCAGAATCTTTTCGGCGCGGGCGCGGATTACGGCAAGGCCGTGAGCGATGGTTCTCCGGTTTGGCGAGCGGGCGCGAACCAGACGACCCGCCTTAAGACCGAAGTGCCGCTCGTATTCGACGGCAAGACGCTGCCGGCCGGGGAATATAGCGTCTTCGTAGAACTGAAGGAGAACGCCTGGACCCTTATCTTCTCCAATTGGCCGGTCCAGGAAAACTACGACCCGAATAACAAGGACGCTCTCTGGGGCTCCTCTGGATACACCCCCGACAAGGACGTCCTCCGGGCGGCGATGAAGGTCGAGACCCTGCCCTTCTCGATGGACCAGTTCACGATCGCCTTTATCGACATGGCTGTCGACGGCGGGAAGCTGGCGATGATGTGGGACAAAACGATGGCCACGGCATCGTTTAAGTCCGGCAGCTGACGTTTGGATTCGAAGATCTGGCGGGAAAATCGGCCACGGCGTTCCTTCACTGGGAAATGCTGAAAGTGGCGTTCAAAATCAGTCTGCCCCAATAAACCCAAGGTCAGATTCCGCGGGCGGATTTCCCGGTGGCCCGGTCTATGCCGGCCTGGAAGAAGGACGAAACTGAAAAAAAGTCTGTTGAAGGTTCTAGGCCTGCTGTTGGCGTTCTCCGTTCCGGTCAAGGCCCAACAGCGCGGCATTCCTGACGCCGCGGATTTGGAAATCGCGCTCCAGAAGCTTGACGTCCTGGGGAGCGTCCTCTATGTCGGGGCCCATCCCGACGACGAGAACACGTCGCTCCTGGCTTTGTTCTCGAAGGGACGGAAATACCGGACGGCTTACCTTTCGGTCACGCGCGGCGAAGGCGGCCAAAACCTGATCGGCCCCGAACAGGGGGCAGAGCTCGGCCTCCTGCGAACGCAGGAACTCCTGGCCGCCCGCCGGATCGACGGGGCCGAGCAGTACTTCACCCGGGCGGTCGATTTCGGCTATTCCAAAACGGCGGAGGAAACCCTCGAAATCTGGGGAAAGGAGAGCGTCCTCGGCGACCTGGTCTGGGTGATCCGGAAATTCCGTCCCGATGTGATCGTTACCCGGTTCGCCGCCGAGGGCGCCGGAGGGCACGGGCACCACACGGCCTCCGGGATGCTGATCAAGGAAGCCTTCGCCGCGGCCGCCGACCCGAACCGGTTTCCCGAGCAGTTGACGACCATGCCGGTTTGGAAAACGACCCGGATCCTGTTGAACAGAGGACGTCCCCGTCCGGAGGAGACGGCTCCGGCCTTGCGAATCGATACCGGCGAATACAATCCGCTGTTGGGAAAATCGTACTCCGAAATCGCCGGCGAGAGCCGGTCCCAGCACAAGAGCCAGGGCTTCGGCTCGGGGGGACGGCGGGGAACCCAATACGACTCTTTCGAGCTTTGGGCCGGAGAGCCGGCCGCCCAAGACATATTCGACGGGATCGACGTGACTTGGAATCGCGTCCCTGGCGGGCAAAAGGTTGGTCTCCTCTTGGCCGAATGCCTCCGATCGTTCGATCCCCGGCAACCATCCCGGTCGGTCCCCGGGCTCCTGGGCGTTCGGGCCGAACTGGCCAAGCTCCCGGAGTCGGATTGGGTTCGCCTGAAGAAAGAGGAATTGTCCCGAGTCATCCAAGGCTGCGCCGGAATCTGGATGGAGGCGATCGCCGAAGACTTCGCCGCCGCTCCGGGAGACGAAATCCTGATCCGGACATCGATCGTCAATCGATCGGACCAGCCGTTTGTTCTCCATCGCCTCGGCATTCCCCGAATCGTCCCCGATTCCGTCGTCGATCAGCCCCTGAAAAACAACGAAACCCTGGCCATTGAGAATAAGGTCCTCATCCCGAAGGACTTTCCTTTGTCCCAGCCCTATTGGCTGGAGCCCGCTTCTCAAAACGGTCCGTTTTCGGCCGGGGATCGCCAGCTCATGGGCCTGGCTGAAAATCCGCCCTCCCTTAGCGTCGCCCTCGTCCTGAGCACCGAGGGACAGCGTCTTGAATATTCCATCCCCGTTCTCTTCCGCTGGACGGACCAGGTCCAGGGCGAGCTTTACCGGCCTTTCGAGGTCCGGCCGCGGGTGACGATCCGGGTCGAAGACGGCGTCAAAATATTTCCCGGCGAGGGCCCCCAGCCCGTGAAGATCAAGTTGAAGAGCCATTCCAAGAACGTCGCCGGGACCGTTCGCCTTAAGGGCGCGGACGGGTGGCGGGTCGCTCCGGCCGGACTTCCTTTTTCCCTCGCCGGCAAGTATGACGAGGCAGAGGTCTCATTCGAAATCTCTCCGCCGAAAAACGCCCAGGAATCCGTCCTCACGGCCGAAGCGGACCTCGGCGGAGAAATCGTAAGACGGGCGATGGTGGAGATCTCCTATCCCCACATTCACCGCCAAGTCTATTTCCCGGAGACCCGGTTCAAGGTCGTCAAACTCGACGTCCGAACCAAAGGGAAGAGGCTCGGGTATATCATGGGCGCGGGGGACGACGTCGCCGACGGCCTTCGCCACCTCGGGTATGAGGTGACGATGTTGAACGACGAAATGCTCGAAACATCCGACCTGTCCTCGTTCGACGCCATCGTCGCGGGCGTCCGAGCGTACAACACGCGCGATCGCCTCAAGAACGCGAATCGACGGCTCCTCGACTACGTCGACCGCGGCGGTACCCTTGTTGTCCAATACAACGTCGCCTCCGGCGCGCTCGCCGACCGGATCGGGCCATATCCTCTGACCATCGGCCGCGACCGGGTGACCGCGGAAAACGCCCCGGTGACGTTCCCGGTGCCCGACCATCCGCTCTTGACCTTCCCCAATAAAATCACGTCCGGGGACTTCGAGGGGTGGGTCCAGGAGAGAGGCCTGTATTTCGCTTCGTCTTGGGACGAAAAGTACGCGGCGATTCTCTCCTCGCATGATCCCGGCGAGCCGGATCGAAAAGGCGGCCTCCTATACTCTCGATACGGGAAAGGCGTTTTCATCTATACGGGGTACGCCTGGTTTCGGCAGCTGCCGGCGGGTGTGCCTGGGGCATTCCGGATTTTCGCCAACCTGATTTCGGCGGGGAAGCACTGAGACGTGGTCATCCCGACGAAGCGGCTCCCGCATCTTCCACGACTGGTGGACGATTATTTTCACGACTACGGCAAAGTGCGGGAGTTCTTTGACGGCGATTTTCGAGACGCCGCCGCCTACGAGCGCCAAACCGAACGGACGCTGGCGCGCCGCATTCCCCGCGAGGAGTTGGCCGTGATCTTAAGGGAGCAAAACCAAAGCTACGGATGCGGCCCGCGGACTCTCGGGCATATCGACGCCATGGAGCAGGAGCAAGCCTGCGCCGTCGTCACCGGACAGCAAGTCGGTCTTTTTTCCGGGCCGCTCTATACGATCTACAAGGCCTTGACCGCGATCAAGCTCGCCGAGCGCCTGAGCCGGAACGGTCCTGGAAAAGCCGTCCCCGTGTTTTGGCTGGCCTCGGACGATCACGATTTGGCCGAGATCGATCACATCGTCCTTTTGGACAAAGACAACCGGCTAAAAGAGGTCCGCTGCGGGACGCCTTCCGGTGAACTCAAAATCCCCGCCTCCGCGCTCGTCTTACCGCCGGAGATCGCGGATTGCCTTCGCCGACTCGCGGACCTCACCCAAGACTCCGAATTCAAGGCGGACATCATCGCCTCCTTGAGCGAAGCCTATCGGCCCGGCCGCGGCTGGGTCGAGGCGTTCGCTCGATGGATGACCGGGCTGTTTCAATCGCACGGCTTGATCTTCATTGACCCCTCTCATCCCCGCCTGAAAGCGCTGGGCGGAGAGGTTTTTTATCGCGAAATCAACGAAAAATCCGCGGCGACTCCGCCGGCCCTCGCCGCTTCACGAAGACTGCGCGACGCCGGATACGAGGTCCAAGTTCATTTGCATGAGGGAATTCTCAATATTTTCTACGCCGAGCGGGAGCGGCGGTCCGTCCAGTGGGACGGCCAGGCCTTCGAAATCAAAGATCCGCGGGAGACACGTTCCGAAGAAGACCTCCTCGCCCTGGCGAAAGAAAAGCCGTATCTCTTCAGCCCCAATGTCCTTCTCCGGCCCATCTATCAGGATACCCTACTGCCGACAGTCGCCTATGTCGGCGGACCGGGGGAAATCGCCTATTTCGCCCAGATGAAAGGTGTTTATGAAAAATTCGGCCTGCCGATGCCGGTGATTTACCCGCGGAAGAGCCTGACCGTCGTCGAAAGAAAAATCGACCGCATTCTGGCGAAGTACCATCTGGACGTTCCCGATCTCTGGGGCGGCGCGGACGGGATCTTCCGAAGTCTCGGCGAAAGCGGAGTTCCCGAACCCTTGCGCCGGGCCTTGAGCCTCGCCGCCTCTCATTTGGAGCAGGACTTTGAACCGCTCATCCGGGACATCGCCGACTTCGAGCCGACCTTGAAGGAGTCCGCCCAACTCGCCCGGGGTAAGATAGTTCAGCAATTGCGTTTCCTGGAAAAGAAAATCGTCCGGGCGGCGAAGAAACGGAACGACATCGCGGTCGAGCAGATCCGCAAAGCGGGCGACCATCTTTACCCTGGCGGGCATCTCCAGGAGCGGGTCTTCAACGTCGTGCCTTATCTCCTGAAATACGGCCCGGCTTTCGTAGAAAAGCTGGACGAGGCGATCGACCTCGACGAGCATGATCATCAGATTCTGACGATGTGAGAGGATATCTTCCTTAGAGGAGGCCGCCATGACCCTGGATGCGTTAGCTTTCGGAGCGCATGCCGACGACGCGGAATTGTCCTGCGGCGGGACGCTGATCAGGCTGGCCGGGATGGGGTATAAAACCGGAGTCGTTGTCCTGACCCGGGGCGAGACGGGAACCCGGGGCAGCGCCGAAATCCGGGCCCGGGAATTTGCGAAAGCGGCCGAAGTGATGGGCCTGGCGGTCCACAAAATGCTCGACATTCCCGACGGGCGGGTCGAGGTCACTTGGGAAAATAAGCTCAAAATTATCGCCGAGATCCGTACCCATAGACCCCGAATCGTTTTTGCCCCCTATTGGGTCGATCGCCACCCCGATCACGAAAACACATCCCAGCTCGTGCGCGCCTCGGCATATCTCGCCGGACTGAAAAAAATTGAGACGGCGCAGGAGGCGTTCCGGCCTGTGAAGGTCGTTTTCTGCCAGGGCCGCTTCGAGTTCGCTCCGTCGTTCGTCGTCGATACTACCGACGCCCACGCCCAAAAAATGAACGCGATCCGGGCCTATGCATCTCAATTCCATCGCCCGGATCAGCCCGAAATCACGCCCGCGTCCGGGGAAACGCTCATCGGCCGGCCCGAATTCCTGGACCTCATCGAGGCCCGGGACAGGAGATATGGCGCCCAGATCGGGGCGAAATACGGGGAGCCTTTTCTCGTCCGGGAAGCCCTGAAAGTGAACGACCCGGTCGCGTTCTTCGGCCCAGAATATCTGTGGACGATTCCGTGAGGGCAGCCATGAAAATCTGCATCGTCTGCTATCCGACCCACGGAGGGAGCGGGGTTGTGGCTTCGGAATTGGCGATCGGGCTGGCCCAAAAAGGCCACGAGCTCCACATCGTCAGCTATGCCCCGCCGTTCCGCCTGCGCGCCTTCCATCAAAACATCTTCCTTCATGAAGTGGACGTGGCCTCGTATCCGCTGTTCAAGTACCCTCCCTACGAGCTGGGGCTGGCCACCAAGCTGGTAGAACTCGCCGAAACCCGCGATTTGGACATCATTCACGCTCATTATGCCGTCCCCCATGCGGCCAGCGCTTATTTGGCGAAGCAGATCTTCAACTCCCGGCGGCTTAAAACGGTCACGACCCTCCACGGCACGGACATCACCTTGGTCGGGGCCGAGCCGTCCTTCCGCCGGGTCGTCAAATTCGCCATCGAGCAATCGGACGGGGTGACGGCGGTCTCGCACTATCTCAAACAACGGACGATCGAGGAATTCGACATCAAGCGCGAAATCCGGGTCATCCATAATTTCATCGAGCTCGACCGGCCGGACCGGAACCGCAATTCCTGTTCGAGGCCCGCCTTCGCTCCGGAGGGGGAGAAAATCCTGATGCACGCTTCCAACTTCCGCCCGGTCAAGAGGATCGGAGACGTCGTCCGGGTTTACGCCCGGGTCCGGGAACGGATCCCGGCCAAGCTCCTCTTGATCGGCGATGGCCCCGAGCGGCCGCATATCCAGCAGTTGGTGAAGGAGATGGGCCTCGCCTCCGACGTCTATTTCCTCGGGGAACAGGACCAGTTGGAGCCCCTCTTTTTCTGCACCGACCTGTTCCTTTTGCCCAGCGAGCAGGAGAGCTTCGGTTTGACGGCCCTCGAAGCGATGAATTGCAGCGTCCCCGTCATCGCCGCCGATGTCGGCGGATTGCCCGAGGTCATCGTCCATGGAGAGACGGGATATCTCTTGCCGGTTGGCGATATCGAGGGCATGGCCGCGAAAGCCGTCGAACTTCTGAGCGATCCGGCCCGGCATTCCCTCTTCCGAACGCAGGCCCGGCGGCGCGCCGAACAGCACTTCGACGCCGTCCGTATCATCCCCCAATACGAAGCCTTCTACGAGGAACTGTTGAATACTTAGCCCATGCGACCTATCGACTGGATCGTCCTGAGCTTGTTTCTCTCGTTCGTGGCCGCCTACGGCTTTTGGAAGACCCGGGGCAAAAAGGACATCCAGGGCTTCTTTCTGGCGAACAAATCCACGCCGTGGTACGCCATCACCATTTCGATCATGGCAACGCAGGCCAGCGCCATCACTTTTCTGTCCACCCCGGGACAGGCCTACGTGGACGGGATGCGGTTCGTTCAGTTTTATTTCGGCCTGCCCATCGCCATGGTCATCCTTTCGATCACGGCCGTTCCCATTTATCATCGGCTCAAGGTCTACACCGCCTACGAGTATCTGGAACAACGCTTCGACCTGAAAAACCGGGCTTTGGGGAGCATCCTCTTCCTCATCCAACGCGGGCTCGCGGCCGGGTTCACGATTCTCGCCCCAGCTCTGATCATTTCCGTCATTCTCGGCTGGGATTTCCGGCTGACGATTTTCATGACCGGCGGCCTGGTCATCCTCTACACGGCCTCCGGGGGCACGGATGCGGTCAGCAAGACGCATCTTCTGCAGATGATGATCATCACCGCGGGGATGGGGGCGGCGTTTTATATGATTTTCCAGCGCCTCCCGGCCGACATCTCGTTTACAAACGCCGTTCACGTGGCCGGAAAGCTCGGGAGGCTGAACGTCATCAATTTCGCCTTCGACTGGAAGGACCGGTACAATTTCTGGTCGGGCCTCATCGGGGGGGGCTTTGTCGCCCTGTCGTATTTCGGGACGGACCAGTCGCAGGTCCAGCGCTATCTGACCGGACGGTCGATCGCAGAAAGCCGCAAGGGGCTTCTGGCCAACGGCGTCCTCAAGGTTCCGATGCAGTTCATCATCCTATTCATCGGGGCCATGGTCTTCGTGTTTTACCAGTTCGTGACGCCCCCCCTGTTTTTCAATCCGGTCGAGACCGCGGCCGTAAAAAGCAGCGCTTATGGGGACGCTTATACGGCCCTCGAAGCCGACTACGCTCGGCTGAACGGGGAGAAGCAGGAGCAGCTTCGGACGATGCTCTCCGCGATCGAGGCTGAAAAAGAGGCTGACGTGGAGGGCACGCTCCAAGAGCTCCGCCGGACGAGGGAATCGGAGCTCGGCCTCCGGAAGGAGGCCCTCCAACTCATCAAGAAAAGAAATCCCCTGGCCGAGACCAACGACACCAATTACATCTTTCTGAGCTTCGTGACCAAGTATTTGCCGGCAGGCCTAATAGGGCTGATCCTGGCGGCGATCCTCTCGGCCTCGATGTCGGCTTCGTCCGCAGAGCTCAACGCCCTGGCTTCGGTCACGGTGATCGATATCTACAAACGGATTTTCCGGAAAAACGCTTCGGAGCGGCACTATCTCCGGGCCTCGAAGACGGCTACGATCTTTTGGGGTCTCTACGCCATCGGCTTCGCCCAGTTCGCCAACCATCTCGGCTCCTTGATCGAAGCCGTCAATATTCTGGGGTCGTTGTTTTACGGGACGATTCTCGGGATTTTCCTCATCGCCTTCTATTTCAAAAAAATCGGCGGCAACGCCACGTTCATCGCGGCCATTGTCGCCGAGGTAGCCGTCCTGGCCTGCTTCTTTTTCACCGAAATCCCTTATCTATGGTTCAACGTCATCGGCGCCGTGTTTCTCGTCGTCCTGGCCCACATCCTGAATCCCCTCTGGCCGGCAAAAGCGAAGCGGATCTAAAAGTCGTTTTGGCTTTTCTTCATCCGACTTCGAGAACTATTTTTTTGCATTTCTCGTAAATATCAATAGAATGGGACTCTTTCTTGTAATTCCCATCCGAACAAAGGAGGCCTGATGCCACGCCCAACCCGTTATCGCCTGCTTTTATTCTTTCTAACCCTTATCTTTCTCGCCTGTATTTCTCTTCGCTCCGACCAGGACCTGCATCGCATCTGGGCAATCAAGGACGCCCGGATCGTGACGCTCACCGGTCCCCCGATCGAAAAAGGCACTCTTGTCATCCGGGATGGGTTGATCGAAGCCGTCGGAGCCAGCACCCCCATCCCCAAGGACGCGGAAGTCATCGACGGCGCCAAGCTCACGGTCTATCCCGGCCTGATGGACGGCCTGGGACAATCGCTCCTCAAATTTCCTGAAGAGAAGATGGACATGTCCCGTATTTCCTCCGGAGAGTTCACCGACAAGGACCGCGGCATCACCCCCGGCCTGGTTGCCTTCGACTACGTAAACCTGGGCAAGGCGGTCTTCGAGAAGTACCACAAGCTGGGGTTTGTGGCCGGCCACGTCATGCCCGATCGCGGCGTCCTCACCGGCCGGTCGGCGCTCTTCTGTTTCAGCGATCCGGACAAAAATAAGGCTCTACTCCTCAAGGACATGTGCCTGGGCATAGGCTTCAGCCCGGCCAATTTCATGGTCTATCCAAACTCGCTTATGGGCGTTTACTCCTATCTCAAGCAGGTTTTTTCCGAAGCCGCCAATTTCGACCAGCTTAGGTCGCGATGGCTCAAAGAGTTGAAGGGGCTGACCCGGCCCGACCACAGCCCCAACCTCGAAGTCCTGGCCGACTATGCGACAGCGAGAAAGCCGGTCATCTTCCTCTGCCGCAACCAGCACGACATCCGGCGGTCGCTCTCTCTGGCCGCCGAATACAAGCTGAGCTATTTTATTGCCGACCTGGGCGGCGAGGCGTTCGAGGTCATCCCGGAGCTCAAGAAAGCCAATGCCCGGGTGCTCTGTACCGTTGCCTTCAAAGCACCGGGCTCCAGCATCTACGCCCAGCGCGGCAAGGCAGAAAGGGAGAGGGCGGAAAAAGAGGTCTATCCGAAGAACCCGGCCCGTCTGGCCGAAGCCGGTGTCCCGTTCGCCTTCTCCTCCCTGGGAACGGATGATCCCAAGGCCTTCGCCGAGGGGATCCAGAAGGCGATCGAGGCCGGCCTGCCCAAAGATAGGGCTATCGAGGCTCTGACCAAGACGCCCGCCGGTTTCTTCGGCCTCGACCGCACGCTAGGGACGATCGAACCCGGCAAGATCGCCAACGTCGTCCTCGCCGAAGGGGAGCTTCTGGTCAAAGAGGCCAAGGTGAGATATGCCTTCGTCGACGGAAAGAAGTTCGAGCTCAAGGAAGCCAAGCCCGGAGAGGGCGAGAAGCCCACGGTCAACGTCACTGGAAAATGGGAGCTATCCGTCGAGGGGCAGATGGGAATGAGGTTGACCATCGATTTCTCCCAGGAGGAGGCCGCGCTCTCCGGAAAACTCATCACTCCGTTCGGCGCCTTCGACTTCACCGGCGGCGTTGTTTCGGGAAAGGATGTCTCGTTCGAGATCTCAATCTCAGTCGGCGGCCAGGACATCGACCTTTTCTTCTCGGCCACGGTCGATGGGGAAAAGATGAGGGGCTCGGTGGTCCAGGGAGGAGCCGGCGCCGCCGAGTTCACGGCCAAACGCATCCCGGGATAGGAGGAAGAAGATGAAGCGAAGAATTGCAGCCAAAGCAATATCGGCCACAGTCCTCATTATGGGCCTGTCCGGTCTGCTCCCGGCCGCGGAGAAACCCATTCTTCTCAAGAACGGTCAGATCATCACCGTAAGCGGTGAGACAATTCCGGACGGCGACATCCTTATCCAGGGGACGAAGATCGTTAAGGTCGGGAGGGGTCTCTCTGTGCCGCCCGGCGCCGAAGTCATCGACCTCAACGGCCGCTGGGTCATGCCGGGGATTATTGATTCCCACTCCCACATCGCCCTGGAGGGAGACGTGAACGAGATGGGCGACTTAATTACCGCCGAAGTCGACTGTAAGGACGTCATCAACCCACAGGATATCAACATCTTCTACGCCCTGACCGGCGGCGTGACCTCGATTCACACCATGCACGGATCGGCCAACCCGATCGGCGGAAAGGGCATCGTCCTCAAGCTGCGCTGGGGTGGGAGCGCCGCCGAGCTGATCTTTGAGGGAGCTCCCCTCACCAGCAAATGGGCCCTCGGCGAGAACCCCAAGCAGAGCAACAGCATGGGAGCGGCCCGAGCCCGCTATCCCAAGACAAGGATGGGTGTCGAGGAGTCGATCCGGGACGAGTTCGAGAAGGCCAAGGATTACATGCGGAAGTGGGCGGAGTACGAGAAAAAATCCAAGGCCGCTAAAGACAGCAAAGGCAAACTCACCTCTCCCCTGCCTCCGAAAAAAGACTACCGGCTCGAGGGCATCGCCGACATCCTCAGCGGAAAATTGTGGGTTCGCTGCCACGCCTATCAATCCGAAGAGATGCTCTCGATCATGCGCCTCTGCCGGGAGTACGGCGTCAAGCTCGTTTGTTTCGAGCACGGCCTCGAAGGCTACCGCATCACCAACGAGCTGGTGGAGTACGGCGTCGCGATCTCCACTTTCGTCGACTTTTGGGCCTACAAGTGGGAAGCCTACAATACAATGCCCCAGGCCGCGGCTTTATGCGCCAAGCGAGGCGTGCTCGTGGCCCTCAATTCCGACGATGCCGAGCGGATGCGCCATCTCTTCAACGACGCGGCCAAGACCGTCCGTTTCGGCGGCGCCACCGAGGACGAGGCCATCCGGATGCTGACCATCAACCCGGCCAAGATCATGGGGATCGACAGGTGGGTCGGAACCATCGAGCCCGGGAAGGACGCCGACCTGGCCGTGTTCAACCGGCATCCCCTCGATCCCTTCACGGTCTGTGAGATGACGATGGTCGACGGGACGGTGTATTTCGACCGCGCCAAGTACCTCGAAGAGCGGAAGAAGGCCGAGGAAGAAGAGAAGAAGAAAAAAGAACCGGAAAAGAAAAACGGAGGGGAGGTCTGACCATGAGAAAGCTCATCATCATCCTCGTATCGACTGTTCTGGCGTCTGCGGCCATCCTCTCCTCCCAGGCAGAGCCGGCCAAGCTGTTCATCAAAAATGCCACGATCGTCCCCGTGGTCGGCGAGCGGATCGAGGGCGGAAGCATTCTGATCGAGGACGGGAAAATCAAGGCCGTCGGGAAGGCCCTTCAGGCGCCTGCGGACGCCAAGGTCATCGACGCCTCCGGGATGTTTGTCTATCCCGGCTTCATCGATTCCTACAGCCACCTCGGGCTGGCCGAGATCGGGGCCATCCCGAGCACGACGGACTACCGGGAGATGGGCAAGGAGAATCCGGAGCTGCGGGTCGCTTGGGCCATCAACCCGCATTCGGTCCACTTCGGGACGGGACGGGTGACGGGGACGACAACGGCCCTGGTCGCTCCGTCGGGTGGCACTTTCCCGGGGATATCGGCGCTCATCAAGATGGACGGCTGGGCGTTTCCGGAGATGGTAGTCAAGGAAGTCGCTACATCGTTCATCAATTTCCCGATGACGCCGCGGCCGGTCGGGGAAGGTGTGGCCGTGCAGAAAGAAGCCAAGGAGGACGTGACCTCCAAGCTGGTCGAAAAGATCCGGGACTACCTGAAAGAAGCCCGCCGCTACCTCGAGCTTAAGAAGCTGGCGGTCGGGGACCCGAGCGTCAAGACGCCCGAATACAATGCCAAGTATGAGGCTCTGGGACCTGTGCTCGACGGGACTCTCCCGGTCATCGTCTCCGTCGAAAAGGCCAAAGACATCGAGCTGGCCATCAAGTTCGTCCAGGACGAGAAACTCAAAGCCATTTTCCGGGGCTGTGCCCAGGGCTTCAAGGTGGCCGACAAAATCAAGCAGTCCGGAATCCCGGTGATCATCGACAGCCTTTACACCGGGCCGTCCGAGCCGGAGGACGGGTACGACGCTCCTTACCGTAACGTAGTCGAGCTGGCCAAGACGGGCGTCCTGATCAGCTTCTCTTCGGGGGATAGCCCGGCGCAGGGCAAGGACCTGCCCTATCATGCGGCCAAGGCCGTGGCCTTCGGGCTGCCGGAGGAAGAGGCGATCAGGGCGTTGACCATCAACCCGGCGAAGATCTTCGGAGTGGCCGACCGGCTGGGAAGCATCGAGGCGGGAAAGGACGCGGACCTGCTCATCGCCACGGGCGATCCCCTCGACATGAAGACCGAGGTGAAGCAACTCGTCATCAACGGCCGGGCCATCGACATGTCAAACTGGTGGGAAACTCTCTATGACAAGTTCAGGAAGCGGCCGGAGAAATAAGATTGGAGCTCTCCGGGGACACGACTAGAGAACGCGATAAGGAGACAAACAATGGCTAGAAGTTTGCGTAGAGCCTTGATTGCGGCGCTGGGGATCGGCTTTGTCACTCTGGCGGTCTGGACGCAGACCGATGATATCGGCAGCAAGGTCGACAGCTTCGTCCAGGCCTCGATGCAGCAGCAGAGGATTCCCGGCCTCGCTTTGGCCGTGGTGCGCGACGGCAAGGTCATCAAAGCGCAGGGCTACGGCTTGAGCAACATCGAGCTCGACGTTCCCGTCAGCCCCCAGACCATTTTTCAGTCTGGGTCCGTGGGAAAGCAGTTTACCGCTACGGGAATCATGATGCTGGTCGAAGAAGGTAAGGTCGGGCTCGACGATAAAGTCGCGAAATATTTCCCGGGAGCACCGGATAGCTGGAACAAAGTCACAATCCGGAATCTCCTCACCCACACCTCGGGGATCAAAGATTACACCGACAAGAACTTCGATTATCGCCGGGACTACACGGAAGAGGACCTGCTGAAAATCCTCCAGGCTCTTCCCTTTGACTTCGCCCCGGGAGACAAGTGGAGCTACAGCAATTCGGGCTACATGCTGCTCGGCATACTGATTCACAAAGTGACCGGAAAATTCTATGGGGACTTCTTGCAGGAACGGATCTTCAGACCCGTCGGCATGACGACCACCCGGATCATCAGCGAACAGGACATCGTCACCAATCGCGCCGCCGGGTACCGCCTGGTCAAGGGGGTGATCAAGAATCAGGAGTGGGTTTCTCCGTCCCTCAACACGACGGCGGACGGCGCCCTGTATTTCACCGTGCTCGACCTGGCCAAGTGGGATGCCGCCCTTTACACAGAGAAGCTGATCAAGCGGAGCAGCCTGGCCGAGATGTGGACGCCGGTGAAGCTCAACGACGGCAAGACCTATCCCTACGGCTTCGGCTGGCGCGTCCATGAGATGAACGGCTATAAACTCATTGAGCACGGCGGATCCTGGCAGGGTTTCACAACCGGGATTTCCCGTTATGTGGATGATAATCTGACTGTCGTCGCCCTCTGCAACTTGGACAGCCGGCATGCCCGGCCGGAGGAGATCATCCACGGAGTCGCCGGTCTTTATGTGCCGGCTCTCACGCCGCCCCCTCCTCCCAAACCCATCGAAGATAAGGAACCGCAAGTCACCGCGCTCTTCCGCGACCTGCTCCGGAAGATCGAGGAAGGCCAAGCCGATGCCGGGGCTTTCACAGACGAGGCCCAAAAGAAATGGTTCCCGGACCGGGTCAAGGAATATCAGGAAGTCCTGGAAGATTTTGGGCCGGCCAAAGCCGTGGATTTGCTCGAGCGGAAAGAAGACGCCGGGCTGCGTAGTTATGTCTACAGGCTGACCTTTGAGGATGGACGCGTAGTCAAACTGATTCTCAAATTGACCGAGAACAACAAGATCGCGACGCTCGAGTTAACGGAGTGATCGGCAGCCTCTGATCCCGGAGCAGTCCTGACCAAATCGCCAAGAACCTTTCCGCTTACGAAATCTAAAGATAAGGGGCAAGGTCAGAGTTTCCAGGTCATCTTATACCGTTTCACAACCTGGTATCCCTGCTCATCTTCTTCGATCGTATAAAGCCTGTCCTTTTTCACGACCCGGGGCGCGCTCTTGAGGGCGATCTTGGCTATAAATCTTCCTTAGCACGCCCCACTCGCGGATGGAGGACTTCGCGGTCACATGCCCGCTCGTCCCGGACGTGCCACACCTCGTATCCGGTTCCTGTTCGTCGCCCCGCGCTTTCGGATCGGGCTTCCTCCAGACCCCGCCTCACGGCGACGCCCTTGCCCTTCTCCTTCGCTTCGGCTCCGCGTACACCTGCCTCGGGTACTTCCACCCCGCAAGTCCTGCGTCATGCCCGGCACACACGTTGCGTATGAGCGGCCCGCCGTAGGCGGGTCCGCTCGATTCGCATTGTTATACGTCGTTTGTGGCAAACCATTCTTGCTCGATTCGTGAAAAAATGCATGATATCCTCTATCGATATATTGTCGAGTATTTGTGTGCCGCAATAGGACTTAATGTGATTGCTTTTTGATTTCCTGGATCAGGAACTCCGTGAGATGATTAAGATAAATTTCACCTTTATCCGCAGAGGCCTTCCTCGGATCACCAAGGACACCGTTTTTCGTGAGGGCTTGCATACCTTGCTCGCGCATAATTTTAAATTCTTTTTCGCCTGTCAAACTAATATAGCCTGGTGCGAACCTATCCTTGATTACTAGATTCTTTTCCAAGGCCATCATGATAGATGTTTCGCTTTCGCCGGCATGTGAACCGGATTCATTCGCCTTAATCCCGAATTCGGCAGATGCCGCAATAAAGCAATCAAAAAGCTTCGTTAGATCTGTAACTCCTATGATTTCGATTCCCTGATGAGCTATCTGCGCTTCCTTAAGGGTCTCTTGAACAATTGGAAAATTCCCGCCATGCATCGGTAAGAAGACAATCCTATTGAAACCGCTACGAATTAAACTTTCTATATAATCAAGAATAATCATTCTTAACGTCTCATCTCTCAGCGAGATGGTGCCTGGAAATGCGAGGTGAGGTCTTGAGCAACCGACTGTGATTGTGCTTGCTTGAAGGGTGTGACCCAGTTTCATGGCAACACGGTGAGCCAAATCATCACCAATTCGTGTGTCGGTCATGGTTGGCAGATGTGGGCCGTGTTGTTCCGTGGAACCAACAGCAACAACTACAGTCGTGTATCCTTGTTCTATGGCAGATTTGATGTCAGGCCATGTCATCTCCGCCATGCGGATGCTGTTTACGGAGTCTACTGCTTTTGATTGCATTTCCTCGTTATTTGAGATGTTTGGTTGTGACCTGAGCGTTTGCGTCGTACATAAATAAAGAGAAATAAAAATGGCATAGCATAGATACATTCTAAGGTTGGGAGAGATTTCCCTTTTCATTTTGTTCTCCTTTCTTTATCCCTTCGATTTTATTGATAATAATTTCCTTTTCCGCTGCGCTGGCTGAGTGAGGATTCATGTACCGATTTTGCCTTATCCCATCGTTAGGGGTGATAAATCGCAGTGTCGTCGGATGTCAACCTGAAGGGCACGTTCTGGATCCCTCCTTCAGCTTCGTGATTTGCGGCGGAACTCGATGGAGCCGATGATTTGCCGGAAACGGGGAAGATCCCGGATATTGGACAGCAACGGGTCGCGGCGAAACCATACGTCCCGCTCGTCGCCGTTTCGGACCGCCTTCTCGAGCCAATCCAGGGATTTCTGTGAATCCCCCATGACGGCATAGAACTCCGCGACAACAGACGTCGACCAGACCGCCAGGGCGCCGAATTTCAGGCTTTCATCGTCCATTTTTTCCAGGGCCTCTTTCGCTTTCCCCTCCAAAGCCAACAGCAGGGCCCACGTTAGCTTGATCTCGAATCCTTGTTGATCATCGGGAGAAAGATTCTCGAGAGTCCTGCGCGCCCCGGGAAAGTCGTTCCTGTCGATATACGCCCGGGCCAGTTTTTGGGCGGCGTATATGTTCCGGGGGTCCTGTTCTAGGATCTTCCCCTGCTCGCGGATCGCGCCGTCGATATCGCCTTCCACGCGCAGGATCTCGCCCAAAGTCATGCGGGCCGGGAAAAAAAGCGGGTCGCCCTCGAGAACCTGATTAACGAGCTCCTTGGCTGACGCATACTCGCCGCTCGCCTCGTAGTAATTAGACCACCAGATCTTGGCATCCACCTCGTCAGGATTGAGCGCGAGCGCCTTTTTGGCCTCCTCGGGTATCAGGTCCTTCCGGCCCTGGTAAAAATAAAGGGCCGCGAGGCTCGCATGGCTGCGGGCTGACTCGGGGTCGTCCTGCAGAGCGCGGCGCAGCTCTTGCTCTGCCTTATAAAGCCAGCTTGAATCGTTGGAGTAGCCGCCGTCGATCTCGAGGATGAACGTGAATCCATACCATCCCCGGGCTTCCGCGAACTTCGGGTCGATATCCAGGGCCCGCTCGAGCATTTTCCTGGCGCTCGTCAGGTTGAACTGCGCCCTGAGGAAAAGCATTCCTCTTTCGAAATACTCGTTGGCCTCGGCGATTGTCGAGGGCCGCGCTCCAGTGCTGAGAACGGGCCAGTCCTTCGCCGTTTCGATCTTTTCGCCTCCCCGGGGCGCCAGCTTGAAGATCAGCGCTCCCGCGACGCACAGCGCGACTGCGGCCAAAATCCAACGGCCCCGCCGGCTCCGGATTATCGATGACGGCCCGGAAGCTTTTGAACCCTTCACGAAGACATCCGTCTCCAGCGCCGCGCGCACTTCGCTCACCGTTTGGAACCTCTTCTCCAAGTCCTTCTCGAGGCATTTCCGGATAACGGCGCGCAAGCCCGCCGGAGTTCGGGCGGGCAAGGGGGCGGGCATGTCCCTGAGGATCGCCGACGTCAGCTCGAACCCCGTCCGCCCCTCGAACGGCCGCTTTCCGGCGGCCATCTCGTGAAGGACGACTCCCAGCGCCCAGATATCGCTCCGAGCGTCGGTGGGATTTCCTTGAAGCGTTTCCGGCGCCAGATAAGGCAGAGTGCCGGCGACCGTACCCTCCTCGGTCAACGATAATTGGGACCGCGTCGCCTCCCCGAGCTCCTCGCTGATCAAACGTTTGGCCAACCCGAAGTCGAGTATCTTGACCCGCCCGGCCGGGGTAATCATCACGTTGGCGGCTTTAAGGTCCCTATGGATAACGCCCCTCCCGTGGGCGTGCTCAAAGCCCTCGACTATCTGGCTTCCGAAGCGCAGAACATCATCCGGCGGCAACCCTCCGGAGGAGATCATCCGGTCGAGCGGGCGCCCTTCCACGTATTCCATGGCGATGTAGGAATTTCCCTCCGCTTCTCCGACTTCGTAGATCGTGCAGATATTGGGGTGATTCAGGGCCGAGGCGGTCTGAGCCTCCTGAGCGAACCGTTTCTCTCGCGACGGGATGACGGGGGAATCGGGAGACAGGAACTTCAGCGCGACGGTCCGCCTGAGCTGAGTGTCTTCGGCCTTATAGACCACTCCCATCCCGCCCCGGCCGAGCTCCTCGAGGATTTTGTATTTCCCCGAAAGAGTGGCGCCCACGAGAGGCTGTCCGACCGGCGTTTGGATGGTTCTGGTGAGAGAAGCCCGGTCGGGGTTGTCAGTAAAGCCCTTCGGAGACTTGACGGCCATGTATTGCCTTTATCCGCGAAGCGGCAAAAGAATATCACCCGGAGGCAGGCCCGTCAATGAAGGGCGCACAGCCCTGGTCCGGGGACACATTACCCATGTCCGAGTTTCAGCCAACCTAGATTGATAATAATTTCCTTTTCCGCTGCGGTGGCTGAGTGAGGATTCATGTGCCGATTTTGCCTCATCCCATCGTTAGGGATGATAAATCGCACTGTCGTCGGATGTCAAGTTGAGCCAAAAATAGCGGAAGGCGGGCAAGGAAGCTGCGGACAAGCTTAAAAGCGTCGGAAATTGCCCGGACCTCTCCTCCCGGCTAAAGAGAGAATCACGAAAAATATTCAGCCGAGGCCTCGGCGACCAGGTTGTCAAAAACCCGTTTGTTTACGATATCTAAGAACAGATGGGCTGATCAGAACTTCCAGCCTATCTTAGAGCGTTTCACAACCTGGTATCCCTGCTCATCTTCTTCGATCGTACAGAGCTTCTTCTTTTTCACAACCCGAGGTGCGCTCTTGGGGCGACCTCTGGTCTTTTGACCTTGTGCCGTGGACTATTTTATGCGAGGATAACGGCGATGTCCAGGAACGCTTGCGCCGTCCTTGTCTTAGCTCTGGCCATCGCGGGTTGCGCTTCAGCGCCAAAAAAAGCCATCAAAGACCCGGAGAAAGACCCCCAGAGCCAGTATGAAAAGGCCGTCATCTCGATGCGCTATGGTCTCGAAGACGAGGCCCTCAAATACCTGAGCCAGGCCCTCTCTCTCGACCCCGCCCATGCTCCGTCGCTCCTCCTTCTCGGGAATGCCCAATTCAGAAAAGAGAACTACGGCGAGGCAGCCGTCGCCTTCCAGAAATACCTGGAGCTCCGTCCCAACGATGCCGAAGCCCACGCCAGCCTCGGCATCACCTACGGAGTGCTGGGCATGGCCGAAAAGAGCGAGACGGAATACCGGAATTCCCTAACCATCGACGGCAATGCCAACGCCGCCTTCGGCCTGGCCAAGCTCTATTATGAACAGAATAAACTTGAGCCTGCGCTCGAACACATCCAGAAAGCGATCCAGAAGAACAGCAAGTCGGCCGCTTATTACAACCTCCAGGGCGTCATCCTCAACCAGATGCACCGGTACGCCGATGCCCTGCCTAGCTTCCAGACCGCCCTCCAGTATGCGCCCGACGATGTCTACGTGATCATCAACCTGGGCATCGCCTACATCAACATCAAGGAACCCGCCAAGGCCCGCGAGCTCTTGGAGAAGGTGTTGCCGTCGGTCCAGGACGAAGCCCTGAAGGCGAAAATCAACGAATATTTGAAGTTAATCAAGGACAACGAGTAGTATTCTGTCCGTCAAAGGAGACGCAATGAAAACTAGAAATCTGATCTTTGGCCTGGCTATAATCGCCTTTTTCTTTTGCTCTTCGAGCCTCATCTGCGCCGGCCAGCAGCCGGCCGAGAGCGAGGCGCCCAAGCTCATCGCTATCCGAGCCGGACACTTGATCGACGGCCGGAGCGCCACCCCAATCCAGAACGCTGTTATCCTGATCGAGGGCGAAAAAATCAAGGCAGTCGGGCCTAACCTGGCGATCCCGGCTGGCACCCAGATCATCGACCTCTCCAAGTCCACCATCCTCCCTGGCCTGATCGACTGCCACACCCACATCGGCTACGAACCCGGGAATTATTACGAGGACCTGTTCCGCAAGAGCCCGATCGATATCGCTGTGACCGCTCACCTGGCCGCCAAACGGACCCTCGAAGCGGGATTCACCACCATACGCGACCTCGGCGAACCCGAGTTTATCGATGTCGCCCTCCGCAAGGCGATCGACTCCGGACAG
This sequence comes from Candidatus Aminicenantota bacterium, assembly GCA_017886205.1. Classification (GTDB taxonomy): domain Bacteria; phylum Acidobacteriota; class Aminicenantia; order Aminicenantales; family UBA8522; genus UBA8522. The sequence continues at coordinate 19,215 of JAFNEO010000039.1, read as the reverse complement.
GTCGTTGGGCCGCGAATGCAGGTCGCCACCCTGGCGATCGGTGCCACGGGCGGACATGCCGACATCATTGGCTTTTCCCCCTACCTCAAGTTCGGCCAATTCTCAGGCATTGCCGACGGGATCGACGAGATCCGGAAGCTCGTCCGCTTCGAGGTCAAGAACGGGGCCGACGTGATCAAAATGATCGCCACGGCCGGCGTGCTCTCGGAAGAAGAATCGGTCGGCGCTCCCCAGTTCTCCTTCGAGGAAATGAAAGCCATGGTCGAGGAAGCGGCCATGTGGGGAAAGAAAGTCGCGGCCCATGCCCATGGAACAGAAGGCATCAAGATGGCCACGCGGGCCGGGGTCGCCTCGATCGAGCACGGCAGCTTGATTGACGACGAGGGGATCCGGCTGATGAAAGAGCGAGGCACTTATCTCGTAGGTGACGCCTACAACCATGAGTATATCATGGCGGAATTCAAGCGGCTCGGTTACCCGGAGCACATACTCAAGAAGGAAACCCTGGTCGGGGAGCTGCAGCGCGAAAATCTCAAGCGGGCGGTCGCAGCCAGAGTCAAGGCGGCCTTCGGGACAGACGCCGGGGTCTTTCCCCACGGCTGGAACGCCAAGCAGTTCGCCTTCCTGGTCAAATGCGGGATGACACCGCTCCAGGCCATCCAGGCGGCAACCGTGAGCGCAGCGGACCTCCTCGGCTGGTCCGACCGGGTGGGGGCGGTGGCGCCGGGATTATATGCTGACCTCATCGCCGTGAGCGGCGATCCCCTCCAGGACATCACCGAGCTCGAGCGCGTCAAATTCGTGATGAAGGGCGGAGTCGTTTACAGGAAAGAGTAGATACGTTTCAGCCGCAGGAGGGAACTTCCCTCCCCCTGATCTCAGAGATCAAGATCGCCCAGGCGCAGCCGACTCCGGGGCGGACCGAGATGGCGCCGAACGGGCAATTCTTTGCGCAGGCCCCGCATTCCATGCACAGGTCGCGGTCGCTGATCCGCGCTTTTTTGTCCTCGATGGAGAAGATGGCGTGCGGGCAGACTTCGGCGCACATGCCGCAGCCTGTGCATAGATCCGGGTCGTAGGCCAGCGTCGTCACATTCTTAAGATGGCGGGGTTCTCTCACTCTTTCCTCCTTACAGCGCCCGAATCAAAACGACGGCCAGGAATACAATCCCGACAGAGGCCGAAGCGAGGATTATCGGCATGGCGTACCGCATCTCCTTGAGGACTCCGGAGAGCGACGTATAGGTTGACGAGCCGGTGAAGCCCATGGCCAGGAAAGCCGAGATGGCCGGGAGCAGCAGAAAGTGAACAGCCGCCGGCTGCCAGGTGTTTGGAGTCGGCGGGAGCAATCCCTGATGGATATTGACAAATCCGGCCCACAGCATCCCCAGCAGCCATCCTTTCCAGGCAAAGGCCCGGCCGGGAATCCAGGGAAGAAGGACGGGGACAAAAAAGCCGCCGATCAGGATCGCGCCCAGATAGGGATACCACGCCTTCAAGGACAATAGGTGCAGCCCAAGGAGACTCAGGATCCAGAGCACCGCGGTTACTATGACAAGATACTTGAAGGGGTTTGTCAATTCCATTGCGGTCAGCACGAATCTTTCTTTAAGTCCAAACCTGACCCGGTGCATTTCAGGGGTTGCCTTCATCCCGGCAGCAAGGAAATCTTTGATGTCGGCGGCGCGCACCGGCCCATAGATGACCTTGAAATGAGTTTGCCTGGTGACCTCGTGGGCGGCGACCCCGGGCGCTCCGAGCTGCGGGAGGATGAGGGCGCGATGGGAGACGACCCGGACGAGTCCGGAGCCTTCGATCCGACGCACGAGCTCTTCGGTCCCGAAGGTCCCTTTGCCGGCGGCGCACCAAACATTGATCCCTTTGGTATCCAGTACGAGGATCCAGGCGTTTAGGTCGCCGAGTTCGCGGCGCAGGCTGTCGAAGCTCAGCTTGTAGTTGGCCGAGACGAGGACGGGTGAGCCCGGACCGGGGTCTCCGACGGCATAAAGGCCAGGCTTCACCCTATAGCTCATCCGTCCGAAACCGAAACGGGCCTTGACCTTTCCCAGGACGTCCTGCCGGCTGAGCTTAGTCCGGACGACCGGAACTGCGCCGACGGGGCTTTCGACCTGCCGTTCGATCCAATGCTCGGATTGTTTGATATAGCTCTCTGCCTTGCCCCGGTCCGAGGTCCAGCCGCAGCACTCCGGGCTGCACTCGCAAGAGGGCTGAGAGGCTCTGCTTTCCTCTCCCAATTCGGGGCTCTTATCCCTTTCCGTTTTTGTATCGGGCATGGCGGCTGCTCCTATCTTGCGGATTTTTCCTTATCGCCCAACTCACTGTCGGCCTCACAACAACGAGAAGATTCGTTATGTTTCCTGACCGCATCGGAGAAGAGTCCGATGCTCTCGATTACGGCGTCCTTCTTTTCGGAGGGAATGAGCTCCAGGACTCGAGCAAAGTAATCATTAAACATAGTCTCGATCTGGTCGAATAGCTTTCGGCCCTGTTCGGTGAGCGAGATGCTCACATAACGGCGGTCCTTTTCGTTGGTCAGCCGGCTGACCAGGCTGAGAACGACGAGACCCTGGATCATCCGACTGAGCGTGCTCGTGTCGAGGCCGAAGGAAGCAGCCAGGTCGACGAGCGAAACCTCACCTTTGAGGCCGACCTCGAGAAGCGTATGGCATTGGGCCAGGGTCAGGCCGCAGCAACCCGCCTCGCGGCCGAAAGGATCGTTCATTTCCCTTTCCATAAGCCGCAGCTTCTCCCTGAGGAAGCGGATTTTTTGGATGTCCATGTTCTTAAGACCTCGGAGCCAAATCATTAATTAATTTTATTATACACTAATTGTATAATCAAATGATTGTAATTGTCAAGTCTTTCTTATAATATCTAAGGCCATGTTTTGGAAGGTCAGGGCAATGGCCCCCGCTCCATCCAGCAGTCCTGAGCCGCTCCCGGCCTATTTTTTTCGTCCGACCTGCGGCCGGGCGTCTTCGCCGCTGGCGCGGGCGGCCCAGAGCAGGCCGCGCTTGACGATTTCCAGGGCCTCCGGAACATCGAAATCCTTGGCCACGTGGCCCAGCGAGGTGTAGAAGACACGGCCCTGGCCGTACATCTTCTTCCAGACGACCGGCATGACCACCCCTTCGATCCAGGGCGCGTACTGCCCGGAGAAAGTCGTCGTGGCCAAGATTTCGACGATGGGATCGACTTGCATGTAGTACTGCTCGGAGTTCATCTTGAAGTCGGCAAGCCCCTTGGTAATCGGGTCGTCGTGGCTGATGATGTTCACCTCATAAGGGATGACACCTCCGGGATGGGCGACCCACTGGCCTCCGACCATGAACTCGTACTCGACGCTGCTGCGGTGGGCGTCGGCCAGACCGCCGTGCCACCCAGCCAGCCCGACTCCGCTCTTGACCGCCTCTTCGAGCCCCTTCTCCTGCTCAGGTTTGATCTCGGACATGGTGAAGACATGCACGATGAGGTCGATAGATTTCAGTTTCGCGGCGTCCAGGTAGGAATCGAGCGTATGAGAGACCTCGACCTCGAATCCTTGTTCCTGGAGCCAGGGAGCGAAGATGTCCACACACTGCTTCGGCTCATGACCTTCCCAGCCGCCCCAGACAAAGAGGGCTTTTTTCTTCGCCTGCTGGGCGATCGCCGGCGGTACCGACACGGCGAGAAAGGCTAACAGCGCGATAGGAATAAGATATTTCAGATTCGCCGCAAATCGTCGGACAAGCCTTTCTTCGGTCATGGGCACCTCCTCAAAAGAAAAATTGCGGACAGCATATCCATTTCCCTTTTTTAATTCGGTAATTAGATGCCTGGCACCGAATTAGGAACTAGAGCTCGCGGAGCCAGATGTTCCGGTAGCGGATGGGATTCCCGTGGTCCTGGAGTGAAAGGGGAAGCCTGTCGGCATGGGCTTTGTAGGGCGGACGCGCCTTGTGGGCCGTCGGTCCCGTCAGCTCGGCATTGTCCTGTACCAGGACGCCGTTATGAAAGACCGTCATCCGCGCCGGCTCGACCAGCTGGCTATCCGCGTCAAACCGCGGCCCGTGAAAGATGATGTCATAAGCCTGCCATTCGCCCGGCTTCCGGCTGGCGTTCGCAAGAGGCGGGTGCTGGCCGTAGATGGCTGCCGCTTGACCGTCGGCGTAGGTCCGGTTGTTGTAGGAGTCGAGAACCTGAACCTCGTAGATGTCCATCAAAAAGACACCGCTGTTGCCTCTTTCTTGGCCCTCGCCCGACACAACCGACGGCGTCGCCCATTCGATATGGAGCTGACAATCTCCAAACCCTTTCTTAGTCCGGATCGACCCCGTTTTGGCAACGACTTCCATGTAACCGCCCTCGACCTTCCACTTGACGGGTTCACCTTTGCCATCCTCCCATTGGGTCAAGCCCTTCCCGTCGAAAAGGACGATGGCGTCCGACGGCACGGGTCCTGACGGCCCAGCCGGGCCTGGGTCGATGACCGGGGGCAGCGGCCTGTCCAGGTCGTGGATGGCCCATTTTCCCAGGTCTGCCTTCTGGGCTGCGCCCTGGGGCGAATCCCCGGAAGCCACAGCCGCCATGAGGCCGGGTATCGCTAGCAATACGACCGCAAACCCCAGGATCTCTTTCATCGGCATCTCCTCCGGCCGCTACAGCGACCAGCCCTGCCGGTACTCTTTGTGCAAGTACTGATTGGCCTCGGGCAGGTTGGGGAACTCCATCTTTATCGGGTCCCACTCCAGTACGGTCTTGGCTTCCGCTGTACGTATGGCGATGTTGCCGAGCAGCATGACCTCGGTCAGGGTCGCCGAATAAGAGAAATCGGTGGTCGATTTCTTGCCCTCTTTGATGGCTGCGATCCATTCCTCGTGGATGCCGGGTGACCGAGGGATAGTCTTGGCCGGGCGCTTATAGTCCTGCATGAGCTTCTCGGGAAGCAGACGCGGGTTCTCCCCGTAAGTGCCGCACATCAGCATACCTTTCTTTCCGACAAAGAGGACCCCACCCCCTTCGTCGCCCATCATCCGGCCGTTCTCCAGCTCCTTGGGCCGGGTCGGGGTCAGGCCGCCGTCGTACCAAGTGAGCTTCGTCGGAGGGAACTTGCCGCGGGCTGGGAACTCATAGGTGACGGTCTCGGCAACGGGGTAAGAATCCTTTGTGAACTGAGTCGAAGAGGCCTGGATCGTCTTCGGATGGCCCAAATCGAGCGCCCAGAAGGGCTGGTCCATGAGGTGAGCGCCCATGTCGCCCAGCGCGCCGGTCCCGAAATCCCACCAGCCGCGCCAAGCGAAAGGATGATAGGCCGGGTGGAAGTAGCGCCAGGGCGCCGGCCCGATCCAAATGTTCCAGTCCAGGGTCGGCGGGCAGGAAGGGGTCTCCTTGGGCGCGTCGATCCCCTGGGGCCAGATCGGCCGGTCGGTCCAGACATGGACCTCGTACACGGGTCCGATGGCGCCATCCCAGATCCATTCGCACACCAGGCGGGCGCCTTCCTTGGAGTGGCCCTGGTTCCCCATCTGGGAGACGATTCCCGCTTTCCTGGCTTCCTCGGCCAGCATCCTGGCCTCTTTGACCGTATGGGTCAGCGGCTTCTGGACAAAGACGTGCTTTCCCATCTTGATGGCCATCATGGCGATCACGGCATGGTTGTGGTCCGGCGTGCTGACGGTGATGGCATCGATACTTTTTTCTTTATCCAGCATCTCGCGGAAGTCGCGGTATTTTGCTGCTTTCTCGTATTTGGCTTGCTGCTCGGGCGTGTTCTGCCCGTCCGTCATGAACTTGGCCATCATCTCGTCGTCCACATCGCAGACGGCCACGATGTTCTCGGTGCTGCAGCTGGCGATGTCGGACTGCCCCTTCCCCATAACACCGACGCAGCCGATGTTCAGGGTGTCGCTCGGCGCCCGATAGCCCTTGCCGCCGAGGACGTGACGGGGCACGATCATCAGCCCGGCCGCGGCCACGGCCGATCGGCCCATGAATTCCCGACGTGTTAGTGCTTTCATTATGACCTCCTGGGGGACGTTTTCCGGGGCGCCACCCTAGCGGAAATGGAGTACGCCTCGCGGGACATCCGAGAATAAGATCAAAGTCTAGATTTATATGGACTCGAGCATTTTGTCAACCTCTCGGGGCCTCTTGGGGTCAGGTCTCAACAATTAACAAATGACGCCTTTGGCATGCCTTCAGGAAAATAGCTGTGCCAATTGTTGAATGTTGAGACCTGACCCCTGCTGCGCTACAACTACAGATGGTTGGCGAGGATCTTGATTCCGATCAGGATCAGGATGATGCCTCCCAGAAGTTCCGCTCTCCGGCCGATGACCTTGCCCAGAGCCGGGCCGATTTTCATCCCTAACACTGTCATCGCAAAGGCCACGACCCCGATCACGACGGCAGGGAAGATGATGGCCACGTGGAGCGCGGCCAGGCTCAGCCCGACGGCCAGGGCGTCAAGGCTCGTGGCTACGGAAAGCACAAGCAGCGAAACACCTTTGGTCGGGTCGGAACGCTTGGTTCCGGACTCCTTTTCCGGTCTCAAGGACTCGAAGATCATCTTCCCGCCGACGCCCAGGAGGAGGGCGCATGCCACCCAGTGATCGTACTTCTCGATATGGCGAATGAGGGTCTCCCCGGCCGCCCAGCCTGCGACCGGCATTAGGAACTGGAAGAGCCCAAAGTGAAAGGCCAGACGGAAAGTCTGGCTGCCGGTTGCCGGCTTCAGGCTCAGGCCGAGCCCGAGAGATACAGCGAAGGCGTCCATGGCCAACGCAAGGGCCACACCCAGAATGAGCAGGACACTCACGCCGGTTTGACCCCCAGGAACTCCAGCGCCAGGGAGGTGAGGAGAAGGACGCCCAACGGCAAAGCCTTCTCGTCGATGTCGAAGGCCGGATGATGATGGGGGAATTCCCTGCCGTCGCCGGCGCCTAAAAAAATGAACGCGCCCGGGACCTTCTGCAGATAATAGGCAAAATCTTCTCCGCCCATGACCGGGTCGAAGGACTGGAGACGGTTTGCTCCGAGGATCCTCTTGGCGACATCCGTGACGAAATCGACCATCCCGGCGTCATTTATCAGTGCCGGATAACCCTTCACGTAATCGACCCGGCAGGACGCCCCGAACGCCTTTGCCGTCTCTTCGGCGATTTCCCTGAGCCGCCTTTCGGCCAATGACTGGACGGCCAAGTCAAAGGTCCTCACCGTCCCGGCCATCGCGACCTCTGCGGGGATGATATTGTGGGTGGTCCCGCCGTTGATCGTGCCGAAGGTGACAACGCAGGGCTTCAGGGGATCGACATTCCGGCTGACGATGCTTTGGCTATTCACGATAATCTGCGCAGCCGCCAGAATCGGGTCAACCGCCGTATGGGGCATGGCGCCGTGCCCTCCTTTTCCCTTCACGATGAGGCTAAAATTATCAGCCTGAGCCAACATCGGGCCCTTGATGACTCCGATCATGCCCGTTGGGAACTGCTGCCAGAGGTGGAGGCCGAAAACGGCGTCCACGCCGTCCAGCGCGCCTTCCTCGATCATTCTCTTCGCTCCTCCCGGCGGCTTTTCCTCGGCCGGCTGGAAAAGAAAGACTACCCGGCCGTTGAGGTCGTTCTTTCTGCCAGCCAGGACCTTGGCGGCGGCCATCAGCATCGCCATATGCCCGTCGTGCCCGCAGGCATGGGTCACTCCCCGATTCAGGGAGCAGTATTCCTTCTCGCCTTCCTCCTGAACTGGGAGGGCATCCATATCCGCCCTCAGGGCAACCGTCTTTCCTCCCGGATTGCCCTCCAGCACCGCGACAAGGCCGGTGCCGGCCGCCGAACGCGCGGGAAGTCCGAGGCTCTTCAGGAATTCTCGGACCACGTCCGAAGTCCTGGTTTCCTGGAAAGCGACTTCAGGATGACGGTGGAAATCCCGCCGCCAGGCGACGAGCTGGCCGGTCAAGGCCGCGATTTCTGTTTCCAACTCTTGTCTCATTCTGTCCTCCTTCTCTCAAGCCATCTGTCCGTTATCTTCCACCTTTGCCCCGGAAAAACGGCTGACGGCTACGGTGACGGCGGCGTTGACAACGAGCGCTACAAACCCGGCGTTCATGCCCAGGAATGGGTCGTGTTTACTGAAGACGAGCCCGGCCGCCAGAACAAATCCCGTCGTCAGCCCCCAGAAGACTCCACTCCGTCTCACTCCCCTCCAGAAAAGCCCCAGGACGACGCCGGGAAAGAATTGGGTCACTCCGTCATAGCCGATGAGGAGCAAGTTGACCAGGGCGTTGGGCAAATAGAAAGCAAAAAGAAGGGCGAAACCCATGATGACGAGGACCATGATTCGCGAAAGCCGGAGAACGGTCTCTTCCCGCGCCCGCGGCGAGAACCCCGTCTGATAGACATTTTTGGCCAGGAGTGTCGAGGCAAAGAGCACAAGGACAGAGGCCGGCACCATGGCCGTCACCGCGCCCGCCGCTCCGACAAACCCCATGAACCAGGAAGGATATGTCTTGTGGACAAGCTCCAGGAAGGCCAGGTCGCCGTTCTTGAGTCCGGGCATGACCTGGAGGGCCGTGAACCCGACCATGAAGACGAGTAGGATCGGGATCTGGTAGAAAGGCATGATGACGGCGTTTTTTTTGATCGTCTCGGCGCTCTTAGCGGAAAAGGCCGAGCCGAAGACATGCGGCCACATGTAGAATCCCAGACCGGTCAGAAGGGCGGTTGTCATGACCCATAGAACGTCCAAGTTCGGCGTCGCTCCGGGAAAGACAAGGTGGCCCGGATGCGTCTCGGCCAGCGCCCGGAACATTCTGCCGTGACTGCCGAATAAGAGACGAGGCACGCCGATGCCGACGATGGCCACGGCCGCGATCATCAACACATCCTTGATGACGGAGACCCAGGCCGCTCCCCGGATTCCGGAGGTAAAGACGAAGGCGCAGGTCAGGACAAAGGCCAGGAGGATGGCCACGTTGGAGCGGATCGCGCCGTTGCTCGAAACCTCGACGATAAACCCGAGCCCGGTGAGCTGAAGCTGGAGATAGGGAATGATGGACACGACACCGATGACCGCCACCATGACGCCGAGGCTGCGGCTCTCATATCTCTGGATAAAGAAATCGGGCTGCGTATGGAGACCGAAGCGCTTCCCGGCTTTCCAGACCGCGGGGAGGATGAAGAAGGAAGCGGTGTAGGCCAGCGTGCCATAGATCAGGATATAGAACGTCGGCGCCCCCCGGGAGTAAGCCCAGCCGCTCGCGCCCAGGAAAGTGAAGGTTGTGTAAATCTCTCCGGCCATCAGAAGCCAGATCAGGACAACGCCGAAGCGGCGGCCTCCGACCGTCCAGTTTTCCAGGTTCATCTTGACCTTCCGGCCGGCGGAGATGCCGACAGCAGCGGAAAAAACGATGGTGGCCAGGATGATGAGTAGGGCTACATTCATGATTTGTCTTGTCCGCTTTTCCTGTTGAACTTATTCTCAGCCCAGTAAGCTGCCATCAGGATGAACGGCGTCAGGAAAACCCAAAGGACGATCCAAAAGAGCAGGAAGGGCAAACCTAGGACAAATGGCCTGACCCGGTTGACAAAGGGAAGGGCCAAGACCAACGTGAAAAAAGGAATAAGGGCGAAACCAAGAGCGATCTTCGTCCCTTTTGGCATCCGAGTCTCCTTTCCCAGAGCGTCGCCCATTATAGGCAAAACGGCGAAGGTTCTCAATCCGGCCGGCTGTCCCCAATTCCTATCCTCAAATTTGAGCCAATCCGCTATAATAGAGGATTGGCCTAGGCGACTCATGGACGAGAGAATCACACTCCGCGGCGTGCGGGTCCACAACCTGAAAAACATCGACCTCGACATCCCTCTCTACAAGTTCATCGTCGTCACCGGAGTCAGCGGCTCCGGGAAGTCGTCCCTGGCCTTTGATACCCTCTACGCCGAGGGCCAGCGCCGCTACCTCGAATCGCTATCCGCCTATGCCCGCCAGTTCCTGGAACGGATGGACAAGCCCGACGCCGACCTGATCGAAGGCATCACCCCGGCCATAGCCATCCAGCAGAAGGCCGCCACCAAGAACCCCCGTTCCACAGTCGCTACGGTTACGGAGATCCACGACTTTCTGCGCGTCCTTTTCGCCCGCATCGGCACGGTGCATTGCCTCCAGTGCGGCCGGCCCGTGCGCCGCGACACCATCGACGCCGTGGCCGAGTCGCTCTTAAAGCTCCCACCTCGGACCAGGGTCACGATCTCCTTCTCCTGGCCGCCGGAGAAGGGAACCGCCCTCCTCAAAAAAGAGGGTTTTTTCCGGGTCATCCAGGATGGTCAGGTCATCGAGCTTGAAAAAGCGAGACTCCCTAAGAAAGGCGATCTCGACATCTTCATCGACAGCCTCGCCCTCGACCCCGAGGACGGGGAGCGTCTGGTCGATTCCCTGGAGATGGGCTTCAAGAAGGGCAACGGCCGCGTCAAGGTCCGTGCCGAGGACGGTCAAGAATTCATTTTTTCTGATAAGCTCGAGTGCAAGACTGACCGGATCGTCTACGAAGATCCCTTTCCCAACCTCTTCTCCTTCAACAGCCCTCAGGGCGCCTGCCCGGACTGCCACGGATTCGGGGACCTGGCCGTGCTGGACGAGGACAAGATCATCCCGAACAAGAATAAGAGCCTCGAGGACGGCGCCGTCGAGCCCTGGACTAAACCCGTCTCCCGGTGGTGGATGAAGGAGCTTCTCAGCGAAGCCCGGAAAAGGGGCCTTCCCACCCAAGTCCCCTACCGGAGGCTCAAGCCTGAGCAGCAGCGCTTTGTCATGGAGGGCGGCGGCAGCTATGGGGGGGTCAAGGGGTTTTTCGACTGGCTTAAGACCAAGAACTACAAGGTCCAGGTCCGCGTCTTCCTGAGCCGTTACCGGAAATATGTCCCCTGCCCTACCTGCGGCGGGATGCGCCTCAACCCCCACGCCCTGAGCGTCAGGGTCGGCGGCCGCTCCATCGGCGAAGTCACCCGGATGACAGTCAGAGAGGCGGCCGCCTTCTTCCGGGATCTCGAGCTCACCCCCTTCGAGCGCCAGGTGGCCGAGAAGCTTGTGGCCGAGGTCCAGAACCGCCTGAAGTTCCTCCTCGAGGTCGGCCTCGACTACATCACCCTGGACCGGATGACCTTCACCCTGAGCGGCGGCGAGGCCCAGCGGATTAACCTGGCCGCTGCCCTGAGCGCCTCGCTCGTCGGCACCCTCTTCGTCCTAGACGAGCCCTCGATCGGCCTCCACGCCCGCGACAACCACCGCCTCATCGAGATCCTCAAGTCCCTTAAGGAGATCGGCAACACCGTCCTGGTGGTTGAACACGACCCGGAGATCATCCGCTCCGCGGAATACATCATCGACCTCGGTCCCAAGGCGGGAGAGCAGGGCGGCGAGGTCCTGTTCTGCGGCCCGATGGCCGAGTTCCTGGAAAAAAAGGACTCGTTCACCTCCCAATACCTGCGAGGAGAGCGGGAGATCATGGTCCCTGCGAGGCGGCGCCGCGGCGCCGGCTACATCGCCATCGACGACGCCTTCAAGCACAACTTGAAGCATATCGATGTCCGGATCCCGCTCGGGACCTTCACCTGCGTCACCGGCGTGTCGGGTTCGGGCAAGAGCACGCTCGTCAACGACGTTCTCTACCTCGGCTGGAGCGGCGAGGCCACGAACGGGTTCAAAGAAATAGGCGGGTTTGAACTCATCGACAAGGTGATCATGGTGGACCAGTCGCCGCTGAGCACGTCACCGCGCTCCATCCCCGCCACCTACACCAAAGCTATGGACGGCATCCGCGACCTCTTCAGCCAGACGCGCGAAGCCAGGGCGATGGGGTATAAACCTGGATTCTTCTCCTTCAACACGGCCGGCGGACGCTGCGAGGAGTGCAAGGGCGCCGGGCAGCAGATCGTCGAGATGCAGTTCCTGTCCGATGTCGTCCTGACCTGTGACGCCTGCAAGGGGAAGCGCTTCCGCAGCGATATTCTGGAGGTCAGGTACAAGGGCAAAAATATCGATGAAGTGTTGAAGATGAGCGTCGAAGAGGCGCTCGAGTTCTTTTCCGACCGGGCCGACATCCAGAAGAAGCTCTCACCCCTGGAAAAAGTCGGGCTCGGCTACCTCCGCCTGGGGCAGCCCACGACCACCCTTTCCGGCGGCGAGCTCCAGCGGATCAAGCTCGCCTACCACCTCGTCCACGAACGGGAAAAGCGGATTCTCTACCTCTTTGACGAGCCGACCATCGGCCTCCACCCCGAGGATGTCGCTGTCCTGCTCCGCTGCTTCCAGAAGCTCGTCGACGAGGGCCACACGGTCCTGGTCATCGAACACAACCTGGACGTCGTCAAGTGCGCCGACCACATCATCGACCTCGGCCCGGAGGGCGGAGATGGGGGCGGGAAGATCGTGGCGCAGGGGACTCCGGAGGAAGTGGCGAAGTCTAAACGATCGATCACGGCGCGGTATCTGCGGGCCTGCCTGCGCTGAGGGACCCGGCCAGCTTCTTACCAGGACTCTAGGCCGCGGTTTCTTTGATCTCAAACAGGTTCCCATCATAGTCCTGGATAAAAGTAATCCACTGGTCTCCCCGGGGAGCGCGGATGACGGGGATGCCCATCGCTTGGCACCGCCCGCGGAACGCCTCGAGGTCTTCAACTTCGAGGCAAATGTGAGTGGGAGAGCCGGCCGCCGGCCGTTCGACTTCGTGAATGAAGACCTCAAAATGGACCTCGTCGCCAGCGTAATTGAGGACCGGCAGGTCGCGAGGAATGCCGAACAACGTCCCGGAAAGTTCCGCCGGGACGGTCTTCCGTTCTGACTTCTTCAGGCCCAGGAACTTTTTATAGAACCGCTCCGCTGTTTCCTCCGAACGACAGGCCAGTCCATAGTGGCGGACTTTCATAGTACCCTCCCCTTTTGGGCCTCGATTTATGCTTCATGATCCAGCGTTTTCCCCTTTGGCGTGGGGCTTGATGATGACCTTGACCGCTTCTTCTCCGCTCATCACCAGCTGGAAACCCCGGACAATATCCTCCAAAGGAAGCCTGTGAGTGATCATCCGTTCCACATCGATGGCCCCGCTGGCCAGCAGTTGCATGGCCTCCTGAATGTCCGGAGGGCCGCAATAGTAAGAGGTGAGGATGCGGATCTCCTTCGTCCAGAAATCATTAACTGGGACCGTCACGGTCTTTTCCGGTCCGGGAACGGCGAAGAAGGCGATAGCCCCTCCCTTGTCGACACAGGCCCAGGCCTGCTCCACCGCGGACAACGCCGACGAGCATAGCATCACAACGTCGGCCTTCTTGTGGAAATAGTCCGTCAGACGCTTAGGCACATCGCCGACGGCAGGAATGGCCAGGTCCGCCCCGAAGCTTCGGGCATAGGCTAGTTTCTTCTCGATAATGTCCGTGGCCACCACGACGCATTTTTTCCTTTTCGCTAGTTGGATCTGGAGCAACCCGGACATGCCGCACCCCAGAACCAACACGGATTGCCCATCTTTCAACCCGGCCAGCCTCTGGGATCTGACAACGCAAGCGAGAGGCTCGATAAAAGTGCTCTGGTCATAGGAAATGGACTCGGGCAAGAGGTAAGTGCCTTTTTCCAGCAGTACCTCGGGGACAAGAATGTACTCGGCAAATCCGCCCGGCAGCCTCTCCTTGACCTCGGAGCACTGCGGAAAATGCCCCTCGCGGCAGTAGGAACAGGTTCCGCACGGCACTTTAGGGGCTATGAACACCCTATCTCCCGGCTTGAAGCGATTGACCGAAGCCCCGACCTTAATCACTTCCGCCCCGAGCTCGTGCCCCTGGACGAGCGGCGCCCTGGGAAGCCTGTACCATTCGACGATGTCGCTCCCGCAGATCCCGCAGGAAATTACCTTGACCAGCATCTCGCGAGGGCCGGGCCATCGGAGAGGCACTTCCTCAATGCGGATGTCCCGGTTGTTGTACCAGACGGCGGCTTTCATTTTCGCGGCTTCCGGCACGGCGGCTCTTTATTCTTTCCGGCCGAGTTCCTCATAAAGGGCAAACGCTCTCTCCGGCGTCTCGTTTCTGTGGACGACGGCCCGCACTGCCTGAATCATGGCAATGGGGTGATCGGATTGAAAGATATTGCGCCCCATGTCGACTCCCGCGGCCCCTTCCTGGCAGGCTTTAGAGGCCATGGTCAGGGCGTCGAACTCCGGGATCTTTTTCCCGCCCGCCATGACGATCGGCACAGGACAGGATGCCGTGACCGTCTCAAATCCCTCCTCGACGTAATACGTCTTTATGTAATGGGCGCCGAGCTCGGCGCAGATCCGGGTCGCCAGCCTGAAATAGCGGGCATCGCGCTTCATATCCTTGCCGACCGCGGTCACGGCCAGGGTTGGCATTCCGTAACGGGTTCCGATGTCAACCATCTTGGTCATGTTGAGGATGGACTCCCGCTCATGCTCGCCGCCGACGAAGACCTGGACGGCCATGGCGCAGACGTTCAGGCGGACAGCCTCCTCGATATCGACGGCCAGCCCTTCGTTCGAGAGCTCCTTGAGGATACTCGTGCCGCCGGAAACCCGGAGGACGATAGATTTTGGGGTGGAGGCCGGGATCACGGTCCGGAGGATGCCGCGGGTCAGCATCAGGGTATCGGCATAGGGAATGAGTGGCACAATGCTGATGTCCACACGCTCCAGTCCCGAGGTGGGCCCCTGAAAATAGCCGTGGTCGATGGCCAGCATGACGGTCCGGCCGGAGTCGGGATTAAAAATGCGGGCCAGCCTGTTTTTCATCCCCCAGTCGAGCGAACCGGATCCCTTCAGGAAAAACCCCTCCGTCTTTTGCGGCTTCTCCGGGTGATACTGGTGGGTCTCTCGGCTGTCGTCGGTATCCGCCATGTCGCGTCTCCTTTTGTCGGTGGCTAAGGAACGGCCAAAGCCCCGGAAAATTAGAATAGCCCAGAGCTGCCGGCGAAGTCAACGCCGCTTGGGACGGCGGTCAATCCGGGTTTTGCGTTCTCACCAGTGGCATGGTCAGACAATGGGGCCCGCCGAGAGAATCCGCCAGGTATTTTCCCTCAAAGGCAAGCACCCTGAACCCCTTGCCCTCTAGCGCCAGGTTAGTGAACGTGTTGTGTTTATAGGCGATAACTTTTCCCGGGGCCAACTGCACGACATTGGCGCCTTGGAGACTGAGTTCGTATAAAGCGCGCTCGTCGATGTATTGGTCTTCCCTCATGTTCCCCGGCTCACCGCCCACGGGAATGATCTCATATCCCTGCTCCAGCAGATAATCTCCGAGCTTCGTTCCCAGTTCCCTCGCTTTGCCGCTGCCGGCTTGAAACAGAGTCAGCCAGCCCACCTTGGGAATCGCCTCAATGGCCCTGTTCAAAGAGGGAGAGAGGTCGAGCTCACCTGGCTCGGTTTCTCCCTTGGGCTGGTCGTTGACCGCCTTGAGATACTTGACGACCGGATTATCAGTCTCATATTTCTTTAAGAAGAGGTAGGGGATGGTCAAGACTTTCTTATGGTCGACGAGATTGAACACCGTATCCAGGTGGAGGATTTGGAAATTGGCCCCGGAGAACTTGTCCGCCGGCGGCATGGATACTCCCACCACGTTCATGCTCAGTTTTTGAGCGATCTTCCGGGCCGCCTCCGGATCACTGCAATTGCCGATACCCATCAAGATGGTTTTCTCATCCTTGATGATGATATCCCCTCCCTCGCAGTGGACTCCCTCGGCCTCCGCATCAAAAACGATGGGATGTGTCTTGAGTTCAGCGGCAAACTGAAAAACAAACCTTCCCATAAGATGCTCAAGTTTTCGCCATTTATAGCGGGAATTGGTGAGGATAATTCCCTGGGGTGTGGAAACGGCGAAATCCCTGGTATAGAAAAACGCTCCGCTCAAGGGGATCAACGGGTCAAGATATCCTTTCTCATTGTAGTTGAAGAAGAATTCCGGGGAACGGCCCAGCAGCACCGAAGCTGTTATCCGGTCCGTTTTTTCTTTTAGCCGTGGATATTGCTCGGGGAATATCTCGGCCAGGGCTCCCTCTAGTTTGCCCGCTTTGCGGGCATTGGACAGCGCGTTATCCAAAAGATCGACTACGTTCAGCGGGCGGACGCCGCTCTTCCTGAGGAAATCAGAAAGGTTCTTGTGTTGCCGGACCATACCCTCCGTATAGTTCAGCATCAACAGGGGCGAATCTCCATAGAGGTAATAGATCTCTCTCCGCTCTTCAGTACTGGGTGATAAAATGATCACCGACTTCAGGCGATCGATCTCTGAGACGACGCGCCCCTGCCGGATATCGAGGGCCTCCGGCTTGGCCAAAATCGGCAACGAAAAGAAGAAAGCTAAAAAGAAGCCCAGGAAGAGAAGAAAGCCAACAACTTTCGGACAGAGCCTCATTTTTCCTCCGCTCGGGGGAAACTTAGCACTCCGTCTCCCCGAATTCCGGCTTGAGTTCAGTTTAAGGGAAGGATAAAATCAGGTCAAATCGCTTAATCTGGGGACATTAACCATAATTCGGAATTAGGTTCCCGGAAAATATGGGACTCACCGAATGAATTATTGTTAGTGTCCCCAGAATATTCCCCAGAATATCCATATGGGCTAAGTCCGCTTGATTCTCTTCCTTAGCTCCTCCCGGAAATTTGGGTGAGGCTTGAGGCCGAGCTCCTCCGCTTTCTGCAGATGCGTCCACGATTTGGCATATTCCCCTTGCTTGAAATAGACCACGGCGAGGTTGTTGTGGAGCACGGCGTTCGGCGGGTCGACGGCTAGGGCTCTCAGATAGAGCCCCAAAGCCTTGTCCAGGTCTTCCTGACTGAGGGAAAGATTTCCCAGGTTGAGGAGGGCGTCTCTGTTTTCCGGATTACAGTCAAGGGAAGCAGAAAATTCGGCTGCAGCTTCCACGGCCCTCCCTTTCTGGATGAAGACCATCCCCAGATTGTTGTGCGCCGAAGCTGACGAAGGATTGATCTCCAGGGCCTTTCTGGCTTCTTCAACGGCCTCGCCGAGGAGGCCTTTTCGGAGATAGGCTGAGCTCAGGTTGAGGTGCACGCTCTCTGAATGAAGTCCCAACTGCAGGGCCAGCCGGAACTCACGGATCGCTTCATTGAACTCGTTCTCGAGAAACCAACATTCGCCCAGTCCCTCGTGCGGCTCGGCGAAGAGGCGATCGATCTCCGCCGCTCGAGCATACATCCTCTTCGCCTCGGCGAGGTTCTGCTCATCGAAATAGCAATTTCCGAGGTTATGATAGACCTTCTCGTCGTTAGGCCGTATGAGCAAGGCCTTCCGGAATTCTTCCTTGGCTCCGGCAGGGTCTTTTCTCTTGTGCAATATCTTGCCCCGCATGTTGCGAGCACCCGGCAATTCCGGGTCGATGGCCAGGGCCCTTTCCACAAGTTCCAGAGCCTTATCGTATTCTCTCCTCCTGAATTCGACCTCGGCCAGGTTGGTATAGGCCAGGGGATAAACAGGGTTCGCCGCCAGCGCTTTTCGAAGAGCCGATTCTGCTTCGCTGTCTCTGTCGAGCCTCAAGTAAAGCTCGCCGAGGTTGGAAAGGGCCTCGGCAAAACGCGGTCTGGCCTCGACTGCTCGTTTGTAGCTTTCCTCGGCTTTCTCGATCGCCCCTTTCTTGGCATAGGCAATTCCCAGGTTGTAGAGGGCTTGCGAATGTCCGGGTTTTCTTCCGAGGATCGTCAGGTATTTTTCGATAGCCTCATCCACCCGGCCGCTTCGCCGCAACGCGATTCCGCTGAAATTGAGCGCCTCAATGCTTTCGGGCTTTATCCGGAGCGCGGTCTGGCACTCGCTCACCGCCTCCGGATAGCGTTCCTGTTCGATGTAAACCTGCGCTAGAAGAAGATGGGCGTCATCTAAATCGCGGCGCCGGGCCCGCTCTCTGGCTTCCGCCCCCGGAGACTTCGACATTCCCTGAACGTCCATCGCCTCCCTTCTTTTGGCAAGGGCGTTGCTTCGGGCAATCTCCCGCCAAAGCGCCACCGTTCGTTCCCAGTTCTCTTTCGGCAGAGGGAATCGGGTGCCATGGAATGACCGTTCCCGGTTAAGGCGGATAAGTTCGGCATTCCGCGCCTCGAACTCCTCCCCTCGGGAGAAAATGTCCATCAGGGATCCCGGGTCCTCGATGTGAGCCGCGGCGAAGAGGTGACCCGTCTCATGCTTCAGGGATCTCACCATCTCGGCGGTATTTTCCGCGCACGTGAGAACGATCACTCCTTCCTTAAGCAAGGAGCAGCCGTTGTGGCGGGTATTGAGGTTCTTCTGGCCGGTAAAAGCGACAATGATGTCAGAGGTTTCTATATCAAAGTTTGCGGCTAGGTCTTCGGCCAGCATTTCCACAGACCTGAGCGCATCACTAGACGACCAGTCTCTGAATTCAGAAGCGGCAAACCTCAGCCCGAACACTTTCTCCAAATGGAAAGAGGCCGACTCCAAGACGGCCTCAACCCTTGACTTCCAGCGGGGATCCCGGCGGAATTCCTCGTCCGCAATAACAAGAACGCTGAGCTCCCTGACCCGTTGCGGCGGAAGCGCCCGGACAGGAAGACAACCGGCCAAGCAAAACAACACCCCGAGAACCGATGATATTGCTTTTGTCCTTTTCATGCGTCAGGCATCCTCGAATTCCTGCTTGTGCTCAGTTTAAGGGCTTGAGCCATTCGATTCCTTTCCTCGTAGCCCGGAAGCGGCAGGCATAGACGAAATCATCTGGCGCAAGGCCAGACAGCCCTTGGCCGGCTTCCATGCCTGCACAGAAGACAAGACCCGCCAGGTAAATGGGCAATCGCAATCTCGGCCACGTTTTGGTGTCCATTTTTTTCTCCCGTGTTGATTTATTTTATATCAAATGTAGCCATTCCGGAAAAAGATCTGAAGGCTGAGCGGCAATGGATCACTCTTCATTGCCAAGGCGAAGGATTCGGGCGAGGAAGCCCGTGGACGACTGAGCGGGCATGGTTTCTCGACTGAAGCGAGTTTGCTGATTTGCGGCAGCAAAGCAGCGGGGGTTCCAAGGGGGATGGCCCCTTTGGTCGGAGGACGGAGTCCGAGAAGGGGAGGCAGAGAGCGAAGCGAACGTTGGAAGGGGGAAAGCGCAGCTTTCTCCCTCCAAAGAGACGCTGTGGGAAACGAGCGGGCTGACGAACTTGAATCCGAGCCTTGTCGTGTCAAATCATTTATCTAGGTA
>JAFNEO010000038.1 GCA_017886205.1 Candidatus Aminicenantota bacterium | reverse complement strand
ACAGAGGATAGAGGAGAGGGGGGATTTTCTAGGTAATCCTATTACCTAATCACCGCGAGCGAAGCAATCAAGTTGAGGGAGCGATGACCATAGAAAGACAGATCGACGGCAAGACGCTTCTCATCACTGGCGGGGCCGGGTTCATCGGCAGCAATTTCATCCATTACCTTCTCCGGAAATATCCGGGAGTCCGCCTCATCAACCTTGATAAGCTGACCTATGCCGGGAACCTCGACAACCTCAAGGACGTGGAGGGCGATGCGCGCTACGAGTTCGTCCGCGGCGACATCCGGGACAGGGAGGTCGTGCGCGGCCTCTATGAACGGGTTCAGGGCGTCGTCCATTTCGCCGCTGAGACCCACGTGGACCGCTCCATCCTCGACGCCGGCGAATTTGTCCTGACCGATGTGTACGGGAGTTTCGTCCTCCTCGATTCCCTGAAGGCGGCGCCCCAGGTCGAATTCTTCCTCCACGTCTCCACCGATGAGGTCTACGGCAGCCGCGAAGATGGATTTTTTAAAGAAGACGACCCGCTCCATCCGTCATCGCCCTACTCCGCCAGCAAAGCGGGCGCGGATCGTCTGGCCTATGCCTACCACGTCACCTACGGCCTTCCGGTCATCATCCTCCGGCCGAGCAACAACTTCGGGCCCTATCAATACCCCGAGAAGTTCATCCCCCTGTTTGCCACCCATGCTATCGAAGGCCAGCCCCTTCCTCTTTACGGCAAAGGGACCAATGTCCGCGACTGGCTGTATGTCGAGGACTGCTGCCGGGCGGTGGAATTCCTGATGGGCCGGGGCAAAATCGGAGAGGTCTACAATATCGGCGCCGGAAACGAGGTCCGCAACATCGACGTGGCGGAGAAAATCTGCGACCTCCTGGACAAGCCCCGCGGCCTGATCAAGTTCGTGCCCGACCGCCTCGGCCACGACCGCCGCTATGCTCTCGACTGCACCAAGGTCCATGCCCTCGGCTGGAAGCCCGAGGCAAAGTTCGATCAGGCGCTCGCTTCCACCGTCCGCTGGTATCGCGCTCACGAGGCCTGGTGGCGCAAAATCAAAGACCGCAGCCCCGACTTCCAGGCTTTTTACAACACCTATTATGGTAACAAGAAATAAGATAGATGGAGGACGAATGAGGGTTCTGATCACCGGAATCACCGGCTTTGCCGGGAGCCACCTGGCCGAATACATCCTGGCCCGGCACCCCGACGTCGAAATCTTTGGGATCGTCCGTTGGCGGAGCCGGATGGAGAATATCCTGACCATCCGGGACAAGGTCGAGCTCTGCGAGGCCGACCTCAAGGACATGGTCTCGCTCCAGGGCTGCCTGGCTCATGTCAGGCCGGACCGCATCTTCCATCTGGCCGCCCAGAGCTTTGTCCCGACCTCCTGGAAATGCCCAGCCGAGACCTTCGCCATCAACGCCACCGGAGAGATCAACCTGTTCGAGGCCCTCCTCAGCCTCAAGCAGTCTCCCCTTATCCAGGTGGCCGGTTCGAGCGAGGAGTACGGCCGGGTCTTTCCCGACGAGATCCCGATGAAGGAGACCAACCCGCTCCGCCCCCTGAGCCCCTACGCGGTAAGCAAGGTGGCCCAGGACCTCCTGGGCTATCAGTACTTCCAGAGCTACGGTCTTCCCGTCGTCCGGACCCGCGGGTTTAACCACACCGGTCCGCGGCGCGGAGAGGTCTTCGTCACTTCCTCCTTCGCCAAGCAGATCGCCGAGATCGAGAAGGGCAAAAAAGAGGCGGCCATCTACGTCGGCAACCTCGAGGCTCAGCGCGATTTCAACGACGTCCGTGACATCGTCGACGCCTACTGGCTGAGCCTGGAGAAAGGAGAGCCCGGCGAAGTCTACAACATCGGCTCGGGCGTTGCCCGCCCCATCCGTGAGGTCTTGGATACCCTCCTCTCGTTGAGCAAGGTTAAAGTCCGGGTGGAGGTGGACCCCAAGAGGCTCCGGCCCTCGGACGTCCCCATCTTGCTCGCCGATTCCTCGAAGTTCATCGGCCGGACCGGATGGAGGCCGCGCATCCCGTTCCAGCAAACGCTTAGCGACTTGCTTAACTACTGGCGGGAACGAACTTGAAAAGATGATCAAGAGGCGGGTTTTCATCACCGGTGCCACCGGGTTCGCCGGGCGGCACCTGATGGCCTCACTGCCCCCCTTGGAGAACATCGTCTATGGCACCGCTTATCCCCAACCTCCCCATCCGGACGAGATGAACATCCTCCACCTCGACCTGCGCTCCGAGCGGGACGTCTTCGAAGCCGTCAGGCAGGCCCAGCCGCAGTGGGTCTTTCATCTGGCGGCCGTCTCCAACGTCCGCTACTCCTGGGCGAGAAAAAAGGAAACCCTGGAGACGAACGTCATAGGGACTTTCCATCTCTTCGAAGCCCTCAAAAAGTTCGCGCCCGGGGCCCGGGTTCTCTTTGTCAGCTCTTCCGACATCTATGGCTTCTCTCCCGGGAATAAGGGGACCGCGCCCAAGGCCTTTGCCGAGGATGACCCCTTCCACCTGGCCAGCCCCTACGCTTTGACCAAGTTCAACGGCGAGCTCATGGCTGGATTTTACAGCCGCTGGGAAGGCCTGGACATCGTCATCGTCCGGCCCTTCCCTCATACCGGCCCGGGGCAGAGTTCCGACTTCGTCTGCTCGGACTGGGCGCGGCAGGTCATCCAGATCGAGCGCGGCAGCCAGGAACCGGTCATCCGGGTCGGCAACCTAGAGGCGCAGCGAGACTTCACGGATGTCCGCGACACCGTCCGCGCCTATATCCTGCTTGCTCAGAAAGGGAGGAAAGGGGAGGTCTATAACGTCTGCCGCGGCCGGGGTGTCGCCCTGCGCGAGATCCTGGAAATCCTCATTTCTTCTGCGTCGAAGGACGTGCGAGTCGAGCAGGATCCGGAAAAGCTGAGGAAAGTGGACATACCCTATCTCGTCGGCGATAACCGCAAGATCAAAGCGGAAACGGGTTGGGAGCCGCAGGTACCGCTCGAGACGACGCTGGCCGAGCTCCTCGACTACTGGCGCGTCCGCCCCTAGATATTGAGTTCCATCTGCCTGCCCTGGGCGTCGTGCCTCTCCTCCTCGATCTCCTTGAGGATCTCCGGGGTTACGTCGCCCGTCGGGTAGATGCCGTCGAAGCAGGCCGCACAAAAATGGGTGAGCTTGGGATTTCCAGTACGGACGGCCGCTTTCAAGTTCTCCAGCGTCTGGTAGATGACCTTATCGGCGCCGATCTTTTTGGCGACTTGGCCGGCATCGGCGTTGCGGGCGACAAACTCCGTCCGCGTCTGCATGTCGATCCCGTAGACGCAGGGATACCGCAGGGGCGGCGAATAGATCGCAAAATAGACCTTCTTGGCGCCGCACTCCCGGACCAGCTCGACGATGGCCCGCGACGTGTTGCCGCGGACGATGCTGTCGTCCACGAGCAGGACGTTCTTGCCCTTGAACTCCGAGGCGATGGGGTTGAGCTTCATGCGCACCGAACTCCGGCGCTTCTCCTCGGCCGGCATGATGAAGGTGCGGCCGATGTAGCGGTTCTTGACCAGCGCTTCCCGGTACTTGAGGTTGAGGCCGCGGGCGATCTCGATGGCGGCGTCGCGGGCCGAATCCGGCACCGGGACGACGACATCGATCTTGAGGTCCTGTTTACGAACCTCCTCTGCCAGGAGCCTACCGAGCTCGACCCGGCAGAGATAGACGTTGACGTTGTCGATGAAGGAATCCGGCCGTGCGAAATAAACCCATTCGAAGAGACAGGGCGAGTGGGGGCAGTGGGCGACCCGGCGGCGGTGGAGCGTCCGGCCCTGGTCGAGGTAGATGGCCTCGCCCGCCTCGACATTCCGGATCTCGGAGAAGCCCATGATGTTCAAGGCCACGCTCTCGGAGGCAAAGGCGTAGGAGGGAATCAGGCCGTCGCGGCGGATCCCGTAGACCAGGGGTTTGATCCCATAGGGGTCGCGGAAGGCAACCATCCCCTGCTCGGCGACATAGGCGATGACCGAGTAGCTGCCTTTGACCTGCTTGTAGACGCCCTCGACCGCTTTGTAGACGTTCTGGGGCGTAAGCCGCTTGGTCCGCTGGGCGGCCAGCTCCTCGGCGAAGACGTTGAGGACAGCCTCGACATCGTTGTCGGAGTTGAGCAGGCGGTGGTATTTTTCGAAGAGGTCCTTCTTGAGCTGCCGGTAGTTGATGACGTTGCCGTTGTGAGCCATCACGATGCCGAAAGGCGAGTTCACCAGGAAGGGCTGGGCGTCGTCGCCCGGGCCGCCGCCGATGGTCGGATAACGGGTATGCCCGATCCCAATCGGCCCCTTCAAGCGCTCGAGGTTTTCCGGTGTGAAGATATCCTGGACGAGGCCGTTCCCCTTTTTCGTGTGGAAGCGGCCGCTGTAGGTGATGATGCCGGCGGAGTCCTGGCCCCTGTGCTGGATGGACAGCAGGCCCTGGTAGATATCGCGAATGATATCCGCGTTACCGAACAGGCCGATGACGCCGCACATCTCTTTTTATTATAATGCTTATCTCAACTTTCCGCCAATGCCGTCTTGAGTTCTTCAGGCGTTACGGTGGCGGTTCCGATCTTCCCCACGACGATCCCGGCTGCGGCGTTGGCAATCCGGGCGGCCTCCCCGATCGTGGCGCCGGCGAGGAGGGCCAGGGTGGCGGCGGCGATGACGGTGTCGCCGGCCCCGGTAACATCAAAAACCTCCCGGGCCACCGTCGGGATGTGGAGGGGCCGCTTTCCCTGTTCGAAGACCGCCATGCCCTGCTCTCCACGCTTGATGATCAGATAGCGGCTCGAGATCAGGGAAAGAATCTCTGCGCCCGCCCTCTCGACCTCGGCATCGGTATAGCATCCGTGGCCGACGATCTTCTCCGCCTCGACATGATTGGGAGTGATCAGGGTGATGGGGGAGTAGAGGCGGAAATGGGGGACTTTGGGGTCGACAAAGACCGGGATTCGTCTCTCCTTGGCCAGGGGAAGCGCCTTGGCCATGAGGGAGGGATTGACGATGCCCTTGTTGTAGTCGGAGACGAGAAGGCCGTCGTATTTTTCGCTCTGGATGAAGCCCAAGATCTTGTCCTCGAGTTCGGCCGACAGGGTGCCCTTCTGTTCGAAGTCCACGCGCACAACCTGCTGTTGGTGAGCGATGATCCTGGTCTTGACCGTTGTCGGGCGCGATTTGTCGACGAAGACGCCCCGGCTGTCGGCAGCGTTATCCCGGACCCAGCGTCCCTCCGGATCGTCCCCGACGACACCGGTAAGAAAGGGCTTGGCACCGAGGCTGCTTAGGTTCTGGGCGACGTTGCCCGCCCCGCCGAGGCAGAGGGAGTCTTTCTTGACTTCCACCACCGGGACGGGAGCCTCCGGGGATATCCGGGAGACCACGCCCCAGATGTACCGGTCGAGCATCAGGTCCCCCAGGACGAGAACTCTCCTGGTCCTGAACTTGCGGATCAGGCGGGCGATCTTTTCGGGATCAAAAGTCGGAGTTTTCACGGTCCATCCTCTCTAATATAAATGGGATTGGAAATGATCCAGGGAAAATCCCGGGCAAGAGGGGATCGTCCCAGGAGATAAATCTCTATCCGATACGCGCCGGGCCCCTCTGAGGGGAATGAGATTGCCGGTCCTTCCGAGCGCAGCACGACTTCTCCGTCCCGGAGGAGGCGAGTTTGAACCGCAAAGGGAAAGGCCGCCTCGGCCCGAAGCTGCACTCGTGGTGACGAAGCGAGGGGAACGGCGCTCCCCATGGGGAAACGGCTCCCTCGGCTCTCCGCCCAAAAGGTGAACCCACCGGCCGGACGGGCGGAATCGACCGCGCAATAAAAAGCTCCCCGGCGGAGCGAGTTGAAGACCTGAGCTCTGGCCTGCTCGAACTCCCCGGCCAAAGGCTCTCCGAGGAACACGTGAAGCCTGAAGCAGGAGAAGAGAGTATCGTAGGCCAGATGGGCATCGGCACTGAAGTAGCCATAAACGGCCTGCTTCGCGCCCATCTCGTCCCACTTTCTGAGGCTCTGCGAAGGCCGCTTGAGCGTTTTGAGCAGGAAAATCCGTGGGCTGAGAAGAAGAGCGGGGAGATAGGGGATCGCTCGCAAGAAGTTTCGCTTGATCATGGAATCGGAATCGGCGATCTCGATCCCGGCGTATCCGGCGACCTCTCCCCAGGACCACCTGGTCTTGGAGAAAGGATGGGCGATGACCGTAAACCCGCCCTCAGCGGCGACCTCCCGGACCGCCTCCTCGGCGTTTTGGGCGAATGTTCCGTCCGGCGGTCGGAAATCCAAAGCGACCAGGTGTCCCCGGCTCACTGAGAGTTCGCTTCCTGCAAGGACGAGGAGATCCCCTTTCCATCCCTGGCTGGCCAGAGATGCCCGGTTGGGGTTGCCGTGGTCGGTCAGGATGATGAAATCCAGATGCTGCCGGGAGGCTGCGGCTGCGACCTTCTCCAGCGGCTTCCATCCGTCCGAAAAGGTGGTGTGAATGTGATAGACCCCTTGAATCTCATGAGTAGAAGGCCTTTTTTCGGCCGGCATCTCCCTGCGGGCCCGCTGCCTGAGCAGAATCGAGCCGAACCAGAGGACATACAAACCAAGGAGAAAAATAGAGCCGGCGAAAAGGCGTTTTTTCCACGACCTGGTCTTCATTGCTCTGCCTTCTTTAGCAAGGCAAAAGGCACGCTGATGAGATAGAGGAAGAGGACGGCGATCTCCGAATCGGCGAAGTTATATTCGAAGAGGCCGGCCGTGAAGAGAGCCAGCAATGCGGCGGCGGCCGCGGCCGCATGGGGGAAAACAGGAGAACCTTTATTTCTTAGGCGTTTGAGAAGGGAGTAGAATGCCCAGACGATGAAGGAAATCCAGGCCAAGAGGGTGGGGACTCCCCGTTCGGCGGCGATCTGGATGAGGTTGTTGTGAAGGTGGACGTTCTGGCGACTGACCTCGGAGAGGCCGTACTTTGGGTTCTGGAAGACCATGTCCACCGTGTCCGGGCCGGTGCCGTGAAGAGGAAACTCCCGGATGATCTTCCAGCCCGCCTTGAGGTATTCGATCCTTTGCTTATTGACATAGTTGTGCAAGCTGAAGATGCTCAGGGCGCGGCGTTTCATCGGCTGGGGACTGGCGAGCAAGAAAAGGGCGATGACGGCCGGGACCAGGAGGAGAGCCTTGGGCCTGTAGAGGAAGAGGATGAAGGCGCCGGCGACGACCAGCCCGATCCAGGCGCTCCGGGTGAGGGTCAGGGCGAGGGAGGCGGCGGCCATGATAAAGGCGATCCCCCAAAGCCATCTCGTCCTATCTCTGAGAAAGAGAAGGAAGCTCAGGGCCGCGCAGATGAAGAGAAGGAGAAGGCCCGCCTGGGTCATGTAATGCCCCATGAAACCCTGGATGCGCTCACCGGGCTGGGACTTGAAGATAAAGTAGCCGAGGGAATAGAGTGAACTCAGGAGGCCGGAAGCCAGGAGGGCGAAGGTCGTCCAGGAACGGCCGCGCCGGGACAGCACCGCGCTCATGGTGATGGGGACAACAAGATAGAGGAGGAGCTCACGGGCGTCCTTGAAGCTGACCGCCGGGTTAACCGAAAAGAAGCAGACGATGATCGACAGGACCGCATAGACAAGCAAAGGCCAGAAGAATCCAGGCAGTGCAAGCTCGGTCTCGCGCCGGAATAGGGCGACGAGCCAGAACAAGAAAGCCAAACCCAGGAAGCTCTCCATGAGCGTAATGGAGACAAGAGAGAAAAGCAGGCAGCCGGCGAGCGAGAGGGCCAGGAGTGTCGGCCACGAGCTCTTTTCTCTTTGATTATTAAGGAGTTCCATAGAAATCCTAGTGACTAGCTTAGCCTACGGCGGGTCTGAATTCAAGCCTACAGGTATTGCCGGCAGGCCCTGAGGACCTCGTCGACTGTGATGCTTTGGAGGCAGCGGAAGTCCTCGGTCACACAGCGCCTCTGCTTGCAGGGACGGCAGTCCAGCGGCTTTTCGATCAGGGTCGTTCGGGCCTGCCAGGGCGAGAAGTGGGCAGGAAGGGTGGGGCCGAAGAGGGCGACGATCGGCGTCGCTGTACTCGCTGCGATGTGCATCGGGCCACTGTCCGGGCCGACGAATAGGGAGGACTTGGCGATGACCTCCCGGAGTTCGATCAGGTTGAGCTCGCTGGCGAGCGATAGAATCGAGGGCGGATTCGCTTTCCGGATTTCCTCGGCTCGGGAGATGTCCTGTCCGGAACCGACGAGGACCACCCGGACTCCCGGCATCCCGGCCAACCGCTCGGCCAGTGCACCGAGATTTTGGGCGCCCCAGTCACGAAACTCATTGCCTGCACCGACGTGGAGGACGACGACTTTTGCACCATGGAGCCTATGGTTTGCCCAGAGCTTATCGATCCTTTCTGTCTCTTCTTTCCTGGCCCCCGGCAGGGTCAGTCGGGGCCAGGGCTCATTGACTTCGATGCCCGCAGCCCGGACCAGGTTGAGGTGGTTCTCGACGCTGTGGATGGGAGCGCCTTCGCGGCTGCGCGGCACGCGGATGTTGTAGATGAATCCCTTGTGTTTAAGCTCATAACCGACCTTGAGCGGGGCTCGAGTGAGCCAGGCGATGCGGGAGGCCCTCGGGCCGCCGTGAAAATCGATGACGGTATCGAACTTCTCGCGCCGGATCCGACGGATAAGACTCAGAAAGGAAAGAGCGCCTTGACGGGGCGGGATCAGGAAGATTTTGTCGATGTCCGGGTTTCCCTCGACGAGACAGCGGTAGGGCTCTTCGACGATATAAGTGAGGGAGGCATAGGGAAGGGCCCGCTTCAGAGCCGCGACGGCCGGCGTCGTCATGATGATGTCGCCGATGCGGCGGAGACGGATGAGGAGAATCTTCCGGGTGGAGTCGGCGCTAATCTTTGGTGGGTCTTTCCGGTTCAATGGAGGCCTCGTCGATCAGCATGACCGGAATGTCGTCCTCGATACGGTAGACGCGGTAGCAGCGGAGGCACTTCAGGCCCTTCTCATCGGCGGTCAGTCTCACTTCCGTCTTGCACAGAGGGCAGGCGAGAATCTTGAGGAGCTCGGGGTCAAGCGCCATGGCGGCCTCCTGAAAGTTGTCGGCGCCGCTATCTTATACCAGATTTCCGGCGATCGTCAACCGCACGCCAGCCACTCCCTACAATCGGCTATGGTTACCATTGATTTGGAGACGGGCTGATCTAGGCATTGAAAAAAACCGCCCAGTGGTTTATTTTGCTGGGGGAGAAAGATGGACGTTATTTTCTTTGGCGGGTATGATCCCGAGTATCCTCGCAATGCGGTGCTTCGTCGCGGGCTGGAGCTCAACGGCGTCCGGGTCTCGGAGTGCCGGGTCCGACCGGGCCGCCGGTTCTGGATCCGCCATCCCGCACTCTTGCGCCGCTGGCTTGGACGCCCGAAAACACAGTCCTCGTCGCCCGCCTTTCTGTTCGTTCCCGAGTTCGCCCAGAAGGACGTTCCGTTGGCCCGCCTGCTGGGCCGACTGACCTCACATCGCGTCGTCTTCGATCCGCTGGCCTCCCGCTACGAGACCAAGATCCTGGACTGGCGGAGAAAGCCCGAGGGGTCGCCTTCGGCCTGGTGGAACAGTTCTATCGATCGCTTGGCCTTTCGGTCTTCCGACTTCCTTATCGCCGACACCCAAACTCATAAGGATTATTACTGTCGCGAGTTCGGGATCGACCCGCTGAAGATTGGCGTCCTCCCGGTCGGGTTCGACGACCGGGTCTTCTCAAAGGCCTTGGGGAGCTTGCGGTCCGCCGATCAGGCCGCAGCGGCACCGTTCACGGTCCTTTTTTTCGGGTCCTTCCTCCCCCTTCATGGGGCCGATGACGTCATCGAGGCGGCTCGCCTGGTCTCTGAGGCTGACCGGACTGTGCGTTTTTGTTTCATCGGCTCCGGCCAGACTCTTCGCTTCACGCAGTCCAGGGCCGCAGGGTATGGGCTGGCCAATGTCGTATTCGAAGGCTGGCTGAGCCAGAGTGATCTGGCGGAGAGGGTCGCCCGGACAGCGGACGTCTGCCTCGGGATCTTCGGCCGGACAGAGAAGGCTGATCGCGTCGTCCCCCACAAGGTCTTCCAGGCGATGGCCTTGGGCAAACCCGTGATCACGGCCCGCACGCCGGCTGTCGAGGAGTTTTTCATCGACCGGAAGAACATCCTTCTCTGCCGCAAAAAAGACCCCCGCAGCCTGGCTGAAGCCATTCTCGAGCTGAAGAGGGATCCGGCGCTGCGCGAAGGGATTGCTCAAAAAGGCCAAGAAACAGTCTGGCAGAAATATCATCCGAAAGCC
Organism: Candidatus Aminicenantota bacterium; assembly: GCA_017886205.1. Lineage (GTDB taxonomy): Bacteria > Acidobacteriota > Aminicenantia > Aminicenantales > UBA8522 > UBA8522. The sequence continues at coordinate 92,416 of JAFNEO010000038.1, read as the reverse complement.
CTGGGTGCGGTCCTGAGGGACATCCTGGAGAAAACGGCGAATAGGGATTCCGGGGAATGATGTCGAGCGGAAACGAGAAGAAAGAGACCCGCCGCCTTGACCTCGGGGCCTACCGGGGCGAGATCGGTGCGGAATATGATGACCCGCTTTTCGTCGATGCCATCGCCCGTCCGGAGAAACTCTGGGCCCGCTCGGACGCCGAGCTTCTCCTCGACAAGAGGAACCGCGTCGGGACGGTCCGGATCCTCCTGTCCTCAGGGTTGAACCGGGACATCGTGGTCAAGGAGTTCTCCTCGCGCGGTCTTGTCCGGATCAAATCTCTCATCCAGCCCTCCAAAGCAGCTAGGGCCTGGCGAGGGGCCTTGGCGTTGAAACAGCGAGCCCTGGGGACCGTTTCACCCGCGGGCTACCTGGAAAAGAGGAGGCGCGGCCTAGTCGAGAGCAGTTTCTTCTTCGCCGCCAGGATCGACGGCGCTGAGGAAATTCGTGGCCTTTTCCGGAGTCTCCCGGCGGCCGACCTCGAGCCGCTCCTGTCCGAGCTGGCTGGATTCCTTTCTCAATGCCATGACCGCGGCGTCCTCCACCGGGACCTCTCGGACGGCAACATCCTGGTCAAGAAGGATGATTCGGGCCGCACCCTTTTTTATCTTCTCGACACGAACCGGATTCGCATCCACAAGAAGCTGGGAGGATTTCGTCGTTCGAAGAACCTCATCCGTCTCGGGGTCCCCCCGGCCTCCCAGAGATATTTCCTGAGGAGATATTTCGGGGAGAAACGGCTGCGGAAAGCGCACTGGTTTTGGTATAGAATGAACAAAGTCGTTTTTGCAGGCTATGTGAGCTTGAAGAAAAAACTGCGCCTGCGGCAAATCGCCCGTTTCCTGAGGATCCAGTAGCATGACCTTCCCTTTCGCCTGGAACGACTTCGCCGACCAACCGCATAACGTCGCCCCGCGCCGGGAACGCCTCCGCCACCACTTCAAACGCGCGGGGAGCTACCTTGGCTTGGCGGCCGCCAACTCCGTGCTCGCCATCCCCGCCCTCCGCCGCTACCGGCGGTACATGAAGATGATGCACCGGAAGCCCGTTGAGATCGGGACTCCGTTCGCCGTCTCCTGTTCGCCCGCCGGGGCGCGGAACGAGGAGGTCGTGGGGTCCCTAAAGGCCGCCGGCATCCGGCAGACGCTGGTTAGGATTCCCTCTTGGGAGAGGGGTGAACTTCTACGCTATGAAACGTTCATCCGGCTACTCCGCCGCGAGGGACTCGATGTCGTCGGGGCTTTGCTCCAGCGCAGAGACGACGTCCTCGAGCCGGCCTCCTGGACTGGCTTCCTGGACGATGTCTTTTCGGGATTCTCCTCCCTCTGCTCTCATTTCGAGGTCGGGCATGCCTGGAACAGGACCAAGTGGGGAGTCTGGGACCACCGGGAGTATATCGCTCTGGCCAAAGCGGCCGTCCCGCTGGCCGAGCAGCACGGCGCCCGGCTTGTCGGGCCCGCCGTGATCGATTTCGAATTCCATCTCTACCCTCCGACGCTCCGGGCGGTCGCCTTCGACAAGGTGAGCTCTCTGCTCTACGTTGACCGCACCGGCGCGCCCGAGAACGCCCAATTCGGCTGGACCACGGCCAAGAAGGTGGCCCTCTGGAAGGCGATCGTAGATGCTTCGTGCCGTGAGCCCAAGGCCTGCTGGATCACCGAGATGAACTGGCCGCTCGAAGGCGCCGGGGAATATTCCCCCGCGCCCGGCACGCCCTGCGTCAGTGAGGAAGAACAGGCGAACTATCTGGTCCGCTATTTCGTCATCTGCCTGGCCAGCGGGTTCGTCGAGCGGATCTACTGGTGGCAGCTAGTGGCGCCCGGCTATGGCCTCATCGACAGCCGCGGCCCGGAGTGGAGGAAGCGGCCCGGCTATTTCGCCCTCCGGCAAATGGCCCGGCTTCTCGAGGGAAGCCGCTTCGAGGGGAAAGCGCTGGATGCCGGGGCCGAGATTTATCTGTTCCGAAAAGAGGGCCGTGAATTCGCGGTCTGTTGGACAAGGCAGGGGACTGTCGATCATGAATTCATCCCAGCCCCCCGTCTGATCATCGGCCGGGACGGAGAGGAGCGGCCGGACGGCTCGGCCAGAGTCCGGATCGAGGAGAGGCCCCAGTATGTTTTTACGAGCTAAGGTCCCTTTCCAGGAGCATGAGGTCGCGGATTACGAGCGCCGGCGGTACCGGGGCGTTGACCAGAGGGTCGTCCATCGCCGGGAAGTCCGGATCCTGAAGAAGATGCTGGGGCTCGTGGGGGCTGAGCCGACGGCCGGGCTCCGGGTGTTCGCCCTGGATGCTCCCTGCGGCTACGGCCGTTTTTCCGGGCTCCTGCTCGAGGCCGGCTATCGTCCGGTGAGCTGTGACCTGTCGCTGGCCATGGTCAGGCGGGCGCGCGCCAAAGACCCGATTTCCCCTAATCCGATAGGAATAGTCGCCAATGTAACTCAAGGCCTGCCTGTCCGCGACGGCGCCTTCCCGCTCGTCTTCTCCCTGCGCTTCTTCCATCATCTCCATCGCCCGGAAGAGAGGCGGGCCGCACTCGGCGAGTTCGCCCGCGCCGGTTCCGGATGGCTCATCCTATCTTTCTACCGGGCCAACGTACTGCATCAGGCTCAGCGGGCGCTCCGCCGCCGGGTTAAGCGGAGCAAGACCCGCATCAAGATGATCACCGGCCGGGAGTTTGAGGAGGAGGCGACGGGGGCCGGATTCCGAGTGGTCCGTGTCTTCCCCCTGTTCCGCGGGGTCCATGCCCATCACATCGCCCTTCTAAAAAAGATTTAGAAGCGGACCTTAAGCCCCAATCTCAGGCTGTAGCCGGAGAGGTCGAGCTCGGCCTTTCGGACATCCACTACACCGGCCTCGGTCGGCTCCCTGTCCCGGATGAAGACCAGAGGAAAGGTCTCCGGTCCGCCCGCGGTGGCTCGGATGCGATAAAGCGTTCCCTGCTCGTGCGACTGGTAGTTGGTCGATTCCTGGTAGAAGTCCTCACCCTCGAGGTCGTTCAGCCGGCCGTGCCGAAAGGCCGCCTCGGCGATCAGGGAGATACGGGATCCGAGCGGCCATTCCAGGCCGAGTCCGAGCTGGTACCCGAACCCCGAGGAGCTTGCTTTGCCCGTCCATTCCTGCCATGACTCGGTCTGCTCAAACGGGTCGGGGGTGCTGAAGCGGTAGAAATAGGCGCAGCGGGCAAAGGAATAGTCGAGGCCGGCCTTCAGATAGAGAAAACGCAGCGGATAATAGAGAAGAGCGAGGCTGATGGGGATTGTCCGGAGCCAGGGCTTGGTGGAGTATAGAGCTTCCGAGGAACCCTCTTTGTAGGCGACGGAGCTCGAGGCCTCTCCGGAGGAATACTCGGCTCCGAGGGCAAGATAGAAACCGGAGGCCAGGGGGATCCGGAGTTCGGCGCCGAGAAGATAGCCGGAGTGGAGGGCCTCGACCTCACCATCGCCGGCGGCGGCGAGCCGGGATTCATAGTAGCGAGCCAACCCTTCGGCTCCGTCGTTGAGGTCACCAACCGCGGCGTGCCGGCTGCCGAGCCAGAAGGCCAGGTTCAACCGTTCTCTTTTTTCCTCTCTTTTTTTCTCGACGGGTTTAACGACAGCCTGTCCTTGTTCTTCGACCTGCTCTCTCTGTTGGGGCTGCTCTGGAGGGGCTTCCTCCATGACCATGACCAGGCTCTCATGAACATAGCCGAGGATGAAACCGCCCTCCTGCTTTTCCACCAGGACCGCGAACCACTCGCCCTCTTTTCTTTCGGCCTCGAGGGTCGCCCCTTCGGGAAGCTGCTGGAGGATGGCACTCATGATGTCGGGCTTTTCGCGGATATTCGCCTGCTCGGCCGTCACCCGGAGCTTGATCCCGCCGCCCCAGACGGCCATCGCCCCGACTAAAATCATGATGACAAAGATCAAGATAATCTTGGTAAGGAACAGGGCCTTTCTTCTTTGGGTCATTCGCTCTGTTTTCCCCTGCGTCCTTAAGATTATATATCCTTTAGTCGCGCCCATCAATGAAGTCGTGATCCTGAGGGCGCGCCCATTTAAGTTTACGTCGGATCACGGGGGAAGGTTGCACTTTTGAACGGATGGCAAGTTCCTTTTGCGGCGAGTACGGATGGATTCAATGGATGAGCCATTTGGGGATGGAGAAGCGACCTCTCAGGTTCAGCCTTCCCGAAGCGTTTTTAGAGGGAAGCCGCTCTTGCGGCCGGGAGGACTGTCTGAGCATGTGGAGATCATACGGATGCGGGTTAGAATGGAGACAACAAACACCTGGCGGCTCGATTTATCACGCGGAGTTCCGCAGCGCCGAGAAAAACGTTTCGGGAACGGCGTTAAGAACCTGAGCGGGAGCGCTGACATTCCCAAATGGCTCATCATGATTATCGCTGAAAACATGGCTTGTGGTGGCCATAGGAAACGCTTGCTAAAACTAGAGAAAAGGTGTACATTTTTTTGAAAGCGAGGAGGAGCTATGAACAGGCATCATATTGATAGGCTAGCGTTTGCCACCATGGTCCTAGTGGGCGCCCTGCTGGTCGTGGATGCGTCCCTGGCGGCCGGCCAGCCCAAAATCAAGTTCAAGGAGACCGCCTGGAACTTCGGCAAGGTCAAACAGGGCGAGGTCCTGTCCCATGAGTTCGTCTTCATTAACGAGGGGGACGCGACCCTGGTCATCCAGAAAGTCTCCACCTCGTGCGGCTGCACAGCCGCCCTCGTCTCCGCCGACAAGATCCCTCCGGGAAAAGAGGGCCGGATCGAGATCAAGTTCGACACCCGGGGCTACGGCGGCCCGGTCAACAAGCTGGTCTATGTGGACTCCAACGATCCGGGCGAGTCGCACAGGCAGCTCGAGGTCGCAGCGGACATCGAGATCCCGCCTTCTCCCAAGATCGACCTCGACCCATACAACTACGACGCCGGTCTAGTGGTCGAGGGCGAGGAGGTCAAGGCCAACCTCAAGCTCATGAACAAGGGCGAGCTCGAGTTGAGGGTCGAGTTCAACCACCGGAGCGCGACGTTTGCGAGCGGCGGCAAGCCGGTTTCAGTCCCTCTGAAAATCGCGGCCAGGAAGGAGGTCACGGTCGAGGTCCGGATTCCCATCCAAAATAAAACCGGTGTCGTCCGTGAATACATCCTGATCAAGTCCAACGACCCCATGCGCACAACCCTCTCCATGTATCTGAGCGGGTACATCATCTCCCGGGAGAAGCTCAAGGAGCTTTTCGATCGCTACAAAGATATCCTGCGCTGAGACGGTGAAGTGATCCTCCTGGGCAACACCCTGGCGGCCCTGGCTAAAACCCTTCACATCGTCCTGACGGTCTATCTCTGGATCATCATCCTTCGGGCGTTTTTTTCTTGGGTCTATATTCCCTCCCTGTATCAGGCCGGGAGACTCCTCTACCGGTTGACCGAGCCCGTGCTCCGGCCCGTCCGCCGGCTGGTCCCTCCGGCCAGGCTGGGCGGCCTGGACATCAGCCCGATCATCGTCGGACTGTTGATCGTTTTCCTCGACGGTGTCTTGGTCAACTCCCTGGCCCTCTATGCCCACCGGCTCCTCCGGGGCGTGGAGGTCAGCTTCTGAGACAGACGCGGTTTTTCATGAAGAGAGAAAGCGAAGCCCGCAAAGAGCTTCTGACCGTCCGAGCCCATCCGGGTTCCCGGACAATCAAAGTCGAGAAGCTCGGCGAGGGTGAATACAAGGTACATGTGCTGGCTCCTCCGGAAAAGGGAGAAGCCAACAGGGAGGTCGTGGCGGCCCTGGCCGACCATTTCGGCCTGCCCGCTTCCCGCATCCGGATCGTCCGGGGTGCGAGATCCCGGATCAAGCTGGTCGCCCTGGAGCCGGGCAGGTGAATTTGGCCAGCCCAACGGAAGGCTCATGACCATCTACAACCTTGTCAGTTTCCTCGGGATCTTCCTCATCGCCGGGTTCGCCTGGCTTCTCTCCGCCAACCGAAAGGTGGTCAATTGGCGGGTCGTCGGCTGGGGGATAGGGCTTCAATTCATGTTTGCCTTCTTTGTCTTCGTCGTCCCGGCGGGCACGAAATTCTTCCTCTTCGTGAACAGGGTCGTGGTCACGCTCCTCGGCAGCGCCACGGCCGGGACGCGCTTCGTCTTTGGACGGCTGGCCCTGCCTCCGGGGACGACCAACGAAGCGGGAGAGACGTCACTGGGATCAATCCTGGCCTTCCAGGGACTCTCGACGATCATCTTCTTCGCCGCCCTGATCGGCGCCCTTTATTATTTGGGAGTGATGCCCTTTTTCATCCGGCTTTTCGCCCGGGTGTTTACCAAGCTGATGAGGGTCAGCGGCGCGGAGTCGCTCTGTGTCTCGAGTGAGATCTTTGTCGGCGTTGAATCGTCGCTCGTCGTCCGGCCGCACCTGGCCAAGATGACCCGCTCGGAGTTGACCACCATCCTCACCGCCGGGATGTCCACGATCGCCTCGACCGTCCTGGCCATCTATGTCTTTCTGCTGCAGAAGGAGATCCCGGCCATCGCCGGCCACCTGGTTTCTGCATCCCTCCTCGCCGCGCCCGCAACCCTCGTCATATCCAAGCTCCTGATGCCGGAGACGGAAGCGCCCGAAACGCTGGGCCTCGATATCAAGCCCCATTACGATAAAGAGGAAAACCTTATCCTGGCCATCATCAACGGTGCCAAGAACGGGCTGCAGCTCCTGGGCGGGATCATCACCCTTCTCCTGGCCTTCCTCGGCCTCCTGGCCCTGCTCGACCTCATCCTCGGCTGGGGCGGAGGATATCTCAACAGCTGGTTCGGCTGGAACCTGGACTGGTCTTTCCGGACGTTCTTGGGCTACCTGTTCTACCCGTTCACCATCGTCCTCGGCGTCCCTCCGTCCGATGCTCTCTCGATCGCCAAAGTGATCGGCGAGCGGACGGTGGCCACAGAAGTGGCCTCTTTTCAGCATCTCTCCCAGCTCCTGGCGCAAGGCGCGCTCCAGTCTCCCCGGTCAGCCTTGATCGGCTCTTACGCGATCTGCGGTTTCGCTCACGTGGCCTCTCTGGCCATTTTCATCGGGGGGATCGGGGCGCTCGCGCCGAGCCGGTACAAAGACCTATCCCGACTCGGGTTTAGGGCCTTGCTCGCGGCGACCCTGGTCGGCCTGATGACGGCCGCCGTGGCCGGAACCTTCTTTACCGGCAGCTCGATCCTCCTGGGAAGGTAGTTCAGCCAGCCCCCTTGATTTTTCCCCGAGAATTTACCTAAATCGAGACCAGAGTCCTTTCGGCCCTTTATTCTTGGTTGTCTTTTTTTTCGAGAGCGCTTATATTGGTTAAGCCCAGCGGGCGTTTTCCTTCTTATTGAATAGAGAAAGGAGGCAAGACATGGCAGGGTTCATCAAGAATATCCTCTGGCCGACGGATTTTTCCCCTGAGGGGCACGAGGCGCTTCTCTATGCGGGCCTCTTCGCCAAGGCCTTTTCCGCCCGGATCACCGCGCTCCACGTGGTCCCCGACCTAGCGCCGGCGTTCTATGCCGATTCGCCGATCATTATACAGGAGCTTTCGGGCCGGATGGCGGAAGTGAACAAGAAAGCCCGAGCCCAACTCCGGGCCGTCGAGAAGAAGAGAGGCCTCACCTTCAAAAAAGTCGTTGTGGCCGAAGGCTCAGCCGCCAAGAAGATCGTCGAAACCGTCGAGAAGGAGAAGGCCGACCTCGTCGTCATGGGAAAGAAAGGACAATCCATGCTCGAAAGGGTTCTCATCGGCAGCGTGGCCAATCATGTCCTCCGGCACTCTCCGGTCCCGGTGCTGATGACGAAAAAAGGGAAGCCGCCCGTAGGGATCAAAAAAATCCTCGTCCCGACGGATTTCACCAAGGAAGAGGACGCCGAGCGGGAATTCGCCTGGGAGCTGGCCAAGGGGTTCGGCGCTTCCCTGACTTTTCTCTATGTCCTCGAGCTCTATGGGCACGAGTTCAGGATGGTGGACCACATGTTTCAAACCGCCCTGATCAAGTTCCAGAAACGGGCGCATCAGGGCAAAAAGGGAATCGCGGTTTCCAAGGATGTGACCCGGGCGGTCACCGCGGCCGCCGGGATCGACGAGTATTCCCGCGAGCACCGCTTTGACCTCATCGTCATGGCCACCTGCGCCCGCGGCCTGGGCCGGTTTTTCCTGGGGAGCACGACCGAAAAAGTCATCTCCCACACTGAGCTTCCTGTCTTCGCCCTGCCGCCGCACTATTGCCGCTGACCCGGGTCGAGGCCATTTCGAAATAGGTTATATTGACATAGAGAAGGGGATTAATCTATGTCAACTCCATAGACCGGAGGGGGGATTCTCCGCGTGCCGCAAGGACATGATCGGGAAGGAGTGAGAAAAAGCATTCAGGCCTGATCGTCCAGGGTAAAGGAGTGACCGCCGGGATGAGATTCCCGGGAAAGCCTTGCCAATCGATGGAAGAAGATAGAAGAACTCTTTGGGTGGCGCTAAACCTGGTCCTGTCCGACAGCTTGAGGGCGGCCCAGAAAGTTTTGGCTCATTTCCCCGACCTGGAAAATATTTTCCGGGCGTCCTCGAAAGAGCTCACGGGCCTGGGGGTGGAGGAGCAGAAGGCAGTGGCCCTAACTTCCCCTCGGCTCATCGAACGCGCCTCGCGCACCATCTCCTGGCTCGCAAAAAAAGGCTATTTCCTGCTCACTGTCGAAGATTCGGATTATCCATCCAACCTAAGGGAGATATTCGACCCTCCGTTCGTCATCTACGGAGCGGGACGGCCGGAAGTCCTGGAGGAGCCCTCGGTCGCGGTCGTCGGCGCCCGCAGGCCGACCCCGTATGGGAGGGCCGCGGCTGAAAAGCTGGCCAAGGACCTAGCCGCCTCCGGCCTGGTCGTGGTCAGCGGCCTGGCCCGGGGCATCGATTCCATCGCCCACTGGGGCGCGCTCGACTCCGGGAAGACCGTTGCCGTCTTGGGGTCTGGCCTGGACGATATCTATCCGCAGGAAAACAGGGGCCTTTTCCGGAAGATCGCCGAGGATGGCGCGGTCATCACCGAGTTCCCACCCGAGATGCCGCCGTTTCCGTTCCACTTCCCGCTCCGGAATAGAGTCATCAGCGGGCTCTCCCTGGCCACGGTGGTCGTCGAGGCCACCCGCCAGAGCGGCTCGCTCATCACCGCGCGGCTGTCTCTAGAGCAGAACCGGGACGTCATGGCCGTCCCGGGAAGCCTGACTTCCGACCTCAGCCGGGGGACCAACTGGCTGATCAAATCGGGGGCCAAGCTTGTCGAAACATGGGAAGATGTGGTAGAAGAGTTGCCGTCGCCACTGCGGGAGAGGTTTCTCTCTCGCCGGACGGAGGAAAAGAAGAAGATGCCCGCGATGAGCCCGGATGAAAAAAGGGTCTTCGACCGTCTCAGTGTCGAGACGCCGGTCCATATCGACGAGCTCGTCGAGGCGGCCGACGCTTCCGTTTCCGAGATGCTCGGTCTCCTGCTTAACCTGGAGCTCAAGGGCCTGGTTCGCCAGGCGCCGGGGAAGTTCTTTCAGAGGAGTCTGTAGATGCAGAAAGCACTCGTCATCGTCGAATCGCCGGCCAAGGCGCAAACCATCAACCGCTACCTGGGACCGGACTATCTCGTCAAGGCGTCGATGGGACACGTCCGGGACCTGCCTAAGAGCAGCCTGGGAGTTGACGTCAAGCACGATTTCGAGCCCCACTATGTCGTCATCCCCGACCGCAAGAAGACCGTGGCTGAGCTCCAGAAGGCGGCCAAAGAGGCGGCCAGGGTGATCTTAGCCGCCGACCCCGACCGCGAGGGAGAGGCCATCTGCTGGCACCTGAGCGCACTCCTCGAGGACTGCAACCCTAACATCCGGCGCGTCCTCCTGAACGAGATCACCAAGAAGGCTGTTGAGGAGGCGTTCGAACACCAGGGGGCGATCGACCAGGACAAGATCAAAGCCCAGCAGACGCGCCGGATCCTCGACCGCCTCGTCGGCTATCTTATCAGCCCGCTGCTCTGGAGGAAGATCGGCAAGGGGCTGAGCGCCGGCCGGGTCCAGTCCATCGCCCTGCGCCTGATCTGCGAGCGGGAGAAGGAGATCCGCAGCTTCGTCGCCGAAGAATACTGGTCCATCGCGGCGCAACTTGAGGCCGCCGAGCCGCCGCCCTTCAAGGCCAACCTCGTCAAGATGGACGGAAAAAAGGCCAAGATCGTCGACGGCACCACGGCCCAGACGGTCGTCGAGGAGCTCAAGCAGGTGCCGTTCCTCCTCGAGGACGTCAAGGTCCAGGAGAAGCAGCGCCACCCGGGTCCCCCCTATATCACGAGCACTCTCCAGCAGGACGGGTTTCGCCTGCTCCAGTTCCCCGTCAAGAAGACGATGGCCGTCGCCCAGAAGCTCTATGAAGGACTTCCGATCGGCGAGCGCGGGCTGGTCGGCCTGATCACCTACATGCGCACCGACTCCGTCCGCATCTCCGAGGGCGCCCTCGCCTGGTCGAGAAAATGCATCGAAGCCACCTATTCCAAGGACTATGTGCCTGCCCACGCCCATGTGTTCAAGAACAAAAGGAAGGCCCAGGACGCCCACGAGGCCATCCGGCCGACCTCGCCGGACCTGCCGCCCTCGGCAGTCAAACCCTATCTCAGGAAAGACGAACATGACCTTTATACCCTGATCTGGAACCGCTTCATCGCCTCCCAGATGAGCCCGGCCGTCGTCGAGGAGACGGACTTCACGATCCAGGCCGGAAGATACCAGTTCAAGGCTAAGGGCGAGGTCGTCCGGTTCGAAGGCTACTACGCCCTCTACCCGAGCCTCAACAAAGACACGGAGACCTTGCCCAAGGCTCAGAAGGGCGAGACGCTCCGTGTCCTGGGCATCGAGTCCAAGCAGAACTTCACCCAGCCGCCACCCCGCTATACCGAGGGAAGCCTGGTCAAGGAGCTCGAGGCCAAGGGGATCGGCCGACCCAGCACCTATGCGCCGATCATCTCCACCCTCCAGGACCGCACCTATGTGATCAAGGACAAGGGCAAGTTCGTCCCCACCGACCTGGGGATGTTTGTCACCGATTACCTGGTAGCCCATTTCTCAAACCTGATGGAGGTCAAGTTCACGGCCCGGATGGAGGAGGAACTCGACAGAATCGGCGAGGGAGAGAAGGACTGGCTGGAATACCTGCGCCAGTATTACACTCTCCTCAATGCCGACCTGGCCAAGGCGGGCGAAAGCGAGAGCGTCAAGGGCAAGGGGATCCCGATCGAAGAGAAATGTCCGAGCTGCGGCAAGCCTTTAGTCATCCGGGACGGCCGCTTCGGCCGGTTCAAGGCCTGCTCGGGCTATCCCGCCTGCACGTTCAAGGAGAGCCTGAGGAAAACCGAGACCAAAAGCCTGGACGAACTCTGCCCAACCTGCGGCGCCCAGCTCGTCCAGAAAAGGGGCCGGTATGGATATTTCGTCGCCTGCTCCACCTACCCTCAGTGCAAATACATCAAGAAGGCGAAAGCAGAGAATAAGGAGACGGGGATCGCCTGCCCGCTCGGCTGCGGCGGGATGATCCTGGAACGCAAGACCAAGCGGGGAAAGGTGTTCTACGGCTGCAGCCATTTCCCGAAGTGCCGGTTTGCGACTTGGGACGAGCCCCTGAATCGTCCCTGCCCGCAGTGCGGGCAGCCGGTGCTGCTCCGCAAGGTCCGGAAGAGCGGGACCACGGTTTATTGCCGGAATGAGAAATGCGGGTTCAAGGAGACGGCCGGGACAGGGGAGAACCCGGCGGGGGGCGGAAAGGATGAGGCGCGAGCTTAGCGAGTTTCTCGCTTACCTGCGATACGAGCGCAATGCCTCGGTCCACACCATTTCCGGCTACCGGAGCGACCTCGGGCAGTTTATCGACTATATCGGCGAGGGGGGAGGCTCATTGCGGAAGGTCGACAACGTCCAGATTCGCGGGTTCATGGCCCAGCTCCACGAGCGGAAGCTTAAAAAAAGCTCGTCGGCGCGCAAGCTCGCCGCCATCCGCTCGTTCTTCCAGTTCGCCGTCAAGAAGAAGTGGATCGCCGAGAACCCCGCCAGGGTGGTGGCCACCCCCAAGCAGGAGAAGCGCGTCCCCTCGTTTCTCTCCGAGGAAGAGATGGCCGGTTTCCTCGAGGTTCCGCCGTCCGAGAAGCCTCTCGACTTGAGGGACAGAGCCATCCTCGAGCTTCTCTACGCGAGCGGAATCCGGGTCAGCGAGCTCGTCGGCATCGACCTGGAGGACGCGAACCTCCGAGAGCGGCTGATCCGCGTTCGAGGCAAAGGGAAAAAAGAGCGGCTTGTCCCTTTCGGCCGGATGGCCGGCGAGAGCTTGACGGCATACCTCCGAGTCCGGCCGGATCTTGTCCAGGACAGGATCGGGGAGAAAGCCTTGTTCCTGAACTACCAGGGCCGGCGTATCAGCTCCCGGTCGGTGGAGAGGATTGTGGACAAGTACATCCGGCTGACTGCCGTCAAGAGGAAGATCAGCCCCCATTCGTTCCGCCATTCCTTCGCCTCGCATCTCCTGAGCCGGGGCGCCGACCTGCGGGTCATCCAGGAGCTGCTGGGCCATGAAAGCCTGGCCACGACCCAGAAGTACACTCATCTGAACCTGGGCCAGCTGATGGACGTCTACCGCAAGAGCCACCCCCGGTCGTAAAGGCCAACCCTTCTAGGGTCGCTTCAGCCGGACTCCCCTCCATCTGATCGAAAATATGCATTAGGGCCGCGATAGTAAATGCCGGTTGACAGCGGTCTGTTTTGGAGATCAACAGATATTCACGAACTCGCCGGTAGATATTTCCTAACAAAAAGAAACTAAATGATTTACGCAGCTTACAGACTTTGGCCCGGCGTTTGCATAGAGGAAGAGCGAAAGGAGGTTATCATGACACGCCTGACGGCGAAAGCCATGCTCATCGGTCTTGTCCTCGGCCTCATCGTCTCTCCTCTCGTCTCCGCTCAGACGGCGGCGAAGGCGGGCGACAAGGTCAACATCAACACGGCCTCTCTCGCGGAGCTGCAGAAGCTGCCGCGAATCGGGCCGCAGATCGCCCAGCGGATCCTCGACTACCGGAAGGAGAACGGGAACTTCAAGAAGATCGAGGAGATTTTGAAAGTCCGCGGGATCGGAGAGAAGGTCTTTAGTCAGCTCAAGGACCTGATCACCGTTGGCGCGGAAGCCGCGAGCAAGTGATGGAGTGAAGGGGGCCCCGGCCCCCTTCTGTTTTTCTTAGGTCCTTTTATCAACCGCTCCAGCAGAGCGGAGAAGAAATATCCTCATTTTTTTGAGAGCCCGGCCGCGGTGGCTGACTGCGTTTTTTGTCTCGGGCCGCAGCTCCCCAAAGGTCCTTCCGAAGGGCCGGTAGAAGAAGATCGGGTCGTAGCCGAACCCGAGATCGCCCTTCTTTTCCTGGGCGATGTACCCTCGGACCTGGCCGCGGCACGTCTTGAGGACGCGTCCTCCTTGCGACAGGACCAGCTGGCAGACGAACCGGGCCCTCCGGCCCGGCCAAGGGACGCCCTTCATCAGCCGGAGCATCCTGCGGATGTTCTTTTCGTCGGTGGCTCCGGGGTCAGAAAACCGGGCGGAGAAAATACCCGGGGCGCCGTCGAGATAGTCAACCTCCAGGCCGGAGTCCTCGGCCAGGGTCGGGTATTCGCTCAGAAGGCTGTAAGCGACGCTTTTTTGCCGGGCGTTCTCCAGGAAGGTGGTCCCCTTCTCCTCGACGTCGCCGTTCCCTCTGATGTCCCGGAGAGACAGGAACTCGAAGGGAAGGCCTTTGAAGCAACGCTGGAATTCCCTCAGCTTGCCCGGATTGGAGGTCGCCAGGACGATCTTTTTTCTACTCGATCTTGATTTCAAGGATTTCGCCCATGTCAAACAGGCTCTGGTTGAACTGGCGCTCCTTTTCTTCGGAGGACGAGAAGGAAAGCGTAACGACCGAGATGTTCTTCTCCTTCTTAAGGTTGAGCTCGGCCAGCTTGAGCCCGAGATGAAAGATCAGCTTTCTTAGGTTGACGAGGATGTCCGGGCTGTCCTTGATCCTAAGATGGTAATGGTAGAGGGCTTTCTTAAGGTGGGTTTCCTCGACGCGCCGGAAGAGGACGAGTGTGGCTATGACAAGCACCGCAAAGAGGAGCGCGACCAGGTAATAGCCGGCCCCCACGACCAGCCCGAGGCCGGCCACTGTCCAGAGCGTCGAGGCTGTGGTCAGGCCGTGGACCATTCCTTGGGACTGGATGATCGTGCCAGCGCCGATGAAGCCCATGCCGGTGATGACGGCGGCCGCCACCCGAAGCGTATCCCCGCCCGAGGACTCCTTTCCGGCCAGCATGAGTTGGGAGAGGATCATCATCATGGCCGCGCTGACGCTGATCAGGATGTGGGTCCTCAGCCCGGCCGGCTTCTGGCTGGCCTCTCTTTCCAGCCCGATGATGCCGCCGAGGGCAATCGCCAGGAGGAGTTTCAACAGGATGTCCAGCATGTTCATCTTCTTCCTCTTTTTCCCGGGAAGGACGGACTCTTCCTAATCTATCACAAGAAAACGGAAAGGGCAAAAAGGCCGACCAGGACAAGAGTCAGCCAGGCGATCAGCGGGTTGCGGAGCAGGCTTTCCGGCTCCTCCATAACCTCCTTCTCCTCCAGTGTCTTGTGGAAAAAAAGAAAGAGATAGAAGAAGAGAAAGGGAAAGATGATGAGGACGCGATAGAGCCGCAGAAACAAGATGAAGACTAAGAGAGTCGTTAGAAAAACGGCGGCGCTGACGGCCATCCCGAAGAGCAGCAGTTTTCGGGAGTATTTCTTATGGGAGAGCCTGTAGTCGGCGGCCTTGTCTCGGAGGAGTCGGAATTCGGACAGGCGTTTGGCTGTCATCAGAAAATTGCCGAAAGACCACCAGGCCAGAAGAAGGCTGAGAGGCGGAAAGAAATACCTGGGGGCAAAGGCGTACCAGCCGATGAGGAAACGAATCGGGTTATTGGCCGATTCAGAGATAGCATCGAGAAAAGGGATGTCCTTGGTCCGGACCGGTTTGACGTTATAGATAAAGCCGGCGCCCAAGAGAGCGAGAAGGGAAAGGACGAAGGAGCGGGAAAAGAAGACCACGGCCAGGGCTAGGCCGGCTGTGGTCAAGCCGATGCCCAGCAGGATGAAGGGGGCTTTTTTGATCTCCCCCTGGACGAGGGGGCGGTACCGTTTGGCGGGATGATGGATGTCGTAGGGCGCATCGACAATCTCGTTGACGACATAATTCGCCGTGGAAATGGCCCAGGTCAGGAGGAAGGACAGGGCCAGAAGAAAGGCAATCTCCAGAGGCCGAAAGGACGATAAGAAATCCCGGTGCAGGAAGAAAAAAGTGGCGCTACCCAGGATGATGGCGGCACTGCGGGGCCATCTCTCCAGACGCAGTGCGCGCAGGTAAGCGGTCACCTTCCGCTGTCCTTCATGGCGTAGACCTCGAACGAGTCACCGAGCGCCAATTTTATCGGAATTCTTTTCAAAAAAGAAGCCGGTCCCGTGTTCTTCAACCGGGCTTGGAGGGCCGGCTTCCGGGAGAGAAGATAATGAGCGCTGAAGGTCCAGGCGTAGCGGCGCTCGGCGACGATGGAAAAGCCGGCGCGCCGGAGCAGGGCGTCGAGCGACCTTCGGGAAAAGAAGGCTAGGTGGGCGGGGCGCAGATGCCACCATCTCGGGCCGGCCAGGCGCGCGGCCCGGCTGTGGATGTCCGGCGTGACCAGGACGAGGATCCCGGCGGGCCGCAGGATGGCCTGTGCTTTCCTCACCGCTTCGAACGGAAGGGGCGTGTGTTCGATGAAATCGACCATCGTCACGGCGGCGTAGCGATCCTCCGGGAGAAAGGCTGTCTCCAGCGTCCCCTCGATGAGCCCGAGCCCATACTTTTCTGCCGCCGCTCTCACCGCCCAGGAGCTGGGCTCGATGCCGGCCGGCTCCCAGCCGCGGCGCCGGGCATGGTCGAGCAAGATGCCGGTGGCGGCGCCGACATCGAAGAGCGCGCCCCTCTCCGGAATGAGCTTTTCGAGACGGCGCAGGATGCGCAGGAAATTCCTGGAACGGCCCGCGGCCTCGTCCTCGTAGAGGGGATCTTCGACGCGGCCGTAAAGAGAGGTCAGGTGTTCCGGACTGGGGCAGGGGTTGGCGAAGATGTGTCCGCAGTCGGCGCAGATGCTGAGGTCCCAGGTCTTGCCGTACTGGCTGTCGGTGATCTTGATCTCGTCCTGGGTTAGGCGGCCGGAAAAGGTCCCTTTCTTGTACCCACGGATCTCCGCTCCCGCACAGGCCGGACAGGCCGTCAGCAATCGGAACCGTGCCTCCCCGTCCCCCATCTCAGCGACCGAGCAGGTGCTTGAACCAGAAATCCACGCTGCGGCGGCTGGCATTCTCCCGCTTTTTCCCGCCGAACCCGTGCCTCTGGTTGGGGAAGACCATATATTCGAAAACCTTGTCCTGGTCCATCAGGGCGTCGATGAACTGGAGGGTGTTCTGCATGTGCACATTGTCGTCCATGTCTCCGTGCTCGAGCAGAATTACGCCCTTGAGCTTCTTGGCGTGGGTCATGACCGACCCGAACTCATAGCCCTCCTTGTTCTCCGCCGGCGTGTCCATGTAGCGTTCGGTGTAGACCGAATCGTAGAGCTTCCAGTCGGTGACCGAGGAGCTGGCGACGCCGTGAGTGAAATAGTCGGCGCCGTAGGTCAGCGCCAGGCAGGTTGTATATCCGCCGTAGCTCCCGCCCGTGATCCCGATTCTAGCGGCATCGACGAACGGCTTCTGACGGAGCCATTTGACCGCCTGGATGAGGTCGTTCATCTCCCACTTGCCCAGGCTGCGGTGCATCAGGGCGACGCCTTTTTTCCCGAAATGGCCCGAGCCGCGGTGGTCGACGCTCAGCACAATGATGCCCTCCTGGGCGAGATAGAGCGAGGACAGCGGCGGGTAGGAGTTTGAAACAGTCGGGGCACCGGGGCCGCCGTAGATCGTGAATATCACCGGATATTTCTTGCTCTGGTCGAAATCGGGGGGTAGGATCCAGTAGGCGGGGAGCGCGTAGCCGTCCTCAGTGGGTACGGTAAAGAGCTCCTTCTTGCCAAGAGCGTATTCCTTGAGCGTCGGAGATTCGCTGTTGTCGACGCTCCGGATCCAGGTGCCGTCGCTGCGGTAGAGGTCCTGTTTGGAGGGATAATCGACACTCGTCGACATATCGAGGAAACAGCTTCCCCCCGGCGAGACCTGGCAGAAATGGCTGGCCGGATCTTTGGTCAGGCGCTCGAGGCCCTGACCGTCAAAGCGGACCCGATAGAGGCCCGTCTCGGTGGATTTTTCCTTGTTGGCGTTGAAATAGACCCACTTGTTCTTTTCGTCCACCAGGCCGATGCTCGCCACCTGCCAGGGGCCCTCGGTCAGGCGGGCCTTGAGCTTTCCCTTGAGGTCGTAATAGTATAGGTGCCGCCAGCCGTCGACATCGCTGCGCAGCAGGAACCCGCTGCCGTCCTTGAAGAAATAGAGGTCCTCGAAAAACTCGACCCAGGCGGCCTGTTTCTCGTCGAGGATCTCCTCTTTTCCCCCGGTCTTGGGGTCGACGCTGAAGATCTTGATGCGGTCCTGGCCGCGGTTCATCCACTGGACGGTCAGCCGGTCGCTCGCCGGGAGCCAAAACGGCCAGGCCACATAGTGGTCGGCGTTTTCGTCGAAATCGGCCCAGACGATCTTGTTTTCGGGCAGAGCGACAATCCCCAGCTTGACCTTGGGGTTGGGGTCTCCGGACTTGGGATAGCGCTCCTTTTCGAGCTCCCCATGGACGCCGGTCGAGCGGAAGATGGGGAAGACTGGGACAGGACTGTCGTCGAAGCGCAGGAAAGCGATCTTCCGGCTGTCGGGCGACCACCAGAAGGCGGCGTACTGCGAGCCCCGTCCGAGGATCTCTTCATAGTAAACCCAAGAAGCCCAGCCGTTATAGATCGAATCGGAGCCGTCGGCGGTGATCTGGTATTCGAGCCCGCTGTCGAGGTCAAAGGCATAGAGGTTATTGGCCCGGGTGTAGGCGAGATACCTGGAGTCGGGGGAGAGGCGGGGGTTTTTCTCCTCCTCTGGTGTCGCGGTCAAGCGTCGGAACACTTGTGTCTTGGGGAGATACAGAAAGAGGTCATTCTGATGCTGATAGATGAAGCGGGAATAGTCCGGGCTCATGTCGGCGGCCGCGACCGCCATGACGCCCTCGGGTAGACCTTTCTGGAGAGAGCTGTAGTCCAGGAACAGAGTTTTTTCGCCGGTCTTGACCGAGACCTTCAGCAGGCGCATCATCTTGCCTTTTTCGTCGCGCTCTCGGAGGAGATAGCTCTCGTCATCGAGCCAGAACCCCGTGGTCATCGGCTTGAGAAGAAATGGCTCCTTGTTCAGGTAGGCCTGTTCGTAGGTGATTTTTTTAGGGGCGACTTGCGGAAAAATGGTCGAAGGCGCGAGCCAAAAAAAAACAACGAGCAGACCGACTACCGGTAGAGATTTTTTTCGGGTCATCATTTTTTCTCCTCTTTGATCATGGCTCTCTCGCCTGGGATAGACCGAGCGCGGTTGAACCTTACCGTCTGCCCTGCGGCAAGGTGAAATATTATTATAAAACGCCGAGGGGAACAAGGTCGGCGAATTAGGGGGACACCATACTCGATACTCCGTTTAGGGCTTAATGAACAATTTGCTCAGCTCTGTCCGGACGAAGAACTCACTTCCCCAGATGCGGAGCGAAGGCGTACCGTCGGAGTCGGCGCCGCAGGTGATGATCTTGGGTCCCATGGTCAGGCAGTCTTTTGTCCCCATGGCATGGCCGCTCAGGGGCAGGATGGAACAGCCGCTGTCCCCGGGCGATAATATCAGGAGGTTTTTTCCCCGGCTGCGCTGTTCGCCCGGTGCTTCGGATATAGCGGCGATGATCCGTCCGTCGTGATAGACGTTGATGCCGTTCACGACTTTGCCGGGAGGCAGGGAAATCGAGCGGGCGGTCAGGCCGGCGGGGTCGATGATCCGCAGGCTGGAGGACCTGCCGCCGTTCCTTCCATCCTCAACCGCCAGCAGCTTTCCGAACGGATAATAGCGGAGGAAACTGACGGCGCGGTCTGACCCGGGGATATCCCTGACCGTCCTCCTTTCCAGGTCCCATTGCCTGAGCCTCCCCGTCTCGTCGCCACCATAGATGCTTCCCGCGTGGTCCACGGCCAGGGCGGTCAGCGAGGAAAGCTGACCGGCGAAGACGAGCACCCTTTTCTCCAGGGAATCCCAGACCCGGAGCGTTCCGTCCTGATGGGAAGTGACCACCCTGTCGGGTGGCAGGCCGACGATTCTCTGCGGAAACGCGTCTCCGGCCTTCCAGTCGGCGATCTCGTTGCGCTCGAACGACAGGCTGAGCAGACCGCGGCCCGGTGCGGCGAGATAAAAGGTGCGGCCCAAAAGGGCGAAGTCGGCGATCCCTTCTATCCGGGCCTGGAAAATGCGGTTGTCCAGGAAGGTCAGGACAAACAGCTCGCCGTCTTCCCCGCGGCCTGCGACCTGGTCCTGGGCGTAAAAGCGGAGACGGGCCGGCCAGATGTCGCCGAGGGGGATTTCCTTCAGGAGGTTGGGCTCGGCCTTGAGGTCCTCGTTGAGGACGGGCTTGAGCCTCCTCTCGGTGGGTGTGACGGCCAAGGCTCGGATGTCGGGCCAGGCCTCTTCCCAGACCTCGAGACCTTTTTCCTCGAGGCGCAGCTTTTCTTCGCGGCAGGGGGAGGTTATTGTCTCCCCGGAGAAGTCTCCGATCCGGATGAGCTCCCCCCAGGAATCAATCCGCGGCCGCTCGAAAAGCTCCCTGGTTTCCTCGCGGTCGAGCCGGGAGGCGAGCGAGTTGTCCAGGTCGTAAAGGATGACCATGCCTTCCTGGTAGAAAGAGGTGTCCTCGAGCGCCGGCTCCTCCAGGAACTGGAGGTGGAGCTTGACGCTCTCCAGGGCAAATTCCCTCGTCTCAAGGTTCTGCCGCCGGGTGGAAAAGTTGGCCCGGAAGTTGACTTCTACGTCTAGCTCTCCCTGAAGATAGAAAAAGTCGATGACCCTCTGGAAGTAGTGGCGGTCGCGGCAGCCGTCGAGGATGATGAGACGCTTGTCGGAATTCTCTTCAAGGAACCGGCGGAAATTGGCCTCTGGGTCGTCCTCATCCTCAGATACGGGGTAGTCCTGGTAGTAGCAGGGATCGATGTGCTTCTTCAGCCAGGGGAGGCCCAGGAGCCGGTTGAAAACCCTCTGGCCGCGCTTGGAATCGCGCATCAGATAGAGAATCTCGCCGGGCCGGATGCCGGCGAAACCGTCGGCGATGGCCTGGCAGAAATACGTCTTACCCGTCCCGGAATCGCCGTTGACCGCCATGATGGTCCTCTTCTTGGTCCTCAGCAGGTGGTGGAGGGTTTCGGAGAGCTCATAGAGGCCGCGCTGGGCGGGCTTGAGCCCGAGGATGCTGATGGCGCCGACATGGTAGAGGTACAGTGAATGAACAAACTCGGGCAAGTCGATCTTCCGGAGTGCACCAACTGTCTCTTCGAAGATCTGTCGATTCTTGTCTTTGAGCAGCTTGAGAAGGGCGATGACGACATCGGCGCTGACGCCGCCCGTCGCCCCTTTCTGAGCCCTGCCCACCTCACCCAGCGTCCAGGCCAGGTAGGTCTTCAGCTTGGCCGAAGGATGGTCGGCATACCGGGCCAAGGCCGGAACGGCCTTGACCGCGCCGAGCCCGATCTTCCCCAGCGCCCAGATGGCCTCTTCTTTCTGCTCGAGGAGCAGGCACACCGTCGGCCGGCCGGTCGCGGTCTCCTTGATCTCGTCCGCCGCCTCCAGGACCTCGATAAGGGCGTCCACTGCCCTCTCTTCTTTTAAGTTGCCGAGCGTATATATCAGGTTCTCGCGTATCTTAGTGAAGCCCAGCGGGTAACGCGTCAGGGCCAGCAGGAGCGACTCCGCGGACCGGGGATCCTGGAAGACGCTCAGGATAAGCGAGGCCAGGTGAGGGATGCCGCTTCCCGGGTCGATCCGTCCGTCGAGCAGAAGCCGCAGGCAAGGAAAGAAAAGGGCCGGCGGGATCTGAGTCACGATCCCCAGCGGAGGCTGGATCCTTTCGAGGATGAGCGAATAGGCCTCTTCCTGACGCTTTGAGAGTGAGGATTCCGCGACCAGCCTCTCCAGGGCGGCGGAATGCCTCTCCTCTTCGGCGATCAGCCTGATGAGAGGGGTCAGGAGCTCCGCGGCGGACTTTGTGACTTCCGCTTTCGATTCCAGGAGTTCCTTCCACTCCTCGATCGATAGCAGGGAGGCCAGGGATTCTTCGAGCGAGCGCTGCTTGGCCCGGCTTTCGGCCTGGAAGGCCCTGGCCTCGGTGTTCCATTCGGGAGCCGGAGCCTCGGCGTTGACCCTCCAGGCCTCGTGCTCGAGAACCCAGAGGAGGGCTTCGAAGAGGACCAGCAGGGAGGACGATTTTGGGGCCGGGGTGCGGGAAGCGGCCATTTTCTCGGCGATCGGCCAGCGGGACTCGGTCAAAAACGGAGAGAAGGCCTGGACGAAAAACGAGGCCTTGTCTTTCTCGCTCTGCGACCTAAGATGATAGAGAAGGGCATGCGAAATCCGGTCCCGCATACCTTCCGGATTCTCGGCCCATTCTCCCTTTTTGTCGAGAAAACAGAGCCTCCTGGGGTCGAGTTCCCGGACAAGGGCTAGGGCTTCAGCCTCCAGGTCTCCCAGGCGCGGGACGCGGGCCGAAGCGCTGTGTCCGTTCATGAGACCGAACAGCCCACCGCCTATTTGGCCAGAAGAAGCCCTTTGAGGTCCTCTTCGAGGTTGCCCGTTTCTATGCGAAAGAGGAAGCCGCTATGGAAGGGGTCCCGGCGCAACATGGAGGAATCCGCGGCCAGTCGAGCGTTCACCTCGATCACCCGGCCGGATGCAGGAGACCAGATCCGGTGGACGAAATGGTCGGCGTCGGAGATTTTTCCGCAGCCGTCGCCTTGGGTGATGGCCTCATTGACCTTGGGGAGTTCGAGCTGAGTGATGATCCCGACCGTCTTTAAGAAATCAGGGACCACACCCACCGTGGCCCGGTCCTTTTCTTCCACCTTGAGCCAGGTATGGCCGAGCATGTAATAATAGCCGGCCGGGATCCGGGATCCCGAAACCGCGTCTTTGCCGCGGTCTTCACCCTCAGCTTTCTTAAAGGCCCGGGCGACCAGGCCTCGCAGTTCGGCCGGAGTGAAGGGTTTGGGCAGGTAGTCGAAGGCCCCCATCTTGACCGATTCGACGGCGGTCTTGATCGTCGGGTACCCGGTGACCATGATGACGTTGGCCTCCGGCCGGGCCTCCCTGAGGCTCTTCAACAGGTCCAGGCCGCTGATGCCCGGCATCATCAGGTCGGTGATGATGAGATCATAGGGATTGTCCCCGTCCTTTTTCAGGGCTTCTTCGCCGCTCAGAGCCATGTCCACTTCATATTCGTCGGAGAGGATGGCTTGGCGAATGCTCTTGCAGACGGTGATCTCGTCGTCGACGACCAGGATTTTCCGTTTGTTCCGGTTATTCATGAGTGCCTCCTTTTTGGTTTGAATCTGGGCGACGGTCTTCGACCGGAAAGCTCAGGGTGATGACGGTTCCCCGTCCCACCTCGCTCTTGACCTCGATCTTACCGTCGTGCTGCTGGATGATCCCGTAGCTGACGGCCAGGCCGAGCCCGGTCCCCGAGCTTTTGGTCGTGAAGAAGGGGTCGAACAGTTTATTGACGTTCTCTTTGGGAATGCCCACGCCGGAATCGGCGAAGCGGACCTCGATCGACTTCTTGTCAGCGGACAGCGAGTCGGAGATGGTGAGCTGGCCGCCCTTCGGCATGGCCTCGCAGGCATTCAGCAGCAGGTTCCAGAAGACCTGCTGGATCTTATTCCGGTCGAGCTTGATCGCCGGCAGGTCGGGATCCAGTTCCTTGACGATGCGGACGTTCTGGAAGGACGCCTGGTTCTCGAGGAGCTGGGTCGTCCGCTCGATGAGCTCGTTGATGTTGGCGTGGGTCTTCTGCGGCGGATTCTGCCGGGCGAACTCGAGCAGGCCCTTGACGATTTGGGTGCAGCGCGAGGTCTCGTCGGCGATCAGGCTCAGGTTCTCGTAGAACTCGTGCCTTTTCTCGAGCTTCTCCAGCATGAGGTGGGTGTTGATGAGGATGGAGGTCAGGGGGTTGTTGATCTCGTGGGCCACACCGGCGGCCATCTTTCCCAGCGAGCGCAGTTTCTCGGACTGGAGCAAGTAGTCTTGCATCCCCCGCAATTCCTTGGTCCGCTCCTCCACCCGCTTTTCCAGAGTCTTCCCCCACTGGATGAGGTTTTCGTTGGCCAGCTTGAGGTTCTCGGTCATCTGGTTGAAGGAGTGGGCGAGCTGGCCGATCTCGTCCCGGAATCCGATCCGGACCTGCTGGTTGAGGTCTCCCCGGGCGATCCGGTTGGTGGCCAGGACCATGCGCCGCAGGGGATTGGTGATGCTCGAGGTGATGAAGAAGAGGATGATGAGAAGGATGACGGTGCAGAGAGCGGCGATGCCCGTGAAGGTGAGCATGACGCTGTTGCGCAAGTCGATGTAGGGCTTTTCCAGCATCCCGACGTAGAGCATGCCGATGATCTCGCCGGCGATGTTTTTTATCGGCTCGTAGGCCGTGATGTACCAGTGATTGACGACGAAAGCGCGGCCGACCCAGGGGACGCCCCGGCGGAGGACGGCTTCATGGACTTCCTGCGACACGCGCGTGCCGATGGCCCGGTTCCCCTCGGCGTCGGTCACGTTGGTCGAGATGCGCAGGTCGTTCTGGAAGATGGTCACGGTGCCGATCTCCTTGCCCTTGTACTTCTCGCCCTTAAAGACGATCTCCTTAACCCGGTCCACGATCTCGTAGTTCTGGTTGAGGAGGATGCCGCCGTAGAGGACGCCGAGCACCTTTCCCTGTTCATCCAGGATGGGGGCCGCACCCTTGAGCATCATCCCGTTTTCCTCATGGTCCTCGGGCCGCGCGGCGGCCATGGGCGTGGGGATGAACTGGAGATAGGCCCGCTCGGCGAAGTCCGGGCTCTCTTTAAGCAGCTCGGGACGGGGGACGATCTCGGTGGCGGTGGCCGTCTCCTTGCGCAGGGCGCGGCTCACTAGGGGGTCGGCGGATTGGTCGTCGCCGAAGACATCGGGCCGGTTCGTCCGCTGGACCACCTTGCCGAACCGGTCAGTGATAGTGAGGATGTCCAGGTTGAAGTCCCGGCGGACACGGGCCAGGGTTCGGAGCAGGGTCTCCCGGTCGCCGGCGAGGAGCGCGGCCTGGATGGAGTCGCGGCGGGCGTTGAGGAGGACGATGTCGCGGATGTCGTTGAGCTTCTCGTCGTAGACCATCCAGGCCGAGGCCAGGTCGTGGCGCACCTTAGCCTGAGCCAGGCTGAAGATGGTGCGGTGTTCGAGTCGGGTGCCGAAGAAGAGGGAGACCAGGCCGCCGAAGAGGATGACGACGAGGAAGCTGAGGACGAATTTCATCCGCAGCGGCAGGTCGAGAAATTTCTGGACGTTCCGATGAAGGTTCATAGCGGGAGGATAACCTTTCATTTTAAGGGACGCTCCCTTTTTTTGCAACCAAAAAACCCTTGACAAGGCCGGGAGGAGCGTGTTAAAGTTCACTAAGTCGATTGAGTTAGTCGACTATTGGGCGGAGGAAAGAATGCGCCTTTCGACCAAGGGAGAGTACGCCAGCCGGGCCATGCTCGAGCTTTCTCTCCACCATGAGGAGAAGCCCCTCCATATCCGGGATATTTCCAAGGCCCAGGACATTCCCCAGCGCTTTCTTGAGCAGATCCTCCTCCAGCTCAAGAGGGCCGGCTACCTGCGCAGCCGCAAGGGGCCGGACGGCGGCTATTACCTGTCCAGGCCTCCGGCCGAGATCAATGTTGCCGAGGTCATCCGGGTGATGGACGGCCCACTCGCCCCCATCGACTGCGTCAGCGTGACCGCTCATGAGGTCTGCCCCCACGAATCCTCATGCGGACTGAGAGGTCTCTGGAAGGAGGTCCGCGATGCGGTCGCCCAGATCATGGAAAAAGCGACTTTCGAGGAGTTGGCCGAGAGGACGAGGGCGGCCCGCTCCGGACGGAGGAGGGGCTCCTGAAGCCTTTTGTTTTTCCGATAATAGTCGATATAATCGATAGATTATATATATTATTATTGAAGGAGAAAGCGCTGTGAAAAGACTCTTCGGTGGAATCATTGCCTTTGCCTTGATCTCGATGCTTGCCCTCTCTGTCCCGCCCACTGCTCAAGAGCTGTCCGGGACCATCACGCTCTCCGGCGCCTGGGCTCTCTATCCGATGGCTGTCAAATGGGGCGAGGAGTTCAGCAAGCTCCACCCCAAGGTCAGGGTTGATGTCCAGGCAGGAGGTGCCGGGAAGGGGATCGCCGACGCCCTGGCCGGGATGGTGGACCTGGGGATGGTATCGCGCGAAATCCACCCGGTCGAAGTCGAGAAAGGGGCCTTTGCCATCGCCGTCTGTAAGGACGGCGTCGTCCCCACGATCAGCGATAAGAACCCCTTGTTAAGCCGGATCCTCGGCTCGGGCCTTAAGAAAGAAGCCTTCATTGCCGTTTGGATCATGGAGACGGCCAAGACCTGGGGGGACGCCCTGGGGACCGCCGACAAAGCCGCACTTCATGTTTACACCCGATCGGATGCCTGCGGTGCGGCCGAGACTTGGGCGGCGTTTCTTGAGAAGAGGCAGGAAGACCTCAAGGGGGTCGGAGTGTATGGAGACCCGGGCCTGGCCGAGGCCGTGCGCCGCGATCCCCTCGGCATCGGGTTCAACAACATCAACTTTGCTTATGACGCCAAAACCAAGAAGCCGCTGGCGGGAATCATGATCCTACCCATCGACCTCGACGGCAGCGGGAAGATCGAGCCGGCGGAAAGCTTCTACCAGGATCGCGATACCATCACCGCGGCCATCGCCCGGGGGGCTTACCCCTCGCCGCCGGCCCGCGACCTCTACTTGGTCAGCAAAGGTCGGCCGCAAACCCCCGTCCAGGTCGAGTTCTTGCGCTGGGTTCTGAACGAAGGCCAGAAGTTTGTCCCCGAAACCGGGTATATCGGCTTGAGCCCGGAAAAGTTGGCGGATGGTTGGAGAAGGATCGAGGGCCGCTAGAAACACCCAATGAGGATTTTTAGAGACCGGCTGGCGAGAAGGACGATGCTCGTCCTGACCTGCGTGCCGGCCTTTCTGGTCCTGCTCATCCTGGTCGGCCTTTTTGTCCGTGCCCGGCCGATCCTGGCCGAGAAGCCGTTCTTCTCGCTCCTCTTTTCTTCTGCTTGGTCCCCGCTGAAAGGCGATTTCGGCCTCTTCCCTTTCATCATGGGGACTTTGTGGGTCACCTTCGTCTCCCTCGTTCTGGCCGTTCCGGTTTCGCTCCTCACCGCTGTTTTCCTGTCCGAGTACGCGCCCCGCTCGGTGCGTGAATTTACCAAGCCCATCATCGACCTTCTGGCCGGCCTTCCCTCTGTTATCTATGGCGTCTGGGGTGTTCTTCTTGTGGTCCCGCTGGTCGGGCGGATCATTGCCCCGTTCTTCGGCGTGACCTCGAGCGGCTACACCGTCTTAGCGGGCGGCATCGTCCTGGCGATCATGATCTTTCCGACCATCATCTCGGTCTCTCTCGAGGTCTTTTCCTCCATCCCCTACCAAATGAGGGAAGCGTCGCTTTCCCTGGGAGCCACGAAATGGGAGACCGTCCGCCACGTCGTCCTCAAGAAGGGGCTCCAAGGGATCATCGCCGCCATCGTCCTGGGGCTTTCCCGGGCCTTCGGCGAGACCATGGCCGTGCTCATGGTCGTGGGCAACATCCCCCGCCTGCCCCGGTCGGTCTTCGACGGGGGCTATCCGCTCCCGGCCCTGCTGGCCAACAATTACGGCGAGATGATGTCCGTGCCTCTCTATGACGCGGCGCTCATGCTGGCGGCGGCGGTCCTCCTCCTCGTCGTGCTCTTTTTCAACGTGCTGGCTCGGCTGATCCTGGTCAGAGTCGAAAGGAGGGCGGCGTGATCCTTTCCCGCGAGTCCCGGCGGCTTCGACGGCGCAAGATGGAAGAGAGAATCTTCCGGGCGCTGATGGCCGTCTCCATCCTGATCGTCATCGGCTGTCTGGTCTTGATCGTGGGGACGATCATCTGGAAAGGGCTGCCGGCGATGAGCCTTTCGATGATCACGCAAATTCCCAAGGGCGGCTACTACCTGGGAAAAGAAGGCGGAATCCTCAACGCCATCATCGGCTCTCTTTACCTGGCCTCGGGAGCGACCGTCCTGGCCATCCTGTTCAGCCTTCCGGTCGTGCTCTACATTAATGTCTATACGAAGAAGCGATCGCGCCTGGCCTCCCTGACCCGCTTTTCTTTTGATGTCCTCTGGGGGATCCCGTCCATCGTCTACGGCGCCTTCGGGTTCATCATCATGGTCTTTTTCGGGCTGCGAGCGTCGCTCCTGGCCGGGATCCTGGCCGTGGCGCTCCTCGAGTTCCCGATCATGAGCCGGGCAGCCGACGAGGTCATCCGGATGGTCCCGAGGGAGCTGCTGGAGGCTTCATATTCGCTGGGCGCTACCCGGCTGGAGACGGCCCTGAAGGTCGTTGTCCGGCAGTGCCTGCCTGGGCTACTGACGGCCGTCCTGATCGCCTTCGGCCGGGGGATCGGGGACGCCGCCTCGGTTCTCTTCACGGCCGGGTTCACCGACCGGATCCCGACCTCGCTGCTTGAGCCGGCGGCGACATTGCCGCTGGCGATCTTCTTCCAGCTGGGAACGCCTTTTCCCGAGGTTCAACAGAGGGCCTATGCCTCAGCGGCCATCCTCACGGTCCTGATCCTCATCATTAGCCTGGTGGCAAGAGGCTTGGGTAAACGATACACCCGGCATATTATTAAATAAAAGGAGACGCCCATGGAAATCAGACCGCATCTTAGCGTCCAGAACTTGAACGTCTATTTCGATCAACTCCGGATTCTCAAGGATGTCAGCATCGATATCCCGGATCATAAGATCACGGTCATCATCGGACCCTCGGGCTGCGGGAAGACGACGCTGCTGAAGTCCCTGAACCGGCTGCTCGATCCGCTCGACGGCGTCCGGGTTGAAGGCCGGGTCTTGGTGGACAACGTCGACATCTATGACCCCCGGACCGAGGTCACCGAGGTGAGAAAGAAAATGGGACTCCTTTCTCAGCGGCCCCAGCCTCTGCCGATGTCCATCTACGATAACGTCGCCTACGGACCGCGCATCCATAATCATGTCGATAAAAAGCGGCTGGGCGAGGTCGTCGAACAGTATCTGCGCATGGCCGGGCTGTGGGAGGAAGTCAAAGACAGGCTGGGAGAACCGGCTTCCCGCCTTTCCGTCGGCCAGCAGCAGCGCCTCTGCCTCGCCCGGGGGCTGGCGGTCGGCCCCGAGATCATCTTGGGAGACGAGCCGACCTCGGCCCTGGACCCACAGTCCAGCCAGAACGTGGAGCGGCGTTTGATCGAGCTCAAAGAAGAATATACGGTGATCGTCGTCACCCATATCCTGAGGCAGGCCAAGCGGATCGCCGACTATATCGCCTTCCTCTATCTCGGGGAGCTCGTCGAGCACGGCCCGGCGGCAGAAGTGTTTGCCAACCCCCGGGACCCCCGGATGCGCGCCTATCTCACCGGCGAGATCAGCTGATGCTTTTCAGCGGGCCTTTTTCAGGAACTCATAGAAGTTGATCTCGTTGGCGTCCAGCCCGTATTGATAAACATACCGGCTGGCCAGCTCCGAGGCGAACAGCGCCTTGAGGTAGGTCATCGGTACCCGCTTGATGATCGTGGCGAACCCGATCTCCTCGACCAGCACCCGGGGGATACAGCACTCCGTCACCTTCTTGAACAGGGCCCGGTCGCTGACCAGGTCCGACTTCCCGACCGCGTCCTTGATCAGGTTGATCTTCTCGCTGATGAGGTCGGTGAGGACGGCCCGCGGGGTCTTCTTGGCCTCGTTCTCTTTCCAGATGATGTCGAATTCGAGCCGGGCATTCTCGCGGATGATCTCCAGGATCTGGGAGACGTATTTCTTGCGGAAGGGTGTCGCCGCGCCCTTCTTGATGCACATCAGGCTTTCGTACTCTTCGTCAGTCAGGGCCAGGCTGGCCAGGACCTCGAGCGAGGACGAGGTGACGCCGCCCTTGTTGGCCGAGGCGTCCTTATAGATAATCACTCCCCGCTCCTCCAGCCGCAGACGGGCCTGCTGGGTGATGAACAGGTTGGCACCCTCGGCGATGACCTTGAAGCGAGGATTGCCCTTGTCGTCCAGGTATCTCTGCCAGTTGTTGATGTTGATCGAAGACGGCCGGCCTCCGCAGGGGATGAAGAGGTCGGCGGCGAACATCGGGTGGAGGTGGAAGGTGTTCCGAAAATCGAGTCCAGACTCAACCTTTTCTCCGTCCGGCAGGATGATATTGCGGTCCTTGACGCCGACGAAAAAGCCTTCCTTGGACAGCCGCTCCCTGCGGAAATGCTCGACCATCTTCCGTTCCCTGGCCAGGCGGGTGAGCTCGCGCCGGTCGATCCCGGCCGGGTCGTAGAGGACGCCGGAGCCGTCGATCATGGCCAGGATCCGGTCCTTAGAGATGAGAATCTCGTTGCTCCCCAGGTCGCCGTCCGGGCCGCCGGTCATGACCTTGGTGACGTTCTCTTCTTTGAGCCCCAGCTTTTCCAGGGATTTCAGGACGTACTCGTGGATGGAGTTGGTGGTCATACCGTAGAGGTCGTGGGGGATCCCGCCCATGGAGACGGGCTTGCCGGTGGAGAAGGACCTCCAGTAGCGGTAGCCCCGGGCCTTGGCCCGCAGGGCCGCCCACTCCATGAGTTCGGCCGTCCCCTCGTCGGGGCCGAGGAAGAGCAGAACCTCCCGGCCATAGAGGTCGACGACGCCGTCCTCGTTGAGCATCAAGTCGAGGAGCCCGTCGATGTATTTCTTGAAGGCCTCCTCGGCGCGGAGCATGTGGCCCCAGTTGATGAGGATGGTCCCCTTG
This sequence comes from Candidatus Aminicenantota bacterium, assembly GCA_017886205.1. Taxonomy (GTDB): domain Bacteria; phylum Acidobacteriota; class Aminicenantia; order Aminicenantales; family UBA8522; genus UBA8522. Next base: position 62,283 of record JAFNEO010000038.1, on the reverse strand, counting down.
GAGCCCCCCTCGGGGATGTCCTTGTTCTTGCGCTGCTGGGTGGAGGCCAGGTTGTAGTTCTCGTCGAAGATGAAATCGGAGTTGTTGAGGTAGGTCTGGAGCTGGTTGGAGCGGACGATGCGGATGCCGCCGCGGGCGATGTCGCGGAAGCGGACATGGAACCCCCGGAACTCGGCGCCGACGACGTGGAAGATCCCGAAGGGCGTCTCCGGATAATCAACCCTGTTCAGGAACGCGGGGTTGTACATGTAGGAGAGAGAGGTCTTTTCCTTGACGTAAAAATTGGTCTTGAGGATGGAAGCGATGAACAGCACGGCGGCGAGAAGGATGTCCCGGTCGATCTCCACGGGGACTTCCCGGATGATCTCTTTGCGCAGCTCCTCGAACTCCTTTTTGACCTCCCGGGAGCGGGAGGAGGGGCTGAACTTCCGGTCGAACAGCCAGAAGAGCTTCTTCAAGTAAACCGGGTTTTCCGTGAAGGCGTCCCAGACCCGCTGCTCGGTGTAGGTGTCCTTAACCAGCTTGGTCTTGAGGTTGCGCAGGATGCCCAAGAGCTCGGGCGAGTCCTTGAGGGCCTCGGCCAGGCGCAGGTACTCATCGTTGTAGCCGGTCAGGAACTGGTGGCAGAAGCTCCAGGCGGAGACACCGAAGACAGTCTCCTGGGCGGTCAGCTTCCCGTCCCGGAAGAGTCCGGAGAGGGGCGATTCGGGGATGACATAGATCAGGCTTATGTCCTCGACGAGATCCTGGATTAGGGTGTGATCCTTGATGCCCATGAGATAGAACGAGTAGGCCGTCCGCCTGTTGGAGAACTGCTCGATGTACTTGCGGTTGGAGACCAGGCCGTGCGAGTTGATGACGTCCGAGACGTTGGAGAAAAAGCGGTGGCTGGAGTCGCGCTTGGTCACGACGGTAATCCTGACCTCGCCGCCCCGTTTGCACATGGTGACGTCAATGTAGGGGCTTTCCCAAGTAGCGGTCTTGGTGATCAGCGCCTGGTACCGGGCCACCGTCTCGGGGGGCGCGGTCTTCAGGAAGGTTTTATCGGCGATCTTGTTCAGGTCCGTTTCCCCGGGGGCCGGCTGAGCTTCTGGAAACTCGGGGAGGCAGACGACGTACATTCTCAGGTGCTCGACGCCCATGGCCTTGCGCGCCGTGCGGTAGGATTGGAGGCGGCAGTTCGGATACTTCTCCTCGATGTGCCGTTCGATCTCGAGCCCGCGGGGATGGAAGTCATCGACGAGGTAGATGGCTTCGTGGGCATGCTCGGTGGCGAGGTCGACCTGGACCACCTTTTCTTCTTTGATGGTGGCGATGATCTCGGCCGCTTTGATGGCCCGGACATGATTGGCGATCGTTTGGAGCGGTGTGGTCCGGAAATAATAATCGTTCATGCCCAGCCCGGCGCAGAACCAGTCCAGTTCTTCGCGCACGGCTTCCTGGGTGTAGGGGCCCTGGCTGAGGATGATTTTTTCCAGCTTCGTGAGCTGGCTTTCGGTTAAAACAGACTTGGCAGCGATCTCTTTCAGACTTTTCATGGATAGCTCCTCGGACTGCGAAATCGTTGAAAAAACGATTAATAGATATTATACCACGACGCGACGGGCTGGCAAGGTCAGGAAACCGCTGTTCGATGCGGCGCGTTGATTCAGGCTCTCCCCTATGCTATAAGAAGGGGAGATTCGCCGGATAAGACAACCTCAAGGAGAAGACTATGAGCCCCAAGGAAGGTCCGTCGACTCGCTGTGTGCACTTCGGCCGGGCGATCGACCCGAAAACGCACGCCATGAACATACCGATCTACGAAAACGCCGCCTTCGCCTATGAAGAACTCGGGACTTGGAAGGAAGTGGCGCTGGGCAAAAAGCCCGGAGATATTTACAGCCGGAATTCCAATCCCACGGTGCGGGCCTTCAACGAAAAGATGGCGGCCCTGGAGGGCGCCGAAACCGCCACTGATTTCAGCACCGGGATGGCGGCCATCAACTCGACCCTCTTCGCCCTCCTCGATCCCGGACGGCGGGCGGTCACCATAAAAGATGCCTACGGGGCCACCTACCTGCATTTCAAAGAAATACTCCCCCGATTTGGCATCCACTGTGAGATCTGTGAGACAGATGACGAGGAAGCTATCCTGACGGCTGTAGGGAGAGGCTGCGATCTTCTGTACCTCGAATCTCCCACCAACCCGTTACTCAGGGTTGTTGACTTGGAAAAGCTGTTCGGGGCAGCCCACCGGGTTGGGGCCGTGACCGTCACCGATAACACCTTTGCCACTCCGATCAACCAGCATCCGCTCGCCCTGGGGTCGGACCTGGTCGTTCACAGCGCCACGAAATTCATCGGGGGGCACAACGACCTGACCGCGGGCGTCGTCTGTGGGAGGGCCGAACTGGTGAAAAAAATCTATCGCTACCGCGAACTCACCGGCCCCTCCCTCGACCCTCATCGGGCCAGCCTGCTGCTACGCAGCCTGAAGACCCTGGCCATCCGCGTCGAACGCCAGAACAAGAACGCTCTGGCTGTGGCCAGGTTCCTGCAGAACCACCCGCGGGTTCTCAGGGTGTATTATCCCGGGTTGGGAACCCATCCCCGTCACGCCGTGGCCAGGAAGCAGATGCCCGGGGGCTATGGCGGGGTGCTCAGTTTTGAGGTGGAAGGCGGGCTCGAAGCCGTGGCCGATATCCTGCCGCGCCTGAGGTACGCCTACCTGGCTGCAAACCTCGGTCAAGTCGATACCGTGGTCGGTCCGCCCTCGACGACCAGCCACGTGGAGTGCACAGAGGAGGAACGCAGAGCCGCCGGAATCCCGGAAGGGTTGATCCGGTATTCAGCCGGCATCGAAGATACCGAAGATTTGATCGCTGATCTAAACCAAGCTCTGGCGGCGTACTAAGAGCCGGCAATCCTAGATTTCTAGGTCGATCTTGTCGAGCAAAAGCTCCATGCCTTCCAGGATCTCGAGGTCGGTCGAACCGCAGGAGGGGCAGACCAGGACGAAGTCTTCTTTCTCGATCTCCGCAGTGCATTTCCGGCAGCGCACCTTGAGCGGGACTTCTTCGATCTCCAAGTGCGATGCGGCCGCGATCGTGTCCTGCTTGTAGCTGTCAAAGGCGGTCTGCAGGAACTCGGGAACGACACCGGCCAGCTTTCCCACCTTCAGCCTCACCCGGACGATCTTGGTCGCCTGGTTTTCCCGGGCCTTTGCTTCCAGGATCTCGAACAGGCTGGCGACGATGGACAGCTCATGCATGGCGCTGGTGCTGGATCATGTTGACGCGGCTCTCGATGAAATAGCGGGCGAGCTCGGCGATCCCTCTTCCCTTGAGGGCGGAGGTGACGAAGATACGGAGGCGGGGATTGAGGTCTAGGGCTTCGTTCCCGGCCTTTTCCAAGTCAAAAGGCAGATAGGGGATCAGGTCCGACTTGGTGATGATCAGGCAGTCGGCGGTGGCGAAGGCCTTGGGGTATTTCTTGGGCTTGTCGTCTCCTTCCGGCGCGGAAAGGAGCACGCAGCGGAGGTTTTCTCCAAGGTCGTAGCCGGCCGGGCAGACGAGGTTTCCGACGTTCTCGATGAACAAGAACTTGGTCTCGGCGGGGATTTCGGGAAGTAGCTTGCCGACCATCTTAGCTTCGAGATGACAAGCTCCTCCCGTCGTGATCTGCCAGGCGGGAACGCCCTTCCGGCGGATCCTGTCGGCGTCCCTCTCGGTCTCAATGTCGCCCTCGATCACGGCCAGCGGATGGGTGGGCTTGAGCGTCTCGACGATCCTTTCCAGCAGCGTCGTTTTCCCCGACCCCGGCGAGCTGAGAAGATTCACCACCAGGACGCCCGCCGCCTCCATCTTCCCCCGGATCTCGGCGGCGACCTTCTTGTTCGAACCGAGGATCTCTTCCCGAACGATCAGTTCCTTCTTGCTCATCCCTCAGCTTTCTCTAAGGACGCTCTTCACTCTGCGGACGATGGCCGGAAGTCTCTCTCTCATTTCCCGAGAGAGGCTTTCTCCCAAGGAGTATATGTTCTTGGCCTCGACCGCCACGATCCGGATCTCCGACGGCACGTGGAGCCCCAGCCTCCGGCCGATCTCGATCGCCTGGGGGATGGAGACGTAGTGGGGAGACGGCCCGGGGAGGGAGCGGACGTCTTTCTCACCCAGAAGATGAATTCTTCCCGGAACAGGGGAAAGACGCTTGATCGTGTCCACGATGACCAGCCGGTCATAGCCGACGATGACGTCGAGCAGCGCAAGGCCCGATAGGCAACATTCCTCCAAGTCGGTATCCCGGAGCGCGGCGGCCGTCCGGGTTTTCTGGGCGGCTTCTTCTTTGAGACGGCGAACGACTTGGATGCCGATGCCGTCATCGCCGTAGAGCTCGTTTCCCAGGCCGAGGAGGAGGGTCTTCACTTGTCTTCCGGCTCTGCCTTCGGCAGCCGGACCGAAAAGGTTGAGCCTCGTCCCGGCTCGCTCGCCACCTGGATGGAACCGTTATGGGCTTCCACAATCTTCTTGGCGATGGCCAGCCCCAGCCCGGTCCCCTTGATCTTCTGGTCCTCGCTCCGGCTGACGCGGTAGAACTGATCGAAGACGAGCGGCAGATGTTCCCGGGAGATGCCGATTCCGGTGTCGGCCACATCGGCGACGAGGATGCCGTCCTCTTCTCGCAGGGTGATGATCACCGAGCCCTCGGGCTTGTTATACTTGATGGCGTTGCTGATGAGGTTCGAGAACACCTGCTCCAGGGACTGCTCGTCGCCCAGGACAACGGCCGTTTTTTCCATGGGCCGGAGTTCGAGTTTAACCTTAAACTCCTGGGCCAGCGGCTTCATGAATTCGACCTGCTTGTCCAGGAGCCTCTCCAGGGCGAGAGGTTTGAGCTTATCGACGATCTGCCCCCGGCTGATCCTGGCCATGTCCAGCCAATCGTTGATCAGATGGAGGAGGCTCTCCAATCTCTCCCTGGCCCGTAGGATCATGCCCTTTTGGGCGTCTTCGACCCGGCCCACCATCCCAGCGAGGATCACCTCAAAGTACTGCTGGATGGCCACCAGCGGGCTCCGCAGCTGGTGGGACACCATGGTGATGAAGTTCTCCTCCATGAGCTTTTTTTCGCGCCGCAGGGTCTCGGCCTCCATCGCCAGCTTGCGTCTCTCCAGCGCCCTCCGGACGATAATGCGGAGTTCGTCCGGCGTGAAGGGCTTGGGCAGGAAATCGTAGGCGCCTTTCTTCATGGCTTCGACGGCCGATTCCACGGTGGCATAGCCGGTGATGACGATCGGGATGATCCCGGGGTCGATGTCTTTAATCCTTTCCAAGACCTCAAACCCGCTGAGCCCGGGCATCTTGAGGTCGATGAGGGCCAGGGCCGGCTTCAGCTCCCTGGCTTTCTCCAGGCCGATCTGGCCATTCTCAGCGGTCTCCGCCCTGAACCCGTCCTTGGCCAGGATCAGGGAGCAGGCATCGCGCATGGCTTCTTCGTCGTCGATAACTAGGATGATCGGTGTTTCGGCCATGGTATCTTCTCCGCCTCGTATTTTACACGAAAACTCTCACTATTTCAGCAACAGGGAGCGTTGTTCGAGAAGCAGCCCGAGGCGAGGCTTCGGGCGGAAAGGCCCTTGTCGAAAACCGGGCCTATTTCTTGAGGAATTTGGCGATGCGGGCCAGGAGGTCGTCCGGCTTAACCGGCTTGTCGATGTAGTCGTCGGGACCGACCATGCCCTCTTCATCCCCCTTGAACTGAAACCTCGAGCCGGCGATCTCTTTCACGGCGGACACGAAGATGATAGGTGTATCCTTGTAGTCTGCAAATTCGGCGGACGTTTTAATGGCATGGCAGAGTGAAAAGCCGTCGAAGAGGCTGTCCATCATGATGTCGAGCAGGATCAGGTCGGGCCTTTCCGCGAAGATTTTTTCCTTAGCTTCCTGGGGATTGGAGGCCATGACCACGTCATAAAGGGCGGACTTGAGGATGGGGGTTACCGCGGCGCGGAAATCGGGGTCGTCGTCGATGACCAGGATTTTCGGGCTCTTATTCATATTCTGTCCCTCCTTTCAAGGGTCGAAGGCGCTTTTTATAGCCAATCTGAGCTCGTCCTTGCCGAACGATTTGATGAAGTAATAAAAGATATCCTGTTCCCGGGCTTTGGCCTCCAGATGTTTGGTGTTTTTTCTGGTCGTCATGATGATTCTGAGCTTGGGGTCGAGGTTCTTAAGTATGGGAACGGCCTCGTAGCCTTTCATTTCGGGTAAGTTGATGTCCATGACCAGACAGTCGAAGTCTCCCTCGGATACCTTCCTGATGGCTTCAGAAAGGCTTTTTCCTGTGTCTATGAAGTACTGCTCTTCCTTGAGGGAATGAATCAGGTCTCGTCTCGCCCTGTGGTCGGGATCGATGATCAGGACCCTTTTTTCCGCGGCCATCAGGTTTTCCCTCTGGGGCCAGATAGAGCAATTTGTGTGCCAACCGGGCCAGCCAAGCGGAAGAAGGCTTTTATCTAAGCTATTGATTTCTAACATATTAAGAATAGGATTCAGCGGTTGCCCCGTTCCCTCGGGGAAGGCCGGCGCGGTTTGGGGCATTTTTCCCCAACTCTGTTCCATAATTTCCTCGCGCTGTCCTGGGGCGTGTTGATTCTAACACTCTATCGTCAGGACAACAAGCAGATAAAAGGGAAGAGAAGAGGTGCTGCCCGGGGGAGAATCTGGATCAAGGGGTGCACGTCTAAAAAAACGGGGACGGTCACCCTCGAGGACCGTCCCCACGAGATCGTCCAGCGGGAACTTGATTGATGCAGGATTAATCAGGCGGGTTTCTGAATTCACTTAGGAATCAGTCCGTCATAATCCCGCTGGACGTTCTAGTTCGTGATTTCCTCCAGTATCTTTTCAACGGCCGCCCGGACAGAGTTCGACAGGCGACCTCCTTCTTCGATGGATTCAGGCTGGATACCAAGGATGTAGGCATTCTTGATCTGGTCATAGGTCAGGCGGTTGGAGACCGCAGGCAACAGCCGGTGGCTGAGGACGGCATTCCAGAAAACGTGCTGGAGCGGAAGCATGGCGATCTTGCCCGCGGGCTCTCCCATGTTGACGATATCGAGGAAAATAAGGGGGCGTCCTGCCAAGCCTTCGAGGCTATGGTCCTCCTCGATCTCCGTTTCGAGATAGACATTCTCCATTCCGGCCTCTTTCATTCCTGCGGCCAGGTCCAGGCCGGCCCGGTCGTCCGATCGGCCTTCCTTGCCGATTCCGATGAATGCGGGGCCCGCCGGCTGAAGTTCGGCCAGCTTTTTCTTCCAATCATCGCTCGGCGCGCGCTTGACCTCGGCCATGTGGACGGAGCAGCTGATGCAGGGGTCGAACGCCCGGACAACCAGGTCCATCCGATCCCGGATCGCGTCCTCCTTCCCCTCGTCGAGCAGTTTCTGGGCGGCGAGATAGCAGTAGCGCTCGATGTCCTCGGCGTTCTGGGCGGTGGGGGTGATGATATCGACGTCGGAGACCAAGCCGTCCTTGACTTCGTAATGATGGATCAGCAGTCCGCGCGGCGCCTCGACCAGCCCCGTACCCTTGCCGGTCTTGGTCGTGTAGGGAACGACCGGTGGGTTTTCGGGGATGGCCAGGATCTCGTCGACCAGCTCGGGGACCTTCTCGAAGCAGTACAGGATCTCCAGAGCTTGGGCGGCATTGTGGAAGAGCGGGTTTTTCTTCCAGCGAGGGCTGAAGTACTTCTTGTACATCTTGGCCGATTCGCCCTGGAGTCGCTCGCCGAGGACGTTCACCCGGGCCAGTGCCCCCACGGAATATGGATTCCCTTTGTAGTGGCTCCGCTTGCAGTAGGAATGGGACACCAGGAACTCGTTGGTTAGGCTCTTGTAGTCGTCGCGGGCGACCTTCTCTCCCGTGGACAGGATGATTTCTTCACCCCAGAATCCGTACTGGCCGTTGCCGGGCTCACAGCAGGCGTAGAGGGTATCTGATTCGGGGACGGTCGGATAGTCCAGGCCGCAGAAGAGCTCAACCGTCCGGAAAACGAACGGCATGAACTGGATGGCCCGGTTCTTGATCCAGACGAGATCCTCCCTGGTCGGAAACGAGCCGAACCCGCCGATCACCATGTTCTCGCCGTGGATCATGCGGCCGTTGAGGTTCTTCATAATGGCGTTCCCGAATTGCTTCATCTCTAGTGCAATCTTGACCTCGAAGGGGAATTTCGAGGCCATGGCGATGGCGTTGGGGAAGCCGACATAGTCCGGAAGCGCCAGGTAATAGACGTGGAGGGAATGGCTCTCGATAAACTCCCCCATATGCGCCAGCTCCCGGAGGAGGGTGATCTTGGGCTGGACCTTGACCCCCAGGGCGTTCTCCATGGCCCGCAGGGCTGCGTTCTTGTGAGACACGCTGCAGATGGCGCAGATCCGGGGTGCGATGCTGACATCTTCTTCCGGGGTTTTGCCTACAGTGAGCCGCTCGATGAGCCGGGGCCCTTCGTTGATAACGAGCTTCACCTCGGTGATGACATGGCCGTCGATGGTCGCGAAGACACCGCCGTTTCCTTCGACGCGGGGGAGGTGGTCGATGCTGATCGTCTTCATCTTTTCTCCTTTCTGAATTGTTCGAAGAATTCGGTGATGCGTGTCCCCGAATAGTTGGCCATCCTGTTCTTGATGACCTCGGTGTCGAAGCCCTTTTCCCGCAGGAGATAGTATTCGGAGGTTCGGTTGGCTTCTTCGGTCGGTCCCCAGCAGCCGAAACAGGGGACGTTGAAGTTGGGGCAGACGGAGCCGCAGCCGGCGAGCGTCAAGGGGCCCAGGCAAAGGATATCCTTGTTGAGGAGGCAGTCGTTTTCATGCCATTTGCACTCGACACAGACCGGGAACCGGAAGAGCTCGGGGGGGTTGCCGTTCACCATGCGTGCGAATGTGGACAGGAATTGCGCCTTTCCGATCGGGCAGCCCGGGAGATAGCAGTCGACCTTGATGTAGGCATCGATAGGCTTGCTCTGGAGGGGCCGGGAGTGGGAAAACTCGATATTGCCGTACACCTTCTTGAGGTTCTTCTCCCATTCTTTCTTGTCCAGGAAAGCCGCCTGGGGGCCGCCGACGCAGGCGCAGCCGCCGATAGCGACAACGACCCTGGCCCGCTTCCGGATGTCGAGGAGTTCCTCCTTCTCCTTTTCCGTGCTGACCGATCCTTCGACGAGGGCCACGTCCAGCTCGCCGTGACGGTTGTCACTCTTGGCCATCAGGAAGGCCTCGATACTGGCCGCCGTGAAGATGTTGACGAGCTCCTCCTCGCAGTCGACGATGAGGAGGGCGTCTCCGGCGCAGCCGGTCAGTTCGTAGATTCCGATTTTCAGCTTGTCTTTTGGCATGGTCCGCTCCTTAGATGAGCTCCCTCATGTGGAGGACATCCCAGTAGTTGAACACCGGTCCATCGAGGCAGGTGTAGATGTAGTCGATGGCGCAGTGGCCGCATTTCCCGACACCGCACTTCATCCGGCGCTCCAGAGTCATCAGGATCTGGTCTTTGGGAATGTTGAGCTTGATCAGCTCTTTGATGACGAACTTGTACATCACGGGGGGGCCGCAGACGAGGGCAAAGGTATTTTCGGGGTCGACTTTTTTAAGATGGCGGAAGAGGGTGGTCACGACGCCGATGTTCTCCGTCCACTTGCCCGTGTCGTCGGCATCGACGGCCAGATGGCATTCCAGGTCGTTGCGACCTTTAAGGGCGAAATATTCCTCGCTGAAGATCATCTCGGACGGCCGTTTGGAGCCGTAGAGAACGGCCACCCGTCCGAACTGGTCGCGGTTGTCGAGAGAATAAAGGAGCACCGAGCGAAGGGGAGCGACGCCCATCCCGCCCTCGATGATGAGGATGTCCTTATCCCTCATCTCCTCGACCGGGAAGCCGTTTCCGTAGGGCCCGCGCAGGCCGATGAACGAATTTTCCTTCAACTCGAAAAGGGCGCTGGTCACCGTCCCCATCTTCCGGATGCAGAATTCGAGCAGTCCCGGCCGCGACGGAGTCGAGGAGATGCAGAAGGGGGCCTCCCCGGCGCCGAGGATCGAGAGCATGGCGAACTGCCCCGGCTTATAGTCGAAACGGAGGGCTTCCTCCATGTCGACGAACCGGACCTGGAAAAACTTGACGTCTTTGGTGAGATGGTAGGAGCGAACGATTCTGGCCGGATGGGGAGTGAAGGGATTAGTCTCCGCTAGACACTTGTGTTCGCCGTTCATTTGGACACCTCTTGTGCGAATTTTTTCCAGAACGCTTCGACGGGATGGCCTTCCAGGGCGTCGGCTACGGACTTGACGTGGATTTGGACCGGACAGGTCACCAGGCAGCGGCCGCAGCCGACACAGCTCGGCTTCCCGTACTTGGAGACGTAGGCCTGGAGCTTATGAGTATACCAGAGCTTGAGGCGCTGGGATTTATGCTCCCGGAAGTTCTCGCCGCCGGCCACTTCGGAATATTCAGGCAGCGTGCAGGAATCCCAGTGGCGGAGGCGCTTGCCCGGCTTGTTGCCCAGAAACAGCTTATCGACGACGTTGTAGCAGTTGCAGGTCGGGCAGACCATCGAGCAGGAGCCGCAGGCTAAGCAGGCCGCGCCCACCTCCTCCCAGAAAGGAGCCTTGTAGTTGAGCTCCATAAGGTCGGGCATGCGGGTGAAATTAACCGTGGTCTTGAAGGCGTTGTCCCTCTTTTCCTGCCACTTCGTATAGGTCTGAATGTCCTTCTCGGTCAGCTTGTCGTCGAAGAAATCGGGAGCCAGGCGGATGAGGTCGTCGCCGCGGCTCGAGCCGATCCAGACCAGGAAGTAGCTCTCCAGATCTGTGAAAAACAGGTCGTAGCCTTCTTCGATGATGTCGGTGTGGGTCGATTTGCAGAAACAGTAGGCGTCCGGCAGACAGGAGAGACCGAGGATCAAGGTCTTCTTCCGGGGCTCAAGATAGTAGGGGTCGAGATAGGCCTGGGAGAACAACTTGTCCAGTATGAGCAGGCCGTGAATGTCGCAGGGATGGATCCCGAAGAGGATGCGATCGGTAACGTGGGAGAGGTCCTCCTGGTATCCCTTCTCGGTGAAGTTGAACATGTTGAATAAGGAAGGCACCATGATCTTCTTCGGCGGGATGATCGTCCGGACCGCATCCATGGCGATCCGGGAGAAATCCAGGACACGACCATAGGCGAACTTGTCTCCTTTGGCCGTCGGAGCCCACAGTTCCGCCTCCCTCGAAATGACCTTGAGCAATGGGAAAAGGTCTTTCTTCTGAAGTTTGAGTATCCTCATTTCACCTGTCCTTTGTCCGGGCTCGACGGGTTTTTCTCCTGGCCGGAAACCTGGAAGGAGAGAGGAGCCCGTTCGGGTTTATCGAAACCGAAAAGTATAGACCAAAACACCATCGGGCTGCAATAAATGCAATTTCCGTGCCGAAAACGGAGGGGAAGATGGGCTCGGGGCTGTATTATAACCCGTTGATTTTATTCATATTAATAGTCAACCGGGGACCCGTCCTCTTTTTGCCCCGGTCCGAAATGGAGAAAGGCGGGGCATTTTTCCCCAGTTCCAGGGAAAAAGGGGACGTCCCCCCTACTGAAGCTTGAATTTCTTGATCTTGGCCCAGAGCGTCTTGCGGTCGATGCCCAAGATGTCGGCCGTCCGCGTCTTGTTGCCATACTGCGCCCGGAGGACGGCCTTGATATGTTCCTTCTCCATATCTTCCAGGGTCTTGAGCCTCCCACCGGGCAGGCCCAGGGCTGTCGAGCCGGCGCTGATCCCGTGGTACATCAGGTCCTCCAGTTTGATGCCATCGCCTTGTGAGAGGACCACCGCCCTTTCAATTGTGTTTTCGAGCTCCCTGATGTTCCCAGGCCAGTCGTATTCCTTCAGGGCCCTGAGCGCCCGAGGCGAGACGGAGGAGATGTTCTTTTTGGCCTTCTTGTTGTATTTCTGGAGAAAGTGAGCGACGAGCAGGGGGATATCTTCCTTTCTCTCGCGAAGAGGGGGCAGCTGGATCGGGACCACGCTTAACCTATAGAATAGGTCTTCCCGGAACTTGCCTTTCCTGACTCCATCCGCCAGGTTCTCATTGGTAGCGGCCAGGATTCGGACGTCGACCTTGATGGGCTTGGAGCTCCCGATACGGTTGACCTCCCGCTCCTGGATGACTCGGAGAAGCTTCGCCTGGATATTCAGGCCGATGCTGCCGATCTCATCAAAGAAGATGGTCCCGCCGTCCGCGACTTCAAACCGTCCGTGCTTGGTTTCGTGAGCGCCGGTGAAGGACCCCTTGACGTGGCCGAAGAGCTCGCTTTCGAAGAGAGTCTCGACCAGGGCGCCGCAATCGACGACGACAAAGGGTGCGTGCAGCCGCAGGCTGTGGCGGTGGATCTCCCGGGCGATGAGCTCCTTCCCCGTGCCGCTTTCCCCGCTGATCAGGACGGTGCTCTCCGCCGGGCTGACCCGGCGAACGATGTCCAGAACCTCCCCCATCGCCCGGTTTCTTCCCACCACCAGATCGAACTCGGCCTTGGCTTCCAGCTCGCCGCGGAGGGATGTGTTTTCGAGGAAAAATCGGCGGCTTTCCAGCGCCTTCCGGGTGGTGACGCGGACTTCCTCCGGCGTGAACGGCTTGGTCAGGTAGTCAAACGAGCCGCGCTTCATGGCCTCTACGGCGGACTCGATCGAAGCGTAGCCGGTGATGATGATGACCGGCGTCTCCGGGCTCGTCTCCTTTATTCGGCTGAGCACGTCCAGCCCTTTGATCCCGGGAAGCTTGAGGTCCAGGTAGACGACCTGAAAAGCTTTTTTGCCGAAAAGACTCAGTCCCTCCTGGCCCGAGACTGCGCTCTCGACCGCGTACCCTTCCTTCTCCAGGACCTGACCAACGGAATCGCGGATCGATTCCTCGTCGTCTATGATCAGGATGCGGGCGGGTTCATTCATGGGACTCACCTTTTTGGACCGGGAGTGTGACCGTGAAGGTGGAACCCTTCCCGAGCTGACTCCGAACCTGGATTGATCCTTGGTGCTTTTGAACGATGCCATAGCTGATAGCCAAACCCAACCCCGTTCCTTTCCCGACTTCCTTGGTCGTGAAGAACGGCTCGAAAAGCCGCGGCATCTCTTCTTCCTTGATTCCGTGACCGGTGTCGGTAAACTCGACCCTGAGGCTGCCGCCTTGGCGGTCCAGGACAGTCCTGATGATCAGGGTGCCGTTCCCGTCCATGGCTTCAGCGGCGTTCACGATGATGTTGGCGAAGACCTGCTGGAGCTGGGAGCCGTCGGCCACAATCTGGGGAAGCGCGGCGAATTCTTTATCGACCCGGATGTTCTGGAAAAGAGCCTGGCGCTCGAAGAGGGCAAGGGCCCGGTTAACGATGTCGTTGATATCCGTCGGCGCCATCTGCGGCTCCTTAGGTCGGGAGAACTCGAGGAGCCCCTTCACGATATCCTTGCAGCGGGTCGTCTCTTTGACGATCTTCTTGAGGTTTTCGTACTGGACGGAGTCTTTCTTAGCGTCTTCCAGCAGGAGATGGCTGTAGATCAGCACGCCCCCGAGCGGGTTGTTGATCTCGTGAGCGATCCCGGCGGCCAGCTTGCCGATCGAGGCCAGCTTTTCCGACTGGATGAGATGGCTCTGCATCTCCATAAGCTCTTTGGTCCGTTCCTTGACCTTCTTTTCGAGGGTTGTCCCCCATTCGATGAGTTCTTCATTGGCGGCTTTGAGCTTTTCGGTCATCTGGTTAAAAGAGGCCGCCAGTTCCCCGATCTCGTCTCGTGACCGGATTTCGACTTTGTGGCCCAGGTCCCCGTCGGCGATCTCATGTGTGGCGGCGACCATTTGCCGCAGCGGCTCGATAATCCTCGTCGTGGCGAAATACAGCATGACTAGTAGGAAGACAACGCTCAGCAGAGCCAATATGGTGAAAGTGAGCATTACCCGGTTGGCCGTATCGACGTACGGTCTCTCCAGCGTGCCCACGTAGAGGATTCCGACGATCCTGTTCTCGACGTCCCGGATTGGCTCATAGGCGGTGATGTACCAGTCCTTGACTACAAAGGCCCGGTCGTTCCAGGCCCGGCCCTCGTCGAGCACGACGCGCTTCACCTCGGCCGACAACCGGGTCCCGATGGCCCGTTTACCCTCCTCGTCGGCGACGTTGGTCGAGATGCGCAGGTCTCCCTGGAAGATCGTTGCGGTCCCGGTATCCCGGCCCTTGTACTTCTCGCCCTTGAAGACGGTCTCCTTGACCCTGTCCACGATCTCGAAGTTCCGGTTGAGAAGGACGCCTCCGTATAGTACGCCCAGGACCCTCCGGTTTTCATCGATGACGGGCGCGGCGGCCTTGAGCATCAGGCCGCTCGTCTCTTTGTTTTCCAGACTGGGCGCTGCCTTGGGAGTAGGGATGAATTCCAGGTAGGCTTGTTCGGCCAAGTCCCGGCCCTCTTTGAGCAACTCGGCCCGGGAGACGATCTGGGGATGGGCGACGGCTCCCTGTTTGAAGGCCCGGCGGATGAGCCCGTCCTGGGATTGGTCGTCACCCGCAGTCTCCGGGCTGCGGGTTCTCGTACTCACCCGCCCTTCTGCGTCCGTCAGAGTCAAGACGTCCAGGCCGTACATCGTCCTGACCCGGTCGAGACGCCGCTGGATAAGGTCCATCTCATTCCTGAGGATCGCCTCCTGGAGGCTCTCCCGGGCTGCTGTCAAGATGACCAGGTCCCTGATGTCGTTGAGGCGCTCGTTGAAGACGATCCAGGCGGAGGCCAGGTCATGGTTGACTTTGGCTTTGGCCTGGGTGATGAGAGTGTTTTTGATCAGCCTTTGGCCGAAGAAAAGCGAGATCAGCCCGCCGACAGCGATAACGACGAGGAAGCTGAGGACGAGTTTTGTCCGCAAGGATAGTCGAGGAATACGCATATCTGTCCATGGGAACGGTTTTCATCGAGAACCGTTCCCCGCTATTCTACAGAATCCCGGTCGCCTCCGGCAAATTCATCTCTTGAGCTGCCGGACGAGCTTACCTTTTGGGTCATAGATATTGATGATCAGGGGCATCTCGCCCGGGAACGCGTGGGTGCCGCAGGCGTGGCATGGATCATACGGCCGGAAGGCCATTTCGGCCATGTTCAACAGGCCTTCGGAGACCTGGCCGTCTTTGATGAAGGCTTTGGCCGCCTTCTCGATGGACATGTTGATGGCGGCTGAATTATTCACCGTGGCGACGATGAGGTTGGCCTCCAGGACCATTCCCTTGTTGTCCGTCTTGTAATGATGAATGAGGGTGCCTCTCGGAGCCTCGACGATGCCCACGCCTTCGGTCGGGGTTTGGGTCGGGATGTTGCGGAGATTGGTGTCGGTTATAGACTTATCCTCGAGGAGCTGGACCATAGCCTCCGTTGCCTGGAGGGCCTCAATCAAACGGGCCCAGTGAAAAGCCAGGGTGTTGTGAACGGGTTTTCCACCCAGGGTCTCATACATCCGGTCGTGATGTTTCTGGGCCAGAGGCGTGGCCATGCCGTCGGAGGCGTTCAGACGGGCCAGGGGCGCCACTCGGTAGATACCGCTGTCTTCGCCCTCGACGAACCCTTTCCAGCCGACCTTTTTGAGGAATGGAAACTTGATGTAGGTCCAGGGTTCTACGTGCTCGGAGATATGGTCGAGATACTCTTGCGGTCTGAACTTGGCGTACTCTTTTCCTTCCGGAGTGACGATCCGCACGGTGCCGTCATAGAAATTGACCTTGTTGCTATCGTCTACGAGGCCCATGTAATAGGTTTTCATGGTGTAGGCGTCGCTCAGGACGAGGTCCACATATTGCTTATTCTTGAGGACGACGTCGTCGAAAATCTGGAGGGCGAACTGGGCGAACTCGACGGCGAACTTGGCCGTTTCCAGGAACTTGACCCGGTGCTCCTCATCCAGGCTCTTGGACACGCCGCCGGGCACGCAGCTGACCGGATGAATGACCTTGCCGCAGAGATAAGCGATGATATCGCGGCATTCGCGGCGGACCCGGATGACCTTGCCGCCGATTTCGAGACCGACCTTGCCGATGACGCNNGAGCCTGGATGAGGAGCACCGGGTCAAGTTCCTGGAAACGGCCAAGTTCGCCGTCGAGTTCGCCCAGTTCGCCCTCCAGATTTTCGACGACGTCGTCCTCAAGAATAAGCAATATGTGGACCTCGTCCTGAGCGCCGCTGGACACGCCGCCGGGCACGCAGCTGACCGGATGAATGACCTTGCCGCAGAGATAAGCGATGATATCGCGGCATTCGCGGCGGACCCGGATGACCTTGCCGCCGATTTCGAGACCGACCTTGCCGATGACGCCCAGGATGTTCCGCTCCGCCGCCGGGGCCGTGGGCCCGACCACGAAATCGGGCCCCCCCAGAAAGAAGAAGTGGAGGGTGTGATCCTCCATCATAAAGGTGTTGTAGATGAGCTCCCGGATTTTTCGGGCGGTCGGAGTGGGCTCGACATGGAAGACGGCGTCCACGGCCTTGGCCGAGGCCATGTGGTGGGCGGTCGGACAGACGCCGCAGATGCGCGGGGTGATCCGGGGCATTTCTTCCACCGGCCGGCCGACGGCGAACTGCTCGAAGCCTTTGAGTTCGGGGATCTGGAGGATGGCCCGGTCCACATTGCCTTCGTCGTTCAGAAAGATCTCGATCTTGCCGTGGCCTTCGAGTCGGGTGATCGGGTCGATGGTGATTCTTTGCGTCATTTTATGGTCTCCATTCGTTTGCGGCCCAAGAGGGATTTGGGCAGGCTGAAGCGATAAAATGTCCCCGCGGGATCGACGATGGACTGGACGATCCTGTCCATCTCTTTTTCATCGTTGGTATCCAGGATCGAGGCCAGCGCCGAGAGGAACTTCGCGCCCTGGTCATAGACCTGGTCGGTCGGGCCGAAGCAGCCCCGGCAGGGCATGTTTCCGTTGATGCAGCGGTGGCCGCAGCCATCCCGTGTGGCCGGCCCCATGCAGATGACACCCTGGGCAAGAAAGCATTTTTCGGGGTCGAGGATGATTTCCCAGGTGCGTTTGATCTCTTTGATGGACAGCTTTTCCGGCTTCGTCTTGTTCCGGTCGCAGGTGTCGCACTCCGACTTGTTGGGGGAGAGGACCGAGCCTTTGGGCGGCAGCTTGCCTTCGAGGATGGCCGTCACGGCATTGAGGATCAGGTCCCGCGGAGGAGCGCAACCCGGCAGGTAGTAATCGACATCGATGACCTGGTCGAGAGAGTAGACAGTGTCGAAGAAGCTGGGCAGGGTGAGCTCCTTTCCGTCGTAGACCGTTTTTTCGAGCGGGACCACCTTGTCTGGATTATCCGTAGAGGGAGTGGTGTGGTAGGCTCGCCGGAAGATCGTCTCCTTGTTCCAGAAATTGCCCAGCCCCGGAATTCCTCCCATGTGAGCACAAGAGCCGTGGGCGACAACGAGCCCGGACTTCCGGCGCAGCATCTTGACCATCTCTTCCTGCTCCGAAAGCCGGATGGCGCCGTTGATGAAGCTCACAGCGATGGAGCCGTCCGGCATGGCTTCGACGTCCTTCTTCTTGAAGTCCAGGGCGACGGGCCAGAAGACGATGTCCACGGCCGCGACGACCTTGAGGATGTCCTCGGCCAGGTCGACGATCGATTCCTCGCAGCCCCCGCACGAGGCGCACCAGTAGAAAGCCACCTTCGGCTTGGCGTTACTCATGTTGGCCTCCATTCGGGCTGAGATTCAGGGGCCCCATTTTGCGGACCTGCTCGGTGAACTCGTTGCAGACCTGCTGGAACTTGATCCCCTCGGCAGCGGAGACCCATTCCAGGCGGAAACGTTCCTTCTCGATCCCGAACTGCTCGAGCATTTTGGAGAGAAGCTTGTACCGCCGCAGGGCTTTATAATTGCCTTCCTTGTAGTGGCAGTCGCCGAGATGGCAGCCCGAGATCAGGACCCCATCGGCTCCCTCCTTGAAGGCTTTGAGCACGAATTGCGGGTCGACGCGGCCGCTGCACATGACCCGGATGATCCGGACATTCGGGGCATAGGTCATGCGCGCGGTGCCGGCCAGGTCTGCGCCGGTGTAAGAGCACCAGTTGCACAGGAACCCGACCAATCGGGGCTCAAATGTCGCGTTGCTCATCCAGAGCCTCCTTCCTTTATACCAAGAATATGCCTTCTATCTCGGCAAAGATCTGGGCGTCGCGAAAGTGCTTCTGCTGGGCGGCGCCGCTGGGGCAGGCGGCGACACACGTCCCGCAACCCTTGCACAGAGCGTCATTGATTTCTGAGTGACCCTCGTCTTTCTCATAGACGATGGCCGTGAATGGACAGAGCCCGACGCAGACCTGGCAGCCCGAACAGAGATCCTTGTTGATCTCAGCGGTGACCGGCTCGAGGGCGAAGGTGCCCTTGTCCGCCAGGGCCAGGGCTTCGGCGGCCGCTCCGCCGGCCTGAGCGACCGTGTCCGGGATGTCGCGGGGAGCCTGGCAGGTTCCGGCCAGGAAGATGCCGTCGGAGAAAGTGGACATAGGGGCCAGCTTGGGATGCCGCTCGAGGAAGAACGTGTCCTGGCTGCAGGAGATGTTGAAGATCTTGGCCAGCTGGTTCTGGTCCAGGCCCGGTTCGAGGCCGGTGGCCAGGATGACCATGTCCACCGGTATGCGTCTCACCATCCCGAGAAGCGTGTCCTCGACGCGGATGATGAGCTTGCCCTCCTCGTGCTTTGTCAAGGCCATGTCGCTGATATCGGAAACGCGGCCCCGGATGAATTTCGTGCCCTCCTTGAGCAGCCGGTGATAGAACTCCTCGTAGCCTTTGCCGAAACAGCGCAGGTCGATATAGAAGTTGTAGACGTCGGCATGGGCCTTTTCATGGATCAGGTGGGCGAACTTCAGCGCGTACATGCAGCAGACCCGGGAGCAGTATTCGTTGTAGTTCTCGTCGCGCGAGCCGACGCAGTGGACGATCCCGACCGCCGTGGGCTCGCTTCCGTCGGCCAGCTTGATCTTGCCGCCGGTCGGGCCCGAAGCGTTGACCAGCCTCTCGAAGTCGAGCGCCGAGATGACGTTAGGGAACCGGCCGTAGCCGTAGGCGGGGATCCGCTTAGCGTCAAAAGACTTGAACCCGGAGGCGAGGATGATCGTCCCGGCTTCGACCTCGATGACCTCGTCCTGGGCGTCGTAATTGACTGCTTCCCGGTCGCAGACCTTGGCGCAGACCTTGCACTCGCCCGTCTTGAAATGGATGCAGGCGTCTGTATCGATAAACGGCACCATCGGTACGGCCTGACGGATGGGGACCCGAATGGCCGTGGTCGGGCCGAGATGCAATTCCTCGTGGATGACCTTTCGCCCGTATTTGTCCTCATAGGTGATGGCACCTGTGGGACAGAAATAGGCGCAGGCCGTGCAGCCGATGCAGGCCTCGGAGGGCTCGCCGAAGGGAGGGGTCACTTTTCGTTCGGTGCCCCGCTCGACGAAGCTGATGGCGGACGCACCGACGATCTGCTCGCAGGCCCGCACGCAGAGGCCGCAGAGGATGCATTTCTCGTTCGGATCCTTGACCGCGAACCGTGTCTTCTCGATGCCGAGTTCCTTGGCCAGCTTCTGGATCGGCTCGGCGGCCGGCGCCCTGGCCAGCAGCATCTCGACGTTCATCCGGCGGGCCCCGAGGGCCCGCTTCGACCGCGTCTGGACCTCCATGCCCTCCTGGGCCTTGGTGTTGCAGGCCGTCAACAAGTCCGTCTTGCCGCGCAGGCCGACTTCCACGACGCAGATGCGGCAGGCGGCGTAGGGCTCGAGGACCGGATGATAGCAGAGCGTCGGGATTCTGATGTCGTTTTTAGCGGCCGCCTGAAGGATCGTCTTGCCGTCTTCGACCTCGATCTTTTTTCCATCGATCGTCAGGTTGATCATCTATTCCCTCCTTAGTCCACCTTGACGGCGCCGAAGTTGCAGACGTCGAAACAGACGCCGCACTTGATGCACTTGGACTGGTCGATGCGGTGGGCTTCGTTCTTGGCGCCCTGGATGGCGTCGGACGCGCAGTTGCGGCGGCAGAGGTCACAGCCCTTGCCTTTGTTGAGGCAGCGTTCTTCGTCGATGGTGTAGACGTTGAGCTGGCGGCAGACGTGGGCCGGACATTTCTTGTCCCGGATGTGCGTCTCATATTCGTTTAGGAAATACCGCATAGTCGTCAGCACAGGGTTGGGTGCCGTCTTGCCCAGCCCGCAGAGCGCCGAATCCTTGACGGCGAGTGCCATGTCCTGGAGGAGGCTGAGGTCCTCCTCGGTCCCCTTGCCCTCGGTGATCCTGGTCAGGATGTCCAGCATGGCTTTGGTCCCCTCCCGGCAGGGCGTGCACTTGCCGCAGGACTCGTCCTGGGTGAAGGAGAGGAAGTAGCGGGCGACATCGACCATGCAGGTGTCCTCGTCCATGACCACCATGCCGCCCGACCCCATCATCGACCCGGCCTGGGTCAGGCTTTCGTAGTCGATGGGCAGGTCCAGCTGCTCCTTGGGGATGCATCCTCCCGACGGGCCTCCGGTCTGGACGGCCTTGAAGGCCTTGCCGCCGGGTATCCCGCCCCCGATATCATAGATGATCTCGCGCAGGGTGATTCCCATGGGGACCTCGACGAGGCCGGTGTTGTTGATCTTGCCGACCAGCGAGAACACCTTGGTCCCTTTGCTCGTTGGCGTGCCGATGGACGCATACCACTTGGCTCCGCGAGCGATAATGGACGGGACGTTGGCCCAGGTCTCGACGTTGTTGATGCCGGTCGGCTGGCCCCACAACCCGCTCTGGGCGGGATAGGGAGGACGCGTACGCGGCTCGCCCAACCGGCCCTCGACCGAGGCGATCAGGGCCGTTTCCTCGCCGCAGACGAAGGCGCCCGCTCCCCGGACGATCTTGATGTCGAAGTCGAAGCCCGTGCCCAGGATGTCCTGGCCCAGCAGGCCGTAAGCGCGCGCTTGCTCCAGGGCGATGGTCATCCGTTTGATGGCCAGGGGGTACTCGTTCCGCACGTAGACAAAACCCTGGGTTGCGCCCACGGCCTTGGCCCCGATCAGCATCCCTTCGATGACCGAGTGCGGGTCGGCTTCGAGGATGCTCCGGTCCATGAAGGCGCCCGGGTCGCCCTCGTCCCCGTTGCAGATCAGGTATTTGGCCCCGCCGTTGGCGCTCACTGCGTTTCGGACCATCTGCCACTTGAGCCCGGTGGGGAAGCCCGCGCCTCCCCGTCCCCGCAAGCCCGAAATCGTGATCTCGGCGATGATCTTTTCGGGAGTCATCTGGGTCAGAGCCTTGCCCATGGCCACATAGCCGTCGCGGGCGATGTACTCATCGATCTTCTCCGGGTCGATCAGGCCGCGGTTGCGCAGGGCGATGAGGACCTGTTTCCTGAAGAAATCGATATCGCTCAGGACCGGGATGGGAGTCTTTTCCTTGGGCGGCGTGTACATGAGCTTCTTGACCGGCCGTCCCTTGAGGAGATGCTCCTCGACCAGGTGGGGGACGTCCTTGACCGTCAGCTGCTGATAGAAGATGTTTCCCGGCTGGACGACGAGCAGAGGGCCCCGCTCGCAGAAACCGTTACAGCCGGTCGTGACCACCAGCACCTCGTTGTCAAGTCCCAGTTTCTTGATCTCTTTTTCCAGAGCCTCCTTGATCTCGAAGGAGTGATTGGAGACGCAGCCCGTTCCGGCGCAGACCATCAGGTGAACCCGAAAGGCCTTTTCTTTAGCGGCTTCTGTCATGCTCGGCCCTCCTTAGAAATCGGTCTTCTCGCTGCCGATGCCGAGCGCGTATTCGGTGACGATCCGACCGCCCAGCACGTGCTTCTCAAAGATTTCTTTGATCTTTTTCTCGGTGAGGTCGACATACTTGACCGGCGCCTGCCCGGCCACCTCCACCGTCGCCATGGGCTCGCGGCTGCACAGGCCGGCGCAGCCGGAGTTGGTCAGGAGGACGTCGCCGAGCGCCCGCTCCTCGAGCTCTTTCATCAGGGCGTTCATGATGGAGCGCGCGCCGGCCGCGATCCCGCAGGTTCCCATGTGGACACAGACCTTGGCGCGGTATTCGCCCCCCTCCCGAATGGTCGTCAGGCGCTTGGTCTTTTCCCGGATCTTGGCCAGTTCTTCGAGAGTGAGCTTGGGCATCTCGACCTCCTCATTGCTTGTATTTCTTGATCACCCCGGCCACCTTGGTCTGGGTGATCTTCCCGTGGACTTCTTCCCCGACCTGAACCACAGGAGCCAGCCCGCAGCAGCCGACACAGCGCACGGCGTCCAGGCTGAACTCCTGGTCGGCCGAGGTCTCGCCGGACTTGATCCCCAGCTCGCGCTCGAACTTCTCCAGGACACGCTGGGCGCCCCGGACGTGGCAGGCTGTCCCCAGGCAGACGTGGACCGGATGTTTTCCCTTGGGCTTGAGGCTGAACGCCTTGAAGAATGTCGCCAGGCTGAGGACGCGGCTCAGGGGGACGTTGAGCTCTTTGGAAACCTGGACGAGCACGGACTTGGGCAGGTAGCTGTACTCCTCCTGGATATCCTGGAGGATGGCGATCAGGGCGCTTTCGTCGGCCTGGTACTTGGTGAGAATCTCAGTGACTTTGCCTTGGTTCATTTTCCCTCCTTAGTTGGTCTAAGCCTTCCTTGATGTTCTTTTTGAGGACGGAGATGACTTCCGGCGACTCGATGGGGAGGCCGGCGAGCTGGGCTTTGATTTCCCGGGTGTCGAGCGCGTATTTGGAGCGATCAACCTTGTGCTGATAGATGATGTCAACTTCCGGGTGGCCCATGATGAGTGTGGCCAGAGTCTGGGCGATGTCGCCGAGGGGCTTGAGGTCGATGTGGCCAAGTTCGAAGACCGCCCGGACCCGGGTTCCTCCGCCGGGTTTGGACTCGAGGGTGAGCCTTCCGTTGGCGGCTCTGGCCGCCTGGTCCAGGAGCGGAAGGCCGAGTCCGAACCGGCGCGTCGTCTTGGTCGTCACGAACGGGTCTAGGGCCCGGTTCGCCATCTCCTCATCCATGCCGACGCCGTCGTCGATGATCTCGAGGATAAGCAGGCCGAGGTCGCTGTTTTCTTCCAGCCGGATCTCGATCCGGGCGGCCCGCGCCTCGATCGAGTTCTCGGCGATGTCGAGAATGTGCAGCGACAAGTCTCTCATGCTTCTTCCCCGTTCATGACCTTTCGCCCGTCTTGCCGGACCAGGGCCTTCCTGATCTCGGCCACCGTCCCCTCGACGAGCCAGAAGGACGTCGAGGCTCGGCCGATCTCTTCCAGGCGATGGGCGTCGGAGGCAGGAGTCAGCGGCAGACGCGAACCGAACTTCTGTCGCGCCGTTTCCACCGGCATGGCCGGAGAGGTTTCCAACGCGTCCAGGGGAAGCCCATCGGGAATGAACCCCAGCTGGCCGATGATGCTAAAGCCCTCGCGGTCGATGTGCGAAGCGATGGCCAGCCCGCCATGAGAGCGGATGAGCGAGACCACCTCCTCAAGGGCCAGCGTGGTGGCGCCGATCAGGAGCTTTTCGTTGAAGCGGAGGACTTCTCCTTGCTCATTGACGACCGGCTGCAGCCCGAAGGCGTCTTCGTCGTTTTCTCCGGGGAGATGGGCGTACACGATTTCCTGGAGACCCAGGGCTGAGTCCAGACTGTCGAAGAGGCCCAGCACGTGGACTTCTTCCTGGGAAGTGACTTCCATCCCGGCGAGAACCGAGATCCGAAAGGGCCTGGCCGCATCGCGCATGGCCGACACGTTCTCGGCGGAGTTGTGGTCGCAGACTCCGAGGATGTCGATTTCCTTCTCGCTGGCCGTCCGGATGATTCCACGGGGCGACATCTCCAGCTCCGCACAGGGGGAGAGGCAGGTGTGGATGTGGAGGTCCGCCCGGAAAGCTTTCACTATTCGCTAGTCCTTTAGCCCCAACCGGACATACAGTTTCCCGCTGATCTTGAACGCCGGATCGCCGGTCGAGAGCAGGGGAACGTGCTCTGCCTCAGCGCTCTTCAAGGTCTCCGCGTCGGGGGTACGGTTGTTGACCAGAACGATCGCCGCCAGGCTCCTCAGCTTGGCTACGGCGATGATGTTCTGATGGGTCTGGAGGGTGATCCAGATGTTGCCCGGCCGGCTGTTGGCCATGACATCGCTGAGCAGGTCGCTGGCGTAGCCGCCGCTCACCTCAACGTCCAGCCTGTCCGGGGCCGTCAAGACCTTGAAGTCGAACTTGTCAACGATTTCTTTGACTTTCATAGTGTTTTATCCTTATCAAGACGCATTCTTCAAAGCGGGCTTGGTCCATGACCACGTCTTCGGCAAAGGTCAGGCAATCGGGCGACCCGCAGGCGCCGCAGTCGATCTTGGGAAGGGACTCGTAGATCTCCGCCTTTTCTTTCCGTTTCCTGATCGCCTGGCTCAGGTCCGGGTCGAGGGGGGTGAGAGGCCGCGGCTCGATCTTCCTCTCCAGGCTAAAGTAGTTCTCGGCGTACAGCCGGCGGACTTCGCGGATATCGGGACAGGCCTTGATCTTTTCGAACTCCAGGGCCTCGATGAGCTTGAGAATCTTGTTGTGGGAACTGTAGACGTTCTCCACGGTCAGCGATCCCCCGCAGCATCCCTGGCCGCAGGAGTAGGCCTCGATGAAGTCGATATCCCTGAGCTTCCCCCGCGCGATGTCGTCGAAGACCCGGATGATCTCAGGCAGCCCCGAGACGGCCAGGGAGCTGCGGAGGCGCAGCGTCCGGCTCATCCCTCCGACCATGGCCCAGCCGATGCCCAGGATGCAGATGCTCTCCAGGGCCTTGCGGTAGCTCTCCCTCTCGACGCTCTCCATGGCGGAGCGGAGTGGACCGTAGATGTTGGAAATGGAGAGCGCCCCATCGAGGTGGGATTTTCCTTTCTCGGCCGGCTGTTTAATGGAGATCATCTTGACCGGACAGGGCGTGATGTAGAATGCCCCGATCTCCTTCTCGGCCAGGCCGAACTGCTTGGATTTCTTTTGTTTGATGTCCTTGGCCGCGATCTCGCGGGGAGTGTTGATGGGTAGGATGAGATCTACGAGGTCAGGATACTTGACCTGGAGAAGGCGGACGACGGTCGGGCAGGCGTTGGAGATGAGGGGCCTCGGGCCTTTGTACTCGCGCAGGTATTCCTGGATGGCGAAGCTCACCTCGCCGCAGGTAGAGGCTAGGTCGAAGGCGTCGTCGAAGCCCAGCTTCTTGAGACCGGCCAGGATCTTGTCCGGCAGGATCTCCCGGCCGAACTGGGTGTAGAGGGCCGGAGATGGAATCGCGACCGTGTGCCGGAAACGGGTCAGCTCGCCGAAGGGGTCGGTCAGGGGAACGATGGCGCCCTTAGGGCAGGCGTTGATGCATTCGCCGCAGTCGATACAGCGTTCCTCGATCATCCGGGCCTTGCCGCCGCGCACCCGGATGGCCTGGGTTGGGCAAACCCGCAGGCACTTCATCCGGCCGTCGCACTTGGCGGCGTCAAAGCGGATCGAATGATAATATTGGCTCATACGCTTTTGCTCTGTTTCAGGTCAATGGAGATGGCCAGCCGCGTCCCTTTGCCCACCTCCGAATGGATCTCGAGCCGGTCGGAGTTTCTTTTGATGTTGGGGAGCCCCATCCCAGCCCCGAAGCCCATCTCCCGCATCTCCTCGGTGGCGGTGGAATACCCCTCCTGCATAGCCAGTTCGACGTCGGGGATGCCGGCACCTTCGTCGGCCACGATCATCTGGATAGCGGCCGGGGTGAGGGAGAGAGTGAAAGTCCCTTTTCGCGCATACATGACGACGTTCATCTCCGCCTCGTAGGCGGCAATCGAGGCCCGGCTGACCACGGCCGGGTCGATGCCGACCTCCTTGAGCATTTCCATAATCTTTAGGGAGACGGTCCCCGCTCGGCTGAAATCGCCTCCGACGATCCCGAATTCCTGGACGAACGCGCTCTCCTCGCTCCTGCCGATGGCCCTCTCCGAACCGGGCAGGTCGGTAATCCCGTGCAGGCCGCTGCTGAAGAGGAGGCCGCAGGTCCGGTACATCAGGAACTTCGTGGAGAGGATCGGGATCTTCTTCTGGACGGCCAGCTCAGCACCTTCCTTGTCCGGTTTCTTTCCCCGGACATAGACAATCGCCTTGGCGCCGATGATGCTCGCCGTCCGGACGCTCTGGGCGTTGGACAGCCCGGTGATCAAGAGCAGTCCGGGTTTGCCGAAGGCCAGAACGTCGCTCATCAAGTCGGAGGCCCCGGCCCGTTCGATCTCCACATCCAGGAGCTCCTCCCCACTGATGATTTCGGCCTCGAGCATCTGCCGGATATCCCTGAGTTTCATCTCCGTCGAACCTAGTTTCCTTTTTCGACCCTCTTGATGATCACCTCGCCCTTCCGGATGACCCGCTCTGAGGGGGTTATGGTGGTCGGGCAGTTTTCCCAGCAAGCCCCGCAGCCGTTGCATTTGTCTATGTCCACGTAGCGGGCCTTCTTGCGGATCTTGGCCTTGAAGTTGCCGACATACCCGGAGATCTCCTCCACTTCGCTCCAGGTCAGGAGCTCGATGTTTGGGTGTTTTCCCACCTCGCTCGTCTTGGGGGTAAGGATGCAGGCCGAGCAATCGAGCGTGGGGAAGGTCTTGTCGAGCAGGGACATGTGGCCGCCGATCGACGACTGCTTTTCGACGAGATAGACCTTTTTTCCGGAGTTGGCATAAGTCAGGGCGGCGTGGATGCCGGCGATGCCGCCGCCGACGATCAGGACCTCGGGCCGGACGGGGACCTCCTTCTTGATCAGAGGGTCATGGAGGGCCACTCGCCGCACGGCGGCGGAGATCAGGGCCTTGGCCTTCTTGGTCGCCTTTTCGGGGTCCTCCGTGACCCAGGAGACCTGCTCGCGGATGTTGGACATCTGGAAAAAGAAAGGATTCAGCCCTCCCTCCGAAATGGCCCCCCGGAAGGTCGGCTCGTGCATCAGGGGTGAACAGGAGGCGACCACGACCCGGTTGAGGTCCTTCTCCTTGATGCTCTGCTTGATGAGTTCCTGTCCCGGGTCGGAGCACATAAACTTGTACTCTTTGGAGACGACGACGTTGTCCAGGCGGGAGGCAAAATCGACGACTTCGGAAACGTTGACTTTGCCGGCGATGTTCGTCCCGCAGTGGCAGATAAAAACTCCGATTCGAGGTTGACCGTTCTGGCTCATCTCCGTCCTCCGTTCTCGATTTTCCCCCACATCGGCTTGAGGTCGATGATCGAGCGGGAGAAACCGAGGGTGTTCTTGGATAGCCCCAGGCCCAGCCCGAGGAGCTGGCTGAAGTAAAGGATAGGTATGGTGATGTCGTCTTTGTACTTTTTAACCATCTTGTCCTGAAGGATCTCCAGGTTGAACTGGCAGAGCGGGCAGATGGTGGCGATGACGTCGGCGCCTTTTTTCTTGGCCTCTTTAAGAAGAATATAGTTGAGGCGCAGGCCGACCTCCTCGATGGTCCCCGTCAGCGACCCGCCGCAGCAGCGGGTCTTCGCCGAGTAGTCGACCGGCTCGGCCCCGATCGCGGCCATGAGCCTGTCAAGTGTCATGGGATAGTCGGGATCATCGAAGTCGGTGAAGGGGCGCACAAGCTGACAACCGTAATAGCAGGCGACCTTGAGTCCGGCGAGCGGGCGCGTCACCCTGGCTTTGATCCTCTCGAGAATATCCTCCTGGACGAGCACCTGCAAGGGGTGCTTGACGTCGACTTTTCCGCCGTAGCTACAGCCCGCTTTGTCCAGGGCGCCGAGGATTTTCCGTGCCTTCTCGCTGCCTCCAGCCAGGAATTTGTTCGATTTTTTGAGGGTCAGGAAGCAGCCGGCGCAGGGAGCGATAATGTCTTTTTGCATCTTTTCGGCCAGCGAAAGGTTGCGGCCGCAGATGGCGGCGGCCATTCTGTCATCGACGGAAAAATAGGCGGTCGCGCCGCAGCAGTTCCAGTCCTCGAGTTCCTCGAGCGGCAAGTCGATCTCTTTGAAGACGGGAAGGATGGATTCTTCGTAATGCTTGGCATTGCCTTTCAGGGAACATCCGGGATAATAGACATACCCGCTCATCAGGCTTCCTCCTTCAAGGCTTTCAAAAGAGTCCGGAGCTGTTTCTTATCCTTGATCGATTCCTTCTTGAGGCTCATCCGGCCCGTCTTCATCAGCTTCAGCCCCATGGGGGCCATCTTAAGCAGACCGAGCGGTTTCCTGGATTTGAGGTAGAGCTTGAGGACCACCCAGAGTTCGGAGTTCCGGCCGTTTTTGGCGATCATCTTGGACATCTCCCGATCGAGCACGGGGATGGAGAACCGGGACGGATAGACCTTTTCCTGGATGGCCAGCCGCTTGAGCGCATACATGACGTCGGTAATCTTGATCTTGGCGGGACAGCGCACCTGGCAGGTGTAACAGGAAGGGCAGAGCCAGATGGTGAAGCTCCGCAGGGCCTCGTCCTTGAACCCGTTCTTGACCAGGGCGATGATTTTGCGCGGCGGATAGTCCATGTACACGGACATCGGGCAGGAGGAGCTGCAGGTCCCGCACTGGATGCAGTGATCGAGCTCGTTGTCCCCGGACATGGTCTTGATGACTTCCGAGAACGTCCGGTCCAGCTCCTCTTCGTACTTGACCTTTCTCTGGATTTCCATGAATCCTCCTTTATCCGATATTCGATCTATGGAAATAGAAACGGGGAAGGTCCTGGGAAACGCAGGCGAGATCAAAGGGGGGAAGGGCAGCAGTCGGGGCCCGGTCAGTACCCGCCATGTGTGCCAAATGCCTCCGTTCTGGGCCAGAGATGTGTAATTATAAGACGCGGTGAACGGGAAACAATCGGCTAAGAAAATCCTGCATCAATCAAAACCTAGCGTAACTATAAGAATTATCGGAATACTAAGGAATGCCTTATAATTACACTCGATTCTAAGAGCAAAAGGGGGCTTTGTCAACAAAAAAATCGGCCTGTTCCGCGAAAATCAAAAGTAGACATTTTGCGAAAATCAAAATGAGACAGGGGGGGGTTAAAGCGGGAAGTTGCCGACCTTCTGTCTATTCCAAGCCACAAGCAGCTTCTGGTGAGGGATCAGACAGAGGGTGACAAGGGCCCCGGCGCACTGGCGCAACTTGTACTCCTTGCCGCGGAAACTGAATGTCCCGTCCTTCTTCACTCGGCGTTCATAGTGTAACGAAAAAATCAGGTCCAGATCTGTTTTGAAAAGCGGACGAAGATAGCTCTTCCCGGCTTGAATCGCGGCCTTCCAACGCTCGATCGGACGCTCGCCGGTTTCTTCGTGAATGTGCTTCTCGTTGTAGAACTGCACTTCCTCCTGGAGGATCGGTTGGGCGTCTTGGAGGGTCCGGATCCGATATCTCTCACAGAGATAAGGAACCCGCCGCTGGAGATAATCGAACGACTTCTCGATCTTGCCCTTAGACTCCGGCGAACCCTCCTCCGTATAAATCAGGCCAATGTCCAAACTCCGTAAGGCTCTTTTAAACTGGACTTCTCCTTCGTCCAGCCCCAAGGTATATCGAACATGCACCCCGTGATGCTCGACGAACCGGAAAACCTTGTTCTGGTCCACATAATAGGCCTGCGGCCGGCCGTACTGTTCGATCGTCCGGCGAGCCGTCTCCAGGTGGGCAAAACTCCCTTCTTTTTCGACCAGTTGGGCGCCGACAAAAAGCCGAGAGTAATCGTCCTTGGTCGCGATCACATATTGGAAACCTTCCAGGGCGGGCACCCAGCGATGTTTTGATGAATCATGCTGAAAGAGGAAGCCCGGGCCAGGAGTTTCAAACCGAACAAAAACCTTCTTTTTCTCTTCCGGCCGGGCATGATAATAACCGTGTCGGAGGGCAAAATAACGTAGTGTTTCCCGGTGGAACGGATGGCCAAAGACTTTTTCGGCTTCCTCGGCCAACACGGCGAAGTTGAACCGGCCACGGAAGACCTTGGCTTTGCGCTGGATATAAACCAGCTCCTCGTGGAGCCAGCGCTCGACGTCCCCAGATAATCGATGGAATGCGCTCTCCTTCCTGGCATACAGCGTGAATGGATGGTGGCCAATGACACAGCGGAGCCAGCGCTGCCGAAGCTTGTAAAGTTGCGCCCGACCGATGCCTAAGATCTCGCAGGCGCGGTCTTCTCCGATCCGATGATCGTTGAACGCTTCCAAAATCCCTTCGATGAACTCTCGAGGAAGACGCTTATGAAGCTGGATGGACATGGTTGAACAACCTCCTCAGAGGTGTTCTACCATGAACTCCGGCTTCCCCCCTTGTCTCCTTTTGGTCTACTTATGTTTTTCGCCCTTCGTCTACTTTTGATCTTATCGGAACACAAAAAAAATCGGCCCAAACTATATTTTCGAAGGGCCGATTTTAGGCTTGCTTTTTGACTTGAAAAAAAAGTACAATTTGGGCAGAATAAACGTATCATTCGTCGGAAGGAGGAGCTTATGAGAAGAAAAGGCCTTATTGTCTTCGGTGCCGTCGCCGTGCTGTTCATCCTTTTTACCCTGCAGAGCTGCAAATCGACTCCCGAGAAGGGTCTGCTGGGGGCCTATTTCCACGCCATTTCCCTGAAGGATACGACGACGATGTCCACCATGGCCATCGAGCCCACCTCGATCGATGTCGACTCCTGGAAGATCGTCAGCGTAAGCGAAGAGAAGATCGAGGCGACTAACCTAGTGGAGTTGGGCAAGGCGGAGCTGGAGTTCAAGAAGAAGCTCGAGGAGCACGTCGGGCCGGTCATGGACGCTGAAGATGCTCTCTACGGCGCCCAGGAAGAGCAGAAAGCGGCCCGGACCGGCGGCGCCAAGGCCGCGGCCAAGAAGAAAGTGGATGAGATGCAGGCCAAGTTCGACCAGGAGCGGGAAGTCCACAAACAGCTCCAGAGAGACTACAACGAGGCCAAAGCGGCGGCCCAGAAGGAAAAAGACACCGCCATCTTTTCCCTGGGTGCAGGTGAAGTGGCCAACATCATGGACCTGGCCGGAACGGGCCATACCAAGGATGTGGATGTCAAGGTCACCGGCCATGACGGCCAGGTCACGACCTACCGCTTCAACCTGAGAAGATACGAGCTCAAGGACGAGGCCGCCAACCTCACCCGGCGGGGCCGCTGGATTATCGTCAAGTTCGAGCCGGTGGCCTGAGGCCTTCGCTCGGCTCGCCCTGATATTGACCTTTTTTCTCTGTTCCTTTATAAATATAGTTCTGTTTTTTGGGGGCCGTTAGCTCAGAGGGAGAGCACCGGCCTTTTAAGCCGGGTGTCGCTGGTTCGAGTCCAGCACGGCTCAGTCTCTTCCTGCCCCTGTCGTCTAGCTCGGTCTAGGACATCGCCCTTTCAAGGCGGCAACACGGGTTCAAATCCCGTCGGGGGCGCTTTCCCGTTAGGTCCGCGCTTCCTCGGTGAAGTGGAAGCGGTTCTCCTGGAAAAGCTTGACGCAGGCATCCACGGCATCGGTGTCGTAAAAGCGGCCCTTGTTCTGGACGATCTCGGGCTCATCTCCCTCGCGAGAAACCACCGTCCGGAAGACCTCCCGGAGCTTCGTTCCCAGGCGCGATTTATAGTAGGCCATCTCGATGGATTGGTCGCCGGTGGAGGCGATGCCGCAGACCTCGTAACCCTGGCTGACGGCCATGTTCTCGATATCCCGGGCCACCAAGCTTTCGTCCTCGACGATCAGGATGCGGATCTTGTCCATGCCTAGCTGCTTTTTTCCCGGGGGAGTTCGTTGAATTCGAGCCGGAAGGCCGTGCCTTGGCTGCGGTTGAGCTCCAGTCGGCCCTCGATCTGTTCGACCAGGGTGCTGATAATCTGCATGCCCAGGGTCTCTGTCTTGCGGAAGTCCAATCCTTCCGGAAACCCCACCCCGTCGTCTTTAACCCTCAGCACGTACCTGTCCCCCGGCACCCGGCGGAGGTCGATATCCAGCTGGCCGCTCCGCCCCTCCGGAAAACCGTGCTTCAGAGCGTTCGAGATCAGTTCGTTGACGATCAGCCCGCAGGGGATGGCCGTGTTGATGTTTAGGAATACCTCTTCGGCATCGATCTTCAGGTGGATCCGCGAGGAGTCGGCCTGGTAGCTATGGAAAAGGTGGATGGCGAGGTTGCGGAGGTACTGAGAGAATTCGATGCGGGAGAGGTCGGAGGACTGGTAGAGGCGCTCGTGGATGAGGGCCATGGAGCGGATGCGGCGCTGGGATTCTTTGAACATCTCGAAGACGGCGGGATCTTTGACGCGGCGGGACTGGAGGTTGAGGAGGGAGGAGATGACCTGCATGTTATTCTTGACCCGGTGGTGGACCTCCTTGAGAAGGACCTCCTTTTCCTGGAGCTGAGCTTTGATCTGCGCCTCCGCTCTCTTGCGGTGGACGGTCATGGCCACCTGGTCGGAAACGAACTTGAGGATATTCTTTTCCTCTTCACCGTAGCGCACGCCTTCGGTGTAGGTCTGGACGACGAGCACCCCGATGGTGCGGCTGTCAATGTTCAGCGGCACGCCCAGCCAGTCGATGGATGGTGCGCCCACGGACTCCACTTCCCCGTGGCTCTCGAGCTCGGCGAAGACCTCCGGTGAGGCCAGAAGCGGCTTCCCCGTCCTCAAGACATACTCGGTCAGGCCGCGGCCCGGTTTCTTCGGGTTCGGGGTCGGGTCATATTCATCCCTAAAGTAGGGGAAGCTCAGGAGGTCCAGGCTCTGGTCATAGAGCGCGATGTAGAAGTTGCTGGCGGGCATTAGGTCGGAAATGACATGGTGGATCGATTGGAAGAGCTCTTCCAGGCTGTCTGAGGAGATAGCGGCTCCCGAGATCCGGAAGATTGAATCCTTAAGCTTCTCGGTCCGCTTTCTCTCGGTGGAATCGCGGATGATGACCAGGACCGCCAGCCTGTTTCGGTAGGGGACGAGACTGCTGTTGACTTCCACAAAAAGAAAATTGCCGTCCTTCTTGCGAAGGTGCAGCTCGTACTTGCTGGGGACGACCTCCCCGGCCATCCGGCCGGAGTAGATCGTTTGAGCGCCTTGGAGTTCTTCGGGGGAAAGGAATTCGGTAAAGGGCTGGTCGACGATCTCCTCTACTGAGTATCCTCCCATCTCAGCCAGCCGGGGATTGGCGAACTGAATGACCTGGTCCTGGATGATGGCGATCCCGTCGTTGGCGCTGTTGACGACGGTGCGGTATTTCTCCTCGCTCTCGCGGAGGGCTTCCTTTGATGGGCCGCGTACAATTTCCTTATGTTTTCCTCTACTTAAGGTTAGCTCCCGAAATTGTGTGTTTATCTTCCTTAAGGGTGGCCTTTCTCCAGACGTCTCCACTTGTTTGCCCATGGTTGTAGCCTCGGGGCCTTATGTTGGGGCTGGGGGCCCGAAAAGGGAATAGCCGCCGGGTGTGAATCAGGGGGTGATTTTTGGGCTAGAAATCTCACCCTGAGAGGGGATAAGGAGAAATGGGCGGTGCAGGGTTCGAACCTGCGACCCCCGGCTTGTAAGACCGATACCCTGCCAATTAGGCATTAGGAAAATTACTTGCCCTTCAGCCCCGCCAGCCTCTTCCTGGCATCCTCCACTCCGGACTGGCCGGGGTCGGCGCTTTTCCAGAGGGTGAGGAATCTCTGGTAGTTTTCGATGGCACGCCCCTTATTCCCCTGCAGCTCGGCGACCTTTCCCCGCATATAAAAGCTCTTGGCGTAAAGATCGCCATAGTGCAGACGTCCCATACCGAGTGAGACGATCTTTTGAGAACTTGGGCTGTATGGTCGCTAGGCCAACTCCTTTATAGATGTGGTGCTCATTTTTATTTGTCACTGACCGCAGAAAGGTCGAGAGCGTCCTTTTTTTAATGACAGTCGCGGTTCGATAAGACCAGCGTGGAGGGATTACTTCCCGGAGATTTTCGCCTTGAACTCCTTAGGCCAGCGGGTGATGATCTGGATCTGGTTCGGCGGCAGGGGATAAGGTCTTTGGTCCGGCAGGACGCAGAGAATACTCCGGCCGTCAGGGGCGAGGTCGTAAGCGCGGCCCGGGCCGGTGAGTCCCCATTTCGCCTCGAAAAGGATGCGGGGCTTGCCGAAGACCGGTGGATCGCCGGGAGTCACGGCGACCGAGGCGAACTTGTGGGGCGCCGCCGGGTCGGGCGAGTACAGCGTGAAGTAGAGCTCACGCCCGGAGGGCGCCCAAACCGGGTGCGCTGCGGGCTCGGTCGTGATCAGCTGCCGTCCCCCGGGACCGGGGAAACGGGCCACGTAGACCTGGAACTTTCCGGCCTCGGCGTCAAAGGTGTTGTACGCCACCCATCGTCCGTCCGGGGACAGGCAGGGGGCTTCTCCCTTCAGAGGGGGCTGCATCCAGGAGCGGGACGTCCACTGCGTTCCCTGGCTCTCCAGAAGCCGGAGCTCTCCGCTGGGATCCTGGTACATGAGGGTTCGTCCGTCGCGGGACCAGGCCAGCGGGAAGATCAGCTTGTCCGAAGTCAGGAGGATCTCCGGCAGGGCCGTTCCGTCCACGGGCATACGGGCCAGGGAAAACCCTTCGTCCCGGGCCCACATGAACGTGGCCGTCTTGCCGGCTGCGTCCCAGATGGGGAAACTCGCGTTGCCGTCGATCGAAAGCCGCATGGGGATCTGGCGCTCGAGGTCGATCAGCCAGACCGTTCGGGGCAGCGTCATCGTCCAGATGAGTGCCCGCCGCCCGTCGGGCGAGATCTGGGGCATCAGGTAGCTCTTCGGTTCGATCGGCAGGGGCTGGGCCGACCCTGCGAGGTCGCGCCAGGCAAGAGAGAACTCCTGCTCGCGCGTGATCCCTCCCAAGATATAAGCGATGGTCCCGGACGCCGAAACCGCGTATTGCCCAGAACCGCTGTCCGAGAGCCTATGGCCGGTGTTGATCGTCTGCATCACCTCTTGCACGGCTGCCGTCGCTCCGGCCGTGAGGACGAGTCTGTCTTTGTCGAACGCTGCGGCCATCAAGGTCCCCCGCCTTATAAAAAGGAGGATGCCGGGCGGTATGAACCGCGCGTCAACCGCGTCCTCTGCCAGGACCCGCACCTCGCCGGTATCCATTGATTTCACTGCGACCTCGGCCTGGAGCCAGTTGACTAGAGTTTTGCGAAGGACGGTATACATGACGGAGCGGGCTCCGGGCAGAAACGACGGGAGTCGATGGCTGACCTCTCCGCGCGCCCGATTGAGGCTTGTGACCTGCCGGGGCGGCCCGCCTTCCGACGAAACCTGCCAAAGGCCGTCCAGCTCATCCTGAAC
Source organism: Candidatus Aminicenantota bacterium (assembly GCA_017886205.1). Lineage (GTDB taxonomy): Bacteria > Acidobacteriota > Aminicenantia > Aminicenantales > UBA8522 > UBA8522. The sequence continues at coordinate 27,001 of JAFNEO010000038.1, read as the reverse complement.
AAAAACGATGGAACCATCGGTTCCCCAGCTCGCGCCGAAGAAGCCGGGGACCTTGCACACGTCGACCGGTGTTCCTCCATGGAGGGGGATTTTCTTTATCGCCCCTTCGATATAAAACCCGATCCAGTGTCCGTCGGGAGAAAAGAACGGGGAGCAACCGCCTTCCGATCCCGACAACGGCTCGGCCTCGGCTGTGTCCAGGGCGAGGGAGCGGAGATAGAGCTTCTGCTCCTTTTCTTGCTGGTCCAGGCGGCGGCCCGAGAAAACGAGGGTCCGGCCGTCCGGAGAAACCGTGATGGCCGTGCGGGACGGCTGGTAAGCGGGGACTTCAATCGTGGAGCTGAGACGTTCGGCAGGCTTTACGTCGATCTGCAGGTGCCGGACTCGGCCGTCCACAAGCCCGAGCCGTTCCCGGAATAAGAGCGAGAACCCCGCGGCCAAAACCAGGAGAAGAACGGCCCCTGTGACAACCGACAAGCGCCGGCGCCTTCCGCGCGTGGCCCCGCCAATAGCCCGAGTATCGGCCGCCGGACGGACCTGGCTTCCGCTCGACGTTATGGCCAGCTGGCGGTCTTCAGCGATCCAGCGGAGTTCGGCCGCGACGTCCTGGACCGTCTGCCAGCGGTCATCCGGGTTCTTGGCCAGGCACCGCCTGACGATGTGCTCCAGAGCGGGCGGCGTCAGGGGCCGCAGGGCCGTGAGGGCGGGCGGGTCGAGGCTCATGATGGCGGCGATGATGCTGGCCTGGCTCCGGCCGTCGAACGCCCTGCGGCCGGTCAACATTTCGTAGATGACCGCGCCGAGGGCGAAGATGTCGGATCGGGCATCAGCTTCGGCTCCATCAAGCTGCTCAGGAGACATGTATGGGATCGTCCCGATCATCATGCCCTCTCCTGTGAGCTCGAGGGTCACCGTGGCCATGGCCGGTCCGGGCTCAACGACCTGAGTTTTTTTCAACTTGGCCAGACCGAAATCGAGGAGTTTGACGCCGCCCTTCGTCAGCATGATGTTGGCGGGTTTCAGATCCCTGTGGATGACCCCCTTCTGGTGGGCGTGGTTCAGCGCACCGGCGATCTGCACGGCCAAGCGCAACGCCTCGTCGACGTCGAGCGGCGAGCCGCTCTCTCCCGACGGCTTGACGCGCTGGAGTCTGGCAGAGAGGGTTTCGCCCTCGATGAACTCCATGATCAGGAATTCGATGTCTCCCTCGTGCCCAATATCGTAGAGCGTGCAGATATGGGGATGGGACAGCTGGGAGACGGCTCTTGCTTCGCGCTCGAAACGCGCCCGGAACTCAGGGGTGGCGTGGAGGCTCGAGGAAAGCACTTTGACGGCCACGGTGCGGCCGAGACGGGTGTCACGGGCCCGGTAGACCTCGCCCATTCCCCCTGCACCGAGGGAGTCGAGGATCTCATAAGGTCCGAGCAGCATCCCCTTGGTCAATGTCATCTCATTCTCCCCCGAGTGCGATGAGAAAAGAAAGGCACACGGTTCTCAAGTCGAGCGGCCTCTGCGCATTTTTTCCGCAGCATTGTAGCATAATGGCCTCATGAAGCCCATGGCTCGAGTTCGGCCAAGATTGCAGAAATTGAAAAATCAGAAATCACGTTCATTAACAGACAGAGTTAAGTCAAATGCCCAATCTTCCACTTTCTCTATTTTCTGATCAATTCCCAATGTATCATATTTTAGGGAAAACATATTTCTGTAGCCACATGAACTGGTCTGACTAAAACTTGAACTGACAGCACTTGTCAAATTATGTCCGTTCGCCGATGCCCTATTTCTCGGCTATCCTCGAAATATGCTCGGCTACACACCTCCAACGTCCGAGATAATATTTGACCCATGTATCTGTCCATCGATACTGGCCACTCAGGTCCTTGCCTTGATACTGCTCGTTAACTGTGGTGGTGCGACCCGTGACCACCGCCGTGTCTCCATAAATCCGGACCTTCATATCGTCGACTATCGAGGAGGCAATTACACTTTCTCCAGACCTCAGAAATTCCAGAAAATCGGCCTTGGTCCCGACGTTGCCATCGAAGTCCGTTGAAATATAGTCATCTGCGAGAATCTGGTCGAAAAATGCCCAGTCGTGTTTGACGATGGCGTCGTTCCAACGATTCTCAAGCTTTATCAACTCTTGTTCCGCGGTCACCCTCTCTGTAGATATTCTATCTCTCCACTCCTTCGCAAGAGAGACATACAATCTGGCGCCTTCAGCTGAATAACCGGCCTTAGCCATCTTGTTAAATTCTTGAGGATGCTCCTTGCTGGCCCACTCGGCAAAGGGTCTAAATTTTTCGTCCAATAGGTTTGCGTTTTCGGGACTAAATTCGAGTTTTACTTTTTCTAATTGACGACCACGGAATTTATAAGTAGCCATAAAAGGGGGTTGCTCAATCCCCAAGAGTCTCCAACCTTCATTTTTCTCTGTCAGCTCGACAATAACGGTCTTCCCTTCCACTTTCATATCGTTAATGGTAAGCCGAGCATTGTTGACAACATCCCATTCCATTTGATTTCTCAATTCGTCTTTTCCGGAGAATTTTCCGGAAAATTTAGGAACAGCTATTTCATAAACAGCGTCATCTGCAAAGAAGGTCAAGTTTTTCTTTACATCGTCAGTGTTAACAGCCTCGATATGCTCTCTAACGATGTCACCAAGATTGGGTTTAGAACAGGAAGAAAAGGAGGCTATCAAAAACAGGGAGAGCAGAAGAGGCAAAGAGACAGTCACAGAGAATTTTAGAATTAAAATTTTCATTTACGCCTCCTATTTTATTGTTTACGGCGAAACCTGTTGCCTATCCACTAAAAACCGGATAGGCTTAGGTCTATCCTTCCCATACCCTCCGAGGATTGCAGTATTCGTCGCCATTCATCAGCGTTTTGTCCCGTATCAATCTGAGTTTCGGGTTGTAGGCCTGCGCCCAGGCAAAATCTCCGTGACAGGACCAAGCATAGCCGATGTCGGCCGCGCCCGCGTCACGAAAAGTCTTGGCGTAAAGGCACTCGGTCACCCTGCTCGCTATGACCGTGTCGGATTCTTCAGTGATGACCTTCGTCTCGATATGGTCCAAGAAGCGGTTTGGTTTTTCCTTATACATAGCCTTGAATGTCGCGAAGTCATTTTTCTGAAGCCGCTCCACTGTTTTTTTAGCATCCAGTCTGGACACTTCATCTGAGTCCTTTCTTATCATTTCCAGCAGGTTGTCTCTCCCCATTTGCCTGGCAAAACTCTCCATCGTTTGAATTAAAGGTTTGAACTTAAATTCAAAAACCTCCTGGAAGGACATACCCGAATCTTCCTGGAATTTGTGCTTCTTCTCGACCGCTTTTTGTTCCTCCTGACCCGCTGTCCAGGCTGACATACTGCCGCACCCAAGGCAGAACAAGCTTCCTGCTGGCAGGATATTCAGGAGAAATTCCCTGCGGCTTGAGGCCAAATTCGATGGTTTGATAATCATGATACCCCTCCTGATTTTGATGAGATTATTAGACTTCGCCTAACAGCAGTTGTCAAGCCGAGTTCAAGTCAGACCGCCTAATCAGACAGCGAGTGTAAAGTTATGTCCTTTCGCCAATGCCCTACTTCTGAGCTATCTCCGAACTATGTGCAGCTACGCACTGCCACCGACCGGCACGCTTGACCCAGGTATGCGTCCATCGATTCTGACTGCTGATATCCTCGCCTTTATACGTTTCTTTTATCGTGTCGCGGCCAGAGACCACCGCCGCGTCTCCGTAAACGCGAACCTTCATCTCTGCAAGCACCCAGGACGTAATCACGTCCTCCCCAGACTTTACGAGTGCAAGGTTGTGGGCCTTGGTTAAGACCTCGCCCCACGGGGACGTCCACGTATAATCATCTACCATAATCCGGTCAAAGAATGCGACGTCGCTCTTAACCCAGGCGTTAGCCCACTCGTTCTCCAGCTTTATCAACTCTTGTTCCACACTCTCGGTCTGTGTCTGAGCCAAGATGGCAACTCCGAATGACAAGGCCACCACGCCAACTGCAGTGGCGATGCGTTTCATTTTCCCCTCCTTGCCAAGATGATTCCTATTTCTTGACTTCCTTCGGCTTAAGTTCAAAGCCGAGTTGTTGCAGGAAGCGGACGGAATCGAATTCTTCCCATTTCTCAACAACCTTTCCGTTTTCAAGACGCCAAATTACGATTTCGGTTGCTTCTATCTTCTTACCAGTTGGAGGGTTCTCGCCAAAAGGTCCGTCGTTGGTCCCGCAAAAGGTAAAACGAACTGCGACTTTGTCTCCATCAGCAAGAATATCCCCAATTTCATTTTCGTAGTCTGAATAGCCCCGACGCCATTTCATCATATCAGATTTTACGTCCTCCGTCTTTACTTCAAATTGCCTACCTCTCCTATGTTCGATGAAGTTGGGAGCAAAAATAGTATCAATAAGTGTAAGATTCCCTTTATTCCAGACCTCGATGAGCCATCTTTTCATTAATTCCATATTCTGTTCCTCAATCTTTGCCTGGGTTCTGAACTTCTCCAATTCTGCCTTTTCAGCCTTGTTCTGGCAGCCAAACACAAAGCAGAGCAGCAAGACCAAAGAAACGTCCAAAAGTAGGTTTTTCATTTATCCCTCGTTGATTTTGATGAGATTATTGGACTTCGCCTGACAATCGATGTCAAGCCAAATATCGACCTGGTTAGTTGGTCTGACCAATCCTTAATCGGACAGCGAGTGTCAAATTAGGTTCGTTCGACGGAAATCCCCTATCTCTTGACTTCCCTAGGCTTTAGCTCCATGCCGAGTTGTTGCATTAGAGTGAGCATATCTCCAATGCCGGTTTTCCATCAATTTCACTCTCGGGAGGCCAAAATTTATGCCCCCGGATATCGGATAGAATTGATTCTGCCATAAAACCAGTGATAGTATGATTCAAAGAGGGACGGCAAATATGAATATCAAAATTAAGGACCTTACGGTCTCCGATTTTCCCGGCATTGATGAGGCGAAGTTCAACGAATGGAAAGCCCTCAAAATCAAGAGGAACCGTGAACAGAGAATTGTCTTTTATATTGGGGTTGGAATATTTGGAATATTGCTCATCTTGAGCGTCCTGACTGCTAAGCCCATATTCCTATTGATATTCCTGATTTTGTTTATAATTGATGACGTTTACGTAATTTATCGCAGAAGATACAAGCACTTGCGCCAACTTGGGAAGGAACTCAAGATGTCCGAGCGGTTGCGGGCCAAGAAGGAAGGCCGAGCGTTTACCGAATAGCCGATTAGCAGGTCCCTCCGGCGTCACGCTTCATCCTCCGACCTAGGCTCCCTGTCCTCGCTGACCTTATGTTTTCCCCAATCTATTATGGTCTAAACAATAGCACCGTAAGAATAGGAAGTCAATGCGAGAGGCAGACCTCTCCCCGTGTGGACACGGTGTGGACAAAATCGCTAAAAATGGCTCAGTTTAACGAACTCAGGCTAAAATCATAAATTCGAGAAATCATCGAAAAATCAGGGGAGAAGCGGGAAAACAGGCAATGGGCGGTGCAGGGTTCGAACCTGCGACCCCCGGCTTGTAAGACCGATGCTCTACCGCTGAGCTAACCGCCCGTCCCGTTTCGTCCTTATTAAGTAGGGGAAAGGCGGCCGGATGTCAAGGAGAGGAGGCCCAAAAGAGGTGGGCGTTTCGGCTTATTCCCTCTCCGAAGCGCCTTTAAGACTCTGACCTAAGATCATTAACCCCTCCTACCTCCCCTGACCAATCAGGGGAGGCCGAAAAGAGGTTGGCGCTTCGGGCAAAGGCCGGCGGTAGCCCGCCGAGCCAAATTTGACAGAAATGACGCTGTATGTTAAATTTATGGCCCAATTATTGTCTTTAAGGATAACCCATGTTCGCGATCATCAAGACAGGCGGAAAGCAGTACAGGGTCCAGGTGGGTGATGTCCTCAGCGTGGAGAGGCTCCCGGCCGGGGCGAAGAAGACGGCCCTGTTCGACCAGGTGCTTCTCATCGGCGACGACAAAGAAACCCTGATCGGGACTCCGCTCATCGAAAAAGCCGCAGTCAGAGGCGGGGTCATCGAGGATTTCAAAAGCAAAAAGGTCATCGTCTTCAAGAAGAAAAGACGCAAGCAGTATAGACGGACGCGGGGCCATCGTCAGGAGCTGACGCGGGTCAAGATACTGAACATCGTCTCCGATGCGGCCCTCCTGCCGCCGGAGGAAACGGTCGAGCCCGAGTCCAAACCCCAGGTGGCTCCCGTCAAGGCCGAGAAGGCCGAGATCGCGGCGGCCCCAAAACCGGCCAAGAAGGAAGCTAAGGCCAAGGAGAAAGCCGCCAAGCCGGAGAAGGGGAAAAAGCCCACTAAGCCCAAGAAGGAGGCGCCGGCCAAACCCTCCCCGAAAAAGAAGGCCAAATAAAGGAGAACCCGTATGGCCCACAAGAAATCAGGCGGAAGCGCGAGAAACGGGAGGGACAGTTGCGGCAAACGGCTGGGCGTCAAACGGTTCGGCGGCCAGCAGGTTCAGGCCGGGTCGATCCTCGTCCGTCAACGGGGCACACCCGTCAAGCCCGGGTTTAATGTCAGCCGCGGCAAGGACGATACGCTGTACGCCCGGGTCGAAGGGATCGTCCGTTTCGAGGACAAAGGAAGCAGGGGGAAATTCGTTTCGGTCCTGCCGGCATAGAGGTGTTAGGTCTTCACGCCAGGGCTCTTCTTTGTCCAGGGGAGGGGCCGGCGAAGCGCTGATGTTCATCGATCAAGTTAGAGTCGTGCTCCGGGCCGGCAGAGGGGGGAATGGATGCGTCAGCTTCCGCCGGGAGTGGGGAGCCCCCAAGGGCGGCCCGGACGGAGGCCGCGGCGGGGACGGGGGAAGCATTTTCCTAAAGGCCGAAGCTGGGTTGAGCACTCTCTCCTACTTCCGTTTTCATCCAATCAACGCCGCCCGGAAAGGCGCCCACGGCGAAGGCTCGAACCGTTCTGGGAAGAAAGGCGAAGACCTCGTCTTGAGCGTCCCGGTCGGCACAGTCGTCAAGCAGGCCTCGACGGGAGAGACGCTTTTTGATTTCCTCCAGGCTGGCCAAAAATACCTCGCCGTCAAAGGGGGAAAAGGAGGCCGGGGAAACGCGACTTATGCTACGGCCACCCACCGGGCGCCCCGCGAATGGCAGCCCGGTATGCCGGGAGAAGAAAAAGAGCTCATCCTCGAGCTCAAGCTCATCGCCGATGTCGGCTTGGTCGGCTTTCCCAACGTCGGCAAGTCCACCCTCATCTCCAAGATCTCGGCGGCCAGGCCGGTCATCGCCGACTATCCGTTCACGACCTTGATCCCCTATCTCGGCGTCGTCGACGTGGGGACCGACAGGAGCTTCATCGTGGCCGATATCCCGGGCCTCATCGAGGGGGCGCACTTGGGGCTTGGCCTGGGAACCCGTTTCCTGAAGCACATCGAGCGGACCAAAATGCTGGTCCATATCATCGATGTCTCGCCCTACAGCGGCCGGGACCCGGTCAAGGACTTCCGAGTGGTCATGGGAGAGCTCGATTCTTACAGCCCCGATCTGATCAAGCGGCCCCAAATCCTGGTGGCCAACAAGGTCGACCTCCTCACCCAGGACAAGAAGAGACTGGAGGCCGTGAAGCGCTTGGCCGCCCGCCGCAAGCTCCCGTTCTTCGCCATCTCCGCGCTGAAGCAGAAGGGGCTGAAGGAACTCGTTGGCGCCATGGCCAAGACACTGGCTGCGCTCGAGGAAACGGCTGAGTAAGGGAATGGAGAGTCAGAGGATCGGCCTGTTGGGAGGGACGTTCAACCCGGTCCATGAGGGGCATCTCCAAGCGGCCGAGGAAGTCCGGCTGAGGTTCGCGCTGAGCCAGGTCCTCTTTATCCCGTCCTACATCCCGCCGCACAAGCAGACGACGGACATAGCCCTCCCCGAAGACCGGTTCGCGATGGTCGAGCTGGCCGTGCGCTCCCACCCGCAGCTGGTGGCCTCGTCGCTCGAGATCGAAGCCCGGAAGAAGTCCTATTCCGTCATCACCCTGAACAAGCTCAAGGCCATCTATGCGGACGCCTGGATCTTTTTCATCCTGGGTGTCGATGCCTTCCTGGAGATCGAGACCTGGAAGTCCTACCGGGAAGTGCTCGAACAGTGCCGGTTCATCGTCATCAGCCGGCCGGGGTTCGACCTGGCCGGGGCCCGGGAGGCTCTTCCGCCGGAATATGCGGGGAAGATCGGCGACTGCCGCGGGGCCGGTTCCGTCGGAGATGACCTCCTCTCCCGTTTCCGGATCTTCCTGGTTTCCATCAGGGCCCTCGACATCTCCTCGACCGAAATCCGCAGCCGGGTCAGGGCGGGCCGGCCCATCCACGGGCTTGTACCGGACCCGGTAGAGGAATACATCCATAAAAAAAACCTGTATCAGGAGTAAAATGGCGAAAGTGAATCCCCCCAAGCTCACCAGGAAGAGCCTTCCTCCCGAAGTCCGGCTCTCCGTCAAGGCCAGTCAGGACAAGAAAGCGGAAGACATCGTCGTCCTCGACCTCAGGGACGTTTCCACTTTCACCGATTTCTTCGTCATTGTGACCGGAAATTCCACCCGTCAGAATACGGCCATCCATGAGTCCATCAAGCAGGAGCTAAAAAAGAGCCGGCTGATGCCGATCGGCGTCGAGGGGAGAGACCTGGCCGAGTGGATCCTCATCGACTACGGAAGCTTCATCGTCCACGTCTTCTCGAAACATGCCCGAGGGTATTACTCGCTTGAGAAACTGTGGGGGGACGCCCCGCGGCTTTCCTTCGCCGGACACTGATCAATTCACATTTCGTATTGACTTTTCGCCCTCGAGTCATTATTAATTATTGGCCATTTTTTGAGGGGCAGGCCGGTTGGGCCTGACCCAGGCCCCCGGAAAATGAAACAGCGGTCGCCGATGCGCCTCAAAATTCTCTGGCCCGGGAAGACCAGAAGCCGGGAATGGAAGACCCTGCAGGAGTTCTACCTGGCGAGGATTCGTCAGCTCGAACCATGCGAGCTGGTCGAGGTCAAAGAGGCCAAGGGTTTGGAAGACTGGCAGGCCGAAAAAGTTATGCAGATCGAGGCAAAAAACCTTGAAAAACACCTCCGGGATGATTATATTATCTGCCTCTTAGACCGAGGAAAAGAGATGAGTTCAGAGGATTTGGCGAGATTTATTGGGGAGCGGATGGCGTCGCCCCGGCCGACGGCGTTTATCGTCGGCGGGTTCGCCGGCCTGGCGGCGGGCGTCCTGGAGAGAGCCGACCTCCGCCTCTCTCTTTCCCGGATGACATTCTCTCATGAGCTGTGCCGAGTGGCCCTGTTGGAACAGCTTTACCGGGCCTTGACCATCCTGAAAGGTAAACATTACGCCAAGTAAAGGGGGAGATGTTGACCAAAAAAGAGAAACACGCTTACCAGAAAATGCTCCTCGCGCAGAAGGAGAAGATCGTCAGGAAGCTGACCCAGCTGAACAACGAAAGCAAAGAAGTCGAGACCGACATCGCTCAGGATATCGTGGACAAAGCCGAAAGCTCCTACACCAAAGAGTTCCTGCTCAGCCTGTCCAACGCCGAGAGGGAGCAGCTCGCGCTGATCGATGACGCCCTGCACAGGCTCAAGACCAAAGAGTTTGGGATCTGTCAGATGTGCGCCAAGACCATCGGAAAGAAGCGGCTGGGCACCCTGCCCTGGACGCCCTACTGCATTGATTGCCAGCAGAAAAAAGAAGAAGAAAAGGCTTGATGTCGCTCCTGGCCCGCCGGCTTTCCTCCTTGGGAAAGCTCGGGGAGCTCCTCCTCTTCCCTTCCTCCTGTCAAATCTGTGAGGCTCTCCTCGAGAAGCCGGGGGAGAAGGTCGTTTGCCGGTACTGCCTCGAGAAACTGAAAAGTACGGATTCCCCGTTCTGCCTCTGCTGCGGCCGTTTTTTTGACGGGACCGGAGAGCCCCACCTGTGCGCGGACTGTCTGGGGAACCGACCTCCGTTTACACGGCATCGGTCCGGGGCCAGGTACGAAGGGATCGCCAAGGACATCATCCTGCTCTATAAATATCGCGGGTTCGAGGTGCTCTCCGGGTTTCTGGCGGATTTCCTCATCCGGAGCCTCGGCCGGGAGGACGACCTCTGGTGCGGCGTCGAGGCCGTCATCCCCGTGCCCCTTCATCCTGCCAAAGAGAAAAGCCGGGGGTTCAACCAGGCCCGGCTCCTGGCCAAGAGACTGGCCCAACAAAAGAACATCCCGCTGATGAAGGGGCACCTGGTGAAGGTCAGACCGACCGCGGCTCAGACATCCCTGGAGGCGCGGGAGAGAGAGACCAACCTCAAAGGAGCATTCCAGGTCAATACAACCGCCGGGCTCAAAGGTAAGATTGTTCTGCTCGTAGACGACGTCTACACGACCGGCTCGACTATCCGTGAGTGCAGTAGGGTGCTCAAGAAAGCGGGGGTCATGGAGGTCAGGGCGGTGACGGTCGTCCAAGCATGATAACCGCGCAAAAAAAACGCCGGAAGCCTCAACGGCCGCCGGCGTTGGTTCCGGGATAAACTGAAAAGCCGTCTATTTCTTGGGTTTCTCTTCGGTCGAGGGCTTGAGGATCCTGACTTTCCGCGGCTTGAGCTCGGGCTTCTTGGGCATGGTGATCTTCAAGACGCCGTTCTCGTGCTCGGCGTGGATCTTTTCCTGGTCGATGTAGTTGGGAAGAGTGAAGGACCTGTAAAAAGAGCCGTAGGCCCGCTCGATCCGGTGGTAGTTTTCTTCCTTGGTTTCTTTTTCCATCGTTCTCTCACCCTGGATGATCAGGGTGCTGTCCTCGATCTTGATCTCGACATCCTTCTCCTCGATGCCGGGGACTTCGGCCGAGAGAACGAGCTGGTTCTCGTCTTCGTAGATATCAACCGCAGGAGCCCAGGAGCTGGAGGTAAGATCCTTTTCCTCGCCGCGGTGAGTCACGGCGTCCTCGAACAACCGGTTCATTTTTTCCCTCAGAGTCACGATATCCCTGAAGGGATCCCATCGAATGATCGCCATAACAAACCTCCTTGCAGAAATTGGACTCGTGAATAATATAATACCTTAGTATAGTTTTGTCAAGTATATTTAAATAAATTTATTTATATATAAGGATATTCATTTTTTTTGATGCTGCTAGCATTGTTGGTACCCGAGTCTTATGGGAATTTCTGGATTCCGGCGGATTCCCTCTTCGCCCGTTGCCGCCCTCGGACTAAGACCGTCGCTTCCCCCTTGAGCGCTCTATCCCCGGTCTCTTCTTGAAGCCGGCTCAGGGGTCCCCGCAGGAGCTCTTCATGGACCTTGGTTAACTCCCTGGCGATCACGGCCTCCCTGTCCCCGAGGGTTTCCCGGGCGAGCGCCAGAAAGCCGGAGATCCTCCGGGTGGGAAGATAGAAAATTAGGGTGGCTTCTTCCTCCCGGAGGGAGAGAAGGAGCCGGCGTGTTTTTTCACTTTTTGGGGGAGGGAATCCCAAGAAGAGGAAGCGGTGGGTGGGGAGTCCGGAGGCGGAAAGGGCCGCGATGGCCGCCGACGGGCCGGGGACAGGAATGACCATAATACCCGCTTCAACCGCCACCCTGATGAGCCGGTAGCCGGGGTCCGAGATTCCCGGCGTGCCGGAGTCCGAAACCAGGGCGATGTCTTTTCCTTCATCGAGGAAGGCCAGAATCTGGGGAATCTTTTGCCCTTCTTTTGGCTGAAAATAGCTGATTAGCCTTTTCTGGATGCCGTAGCGGGTGAGAAGCTTGAGCGTCCGACGGGTGTCCTCGCAGGCGATGGCCGAGACGTCGCGCATGATCCGGAGCGCCCGGAAGGTGAGGTCTTCGAGGTTGCCGATGGGTGTGGCGACGACAAAGAGATTCCCTTTCCTCCTCCGGACGGACTCCCTGTCCTCCATGGGTCATCTGTTCCGGTCGTAGGAATAGAGAAAATCGTGGCCTACGGTCCGGGGTGAGATCTTGGCGATCGGCGGCATCTTCCTTTTGAACTCCGAACTGACAATTCGCGCCTCGATCTTCTCGACCGCCTCCTTCTTGAAACCGGAGGCGATGACCTCCTTCCTGGGCCGTCTCTCGTCGACGAGTTCGTAGAGGATGGCATCGATCTCGGAATAGTCCAATCCGATCTCGTCTTCGTCCGTCTGGCCGGGCCAGAGTCCTGCGGTCGGCGTTTTCTTGAGGATCCTGGCCGGAAGCCGGAGATGCGCCCCCAGCGCTCGGACCTGGCTCTTGTAGAGGTCACCCAGGGGGTTGATGGCGCAGGCCATGTCGCCGTGGATCGTCCCATAGCCGATGAGGAGCTCGGTCTTGTTGCTCGTCCCCAGGATGAGCGCTTTTTCCAGGACGGAGTGATCGTAGAGGATCGACATCCGTTCGCGGGCCATCTTGTTCCCGATCCGCACGCGGTCATCGGTCGGGTAGCGAGAGAAATAGGCGTCCACCATCGGCGAAATGTCGAGGAGGCGGGTCCGGATGCCCAGCTTCCGGGCCAAGGCCCGAGCATCTTCGACGTCCTTGCCGAAGGTATCCTTATAGGGAAGGATCATTCCGAGGACATTCTTCTTCCCCAACGCCTTGGCCGCCAGGGCGGCGCAGACCGAGGAATCCAGGCCGCCCGAGAGTCCGACGATCCCCTTGCTAAAGCCGAACTTGTGGAGTTCCTCCCGGATGAAAGCGCAGAGGATTTTTTCTACGAACGGCGCGTTAATCTTCATGGTTCCCGACGATCCTTTGCAGTGAATGCAGGATGACCTCGGGCCGGTCGTCTCTCATGAATGTCCATCTCTTGCGGGCCGAGCGGATGTCCTCGATCCGGAGGTCAGCCAGGACCAGATCCTCCTCGGCCTCCGGGGCCTTGACGAGGCGCCGGCCGGATGGGTCGAAGATGAACGACCCGCCGGCAAAGGCCTTGCCGTCCTCGAACCCGACTCGGTTGCAGTAGACGACGAAAGCCGTAGAGAAAAAGGAGACGGCCTCGCCCATGAGCTCCCACATTCGGCTCGTGGCGAAGGCATCGCCCGCCGTCATACCCCTTCCCGGGGCGGCGCTGATGACGATGATGAGGTCGGCTCCGCCGGCGAAAAGAAGATAGCCGGCCCCATAGCTCAGGAAGTCCCGGCAGACCATCAGACCGGCTTTTCCGAAGGAGGTGGCGAACGTCCGGAAGTTTTTGCCCGCGGCAAAGAATTTGGCCTCCTCGAACATCCCTCCCGTCGGCAGGAAGGCTTTGCGGTGCACGTGGATGATCCGGCCGCCGCTGAGATAGGCGGCCGAGTTGTAGAAGAGGCCTTTTCCCCGCTCCTCCACGAACCCGAGGACGATGTCGATCGTCCGGCTCGCTGCGACGAGCTTTTGGAATGCGGGATGCCGGGCCGGGTCCAGGGCCGCCTCCGGCACGAGGTCCATCAGGGTATACCCGGTGAGGCTCAGCTCGGGGAAGATGACGAGGTGGGCTTTCCTCCGGCGGACCTTTTCGATCGTCTCAAGGTGGAGGTCCAGGTTTTTTCGGAGGTCTCCGAGATGGGGAGAGATTTGCGCCAGGGCGACTTTCACGATAAAAAACTAGCACAAACGGATGGTAAATAAAAGAGGCCGCCGCGGAAAAAGCTTTGAAAATGAATCGGCCTTGGAGTATAAATGATAGAGAGGGATAGATCCGGCATGGAACATATCGGCCTCCGCCTGCGGAAGATCCATTTCCGTAAGCTCAGCGGGCAGCTCACCTTCAAGCGCGAGGCTGTCCAAAAATACCTCTTTTTCCTGGACGGCGATCTGGTCCACGCCAAGACCAATATCCCTGAGGAGAGGCTGGGGGAGATTCTGTTCAAGCTGGGGAAGATCTCAGGCGAAGCGCACTCCGAGATCGAACGCTATATCAAGCCGAACCAGACCATCGGAAAGGCGCTCAGCCAGAAAGGCCTGACCTCGCAGCGTAACATCGATGATGGCCTTGCCTACCAGATGCGGGAGATCACTCTGAGCCTATTCCCGCACTTTGATGGCGAGATCATCTTTCAGGAGAAGTCTTCGGTCGTCGGGCCAGATTTGGTCACCCGGATCAACATTCCCTACCTCATCGAGGACGGCATCCGGAGGATGAAATTCCAGCCCAAACTCGAGCGATTCTTGGAGGGAAAGTCCCCTTACCCCAAGAATAAAGTCCTCGTCCATCTCCTGACTGAGGAAGAGAAGGAGATGCTGGACAAGATCAAGGGAGGAGAAGAGTCTGACGTCCTCCTGCGGTCGCTCAAATACAATCCGGATTTCTTCTGGAAGAGCCTCTACCTCTTCTATTGCTTGAACTTGATCGATTTCAGGGATCAGGACCAAATCCCCGCCGGGGAGGAGAAGGAGAGGGGCAAAGCGGATGAGGCCGCACGGGCCTCCAATCAGGAGCAGTTGATGGAAGTTGAGGATTTCCAGGAGAGGATCGGGACGATGAGCTACTACCAAATCCTGGGAATCACCAAGCAGGCGACTGAGGAGGACATCAAGAAGGCCTATTTCCAGCTGGCCCGGAAGTTCCATCCCGATCGGTTCGACCGCTCCACCCCGGCCAGCGATCGGGCGAAAATCGAGGATGTTTTCGATAAAATCACCAAGGCCTACCGCACCCTGACCAGTCGAGAACTCCGTAAAGTGTACGACATCAAGACGCCGGCCGCCGGCGCCGAAGGCAGCGGGAAGGACGTATTCAAAAAAGCGGACACCAAGTTCCGCCAGGCCAAAACGCTTTACAACCAGGGCCGGTTCGAAGACGCCGTCTTCCTGCTGGAAGAGGTGGTCAGACTGGACAAGACCAAGGGGCCATATTTTCTGCTCCTGGCCCTCGCCGAAACGAAGATCCCGGCTTTCCGAAGAAAGTCGGAAGGGCACTTTGTGAAGGCCATCGAACTCGAGCCCTGGAATCCGGAATGCTATGTCGGCCTCGGGATACTGTACAGGCAGGAAGGAATGACCCTGAAGGCGACCAAACTGTTCCACAAAGCGTTGGAATACGATGACGAGCACGAAACGGCCCTGAAGGAGCTGGAGGCCCTCACCGGCGGACAGAAGAAGACGGGACTCAAGGGTCTGTTTTCGACGAATATCTTCGGTTCGAAAAAGAAGTAAGCCGGTCCTACCCTTTCCCGACGAGTTTCAAGAATTCCTGTTCGTTCAGGGTGGCGATGTTCAACTTACGGACCTTGTCCAGTTTGGAGCCGGGTGATTCTCCGATGACCAGATAGTCCGTCTTCGACGAAACGGACGAGGTCACTTTTCCTCCCAGACTCTCGATTATCTCTTTCGCCTCGTCTCTCCCCAAACTGGCCAGGGTCCCGGTCAGGACGAATATCTTGCCCGCGAGCGGCTGGGCGACGCGCCGAGATGCCCGTGACTCGAAGTTGAGGCCGGCCTCCTTGAGCTTGCCGATGAGGGCGATATTCTCCGGCTGCCGGAAGAAAAAGACAATGCTCTCGGCGACCTTGGGCCCGATGTCCTCGACTTCGGTGAGCTTCTCGGCCGAAGCCCCGGTCAGCGCATCGAGAGTCCGGAAGTGTCCGGCCAGAGTCTGGGCCAGTCGTTCGCCCACATGGCGGATGCCCAAGGCAAAGACGAGGGCGGCCAGGTCCCGATTCTTTGATTTCTCGATCTCGTCGAGCAGGTTCTGGGAGCTCTTCGGTCCCATCCGCTCCAGGCTCACGAGGTCGTCATACCGGAGCGAATAGATGTCGGGAATGGCCCTGACGAGCTTTTTCTCGAGGAGCTGGTCGACGAGTGAATCCCCCAGTCCCTCTATGTTCATGGCCCGGCGCGAGGCAAAATGGAGGAGCGATTCCCGGAGCTTGGCCGGGCAGGAGGGGTTGGTGCAGCGGGAGATGACCTCTCCTTCGGGCCTGAATGCGGCCGACCCGCAGACGGGACAGTGGGTCGGGAAGGCGAACTTTTTTTCTTTCCCTGTGCGCCTCTTCTTCATCACCGCCACGACCTTGGGGATGACGTCCCCGCTCCGTTCGATGAGCACCCAATCGCCGACCCGGATGTCCTTGTGTCTGACCTCGTCTTCATTGTGGAGTGTGGACCGGGTGATGGTCGTGCCGGACAGGCGCACAGGCTCGAGGTCGGCCACCGGCGTCAGGGCTCCGGTCCGCCCGACCTGGACCCTGATGTCCAGGATCTTGGTCGTCGCCTGGCGGGCGGGGAACTTGAATGATATGGCCCACCGGGGCGATTTGGCGGTCGTCCCCAGCGCCGCCCGCTGCTCGGCCGAGTTGACCTTGACGACGATCCCGTCAACGTCGTAGTCGAGCTTGTCCCTCTTCTCCCGCCATTCTTCCCAGTAATCGATAACGTCCTGGAGGGTCCGGCAATGCCGGGAGTGCGGGTTGGCCTTGAAACCCTCCTGCCTGAGCTTGCGAAGACCTTCCCACTGGGTCGGCCATTCCCGGCCGTCGACATAGATGTAGTAGAGGAACGCATCGAGCCTGCGGCGGCCGACTTCTTTGGAGTCGAGGAGACGGATCGACCCGGAGGCGGCGTTGCGGGGGTTGGCGAACAGCGGCTTGCCCTGATCCTCCTGCTCCCGGTTGATCTTGCGGAAGGATTCGAAAGGGAGATAGACCTCTCCCCGGACCTCGACTTCCCGGCGGTCGCTGATGACGAGCGGCAGGCTGCGGATGGTCTTGACGTTCGCGCTGACATCGTCCCCGCGCAGCCCGTCGCCCCGGGTCAGCGCCTGGGTGTATTTCCCGCCGCGGTAGAGGATGGATATGCTCAGGCCGTCGATCTTGAGTTCGGCCACATAGTCGATCGTTTCATCGGGAAGGCGCTTCCGGATACGCCCTTCGAAATCCCGCAGTTCTTCCACCGTGTAGCAGTTGTCCAGGCTGAGCATCGGCAGCCTGTGGGAGACAGTCGGGAACCCCTCGACCGGCTTGTCTCCGACCCTCTGGGTGGGCGATTCCGGAGTGATCAGGTCGGGGAGCCGGCGTTCGAGATCCCGGAGCTCCTTAACCAGTTGGTCGAACTCGAAATCGGAGATCTGGGGGTCGCTGTCGACGTAGTATTTTTTTTCGTGGTACTCGATCTCCTGGCGGAGTTTGGGGATGCGCCTGGCGGCCTGGGCGTGAGAAAGAGACTGGGGCACCGTTTCATCCCCCGGGCGAAAATTTTTATTTCAGGAGATTATTTGATCCCGAGTCTTAACTTTGTGTCATCGAGCAGCTTGTTGAACTTGGCGATGGCCATGTTCTGCTCCGACTGGAGCTTCTCGAGCGCCTTTTTCTCGGTCTCGATATTGGCCAGCATGGTCTTCATTTCGCCCTTTTCGCCGTCGGTGAGGTCTTCCTCGTCCTTATTTCCGAACTTGGCGTTGTAGGCATCGGTCAGCTCTTCGATCTTCTTGCCCTTGGCCAGGATCTCACTCACGGTCTCGTTGTACTTCAGCTCCTTGTTGTTGAGGAAGAAGAGAGTCTCGGCCAGTTTCATGGCCTCCTGGGACTTGGCGGGACAAGTGAAGCTGGCTTCGAGGAGGTAACGGATGGCCTCGGTTGTCGTGGCCGGGTTGGTCTTGGCCTCTTTGGCCAGGATGATTCCGATGTTGTAGGCCGTCTCTCCGCTTTGTTGCCGGCCGTAGATCTCCTTGAACAGCGCAAGGGCTTCGGCGTCTTTGTTGTTGCGGTAGAGAGACTGGGCATAGACCGCCGCGATGTCATTGTCTTTGGTGACAGTGTAGGCCGTCCTGAAGGCCTTTTCCGCGTCGTCATAAGCTTTGGCGTCGTAAAGCATCTTCCCCAGCTTTTTGATGCTGGCCATGATCTGGGGATTTTTCAACAGGCTGTAAGAATTGGCATAGGAGTCGACCGCACCCTTGTAGTCCTTGGCCTTCTCCTGGGCCTGACCCATGGTGAAGTAGCCCGCTCCGATCAACTTATTCCATTGACCGGCGCTGGCCGTGGCACCCTCCGGCTCTTTCGACTTGGCGGCCTTAGCGACTTCGGTCACCTGGAGCCCGTAGCTCTTGGCTTTCTCCAGGTTCTGGCCGGACTGGCTGCAAAGGGCGGACACCTGGAGAAGGATCTGGCACTTGGACAGGTCGTCAAGTCCGCCCAGCGATATGGCTTTCTCTCCGTAGCTGATGGCTTCGGCGGGAGTCTTTCCGGGGTAATTGAGAAGGGACAGGTTGGCGTTCGCGAAATTCTCGTACTGGCTGCCCTTGCCGGCGCACTTGGCCAGGAAATCCTTGAGGAGCTGGGCCTGCTGGGCCGGATTCTTCTCGGTCATCGCCTTGACATAGGCGTCATCGCACTCATTCTGAGCGAGAAGAGGTGCGACCAGAAGGGGAACTATGGCGATCAAGATCAAAGATTTTGTTCTCATCGCTAACCTCGCAAAAATTTTTTAGCATCATAGCAGGAATAAATGAGCCCTGTCAATACAGTGATACAGAGAATATAGCAAAAACTGTGCCAATCCTGCTAGAATATCCATCGTGAGTCCGCCGGCTGTCTCCATCCCCCGCCTCTTTCAGGAGGCCGTGGAGCGCCCGCTGCGGCGCCGGGTCAGCCTGCGCCGCCATTCGAGCTTCCGGATCGGCGGCCAGGCCGACTTTTTTTTCGCGGCCCGCTCCTTAACGGAGGTGAAATCCTGCCTGCGGTTCGTCCACGAGCGTTCTCTCCCTTATTATATCATCGGCTCCGGCACCAACATGCTCTTCGCTGACGGCGGTTTCCGCGGCCTTATCCTCAAGAACGAGGTCCGGGGCATCAACCGCATCAGAGGAGAAGGTAGAGTCGTCGTCCTGGCCGGGACCCCCCTGGCCGACCTAGTCTCCTTCGCCCTGGAGGACAGCCTCGAGGGGATCGAGTTCGCGGCCGGGATCCCGGGGACGGTCGGTGGGGCGGTCTTCGGTAACGCCGGCGCCTGGGGCTTGTCGATCGGGCAGCTGCTCGAAGAAGCGGTGATTCTCGACGAGCAGGGGCAGGAAACCAGGGTTGGAAAAAACCATTTCGAGTTCGGGTACCGGGATTCCAGTCTCAAACGAAGACACCTCACCGTGCTCGAGACCGTCTTCAGGCTCCGGGAGGGCGACAAGGGCCTGATCAAAGCCAAGATGGACGAAAACCTGGCCAAGAGAAAGTCTCCCTGTCCCTCGCCCAAGATGGCCTACGCCGGGAGCTTTTTCAAGAATCCCGTCCTGCCCGACGGAACGAGGATGGCGGCCGGTAGTCTGCTCGAAAAAGTGGGGGCCAAAGAGCTCAAGAAAGGGGGCGCACGGGTCTATCCTGGCCATGCCAACTTCATCCTTAACTGCGGCGGGGCCACGGCCGAGGACATCCGGGCCCTTGCCCGGACGATGAAAGCGCGGGTGAAGCGGAAGTTCGGAATCGAACTCAAAGAGGAGGTCATCTACCTCCCAGCCGGTTTTTCAATGCCCTGACCTTTTTTGGAGAGAGGCCCTTTTTCCTGGCCATCTCCAGTCCCATAAGGCTCAGCTTCCGGTATATTTCCGCATACTGGGGCAGGAGCTTGAGGGCATCGAGATGAGACCCGACCGAGGCCGCATCCCCCCTGACCAGAGGGCCGGTCAGAGACCCGCCCGTGTCAAGTTTCTTGACATTGTGTAAAGTTCCTTGGAGCAGGGGGAAAAGCATCCGGGCGGCCCTGTCTCTCGGGATTCTTGCTTGACTGAGGAGCTCGGCCGCCGCATCCAGGAGGATGACGAGGAAGTTGCTGGCGAAGCTGAAGGCGGCATGGTAGAGCGGCTTGGCGTCCTCCGGGATGATCACGGCCCGGCCGCCGAGCTGACGGGCCAGGCCTCCCGCCACGGCCAGGGCTTTTGGGTCTCCCTCCAGGCCGAATGATATGCCGCGGAAATGGGACGGCCGGGTCTTCTTGCTGGCGAAGGCCTGGACGGGATGAATGGAAGCGATGAGCGCGCCCTTTTTTTGGAGCGGCTCGAGCACCCGCGACGGCAGCAGGCCGCTGGTGTGGAAAACGAATTTCCCCCTCCAATCGACCCGACTTCGCGCCAGCCGGGAGGCGACGCGCGGTATCTCCTCATCCGGAAGGCAGAGAAGGATAACCGTTCCTTGTCGGGCGGCGGCCGCATTGTCGGTCATCGCTCGACCCTGGCCGATGATCGCCCGGCTTTCTGCGGCGGACTCTTTGCGACGGCAGGTCAGGGCCCGGATTTTGTGTCCTCTTCCGGCCAGGGCGCGGCCGAGAGAGGTGCCCAGACGTCCCGCGCCGATGATAACGATGTCAGCCATGCCTTTAGAGAGTGAATGTCCCTCCGGGCTTGAGGACGATGACCTCGGCCAGCGAACCGACCCGCCGCTTGAAGTCCTGCGGGTCAGCCCGGACGATCGGGAAGGTGTCGAAGTGGATGGGGATGACACGCTTGGTCTGGAGGAACTCAACGGCCTTGACCGCCGATGGGACGCCCATGGTGTAGCGGTCGCCGATCGGAATGAAGCTCAAGTCGGGCCGGAAGAACTCGGCGACGAGCTTCATGTCGTAGGTCAGGCCGGTGTCGCCGGCATGATAGAGACGCTTTCC
Source organism: Candidatus Aminicenantota bacterium (assembly GCA_017886205.1). Lineage (GTDB taxonomy): Bacteria > Acidobacteriota > Aminicenantia > Aminicenantales > UBA8522 > UBA8522. The sequence goes on along the minus strand of JAFNEO010000038.1, from coordinate 6,444 downwards.
GTCGAGCTCCACGATCACCCCTGTGGCGTTGCCCTTCTCCGCGGAATGATGGGCGACGACCATGTGGATCTTGACGCCCTTGACCTCGACCGTACCGCCGATGTTCATGCCCTCGGCCGCGACCCCCTGAGCCTGGGCCTCGACGGCGATCTCGTGGATGCCGACGAGGACAGCGCCCGTCTTCTTGGCCAGGGCGAAGGCATCGCCCAGATGGTCTCCGTGGTGGTGAGTGACGATGATCACATCGGCCTCCCGGATTTCTTCGGGACAGGTCGGACAGGCCGGGTTGCCGGTCAAGAAGGGGTCGATAAAGACTGTTCTCGAGCCCTTGATCTTGACGGCGGAATGGCCGAGCCAGGTGATCTCCATGCTGTGCTCCTTTGCCGATGTCTTCGGCTTACTTTTTCAGTCTCTCGATGGAAGCGCCGAGGCGCTTGAGTTTGTCTTCGATCTTCTCATAGCCGCGATCGAGGTGTTCTACGTCGTTGATGACGGTCTCGCCACGGGCGATCAGACCGGCCAGGATGAGGGAAGCCGAAGCCCTCAGATCGGTAGCCATGACCTCAGCGCCGGAGAGCGGCGTTTTTCCCTTTACGACGGCCTTGTCGCCGTTGACCTCGATGTTCGCCCCGAGACGGAGGAGCTCGTTGACATGGGAGAAGCGGCGGTCAAAGATGGTCTCGGTGATGATGGACGTCCCCGAGGCCTGGGTCATGAGCACCATGAACTGGGCCTGCATATCGGTCGGAAACCCGGGGTAGGGAGAGGTGGTGATATCCTGAGGCTTGATGTCGGGGCAGCCGATGACCCGGAGGGTGCTATCGTCGACCTTCTCGATGTTCGCGCCCGAGACGCAGAGCTTCTCAACGATGGCGGTGAGATGCCCGGGGTCGACTTTCTCCAGGGTGATATCGCCCCCTGTTAGGGCTCCGGCCACGAGGAACGTCCCGGCCTCGATCCGGTCGGGGATGATTTCGTGGGTCGCGCCGCCCAGCTCCTTGACCCCGCGGATGCGAATAACTTCATCGCCGACGCCGTCGATCCGGGCGCCCATCTTGACGAGGAGCTCCGCCATGCTGACGACCTCCGGTTCCTGGGCGCAGTTGCGGAGCACGGTCTCGCCCTGGGCCAGGGTGGCGGCCATAAGGAGGTTCTCCGTCCCGCCCACGGTCTTCTTCTCGAACTGGATATCGGCGCCGCGGAGACGCGAGGCTTCGGCCGTGATGTAGCCGTGTTCGAGGGTTATGGAGGCGCCGAGCCTCTGCATCCCGGCGATGTGGAGGTCGATCGGCCGCGACCCGATGGCACAGCCCCCGGGTAGGGCGACGATGGCCTTGCCGTAGCGCGCCAGGAGAGGACCGAGGACCAGGATGGAGGCCCGCATGGAGCGGACGAGCTCGTAGGAAGCCTCGGGCGAGATGATCTTTTTAGAGCGGATCGACAGGATGTCCTCTTTGAGCTCAGAATCCGCCCCCAGCTCTTCCATCAGGGTGAGGGTTGTGAAGACGTCCTTCACCCGGGGGGTGTTTTGCAGCCAGAGGCGCTCCTCGGTCAGGAGGGAGGCGACGATGGCGGGGAGGACGGCGTTCTTGGACCCGCTGATCCTCACTTTCCCCCGGAGCTGGAGCGCGTGGTCGCCCAGGATCCTGATTTTTTCCATCTGAGACGATTGTAGACTAATTGCCGCTCTTATTTCAAGGTGAGGCGGGCTCTATAACGAATAGTGTGGTGGAAAAAGGGGGGAAAATAAGCGCCCCTTTTCCAACGGGGGGGGAGATAAAATCTCCCTTTTCCAAAGGGGGATAATGCAGATGTCAGGCACCAATTGAGTTCCCCTCTTTAGCAAAGAGGGGTCAGGGGAGATTTTATTAATAATAAACAACTCCATATCCCTTCTATCCTTGATCGCCTTTTCAAATCCCCCCTCGCCCCCCTTTTCCAAAGGGGGGATGATAGAACCCTCTTTTCCAAAGGGGGTTAATATAGATGCCAAGTGCCCGCCCTCCCGTGGTTGCCACACTAAAAATCATAGAGCCGGTGAGGCGTATCACAAAGACTTGAGGGCCTGGTCGAGGTCGGCGATGATGTCGGCCGGGTCCTCGGCTCCGACGCAGAGCCGGATGAGCTGGGGCGGGATGTCGGCCAGGCGGCGCGCCTCCTCGCCTTGCTGCTGGTGGGTCGAGATGGCGGGGATGGTGGCGACGCTCTTGATCCGTCCCAGGTCGGTCGCCCGGAAGATGAGCCGGAAATTGTCGAAAACCTTGCGGGCGTTCGCCGGAGGGCCGTCCACCCGGAAGCTCATCAGGTGGCCGTAGCGGTTGACTTCACTGCCCGTACCGTCGTCGGAATCCACGAGCTTCATGTACTGTTTTGCCAGCGCGTGGAGGTCATAGCCCGGCAGTCCGAGATAATCGACCTTGGTGACGCGTGGGTGCTTGTCCAGAAACTCGGCCACTTTTTGGCAGTTCTGACTAACCAGGTCCATCCGGCTGCGCAGCGTCCGGACATCATTCAGGGCGAACATAGCGTTCATCGGCGAGGCCGCCGGTCCCTGGTCCCGGTAGGGTAGGAACTGGATGTATTCGGCAAAACTTGCTTTGAACAGCGGGTGGTCGTTCTTGACTTTGGTGACGATCGGCCGGCGGCTGATGATAGCCCCGCCGATGGCCAGGCCGCCGGCGGTGATGGACTTGGTCAGCGAGTGGAGGACGATGTCCGCGCCCCAGCCGATGGGACGCATCAAGGCCGGGGTTGCACAGGTCGCATCTATGAGGAAGGGGATCTCAAAGGAGTGGGCCAGGTCGGAGAGCGCCTTGATGTCGGCAAAGGATTGCTGCGGGTTGCTCGGAGCTTCCATGTAGAGGAAGCGGGTGTCCTCGTCGATCCGGCCTTTCCATTCCTGGATGTTCTCGGGATGGAGGACCCAGCGAACCTCGACGCCCCGCTCTTGTTTTTTCCGCACGTTGAAGTTCTGGAAGGAGCCCCCGTAGAGCCGAATAGAGGAGACGAAGTTGATTTTCTCCGGCCCGCTCTTCTGTTTGACCAGGAAGGCATCCGTGGCCATAGCGATGGCCGACATCCCGGAAGCGGTGACGACGCAAGACGTATCGAGTCCTGTCCCATAGCCCTCGAGAAGGGCGAGGATGTCCTGCAGATAATAGGTCGTCGGGTTGGCGATGCGGGTGTAGCACCAGGTGGGGATGAGATAGGCGAGGGCGGCTTCGAGCTCGTCGGCGTCGCGGTAGGATTGGGAATCCGACATAAAGACCGGCTCGATGACGGCTCCTTGGTTCCGGTCGTAGGACTCCTCCAGGGAGTAGAGGCCATGGACGGCGAGGGTATCGAACCTGTAATTCTTGACCCTCTCGATCAGGGCCTTTCGCTGGGCAAGGACCTTCTTGGATTCTTCGACATAGCGCATGACTCCCGGCCCATATTTTTGATCGGCGCTCATGAGACCTCCGTTTTTCCGATTCCCCTTGTCCTTTTCATATCTTTTTTTGGGGGCCGAAGTCAACTCGGGGGAAAAATGGGGACGGTCCTAGTTTCCAGCCTCATTTGCAGAAAAAGAGGACCGTCCCCATTTAATTGTCTTCGGTCAGCTTCTGACCTTGAGGTTCCGGTGGATGGCCAGGATATCGGACAGGATGGAATAGCCCGTCTCGATCTTCCCGGCGCCGGCCCCTTGGATGGTGACCTTGCCCATGAGGTCGGTGTCAAAGGTCAGGGCGTTCTGGGCCCCCATGACTCCGGCCAGCGGATCGGTCAGAGGAAGCTTCTGGGGCGAGACGGAAGCCTCTATTTTGGCCCCAACTTTTCTGGTTTGAGCGATGAGCTTGTAGCGGAAGCCCTGCTCCTTGGCCGTCATGATCATCCCCCGGTTCAAGGCCGTGATCCCTTCCCTCTTGACGTCAGCCGGAGTCAATTCCCCGCCGAGAAGGACGTTGGACAGGATGACGATCTTGGCGACTGCGTCGTAGCCCTCTACGTCCGCTGTCGGGTCGGCCTCGGCGTAGCCCAGCTTCTGGGCGAGGGCCAGGGCTGCGGCGTATTCCATGCCCTCGAGCTCCATCTTGGACAGGATGAAGTTGGTGGTGCCGTTGAGGATCCCCTTGACCTCGCGGATCTCATTTCCGGCCAGGCCGCTCTCGCACAGGCTAAAAACAGGGGTTCCGCTCATGACCGTCCCTTCGATCCGGAAGTACAGGTTGTTTTGCTTGGCCAGTTTGCTCAGCTCCCCGTAATAGAGAGCCGCCGGCCCCTTGTTGGAGGTGACGACATGCTTGCCCGTACGCAGTGCCTTCTTGATGTAACTCGTGGCCGGCTCGCCGGTCTTGATGTCGGTGTAGGTGAGCTCGGCAATGACGTCCGCCTCGCACTTCTCGATCATGTCCAGGGGGTCCTGGATCTCGGCCGTCGCCCCTTCCCGGAAGTACTCATCGACCCGCTTTCCCCCGGCCAATAAAACGAGAAGCTTCCGGATGTCGAGTCCCCCGGGGACAAGGATCGATCCCTTGAGCTTGTCGGCGATGGCGACGATCCGGGGCTCGAAATCATAGGCGTCCTTGAGGTATTCGCTCTTGCGGTCGAGGATCTCCAAGAGACCCTGTCCGACGGTGCCGCAGCCGACGAGTCCGATCTTGAGTTCCATGTGACTACGCTCCCTTAACTGTCACGACGAGGAGTCGGTCGACAAAGACATCTCACAGGTGGAGACGCTTCGCCATCCGTACCACTCGTCATCACAAAACAGATTGAGAAAGAATGAAGGGACGGCCCTCTTCGGAGCGCCGTCCCTTGAGTTACGTGTCTGTTCGACCGAGCGCAGACTAGGGCTTGGGCGCGGCCGCGGCCTTGATCTGGGCGTCGACCCAGTCGGTCGTGACGCTCTTCGGCCGTTCGATCGGCAGGCCGAGGGCGCGGCTCCAGATCAGCTGGGCCAGGACTCCCATGGCGCGGGAGACGCCGAAGAACACGGTGTAGAAGTCGTATTCGGTGACGCCGTAGTGCCGGAGCAGGCAGCCGCTGTGGGCGTCCACGTTGGGCCACGGGTTCTTGGTCTTGCCGTGCTTGGTCAGGATGTCGGGGGCGACTTCATAGACCGCGCTGACAACCTTGAAGATGTCGTCATTGGGGAGATGCTTGAGGGCGAACTCCCTCTGGGCGACATACCGCGGGTCGGTCTTGCGCAGGACGGCATGGCCGTATCCGGGTATGACCTTTCCTGCGTTCAGGGTGTCCCAGATGTACTTGACCAGCTGGTCCTTGGTGGGGACGCCGCCCAGGTCTTTCATCAGGTCCATGATCCAGCGGAGGACTTCCTGGTTGGCCAGTCCATGGAGCGGGCCGGCCAGGCCGTTCATGCCGGCGGACAGGGAATAATAGGCATCGGACAGGGCGGAGCCGACGAGGTGGGTGGTATGAGCCGAGACATTTCCCCCTTCGTGGTCGCTGTGGATGACAAGATAGAGCCGCATCAACTCTTTGAAGGCCGGACTTTCGACGCCGACCATGTGGGCCAGGTTTCCGCCCCAGTCGAGGTTCGGATCGGCGGGGATGTGCTTGTCGCCCTTGTAGCTCCGGCGGTAGATGAAGGCAGCGATGGCTGGGAGCTTGGCCAGCAGGTTCATGACGTCTTCGTACATCGGCTCCCAGTGCTCCATCTTGCTCATGCCCTTCCTGTACCTCTGTTCAAAGATGGATTCTTTCTGGAGGGCCAAGATGGCAAGGGAGAACTGAGTCATCGGGTGCATGCCTTTGGGCAGGGACTTCAGCGTGTCGAGGAGATAGCCGGGAAGCGCGCTGCGCTTCTGCCACTCTTTGGTGATCTCGGCCACGTCGGCAGCCGTCGGAAGCTCGCCCGTGAGCAGGAGATAAAAGATGCCTTCCGGGAGCGGTTCTTCTCCGCCCGGTGCCTTGGGCAGCTTCTCCCGAAGCTCGGGAATGGTGAACCCGCGGAAGCGGATTCCTTCGATCGGGTCGAGGGCCGAGGTTTCCCAGACCATGCACTTGACGGAACGCATCCCGCCGTAGGCCTGGGCGATCGAAACGTCGGAAATCTTCATCTCCCCACTCTGCTTGAGAATGCCTTGGACCTTCTCGCGCATGGGGACCATTTTGGCAGCGAATTTTTCCTTCAATGAGGGCATAAAAAAACCTCCTTCATATATTGAATATTTGCCATGGTAAGCTTTGGCTGAGAAAATATATCATCCTCAACGGGGCGATGTCAACGGAAATAGTTGGGCAGACAAGGCTCAGGGTATGGGATTCGTCAGCCCGCTCGTTTCCCCAGCGAGGAAACTCGCTTCGCATCCTCCTTCGCTCTTCTCTCCTTTCAGTCGAGAAACCTTGCCCGCTCAGTCGTCCACGGACTACCTCACCCACACCCCTCGCCATTATCACCAAGAGAGCGGCTTCCCGCGGGCCTATTCCCGAAACGCC
>JAFNEO010000037.1:38239-151969 GCA_017886205.1 Candidatus Aminicenantota bacterium | reverse complement strand
GTCTATAAAGACAGCGGAGCCCGGAACTTTCACACCTATCATCAGTACGTGATCCGGACGAAAGACCGGGGCAAGCTGCAGGCCCATCTCAAAGCGAAAGGCGTCGGGACGTCGGTGTTCTATCCTTTATCGCTCCATCAGCAGGAATGCTTCGCCGACCTCGGCTATAAGCGAGGAGACTTTCCCGTCTCAGAGAAAGCGGCCAAAGAAGTCCTGGCCCTGCCCATCTATCCCGAGCTGACCGCGGAACAGCAAGATTACATCGTCGACAGCGTCAAGGAATTCTACGGTTGACGGCCGGAGCGCGGCGCCTCAACGGCAGGTGCTGCAGGATTTGCTCGAGCAAGATGCACACGAGCTCGAGGCGGTCTCGAGGCGGCTCCCACCGCCGCCGATGCCGAACGAAGAAAAGAGCTTATGGACGTCGGTCGTCCGGCATTGCGGGCAGGTCACTCCCTTTTCCCCGCCCAGGCGGACGAGCGACTCGAAGTGGTGGCCGCATTTCTGACAGACAAACTCATATATCGGCATGAGGCTTTATTCTAGCGGAAACAGATTCTCGACGCCAGCCCCCTGGCAGCCGGACCCGGACTCTAATTTAGCCGACCAAGGCGATGGCTTCGATTTCGACCCTGGCATCGCGGGGGAGGCGGGCCACTTGGACGGTCGCCCTGGCCGGGAAGGGGGTCTTGAAGAACTCGGCATAGACCTGGTTCACTTGGCTGAAGTCGTTCATGTCCTGGAGGAAGATCGTGGTCTTGACCACCCGGTCGAATGAGCTTCCCGCGGCCTCCAGCACGGCGCCGAGGTTTTTCAGGACCAGCCGCGCCTGGTCCTCGATCGGACCGGTGTTGAGTTCTGCGCTGGCCGGGTCGAGCGGAATCTGGCCCGAGCAGAACACAAATCCGTTAGCGATAACACCTTGCGAATAGGGGCCGATGGCCTTGGGGGCTTTATCAGTTTTAACTTCCTTTTTCATGTCCTCTTTTCCTCCTGTGTGGCCGAATGCCAGCGGTTTGAAAAGCGCCGGACTGCCGAGCATCAGCAAGGCATTGCGTCTTCTCATCCCCAGGTCTCCTCGCAAAGGATTCAGGTCAGGACGACGATCTTGACCGGCGGGCTCTCCACCGGGGACCCGTCCCTGACCGCTGTCGCCTTTATTGTATAAGAACCCGGCCGGAGATTCCAGAAAAGCGAGAAGGGGGATCCGGCTTCTCCCACTTTATCGCCGTTGACCCACCATTCGATCTTGGCAATCCCTTTTGTCCAAGGGACCACGGCCCGGAGCTTGATGCGCTGATGCTCTTTTCGCAACACCGGGTCGAGCTTGAAGATGTCACCGTTGCGGGGGAAGCTGATTTCGAAGTGGGACGGCGCCCACTCTCCTTTTCTATCGTCAGCCGTGATAACGGCATCGGGTCTCTTCCGATGATGAGTGCACAGTTCCCGAGGCTCAGTTCCTTCGATAAAAATTTCTTTGACGACTCCCGGACAGGATTCTGTCGGCCTCAGCCCTGATTGCGGACAGACAACTGACGTGACAATGCCCTTCGGCTTAGGAAACTCGGTCCCGGCCTCCCCCTTATGGAGCAGGAGCATGATGTCCTTGAAGAGCGGCCCACAGCCGGTGATCCCCGAGACGTTGTGCATCGGCTTGCCATCAAAATTCCCCACCCAGACCCCGATGGTGTATCTCGGGCTGTAGCCGACTGTCCAATTGTCCCGGAAGTCCTTGGAGGTCCCGGTCTTGGCGGCCACGGGGAAAGGGAAAGAAAGCGGGTTGTGATAGCCGAAGGAGGGAATCCGGGCATCCTGGTCGGCCAGGATGTTGGTGATGATATGGGCGACCTGAGGCGAGAAGACGCGCTCGACCTCCTCCCGGATCGGTGCCGGCGCCTCCTTGCCGTCCTTCCTCACCAAGTGAATGATCGGGCTCTCCCGAAGGAAGAGCCCCTGTCGGGCCATGGCCGCGTACGCCCTGGCGAGCTCCAGAAGGCTGACTTCTCCGTTCCCGAGGGTGAGCCCTACGCCATAGTAACCGGGGTCCTGCTTCAGGCCTTTGAAGCCGAGCGATTGGAGCCGCCGGTAGAGAAGATCTGGACCGATCGCCTGGAGCACGGCCACAGCCGGGATGTTGTACGAACATGCCAGTGCCGCCCGCAGACTGATGAGGCCATGATACCGGCGGTCGTAGTTCTGCGGCCTATAATGACCCTCGACGGTGCTGAACTGGGCGGGCGAATCGTCGATGAGTGACGCTGCCGTCAACCCATTCTCCAGGGCGAGGCCGTAGGTGAACGGCTTCAGGGTTGACCCGGGCTGGCGCAGGGCCAGGACGCCGTTGACCTGGCCGTCATGGGCCTCATCGAAGAAGTCACGCGACCCGACCAGGCTCAGGACCTCCTCGCTGCTGTTCTCGAGGACGACGACCGCGCCGTTGCCAATGCCCCGGCCCTCCATGGCACTCAGGTCGTTTCTAAGCAGAATCTCGATTTTTTGCTGAAGCTCATAATCGAGCGTGGTCTTGATGGCGCTCAGGTCTTTTCGATCCATCATAGGGACCTGGCCGAGGACAAAATCGCAGAAATGGGGCGCCCTGAACCTTTCGGTCGCCGGCAGGAGGCAGAGATCCTCTGTCCTTGCCCTCTCGCGCTCTGCCTTGGTAATGAGTCCTAGTTCCAGCATCTTCGTCAGGAGATCGACCTGCCGCTTCTTGACGGCGCCGAAAGCGCGATAGGGGTTGAGAAGAGTGGGGGAGCGGGGGATGGCCGCCAGGAAGGCCGCTTCCGCCAGGCTGAGTTGGAAGGAAGGCTTGTCAAGATACAAGCGCGACGCGGCCTCGATCCCGTAGGCCTGGTTCCCATATGATATCCGGTTGATGTACTGGACCAGGATTTCCTGCTTCGAGAGGGTGCGTTCCAGGCGCAGCGCCAGCCAGGCTTCGCGGAGCTTCGCCCAGATGTTCCGTCGGCCGGGATACAGATTTCGCACCAGCTGTTGGGTGATGGTCGACCCTCCGGAGACGACTTCCCCATGCCGCAGGTTTTGCAGGAGCGCACGCAGCATCGAGAGTGCGCTGACCCCCCGGTGAAGGAAGAACAGCTTGTCTTCGGCCGCGATGGTCGCCCGTAAGAGGTGAGGGGAGACATCCTCGAGCTTGACCCAACGGCAGCGACCGCCCTCATCGGAAAGCACCTCCCGCAGGAGGACTCCGTTTCTGTCCAGGAGGCGAAGTGAGATCACATGCCCTGGGCCGAGCCTGCTCTTGGGAAAAGGAAGGAAAGCGGTCAGCACAAGGAGCCCGGGAACGACAAAAAGAACAAGGAGGAGAAGCTTTTTCATTTCGTACCGGCCACGCGAATCACCTTTTCCGGGCTCCGGCCGAACACCTCCGGAGCATACATTTCACCGGCTAGGGTCCCGGGCAACACGAAGCGCCCGAAGCTCACGGCCCGTGCCAGGTAGCGGTGGGTATGGACGCCGGCGGGAAGCGAATCGGCGAACAGGAGGACCCGGTCGTCGTGCATCTCGAAATGGTTGAAGCCCCGCCACCACATTTTCATGAGCGCCGGACCTTCCTCTTCGAGGACGACAAGATACTCGTCGCTCTCCGTCTGGAAGGTTGGATTCACCGCTTCAAGCCCCGCCGGCAGCGGGTCATCGACGACCACAAAGAGGCATTCCTGGGGCACGGCGATTTCAAGGGTGACAACGACGAGACCGCCGGGAGGGACGACCTCCAGCGGCTTGCCGTCGAGGGACTCGATCCTTTTCAGGACGGCGATGCCCTCGTCCCGCGCGGCGAGCACCTGCCGCGGAGCATAGGTCATCCGGGCGCCATAATACATGATACCGGCGCCGCTCTTTTCGATGCGGAGCGCCAAGTCTTTCTGGGCGCTGAGCCCAAGCTCGGAGAACTTGACCTCAGCCCGCTTGATCTCCCGCTGAGCACCGCCAAACTCCGACTCCAGAAGGGTCTTGCCAGCAAGGATTATCTTACCCCGGAAAGTGCCCTCGGATCCTTCATGCCTGTGGTAGAACTCGTTCAGAGCGTAAAACAGGAACAGGTTTTCCTGGGTAGAGAGCCGCGCCCCGGTGCGCTGCTTCTCGACCAGCCAGCGGGCTATCGCCGAAAGCGAGGGATGCTCGCGCCCGGTTTCAATAAAGGTCTGCAGGATGAAGGCGGTCGTCCGCGTGTTTGAAGAATAAACCCAGCGTCCCACGCCGGCGCCCTCGTCCTCGAAATGAGCGCTGGTCGGAGTGAGCTTGATCTTGTTGACGAGCTCCTGAAAGAGCGTATTCTGCGCGGCGGCTGAGCCCTTTCCGTAATAGAGGGCTTTGAGGAGGAGCGTCTTCCCAAACAGCGGGAGGGTTTCTCTCTCGGCGAAGAGCCCGTCGGCAAATGCGGGCTGCGGCTGTTTGGTCACCGCAAGGAGATAAAGCGCAAAGGCTTTAGTTGTCTTCCAATCACCGAGACTGAAGGGCCAGCGCTCCGGGTTCCATCCTTCCCGCAGGAAAGTGTGGAGATAGGAAAGCGACCGTTCCAGCCGGTCGCTCTCGATGTCGAACCCGCTCTGCGCAGCCTTGACCAGGGCGAAGGCCGCATAGCACGTCAGGAATGGCGCTTCAGCTCGAGAATCCGGCCAAAGGCCGAACCCGCCGCTGTCCTTCTGGTAGGCGTAGAGTTCTTTAATGCCCTTGGCGACGGTCTTGCGCAGCTCTTCCGGCTTCAGCGGAGTGATCCCGAAATCCAGCAGGACTCGAGGTGCCAGAACATAGGGGAGGAGCGCGCTCAGCCGCTGCTCCAGACAGATATAGGGATAGCCGGCAAGCTCAGAGAGGCTTCCCTTCAAGCCCAGGAGTGCCGAAGAAGCGGCCTGGACCTCGATCTGGCTGTGTTCCGGGTAAACCCCGTCCGGAACCGAGAGCTTTTCTTCGACCGCATCTCTGGTCTCGCCGGATAGAGCGACTGCCTCGATGGGACGCGGCAGCCGGAGTGGAATGCTGACCTCGAGCCCATCAGTTTCTTCCCCCATCCTCGCGCGGAAGGAAAAAGTGGCCGGGCCGGGTTCAATGACCTCAAAAGCGTAGAGAACCTCCCGGCTCTGCCCGGGCCCGAGTGAGAACCGGCGCTCCGGGTTCTGGTCATTCAGCCGGATACCCGAAGCTTGGACGCTGAGTGCGATATCCCCCTGGGCCGAAGAGAAATTATGGACGAGAACCCCGCCTTGGAAAGAATCGCCAACCCGGGCAAACCGCGGCAGGGCAGCCTGGAGAAGCAGTTTCTTGGAAACGCGGAACGTCCTTTCCTCTCGGCCGAACCGGGAATCCTTTGTCTGGGCGACGGCCATGATCCGGAAGGTCGTCAGGTTGTCGGGCAGCCGGAACGTCACCTGGGCCTCTCCGTTTGCGTCGGTGATCAGGGAAGAGTTCCAGTAGGCTGTCGACTTGAAGTCGCCGCGAAGCTCCACCTCGGCAAGCGCCGCTTCCAAAGGAGCGGCCAGACCCTCTCCGGCCCCGCCTCCGGCTTCCTCCCCCTTCTCTCCGTAGTCCCTCCGGCCGACCACATGGATCCTTGTCTCCGAGGTCCGGACCGAAAGGGGTCGTTCGCCGTAGAACACCGAGAACGGGTCGGGCGTCTGGTAGCCGATCAGGTTGAGGACGCCGACATCGACAACAGCCACGGCCAGAGACGCCGGGCATCCTACTGCCTGGTTGTCCCAGACTTTGAACTTCATGGTCACATCTTCCCGGGGCCTGTATTCTTCTTTGTTCCTCTGGATTTCGACGGCCAGTCGTTTTTCCGCTGGGTCGACACTCAGGTTGATGTAGCCAATCTTGAAGGACGGCTTTCCGAGGTCCTGGTTTTCCTCCGCTTCGGCGCCGGACTTTCGCCCCTGGACAAGCAGGACGGAGACGAAAACGTTGGGGATGTACTCGGACAGGACCGGGATCTCGATCTGGCTGGAGGTGCCTCCAATGTCTATGACCCTGCTCTCCATGACCAGCTCCCGCTCAACGGTGACAAGGGCTTTGGCCTTTTCATAAGGAGATTTCACCAGTATCCTGGCGTTCTGCCCGGGCTTGTAGCTCTCGGCATCAGCAACCAGCTCGATCGAATCGTCGTCCCGTCTCTCCCACGGAACATAATCGGGACCTGTCACATAAAAATAGGTGGTGGTTGTGATCCGATTCCCTAAAGCGTCCGAACCCGACGCCAGGAGGAAATAGTATCCGGTCTTTTCCGGAGAGAAGGTCACCTTCACGGTGTCGTTCTTGGTCCGCACTTCCTGGCTGGCGACCTCGATATCCTCCTTCTCAGTGAGCCAGCGGAACCGGCCGCCGACCCCAGCCTGGTGCACCGACCGCCATTCCCTTCTCATGAGTTTCAGCCCGACCTTCTTCTCAGGGAGGAGCGTGCCGCGAGGGTCGGCGGCGATGACCTCGAAGCTCAGCGTTTCTCCCTTTTTCAGGAATGAAGTCGATGGCCGGAGACCGATGTAGTACTCGCCCCGGTGGACCAGGGTTTGAATGCGGCTGGAGATAGAACGCCGGCTGGGGTTGACCACGGTTGCCTCAAGGGTCGCCGCGACCGAATCCTTTTCTTTCTCAGCGCGAACGGGCAGGCGGACCTTGAACTTTCCCTCTGGGTCGAGGGTCGCCTCGCCGGAAGCCGCCAGACGGCTGCTTTCCTCCGTCTCCTCATCTCCCCAGTCGAGCTCGTTGCCGAATATATAGCCGTTGAATCCAGGCGGGGAATAGCTGGTCCGATTCAGACGGAGGCGCCAGGACACGGGTTGACCGGCCATAACACCTCCAAAAAGATAGTTGGCCCGGACCTCAGCCGCATACTCCCGGCCGAATAGAGTGCTCTCCTTATCGGCCTTCAGATGGACCTCGAACTCGGCCGGCCGAAAAGCCTCGACCCGGAAAGAGCCGGACACGGGGAATGCCTGATCACCCGGCCTCTCCGGAGGAAGGGAGGCCTTGATTTGATAATAGCCCAAGGAGGATTCTCCGGCCGTGCTGTAGTCCAGGGCGAACGACCCAAACTCATCGAGGTCCGCCGAGCCCTTGAAAACCGGTTTCTGGAACGGGTCCTGGATTTCGCAGTCGATCTTGGCTGAAGAAGGGAGGGTCCACCGGCCCCTTTCCTTCCTCCTGATAATACCCTTGACATGGACCTCTTCACCCGCCCGGTAGATCCCCCTCTCGGTGAAGACGCTTCCCTGAATGACCGCGGGCTGGGGAGACCAGTCATAGGCGATCCCGAAACGGTAGGGGTCGATCCCCGTCCCCCATTCCGATGAGGAGAAGGCGACGTCTCGGCCTCGGGAGGCGAAAACCCATTGCCGCGGCTCGTCCCAGGCTTCCTTGCCCCTCAGTCCTAGCTCTTTCCATCCCGGACCAACGGCCTTTCCGTCCCGGTCCGTCTTTCCTTTCCACTTGATCCTGTTGAGTTCGTCCCGGATCTCCACCTCCGCATCTGGCACGGGAAGCCCGGTCCTGAGCTCGGTTACCCAGACGACGTTGTTGTCCGGAGAGAACTTGGTGCTGATCCCCAGCTCGGTCATTTGGAGGAAGACTTTCAGATACCGTTCCCAGGTCTCTTCCGGTCGGTTGGTGTCGAGTTGGAGGAAGATAAACCCGTGGTTTTCGGCAAGGAGTGCGCCCAGGTCGAGGGGGACGATCTGGCGCTTGTTTCTCGGCGTCTTCAAGGCCAGGCTCTTCTCGATCTGAAAAAACCCCGGACGGGCTGAGAATTTCTGGTCTGACCAGAAGATCTTGGGCTGTACGAGGAGGGGGATGATGCCGTCCTTACTCAGACGAGCGGCTTGGTAGGAGATGCTCTCGGCATTAAGGACAGAGACGGGGTATTTCGGGTCTCCGTATGCCTCCAGGATTCCGTACCCCGTCGTCATGGAAACGAACGCTGGATAGGAGGCGGTCGAGAATTTGACCTCGGCTTCCCGTCCGAGCCCGTTGCCGAACTCATCGCTGAGCTGCGGATCGATCCGGGCCGTGTACTGGGTCTCGGGCTCGAGGGGAAGGGAGAGGTACAGGACGTCGTTGCTGTAATCCCACTCACTGTAATACTCTGGAATCGGGATGGCCGGCTCGAAGCGGAGATGCCGGACAAAGCTCTTGTACTCAACCTGATTACTGAACCTGAATTGGAGCTGGGCGGAGGGACTAAGCCCGTCCGTTTCCTCCAGGCCGATGAACCGGAACGGCTGGAAGGTCTCGAAGTTGAAACTGATGCTCTTCTCCATCCGCAGCGGGCCCTCCTTGGAGGGCAGCCCCTGCTTCACCTCGACTAAATAAATAAACCCGGGAGAAAGGCTCTGCCGCGGCTCAACCAGAAGGGCTTGGTCAGGCCGAATATCAAGGTCTTCTTTCTTAAGTGCCTCCGCTGAGGGAGTGGAAAGACGGAAGTCAAGTTGTTTCTCTTTGCCCTGTTCGTCGGCGGAGACAAAAGATACATAGCCCTTGGACGCGTCCCTGTCGACGGCTTGGTTGAAGACAAGAAGGACTTGGGTATCCAGCGTCAGCCCTTTCTGTTTGTCTTGCGGGAAGTGCTGGACCAGCATGGGCGCTACGGTCTGAAACGACCAAGTGTAATCTTCCTTGAGAGACGATCCGTCCAGCGCCCGGGTCCCGGCCGGAACCGTGACCTTGATCTTGGTGGCAAAAGGAAAACGCCGTACGGGAGTGAAGGCCAGGGTACGCGAGCCCAGCCAGCGGGTCTTTCCTGCGGCCGGCGGCTCGAACTTCAAGACGGGCTTGTCTTTGCCCTCGGGCAGAGCCTCCAGTGCAACCATAGGCCGGTCGAACATGGCCACAACGGAATCGGCTTCCGCCGGGCCCGCCGTCTTGCCCAGGGGCGTCACACTCAGGACGCGCAAGTCGCCGCTGTCCGCGGCTGCCGGCTGATGTTCTGCTAACCCACCTTCTTCCCGGCTTTTCCTGCAACCGGGAAGAATCAGGCTGATCGTGATCAGGCCGATCAAGAAAAATAATTCTTGTCTTTGCCCCATGGTCGGCTCCTTTCTCCTCTCCCATCCTATGAAAAAACCCCGGCCGATATCAAGACCAAGGCCCGGGGCTAGGAACAGGATGATCCTCCGGGCGGAAAGACGATCAGAAACCCGACCGGACGACTCAGCCGAGCGCCCGGAGTGCGGTCGTCAGGAAAGTCCAAAAACGTTCTACTGAACCTGTATGGACCCTTTCCTCCGGAGAATGGGGGTGTTCGATCGTCGGTCCGAAGGAGATCATGTCCATGCCGGGATACTTCTCGCCGATGATGCCGCACTCCAGGCCGGCATGGACGGCCTTGAGCTCCGGCTCTTTCCCGAAGACCTGGCTATAAACTCCGGTGAGTTTCTTGAGGAGCGCCGACTGCAGGTTCGGTTCCCAGCCCGGATAGCCCCCCGGTTGGACGATCCGGACACCCGCCAGCTCGGCCGCCGCTTTGATTGTCTGTCGGACAGCTGCCAGCGCTGAGGCCACCGAGCTCCGGCTGCTGCAGATAATCTGCACCTCGGCTTTCTCGCACCGGACAACGGCGAGGTTGGTCGAGGTCTCGACCAGGCCGGCGATCTCCGGATGCATGCTGACGACCCCGTGCGGCAGGGTGAGAAGAAGCCGGATCAAGGCGGCCTGAGAGTCAGCGGTCAGGGGTTCTTCCTTTGGATCGGTGATTTTTTCGAAGGCGTATTGGGCCCCTTTTTCAACCGCTTTGTATTCGTTCCGGACCTTGGCGAAAGCATCCTTTAAAAAGAGCTGCATCTTCTTGGCCGCAGCACTATCTATACCAATCGCCGCCCAGGACTCCCGGGGGATGGCGTTCCTCTTATTGCCGCCTTCAACCCGCACGAGGTCGAACTTGAATCTCTCTTGGGCCTGGTAAAGGAGCCGGACGAGGAGTCGGATGGCATTCCCCCGTCCCTGGTTGATATCCAGCCCGGAGTGCCCGCCGCGGAAGCCGTACAGACGGAGCCGGTAGATGTCCTTGAAGCGACGCCGTTTTCTCTGCACGGGGAGCGCGATCTCCGAATCCCCCCCTCCAGAGCAGCCGATGGTGAACGTCCCTTCGTCTTCGCTGTCCAGGTTGAGGAGCTTGGTCCCCTTCAAAAAATCCTTGGCCAGATGATTGGCCCCGGTCAGCCCGGTCTCCTCGTCCACCGTGAACAAGAATTCGAGAGGTCCATGGGCCAGCGTCTTATCTTCCATAACGGCCAGGGCAGCAGCCACTCCGATACCGTTGTCGGAACCGAGGGTTGTTCCTTTTGCCTGCACCCAATCCCCCCTCAATTCGGCGATGATGGAGTCCTTCAGAAAATCATGGGCGACGTCGGAATTTTTTTCATTGACCATGTCCATGTGTCCCTGGAGGATGACACCAGTTGCCTGCTCATGACCCGGTGTCGCCGGCTTTGACACGAGCACATTCCCGACCTTGTCCCTCTTCCAGGACAGGTCGAGGTCTTTGGCCACGGAGACGATATAGTCACCCAAGGCTCGTTCGTTCCCCGAGCCGTGGGGGATCCTCAGAAGCTGCGAAAAATGTTTCCATAGAAGTGCGGGCTTGAGACCTGCCAGAATGTCCGACATGTTCACCTCCAAAGAAATTCTTCCATTGTCGTCTTTCGAGGAATGATGCCACAAAAAAAAATCCAATTCAATACTCTCCCCTTTGGCGGAGAAAGGAGGCCCGCAACTCCGGCGGGAGAGCGGGTTTGACTTTTGGACGACGATTCCCTAGAATGCAGCTACTTTTCCATGGACGGAACAAAAGAAGACCTCTTCCTGCGGATCTTCCACTCCCCGGCTGAGCTCTTGTCCTCGGCTCCGGGCCGGATCAACCTTATCGGCGAGCATACGGATTATAACAACGGGTATGTCCTGCCGGCGGCCATTCACCTCAGGACCTGCTTTCTGGCCGCTGCCCGGCCTGATAACAAAGTCCGCATCTGGGCGGACAATTTCCGCGAGGAAGAGACTTTCGACCTCAAGACGATCGTCCCCTCCGAAGAACGGCGCTGGGCGAACTACGTCAAGGGCATATTCTGGGTTTTAATGCAGGAGGGGCACAGGCTCGGGGGGATCAACGCCATGATCTGGGGGGAGGTCCCTCTCGAGTCAGGGCTTAGCTCTTCGGCCGCTCTGGAGGTCAGCGTCATCAAAGGGCTGTGTGCGCTGTGGGACATCGACGTGCCGCCCCTGAGGATGGCCAAGCTCGCCCAGCGAGCGGAGAACGATTTCGTCGGCGTCAAGTGTGGGCTAATGGACCAGTTCATCTCCGTGTTCGGACGGAAGGACAGTGCCTTGTTTCTCGATTGCGAGACTCTTGATTATGCTTATTATCCGCTTAACCTGGAGAAAGCCGGACTCGGCATCCTGGTCTACGACACTAAGGTCCGCCGCAAGCTGGCTTCTTCAGAATACAATAAGCGGCGCCAGGAGGCGTCTCAGGCCCTCGAGGTCCTCAAGATCAAAGGCGTTCGTTCATACAAGGATGCGACGCTGGCACTTCTCGAGAGCTCCAAGGGAGAGATGGACGCCGTCCCGTACAAGAGAGCCAGGCACGTCATCATCGAAAACGAGCGCGTCCGCAGGGCTGTAAAAGCCCTCCAGAAGGATGATTTCGACGGCCTGGGGGTCTTGTTGTTCCAATCCCATGAGAGCTTGCGGGACGATTACGAGGTTTCCTGTCCGGAGCTGGATCTCCTTTATGATGTGGGCAAAGAATTTCCCGGTTGCCTGGGGGCCCGTCTGGTCGGGGCCGGGTTCGGGGGGTCGGGAATCGCGCTCCTCGAGAAGCGGGTCGGAGAAGAATTCCGAAAAAGACTCCTGGCCAAAGCGGAGAAAAGGGGATTTCCGAAGCCGGAGTTCCATGAGATCGCCATCGGCCACGGCGCCGAAGCATCCAAGATCAATAAATCGGGCGGCTCCTAGTCCGGTTCTGGGAATAGAGCATCCCCCGGGTTAGCGCATGAAAAAATACCTTCCCCTGCTGCTGGGCATATTTGTTCTCTATGGATTCCCGATCCCGGCATCCCCGCGCCCAGCCCCGCTGAAGATCGTCACCAGCATTTTTCCTCTGCGGGAGTTCGCCAAGGAGATAGCGGCCGACAGGGGAGAGGTGAGCCTGCTGCTCCCGCCGGGAGCCGGCGTCCATACCTGGCAGCCCCGGGCCAGCGATATCTTGCGCTTGTCCTCGGCGGACCTTTTCATCCAGGTCGGGGCCGGACTTGAACCCTGGATCCACGACCTGCTCAAGAGCATCTCGTCTCCAAGACTCAGGGTCCTGGCCGTGGCCGATTCACTCCCTCTTGATGAACACTGGGACGAGGAGGATAGAAAGAAGGAGCCCGACCCCCATGTCTGGCTGGATTTCGGTCTGGACATGGTGATCGCCGACCTAATCGCCGCCAAACTCACTGAGATCGATCCTTTGAGCGCATCCTTTTTTCAGGCGGGGGCCGCCCGGCTGAAGCAAAAGCTCCAAAAGCTGGATGCTGCCTATTCTCAAGGACTCGGCCGCTGCGCGAGCAAGTCCCTTGTTATCGGAGGGCATGCGGCCTTCGGCTACTTGGCGAAAAGGTATGGACTGGAGCAGCTCTCGCTCTCCGGCCTGAGCCCCGACGCCGAGCCGCTTCCCAGCCGTTTGATGTCGGCCATTGCCTGGGGCAAGGAGCACAAAGTCCGGGCCGTATTCACAGAGGCCAACGCCAATCCCCAGATGGCCGGGGTACTGGCCAAGGAGCTTCGGGCCGAAGTGCTGGTCCTCCACCCCGGCGGCAACTTGAATAAAAAAGAATGGGAGTCCGGCCGGTCATTTTTTGATATCATGGAAGAGAACTTGGTGAATCTCAAAAGAGGGCTCAGCTGTGAATGAAGCGAGAGAGCTGATCCGTGTCGAAGGGGTGTCCTTTCAGTACGATTCTATCCCCGTCCTGGAGGAGGTGAGCTTTTCCATCGCCCGGGGCGACTTCATGGCCATACTGGGCCCCAACGGTTCGGGAAAGACCACTCTGGTCAAGCTCATCCTCGGTTTGTTCCGGCCGACCAAAGGACGGGTGCTCCTTTTGGGCAAGTCGGTCGAAGAATTCCGCGCCTGGTTCAAGATCGGCTACGTTCCACAGAAGGCCACCCATATTGACCCTTTTTTCCCTGCATCGGCCAGAGAAGTCGTCGCCATGGCCCTCCTTTCGGGCCCTCACGTGGCCGGGCGTGGGAAAAAGGAAGAGGACGAAGCCGTCACGCTTGCCCTCGAACGGGTGGGGATGGCCGCTTTCCGCAACCGGCCGATCGGCAGCCTGTCCGGGGGACAACAGCAGCGAGTCATCATCGCCAGGGCGATCGTGAACGCCCCCGAACTGCTCTTCCTGGATGAACCCACGGCCGGTGTCGATGCCGCTACCCAGGGGCTTTTCTACGAGATGCTCCACCGGTTAAACAAAGACCAGAGGATAACGATCATCCTAGTGACACACGACATCGGAATCGTCAACAAGCACGTCACCAAGGTGGCCTGTCTCAACCAGAGACTCGTGTTTCACGGGACCCACGCCGAGTTCTGTCAGTCCGAGGCCTTCAAGACGATGCTGGCGAGCGGCCATCTCGTCTCCCACACTCATTGACATGGGAAAACCGATGGAAGCCTTCTTCGGTTACGGCTTTTTTCAAAGGGCCCTCTTGGCCGGCCTCTTCGTGGCCATCGCCTGTGCGATCCTCGGAGTGTTCTTGATTCTCCGCAGAGACGCCATGATCGGCCATGGCCTGGCTCACGTCACCTTCGGCGGAGTGGCCCTCGGGCTCTTCCTGAATGTCCTGCCCCTGGGGGCCGCCCTGGTTGTCGCCATTCTGGCCTCCTTGGCCATAATGAACCTCAAAGAAAGGGCCGGGCTGCACGGGGATACGGCAATCGGGATCTTCAGCAGTGTAGGCATGGCCCTGGGCATCGCTCTGGCGACGCTTGCCGGCCGCTTCAACGCCGACCTCCTGAGCTATCTATTCGGTGACATCCTGGCCATCGATGCGCTCGAGGTCGGGCTGTCCACCGTGCTGGCCGCTGTCGTAATCATCGCCATCCTCGCGAACTACCGCCGGCTGATGTACCTGACGTTCGACCGGGAAGCCGCCAAGGCATCAGGGGTGAAGACGGCCCATCTCGACGTCCTCTTGGCGATCCTCACCTCGGTGACCGTCGTCTTGGGAATGAAGGTCGTGGGAATCCTGCTGGTCACCGCTCTGCTCGTCATCCCGGCGGCGGCGGGGCTCCTGCTGGCGGTCAGTTTCAAGCAGGCGCTGCTCTTCTCCTCTCTAGTCGCCTCTCTCTCCGTGGTCTTTGGTCTGCTTGCCGCCTTCTATCTTGACCTCCCGGCCTCGGCGACCGTAGTCCTTTTTTCTTTTCTGCTGTTCGTGGTTTTTTTTCTACTGCGACGGAAAAAGCTCTCTTGACTGAACTCAGGTCCTGAGCAAGTCCAGCGTCTTCCGGAAAACGTCAAAGGCCTCTGCACCATAGAGACAGAAAACGATTTCTCGGGGATAGCCGTTCTTTTTCAAGAAGTCCAGGCTGACCCGGAGCATGATCTGGCTGCATTTCTGGAGGGGGAACCCGTAGATCCCCGTGCTGATAGCGGGGAAGGCGAGGGTCAGGATCTTCCTGTCGCTGGCGATTTGGAGGCTGCTCATCGTCGCCCTGGCCAGCTTGGCCTCTTCATCGCCTTCGCCGTTGACCGGGCCGACGGCATGAATGACGTATTTCGCCTTAAGCTTCCCGCCGCCCGTGATCACGGCCTGGCCCACCTCGATCGGCGCCAGACGGTCGCATTCTTCCTGGATCGCGGGGCCGCCGCGGGAGCGGATGGCCCCGGCGACACCGCCCCCAAGCCGGAGGTGCTTGTTGGCGGCGTTGACCACCGCTTCGACATCGAGGAGGGTAATATCGCTCTCGACAATCCGGACCCTCTCTTCAACCACTGATCGTTTGCCCATTTCTATCCCCCTCGGCTCAGACGATTTTGGCCCCATAGATTTTTTCCATCCGGCGCAGGGAGAAACGATGCGCCTCCGGGTCGAAATCGGCCACTCCGTCCTGATAAACGATCACCGGGTAATCACGGTCCCGGAGGTCTCCCACGGTATCCATAACACAAATGGATGTGCAGACGCCGACGATATGGACTTGGTCAACTCGGTGCTTCCGGAGTGTTTTTTCCAGACCGGTATTGGTGAACGCGCTGTAGCGGGTCTTTTCGATACTGATGTCCTTTTGACCAATGGGGAGAGCGGCGATGATCCGAGCCCCTTCGGTTCCTTTGATGCTGTGCCGCGGGAACAATTGGAATTCCGGGTCGTCCGGCCGATGCGAATCACAGACAAAAACGACGAGCTGTTTCTCCCGGCGGTATTCTTCGATTTTGCGGTGGACGAAGGGGACGATCTCCCGGGCTCTGTCGCCGCAGTCCAGGGCGCCGCCTTTCTCGACAAAGTCATTGAGCATATCGATAACAAGAAGCGCCTTCATCGCTCTACTCTGGCTTTCATTGTACCGAAAAAAGCGGCTGTTGAGAAGGCGCGGTTACTGACTCGAAGAACAAGATGATTCCTCCCGGGTGTCCTCTTTCTTAGTCGGCGTGGAAGGCTGGGCGAGAGAACCGGTCGAACACTGGGCGCCGAGCTTAGTTCGTCACAGCGTAGACGGCCACTTTGTTCTTGCCGTCTTTCTTGGCTTGGTAGAGAGCCATGTCGGCAAGCACGACCAGCTCCTCGGCGCTCTCTCCGTGTTCGGGATATGTGGTTAGGCCGATGCTGATGGTGAACGGGACCTCCTCTTTCCGAGAATCGACCCGAAAGGGATAAAGGGAAATCCTCTTGAGGAGTCTCTCGGCCACGGCCCGCGCTTCCTCTTTGTGGGTCTCAGGAAGGATGATAAGGAATTCCTCTCCGCCATAGCGGGCGGCGATGTCGGAGGGGCGGATCGTATCGGCGATTACTTGGCTGAAATACCGCAGCAAATGATTACCCACAGTGTGTCCGAATTGGTCGTTCAGGGCTTTAAAATTGTCCAGGTCGATCATCATCAGGCTCAACGGGTGGTTATAACGCTTGGACCGGTAGAACTCCTCTTCGACCCGCTGGCGGATATAGGTTTTACTAAACAATCCCGTCAGGCCCTCCCGGATGATCAGACTGTTCATCTTCTCACTAACGGCCAGCCCGCTCAGGCATATCAGCAGGATGACGAGCATACCGATCTTCAGAATAGAGCGGCTCAGAGGCTGGAAGCCGATTTGCTCCCAATACTGGGGGATGAAGTCCGCCAGGGAACTGTAGACAAGGTAGGACACGGAAATAATAATTATGGCCCAGAGCCTTTTTCTCAACCCTTTCGTGACAACGGGAAATCTTCCATTCATGCCACAGCCTTTCCTTACTCGCTCTCTATCCTGCAGGAAAGACTAAACAAGGGCAATAACCGGCAAGGATGATTCTCAGGGTGATTTTTTTTTTGCCGTCTCACCGCAAGGGGTGAGGCCGGGCTTAGGTTTTGCTCAGCGCGAGCTCCACGACGGCCTTGATTTCCTCCGCGAGCCGGGTCACCTTGCTCATCAGATCGTCCCCCTTCTCCAAGGCTTCTTCCTTGAAGATTTCGTCCCGGATCCCGGGGAGGTTGATCTTGACATTATAGAAGGCGCCGGCCGCGGCCGCTTCGGCGATGAGGCCGGCCACTCCGGCATCGCTCAGGGAGTTCTTGTTGCCTTTTTGAGCGACGAGCCTGGCCAGCTCCAGCAACGGCCCGCACTTCTCTAAGACACCGAGCGGGACGAGGGTGGCCTGCTTGGACGCTTTCTCGAGCGCCGCCTCTTTTTGCTTGACTTGTTCTTCGCTTCCCTTGGGCAGGCCAAAAGCCTCCATGACCTTGTTGAAGGCCCGGGTGTCTTCGTCCACCGCTTGCAGCAGGTCTTCCTTGAGCTTCTGAGCCTTCAAGGCGGCCTCTTTCATCTCTCCCGACACCTCCTCATACCCCTTTTTGCCGACCGTCAAGTTGGCCACCATCGCGGACAGAGCAGCCGAGAGAGCGGCGCAGAGGGCCGCCGTGCTTCCCCCGCCGGGTGTGGGAGAATCCAGGGAAAGCGCGTTGGCGAACTCGCGCAGGTTGAGCTTGAGCAGAGAAGGCCCGGCATCCTTGAACTGGTTCTCAATGATCTTCTTATCCGGGTCAAAGGGGGCGACATCGCCGAGCCCGAGCGACAGCACTGCCGTGCGCACCAGTTCCTCTTCGGGAACGCCGGGGCTCTTGCCCTGCTTCTCCAGGTAGTACCGGCCGGACATGAGCAGGGCTTCTTTGGGGATCAGGCCGACGAGCTCGCTCCCGGTCACCCGCAGGCCGAGCTTTACCGCTTCCTTGACCGCTTCGTCAAAGACGAGATGAACGGGGCTGAGCTTATAGTTGGTGAAGTTGATCGAGATCTGGGCCACTCCATAGTCCTCGATATACCAGCCGACCGCCTTGACGTGCTGGAAGCGTCCGGGAAGGTTGACGGCCTTGCCCTGAGCATCCCGGACGATATTGCCCTCGGCATCCCGCTGCGCCCGTCCGCTCTCCCGAAGGCTGAGCGCTATCTCGTGGGCGAGCCGGCGGTCGCGGGTGTTCAGGTTGATGTTGTAGGCGATCAGGAATTCGCGGGCTCCGATGACCGTCGCTCCGGACAAATGGTTGAAGATGGGATCCCCGAAATCGGGGGCCCACTGGGGATCCTTGAGCTTCTCGGAAAGCCCCTCGTATTCTCCTACCCGGATGTTGGCCAGGTTCCGGCGCTCGGGCTTTTGCGCCGCCTCCTCGTACAGATAGACAGGAATGCCGAGCTCTCTGGCGACACGCTCGCCCAGGTCACGGGCCAACTGGATGCAATCGTCCATGGTGACTCCAGAGACCGGGACAAAAGGACAGACATCGGTGGCGCCGATTCGGCTGTGAGCTCCCTTTTGCCGGCGCATATCGATCAACTCGGCCGCCTTGCGGATGGCCCGGAAGGCCGCTTCCTTGACACCATCCGGCGAGCCGATGAAGGTCACGACCGTCCGGTTGGTCGATTCCCCCGGATCGACATCGAGGAGCTTGACCTCCGGCGTCCGCTCGATCTCCTGGGTGATCGCATTGATCTTCTCCCGGTCCCGGCCTTCACTGAAATTGGGCACGCACTCCACGAGCTTCATCCTTCGACTCCTTTAACTAGAGCATAGAGAAGAACCCCTTTGAGATCGTAGACCTCGAGCCTTTCGAGGTCGCGGAGGTGGTCGAGTAGGAGGTCCTTATCCCCGACGATGACCACCACCGGCTTCGGCAGGAGATATCTCTGGGCCACCTCGAATATCCTATCGGCGTCGACCAAAGTGATATTGTCATTGAACCCGCTCCACTGAGCTTCGCCTAGCGAAAACGCCAATAATTCAGAGATGCGCCGGCTGAGTTCGTCCAGGCGGACGATTCGGAGGGGGAAATAGCCCATCAAGTAAGACTTGGCCTGTTCCAACTCAAAGTTGGACACCTTCTCCCGGCTGATTCGGTCGAGCTCCCGTAATATCTCCCGTATGGACGCGCTGGATGCCGAAGGGATCACGGCGGCGGTGACCGCATAGTACCCGCAGCTCCGGAAGTGATACAGCCTGCTGAACGCGCTGTAGGCATATTCCTTGGCCTCCCGGAGGTTCATGAACAGACGGCTGAAGGGAGTCCCCCCGAGCACCTGGTTAAGAACGGCTAGGGGAAAATAATCCGGCTCGGCCAGCGGAGAGATCAAGTTCCCGATGACCAGCGTGGCTTCCTTGGCCTGAGGAAGGTCGACGAAGCAAAACCTCTCCTCGGCGTTGGCTTGGGGTGAGGGAAGGAGCGGCCGCTCCATGTCCCTCGCCGGCCAGGTGTTGAGAAAGTGACTGACCCTCCTCACGGCGATGGCCAGGTTCAGGTTGCCGGCGAGGACGACCAGGGCATTGTTCGGCCTGTAGTAGAGGTCGTAAAAGACCTGGATATCCTTTCTGGTCAGGTTTTTAATGACGTCCTCGCTGTAGAATGATTGGCGGTAGGGATGTTCTTTGAATAGAATCCGGA
This sequence comes from Candidatus Aminicenantota bacterium, assembly GCA_017886205.1. Classification (GTDB taxonomy): domain Bacteria; phylum Acidobacteriota; class Aminicenantia; order Aminicenantales; family UBA8522; genus UBA8522. The sequence continues at coordinate 132,846 of JAFNEO010000037.1, read as the reverse complement.
GAAGCTGGCGGCGGCCGACGAACTCCGGGTCCCGCTGCTTCTGCCGGAGCTCATAGAACTGAGTTCGTTTGAGAGCGACGATCTCCCGATCGCTGAAACCCGGCTGGAGCACCATCAGGCTCAGCGTCTCCAGTGCCTGGTCCAGGAAACCGTCCAGGAAATGAAGGGAAAAGCGGGAGAAATCCGGCGTCGTCGTCGTGCTGAAGTCCCCGCCAATAGCGTCGATCCTCTCCTCCATGTCCGCAGCCGAGACCAAGGGGGTCCCGCGGCTCAACATCTCGGCCGTGAATGAGGCGAGGCCGGGCAGACTCTGCGGCGACTGGCTCTCGCCGGCCAGGATGACTAGCTCCAGGCTGATGAAGGGCTGATCGGGCCGGGAAGCGACGGCCAGCGTGAGGCCGTTCACCAGGCGCGCGGATTCGATCTTGGGAAGCTCCAGCAGCGGCAACGGGTCGGGGATGGGCGGTGATTTCCTGAACCGTTCCTGTTGAGCTAGGGCTGACCCCAGGCTCAAAAGAGCCCAGATGCAGACCCACGACACTTTCTTCATTTCAACTTCACGTTCAATGTCACGCTGCTCTCGGGGACAAGATACCGATTGATAGCCATGCGGACCTCATAGGGATTTACCCGCATATATCTGGGCAGCTGGCCGGGGAGGCCGTCCAGGCCGACAGGGGAAAAGACCATCTCGGCCAAGAACATTGCCCTCTCCATCGGAGAAGCCAGCCGGTTGATGTAGTCCCGCTTGAACAGGCTCTTGGCTTTGGCCAGCTCTTCGGAGGAGATATCGCTCGTCCGGAGCTTGCTAAATTCGGAGATAATGGATTTTTGGCAGAGCTCCACCATGGTCTCGTTATTGTTCATGGCGAAGAGCTTGATCACGGCCACATCTTTCCGTTTTTCGATCCCTCCAGCGACATAAAGGGCCAAGCCTTCCTTTTTCACGAGCTTTCTGTAGAGGCGGGCGCTTTTCCCCTTGAACAGAAGATAGTCCAGGACGGCCAGGACATAATAATCGCGTGAATAGGGGGGGGCGATCCGGTATCCCAAGTGAAAGGCGGGTGAGGGGACCAGAGAATCCTGAAAAGCCTGGACCACCTCTTTCTTCTCCGGGGGCCGGGGAGGCAGGAAGAGGGGCAATTTCCTACCAAGAGCAATGGTCTCGAAATATTTCTCCACCAGCTCCCTGGTCCTGGCCAAATCGATCTTCCCGACAACGACCAGGGCGGCGTTGTTGGGGACATAGTAAGTCGCATAGAACGCCCGCACGTCCTCGACTTCCAAGCGCAAGATATCCTCTTCACGACCCAAGATACTGTGGCCATGAGCGAAATCGGGATAAAGAAGCCGGTCGAAGGCCAGCAGGCTGTCCAGGTAGGGCTCGGCCGTTTTTCGCTGGGTGATCTCATCGAGCAGGGACTGCTTCGCCCGCTCGGCTTTGGCCGCGTCGATCTCCAGCGTCTTCATCCGGTCGGACTCCAGCCAGAGGACCAGGGCCAGCTGGTTGGACGGCACAGTCTCATAGAAATAGGTAATATCCTCTGTCGTGCTGGCATTCGGCTCTCCGCCGACGCGATTGACATAGCCGATGTGCTGCATCGGGCCGATATTGAGGGACCCCATAAACATCATATTCTCGAGCAAAAAGGCCAGGCCTGTCTTCCCCGGCTGCTCGTAGATCGAACCTGCCTGATAGGCCAAGACGACAGAGACCAGGGGAAGCGTATCGTCTTCCGAAAGGACAACTTCCAGCCCGTTCTTGAGAGTGAAGCGCGACCAGGGGAAGGGGAATCCTGGCTCCTCCTGGTCGGCGAAAGCGCCCAGGCTGGTGAGAAAGAAGAGAAAAAGCCACACCCCGGCACATATCTTTGACATCGCAGTCTTCTTTGCTATCGGCCGCGCTTTTTAAAATAACATAAAAGAAAACAAAAATTCAATTTTTTGCCGGCGTTGAAAATTGCCGGCGATTGATATAGTATGGCGGTTTATCGAGAGAAAGATTAGAGGAGGCAAACCATGAGTCGAGCGGGAAAACATGTGTTCACCTCGGAATCGGTGACCGAAGGTCATCCGGATAAAATCTGCGACCAGATTTCTGACTCCGTCCTGGACGACCTGGTTGCCCAGGACCCAAAAAGCCGAGTGGCGTGCGAAACCCTGGTGACGACAGGCCTCGTCCTGATCGCCGGAGAAATCACCACCAACGGCTACTGCGATTTCCAGAAGCTCGTCCGCAGCGTCGTCCGCGACATCGGTTATACCAAGGCCCTCTATGGGTTTGATTACAAAACATGCTGCGTCATCTCCTCCATCCACGAGCAGTCCCCCGATATCTCCATGGGAGTGGACGAGACCAATGAGCACGAGCAGGGCGCCGGAGATCAGGGCATCATGTTCGGCTACGCCTGCCGGGAGACGGAGGAAATGATGCCCCTTCCGATTATCCTGGCTCACAAGCTCGTCCGCCGCCTCGGCGAGGTCCGCCGCGACAAAACCCTTTCCTATTTGCGGCCGGATGGAAAGTCGCAAGTGACCATCGAGTATGACGGGGACGAGCCCAAGCGTGTGGAGACCATCGTCCTCGCCGCTCAGCACAATGCGACTGTTAAGATGCAAGACCTTCGAGAGGACCTCCAGCAGCTGGTCGTCCGGAAAGTCATCCCCGCCGCCATGATTGACAAAAAAACCAGGATTATCATCAACGGCACGGGCCGGTTCGAGCAGGGTGGACCCTTGGCCGATACGGGGATGACCGGCCGCAAGATCATCGTCGATACCTACGGAGGCGTGGGAAGCCACGGTGGCGGCTCCTTCTCGGGCAAAGACCCCTCGAAAGTGGACCGCTCCGGGTCCTACACCGCCCGCTACATCGCCAAGAACATAGTCGCCGCCGGGATTGCCGATAAGCTGGAAGTGCAGCTTGCCTACGCCATCGGCGTGGCCGAGCCTGTCTCGATCATGCTGGACTCATTCGGCACGGCCAAGATCGACGAGGACAAAATCAAGGAGCTGATCCGGGCGCACTTCGTCCTCAAGCCCAAAGCCATGATCAGAGCCCTGAACATGCTCAGGCCCATCTACCGCAAGACCGCAGTCTACGGGCACTTCGGCCGCACCGAGCCGGAATTCACCTGGGAGAGGCCTGACAAGGCTGACACCCTGCGCCGGGACGCCGGGCTGCGCTGAGGAAAACATGGATCACGACATCAAGGACCTGCGACTGGCCCCCAAGGGACGGCTTAAGATCGAATGGGCGGCCCGGTTCATGCCCGTGCTCGAGTCCATCAAAAAGAGATTCGCAAGGGAAAAACCGCTCCGCGGCGTCCGGGTGTCGGCCTGCCTGCACGTGACCACGGAGACAGCCAACTTGATGGAAACCCTCAAGCTCGGCGGGGCCGAAGTGGCGCTCTGTGCCTCCAACCCGCTCAGTACCCAAGACGATGCGGCCGCGGCCATGGTTAAATATTTCGGCGTTCCCGTATTCGCCATTAAAGGGGAAAACCACAAGACATACTACCGTCACCTCAATCAAGCCCTCGACCACAAGCCCCAGATCACGATGGACGACGGTGCCGACCTGGTCAGCACTCTCCATTCCCGCCGCCGGACGCTGATCCGGGAGATCGTCGGGGGGACGGAGGAGACGACGACCGGAGTGATCCGGCTGAGAAGCATGGCTACCAAGGGAGTGCTGGCTTACCCCATCATCGCCGTCAACGACGCCAACACGAAGCATCTCTTCGATAATCGCTATGGGACCGGACAGAGCACGATCGATGGCATTCTCCGGGCGACCAACATCCTCATGGCCGGGCTCCACTTCGTTATCGCCGGCTATGGCTGGTGCGGCCGGGGTGTGGCCATGCGGGCGCGGGGCGCGGGAGCTAAGGTCATCATCTGTGAGGTCGACCCGCTGCCCGCTCTGGAGGCCGTGATGGACGGGTTCGAAGTTATGCCCCTCGAGGCAGCGGCCTCGATCGGCGATGTCTTCGTCACCGTCACCGGCGACAAGACTGTCATCACCCGCCGGCATTTTATAAGGATGAAGGACGGCGCCATCGTCGCCAACTCCGGACATTTCAATGTCGAAATCGATATCCCCGCCCTCGCTGCCCTCGCCAGGAGAAAGAAGAGGATCCGGGAATTCGTGGACGAGTTCGAGCTCCGCAACGGACGTAAGATCTATCTATTGGGCGAAGGACGGCTGATCAACTTAGCCGCCGCCGAAGGCCATCCGGCCATGGTCATGGACATGAGCTTTGCCAACCAGGCATTGAGCACCCTCTACCTCAGCCGAAAGGGGAGGACCCTGGCCAAAGCGGTCTATGGCGTCCCTCGGGAGATTGACGAGCAGATCGCCCGACTCAAGCTCCGGTCGATGGGGATCCGCATCGATCGCCTGACCGCCGAACAGAAAAAATACCTGGCGGCCTGGGAAGAGGGGACCTGACCTCAGGCGCTCCCCTTCTCTTTCTCCTTGATCGTCTTCAGGTAGGAGTCGGCCTTTTCTTTCATCTCGGGATTTGTAATCAGAGGCAGGATTTCATCCAGGATCTGCCCGGCTTGACGGAAGTCGCCGTTCTTAAAATAGGCGGCGGCGAGGTTGAAGTTGTATGTGACATCACCGGGGAGCAGTTTGACCGCCTGTTTGTAGGATTCAATCGCCTCGGGAATCTTGTCCTCATTCTCCAGGATGTAGCCCCGGAGGCCATGGCCCAAATGATAACGGGCGTTGGCTTGGATCGCCTTATCCACAAAAAAGAGGGCCGTCTCCCAGTTCTGGCGCATCGAATACAGCCTGGCCAGGTTGTAATAGGGCAGCTCTTTGCTGGCATAGCTAGGGTCGGCCGTGACTTTTTTGAACTCCTCCTCGGCCTTATCAAGGAAGCCCATCTCCTGATAGATCATGCCCAAGTTGTTGTGGGCCTCCATAAAGTTCGGAGAGACTTCCAAGCACTTCCGGAAGGACTTCTCGGCTTCTTGGAGATCCCCTTTCATCGAATAAGCGAGGCCCAGGGCGTTCAATGATTGATAATGTCGGGGGTCAATAGACAGCGCCTTGTTGAAGAGTCTGATGGCCTCCTCCAGGTTGTTGTTGTTCAAGTAAACGGCGCCCATGGAGTACTGGTATTGAGGGTCTTTCTCTTTAGCCATCTGGAGCTTCTTCTGGGAGGACGCGCACGTCACCAGGCTCAGACACAAACCGATCACAACGATTTTTGTTTTCATCTCTATCCTCACTCGGCATTATTCGCCTTTTAGCGTTCGCAGCATCAAGTCCCCGAGGGATTCCCTCGGGTCTTTTTTTTCATAGAGGATTTGATAGACCTCCATCGAGATCGGCATCTCGACCTCTTCCCTGCGGGCAAGATCCCTGACAGACACGGTCGTGGTCACTCCCTCGGCCACCATGCGCGTCTCCCCCAGGATCTCGGCCAGCGGCCGCCCTTTCCCCAGCTCGTAACCAACGTGATAGTTGCGGCTCAGCCGGGCGGTGCAGGTGAGGACCAGGTCGCCGATGCCGGCCAAGCCCAGGAAGGTCTCTGTCTTAGCCCCGAGCCGCAGGCCGAGCCTGGTCATCTCGGCGATGCCGCGGGTGATGAGGGCGGCCCGAGTGTTGTGGCCGAAGCGCAGGGCGTCCGAGATCCCGCAGGCCACGGCGATCACGTTTTTCAGCGCGCCAGCCAGCTCGATTCCTGCGACGTCATCGCTGGTATAGGCCCGGAAATGAATGTCGGAGACGAGGTGTTGGATAGTCCGCGCCGACTCGGCAACTGCAGACGCGATGACCACAGCGGTGGGGTGTTTTTCCGCCACTTCGCGGGCGAAGCTCGGACCGCTGAGGACGGCCAGATGGGGGACGGGTCGCGAGGAAAAAACCTCGTTCATCACTTCGGTCATCCTCTTGAGCGAACATTCTTCGATTCCCTTGGTCAGGCTGACAACGACCTGCTCCTCTTTAAGGACGGGCGCGATCTCCTTAAAAACCAGCCGGCAGAAACGGGAGGGGACGGCGATGAACAGGATTCCGGCCGAAGAAGCGGTCTCCCGAATGTCGGCCGAGAGAGTGACCTCGGGAGGGAAGCTGAAACCGGGCAGGAAAACGCCGTTCTGCCGGGTTTCGAGGAGCTCTCTCAGGATTTCTTTTTCCCTGACCCAGAGCTGGGTCTTGAGGCCCAGCCGCCCGAGATGAAGGGCGAAGGCAGAGCCCCAGCTCCCGCCGCCTATTATCGCTGCGTCCATTTCCGTTTATCCCTTCTCCATTCTTGTCCTCTGCCCGAACCTTCTCTCCTGGCCCCTCAAAAGCCGTTGGATGTTGCTAGCGTGCCGCAGGACGATCACGGCGAAAACGGCCAAGCCGAGCACGGCAAGACCGACATCACCACGGCCGAAATACACAATCAGCGGAAATGACATGGCGGCCAGCAGCGACCCGACAGAGACATAGCGGGTGGCCGCGATCACCCCCACGAAAACCGCCAGGCTAAATAAAAACGGGACGGTCGCCAGGACGGCGTAGGAACCCATGGCGGTGGATACCCCTTTTCCCCCCTTGAACCCGATAAATACAGGAAAACAATGGCCGAGGACGACCATCAAGGCCACGCCAAAAGCAACCCGTCGGTCGGCCGGGAAGGACCTCAGGGCGAGCCAGACGGGGAGAGCCGCTTTTAGGACGTCGATGACAAGGACGGGAAGCGCGTAGCGCCAGCCCTTGAGCCGGAGGACATTGGTGGCCCCGGTGCTCTGGCTCCCGAATCTCCGAATGTCCCTGCTCTCTCCTATCCTGAAGATCAAGAAGCCGGAGGGGATAGAGCCGATAAAATAGGCCACTAAAATCCAGATGATCTTCATGCCAAACGAAACTCCTTAAGGACGGCGTACTCGGCTCCCGAAGGCTTGAGAGTGCTCTGGAAGAAGGTGAACTTCTGGACGCTCATCTCTCCGAACCTCTGGTCTTTATGTTTTCTCATCTCCTGAACCAAATGATCAAGGCGGGAAGGGAACTTCACCCGGCCGAGAGTCAGATGGGGATGGAATGGTCTCTTTTCCCGTTCGAACCCGAGCTTTTCCAGCTCCCTTTCGATATCTTCTTGGAGCGCCAGCAGGGGAGGCCCCGGCGCCACACCAACCCAAAGGACGCGCGGGTCCCTTCCTCCGGAAGGAAACGTACCCGTGCCTTCGAGCACGAGCCCGAAGATCTGGTGCCGAGGAGCGACTTCTTCCAGGACGGAGGAGACCCGCGCCGCATCCGCTTCCGAGATCTCCCCCAGAAACTTCAACGTCAGGTGCATCCCGGAGGCACCGATCCAGCGGACGCTCCTTGCCAGCGGCCTGAGCTCGCCGGCGAGCGCCTCCAGGGCTCGTTTAAGGCTGTCATCGAGGTCGATGGCGATGAATGTTCTCATCGAGTCCTTCTCTTCTTGGCCCGGGCTTTCTGGAGGAGATGCCGCCGTACCATGTCCAGGGCCTTCTGGGTAGACTGGAGCTTGACCTGTTCCCGCTTTCCCAAGAACAGGTTCTTCTGGACCTCGGTCCCTCCCGGCCAAGCCAAGGCGGTAAAGACCAGTCCGACAGGCTTGTCTGGAGATCCTCCCGTAGGTCCGGCGATGCCGGTTACGGCTAGGCCAAGGTCGGCCCGAGCGCGCCTCCGGATGCCCGAGGCCATGGCCCGGGCGACGGGAAAGCTGACCGCACCGTGGGTCTCGATAAGGTCCGGCGGCACGGCTAGGAGATCGATCTTGGCGGCGTTGCTGTAAGCTATGGCTCCTTCTAAGAAGTACTCGGAGCTTCCGGGAACGTTAGTCAAACGGTGGCTGATCAGACCTCCGCTGCACGATTCGGCAACCGCCAGAGTCTTCTTCTGCTTCTTTAAGAGCAGGCCGACGATTTCTTCCAGGGATTCACCGGTTTCGGAAAAGACATGGTTGCGCAAGCGCCTGATGAGCCTGGATTTCAGCCGGCGGAGCTTATTTTCGGCCAAGACACGGCTCACCGCTGAAAAGGCACACAGCTGGAACTCAATCTGGCCAGGAGAGGCGAGGATGGTCAGGCCGAGGTCGGTTGTCTTGGGATAGAGATCGGAGATGAGCGCCTCGACCATCGACTCCGTAAGACCTGTCGCTCTGAGCACGGCCCGGGTAAGATGGCCGCATTGCTCTTCCCCGAGGGCGGGCCAGACAGACTCCTCGCACATCGGCTTGAGCTCATGGGGGGGGCCGGGGAGGAGGACGATTTTCTTCCCGCCCACCCTGATCAACTGCCCGGGCGCGGTCCCGTTCCTGTTCGGGAGGACAGCTGCGCCACGGATGATAAGCGCTTGCTTCTTGTTGGCCCTGGGCATCGGCAACTGCCGCCTCCGGAAACGGTCTTCGATCCTCTCGAGGACGTCTCTTTGGAGGACCAGGTCCCTGCCCAGCGCCCCGGCCACGGCTTCTCTGGTGATGTCGTCCCCGGTCGGTCCCAAGCCGCCCATGACCATGACCAGCCTCGTCCGGCGCAGGGCCTCGCGGAGACGCAAGCGGAGGTCCTCTCTGTCATCGCCGACGATCGTCTTAAAGGCCACGGTCCACCCGAGGTCGTTCAGGCGAGAGCTGAGGTAGAGCGAATTCGTGTCCTGGAAATAGGGGGTGAGAAGTTCGGAGCCGACCGCGATGATCTCGACTCTACCGGGAAGCTCTTTTTTCACTGCAGATAAATGAAAAGGTGGAGGAGAGCTTTGGCCATCAGTGCCGCCGCGATATCATCGGCCATTATGCCCCAGCCTCCGGGAAGGCGCTCTAGCCTTCGAATGGGAAAAGGCTTAAGGATATCGAAAAGACGGAAAAGCAGGAAACCGATGACCAGGAGGGTCCAATCTGGAGTGATAGAGAGGAGGACGAGGAACTGACCGGCGGCCTCATCGATCACGACTTGTCGGGGGTCGGTTTCCTTGAGCTCGGAAGAATACGCGGCGGCGGCGAGGACACCCAGGACGCAAAGCAGCAAAAAGATTAGCAGAAGATAGGGCAGAGCCAACACGTGAATCAGATATTTGTAGAGCAGGACGATGGCCAGGCTGGTCAAAGTCCCGGGTGCAACTGGAAAAAAGCCCAGCCCAAAAAAGGAGGCGACGATCCTCCAGACAATTTTCATCGGACGACAATCCCGCGTAGATCATATACTCCCGCCGAGATGATTTCAACTTTTTCGAGCGGCCGGATCGGCTCGTTACCCTTGCCGCCCCGCTCGATCAGGACCACGCCGTCCACTTCCGGGGCCTGGAACCTGGCCCGGCCAACGATCCCTTTGTTCCCGGCTGAGGATAAAGGGTCGATCAGGACATCGAGCCGCCGCTGAAGATATTTCTGCTGAACAGAGGCGGCTATTTCTGCTTGAAGGGCCATGATTTCGTCCTGGCGGCGGGCCTTCTCACTCTCCGGAACCGGATCCCCGAGCTCAAATGCGCCGGTTCCCTCTTCCGGAGAGTAGGCGAATACACCGAGATGATCGAACCGCGCCTCCCGGACGAATTTCTTCAACCGGAGGAACTCAGCGCGGCCTTCGCCGGGGAAGCCGACGATGAGCGAGGTCCGGATGGCCGCGTCGGGCAGCGTCCTTCGGATCGTCTCGATTAGCCGGAGGGCCCGGGTACCATCCATGCTCCTATTCATCGACTTGAGAAGACGGCGGTCCGCATGTTGGAACGGGACATCCAGATAGGAACAGATCTTGTCCTCTTTCATGACTTCAAGCAGAGCCGCGGTGATCTCCTCCGGATAGCCATAGAGCAGTCGGATCCAACAAATCCCCCGAACATCGATCAGCCGGCACAGGAGCCTGATCAGCTCACCCTCCCGGCCCTTATCGCGGCCAAAATAGGTCGTGTCCTGTGAGATCAGGTTGACTTCTTTGACCCCGCGTCCGGCCAGTTCCCTGGCTTCGGCCACGATCGACGGGATGCTCCGGGAGTGGTAGGCGCCTTTGATCAAGGGGATAGAACAGAAGGCGCACTCGTGGGAACAGCCTTCGGAAATTTTGAGATAGGCCCAGGTCGAAGGTGTGGAGAGAAGGCGAGGTGTTTCGCGGCCAAGGAGATACGTCTTCAGACCGTGCTTGTAGGGCCTCCTCTCGAGGGCCTCGACGATGTGGTCAAAATCCCTTACCCCCAGCCAGACATCAACCTCAGGGTATCTCTGTTCCAGAACGGGCCGGTATCTCTCGACAAAACAGCCGGCCACGACGACAATCCTGTCTTGGCGCTTTTTTTTGAGGACGAGCGCGCTCTCGATGCCCTCTGCGGCCTCATCCCTGGCGGGCTGTATAAAACCGCAGGTGTTGAGGACGATAATATCAGCGTCTTCGGGCTGAGGAGAGACCACATATCCCGCCCTGCTCAGGTGCCCGAGCATGACCTCGCTGTCCACCAAGTTCTTGGCGCAGCCGTAGGTGATGAGGGCGACGCGGGGGCCTCTGGAGGGCAAATCTCGAGACGAAATGGAGGGTTGACTCCTAAGGATAGATCTTATACAGAAGACGGGGAAAGGGGATGGTCTCGCGGATGTGCTTGAGGCCGCACATCCAGGCGACCGTCCGCTCGACTCCCATCCCAAACCCGGCATGAGGGCAAGCCCCGAACCGGCGCAGGTCCAGGTACCACTCGTAGGCTTCGCGCGGCAAGTTATATTCTTGAAGACGCCGCTCCAGCAGGGAGAGGTCGTCGATGCGCTGGCCGCCGCCGATGATCTCGCCGTAGCTTTCTGGCGCCATGAAATCGACACCCAGGACAAGCTCGGGTCGGACTGCATCGGGCTGCATATAAAAGGCCTTGATCTTGGATGGGAAATGAGTGATACAGACCGGATTAGGGGAGATCTCGGAGATGAGCGTCTCTTCAGGCGCTCCGAAGTCATCACCGTAGGCCATCGCCGAGCCCTTTTTCTGGAGAAGGGGGACGATCTCGTCGTAAGTCAGGCGCGGGAACGGTTTGCTGATGGCCTCAAGAGGCTTGGGGTCGCGCTCCAGGTCCTCGAGGTCGGCCCGGCGACGGGCCAGCACCCGTTCGACGATGAAAAGGACGAGGTCGGTTCCGAGCTCGATGGCATCCTCGAGCGTGGCGAAGGCGACTTCGGGCTCGACCATCCAGAATTCGATCAGGTGCCGCCGGGTCTTGGACCTCTCTGCCCTGAAAGTCGGCCCGAAGCAGTAGACTTTCCCGAAGGCGGCGGCCGTGGCCTCGTTATAGAGCTGGCCGCTCTGGCTCAAATAGGCCTTCTGATCGAAGTACTCGGTTTCAAAGAGGGTCGTCGTCCCTTCGCAGGCGCTCGGCGTCAAAATCGGCGTATCCATGAGCCGAAAACCGCGGCCGTCGAAGAAATCGCGGATGGCCTTGATGACCTCGGCCCGGACCTGGAGGACGGCGTGCTGCTTGCGTGATCGTAGCCAGAGATGGCGGTGCTCCATGAGGAAAGGAGTGCTGTGCTCTTTGAGAGTGATGGGATAATCCTGGGCAACCTGGATCGTCTCCATGTCTTTGATGCTGAGCTCATAGCCGCCGGGCGCCCGCTTTTCTCCCCTGACCGAGCCCCTAATGATCACCGAGGACTCCTGGGTCAGGGCATCGAACTGGCGGAAAAGGGGATGGTCCTTGTCGGCACTGAAGAGGGTGGCCTGGATGATGCCCGTCCCGTCCCGGACGAGGAGAAAACGGACTTTGCCGCTAGAGCGTTTGTTATAGACCCAGCCCCTGATCTCGACGTCCTCCTCGGCGTGACGTCCGATGTCTTCGATATAAACCCACTCCATGGTGCCCTCATTATAGGGAAACGATGAAGCACGGTCAAATGGGCTCGGGCTAGTGCAAGCATCTACCATTATGAAATGAACATGATAAACAACTTGTAAATATCGGCGCTCCCGCTCAGGTTTTTAACGCCGAGAAGGCTCGGGTATGGGATTCGTCNNCCACGGACTTCCTCACCCACACCCCTCGCCTTTATCACCAAGAGAGCGGCTTCCCTCGGGCCTTTTCCCGAAACGCCGACCTGATACAGATCCCCCTTGGTTGCTCAAGGGGGATAAGGGGGATGAATATCTAAGAACAGAGTCTGGTGGGCGTTTCGGATATGCTAAACCTTCGAGGTCGCTTCTCCATTCCCAAGTTGTTCATCACATAGATAGAGATGCTTCCCGGGCTAGTTCGGTCTCAAAAGAAAAGGCCGGGGAGGGTTGCGTTTTTGGGCGGGCTGTCATATGGTGATAATCGATGGCCGAGGTCAAGCCGTTCGCTCCCGCCAAGTTGATCATCGGGATCATCTCTTCACAGGATGACATTTTTTCCAGGACTGAGGAGGCAGTGGCAGCCATCTATGGCCGCGTCGACCTCAAGAGCGTGGCGTTTCCATTCGACCAGACGGATTACTACGATAAGCAGATGGGCAAAGGTCTGCGGCGCCTGTTCTTGAGCTTCGCCCGGCTCGTCCCTCCCGAATCTCTGAGCGATGTCAAGGTCCGGACCAGTGCTCTTGAGGAAGAGATTAAAAAGTCCTTCGCCCGAGAGTCCCGCATTGTCAACGTCGACCCGGGAATCCTGACCGCTTCGGCGCTGATCATGGCCACAACCAAGGACTTCGCCCACCGCGTCCCCCTCAGGCAGGGGATCTACGCCCACCTCGAGCTCCTTTTTTCCAGGAACGCGGCCAAGCTCCTGCCCTGGACGTATCCGGATTTCAGGCAGGAAGGCTACCAGAGGTTCTTTTTTGAGGCCAGGCAAGCCTATCTCCGGCAACTCAAAGGGATGATCCTCAGCCGGGCCTAAGCCTTTCTTTCCTTATTCTGTTCCCTGAAGTGACGAAGGAAACGGCCCAGGAAAGGGTCTAGGCCGAGGAGCGCCTCTGAAGCGGCCATCGCCGCTCGCCGATGATGATCATTTTGCTTGGACTAAACCGGGGTGTGCAGCCCCCTCATTCCTCGGGATCGAAGGCTGAGATCTGCCGCAATTTGGAGATGATGTCGGGTAGCTCGCGGAGGACCGCCTGGACATCGTCCTCGGTGTTGAAGCGGCCGAGGGACATCCGGATACAGGAGCGGGCGATCTCCGGCCTCAGGCCGATGGAAAGGAGGACCGGGGAGACTTCCTCGGACTCCGAGCTGCAGGCAGAGCCCGTCGAGACGGAGATCCCCTTTGTCGCCAGAGCCAGCAGGATGGCTTCGGCTTCTAGCCCCGGGAAGGCAGCGTTCAGGGTGTTTTTGACCCTTTTTTCGGGGTGTCCATTGAACCTGACCTTGGGGATTTTTTCCTCGATACCCTTTTTCAGACTGTCGGTCAGCTTCTCGATCCTCTCCCTGTCTTTCCTGCCGCGCTCCATGAGAATCCGCGCCGCCTCGCCGAACCCTACGATGCCGATCGTGTTCTCTGTGCCGGCCCTGATCCCGCGCTCCTGATGGCCGCCGTGGATAAACGGGCAGATGTCGACGCCCTTGCGGACATACAGGGCTCCTACCCCTTTCGGGCCATAAATCTTGTGGGCAGAAACGGACAGCAAGTCGAGGTCCAGCTTGACAACGTCAAGGTCAATCTTCCCGAAACTCTGTACGGCATCGCTGTGGACAAGAACGCCATGGTCCCTGGCGATCGAGACGACCGTTTCGATCGGTTGGATGGTCCCGATTTCGTTGTTGGCATGCATGATCGAGATGAGAGCCGTCTGGGGGGTGATGGCGGCCCGCAGAAAATCCAGGTCGACAATCCCGAAGCTATCCACGGGGACATAACTGACCTTAATCCCTTTTTTTTCGAGATACTTAGCCTGTTGGAGAACGGCCGGGTGTTCGATCGTCGAGGTGATGATCTCGCTTTTCTCAGGGTGGGTATCGAGGACCCCGCGGAGGGCCCAGTTATCGGCCTCGGTTCCGGAGGCGGTGAAGAAGACCTCGCTCCGCTGGGCGCCCAGCGCTCTGGCGACGTTTTCCCTGGCCTGGTTGATGATGTCCTTGACGGCCCGGCCGATCGGGTAGATGGAGGAGGGATTCCCGAAGTGTTCCCTCAAAAACCAACACATTTTGTCCGCGACACCCGGGTCAAGTGGGGTCGTGGCGTTATTGTCGAGATAAATCGATATGTGCTTTTTCATGGTCTCGGTCATTCCCATACTCTTTCCGCAGGTTGAGGACGAACTCCGATTCGGTCTCGTGGATCAGCGCTTGTGGGCTGTCCTCAAAAATCCTTGAAGTCCAAGAATCTTCTGGACTAGGCCAATTTCTCCTGAAGGATCCTAACGACTTCCAGGCCCGCCCGCTTCTGCCCCTCCTCGGCAGCCGCGCCGATATGGGGGCTGGCGATCACGTTGGGATGGTCGATTAGAGCAAAGTCCACAGGAGGCTCCTTATCGAAGACGTCTATGGCCGCGGCCCTGACCTTACCGGAGCTAAGTGCCTCGAGAAGCGCGGCCTCATCCACGACACCGCCACGGGCAGCGTTTACGATGATGACGCCGTTCCTCATCTTCAGGAATTCGTCGCGTCCGAGGATGGGCTTCGCCTGCTTCGGGGTGTGGAGCGTGATGATATCGGACTGAGCCAGGAGCTCATCCAGCCCGACCTGCTTGAGGCCGAGCTTCGTCTCGACCTTGACGACATCATATATAACCACCTTCATCCCGAAGGCCAGGGCACGCTCGGCGACAGCCAGGCCGATCCTCCCGCCACCGATGATCCCCAGGGTTTTCCCATAGAGCTCGGTCCCGGAGAAAGTCTTCTTCTCCCACTTGTGTTCCTTCAGGGAGAGGTTGGCCCGGCCGAGCTGTCGGACAGCGCTGAGCATCAGCCCGAACGTGATTTCGGCCACGGAGATCGTCGTCGCCGCCGGCGTGTTGGCCACCTTGATGCCTTTGTCTTTGGCCGCCGCGGCATCGACATTGTCCAGGCCGATCCCGGCCCGGACGATCATCTCCAGACCGGCCGCGGCCTCGATGACTTTGCGAGTAATCTTGGTGGCGCTGCGTACGACCACAGCGTTGAAGCCGGGGATGGTCTTGATGAGCTCCGCTTCATCCATACCTGTCTTGATGGTGACTGCAAATTGGGGCAGGGACTTGAGCCTATCGGTGGCCTCTTTATCCAGGGAATCAGCCAACAGGATCTTCTTCATTTCCAATTCTCCCTTAAAATCGTCTCGGCCGCCGCCACGGATCGGCCTTTCTCGAACGGGTACCCGAGGTCGAGGAGCGTCATTTCGAGCGCGGCCAGGGAAGTGACGATGTCGAACCCGCCCATGTAGCCGAGGTGGGCGATGCGGAAGAACTTCCCTTTGTTCGGATCCTGGGCCCCGGCGATGTAGGCCTTGTATTTGGCCTGCATTGTCTTCACCAGCTTGCTGCCGTCGATTCCGGTCGGCGTCTTAATGGCAGTCAGGATGTTGCCGGGTTTTTTGGCCAGGAGTTCCAGCCCCAGCGCTTTGACGCCGGCCCGGGTGGCCTCGCCGAGGATCCGGTGATGTTCGAGCATGGCCTCGAGACCCATGGACTTGATGATGTCCAAGGCTTTTTTCTGCTGGATGATCAAGGACACCGCCGGTGTCCAGGGCGTGGTCTGTTTTTCCAGATTTTTCTTGGCTTTCATGGCGTCGAAGTAGAACCTGGGGAGCTTGGCGGTGGCGACGAGCTTCCAGGCTTTCGGGCTGAAGGCGATGTAGGCCAAGCCGGGCGGTATCATGAAGGACTTCTGCGACCCGGACACGAAAATATCGACCTTCCATTCGTCCATCGGACAGGGGGTGGCCATCGCTCCTGAGATCCCGTCCACGACCAGGATAGCCTCGGTCTGGGCAACGACCTCGCCGAACCCTTTGATGTCATAAATTGCGCCGCTGGAGGTCTCGGAGAGGGTGGTAAAGACGGCTTTGACTCCGGGGTTTGCCTTGAGCTCAGCCGCCAGCCGCTCTTTGCTGAAGTCGGCTCCCCATTCCAGGACGATCTCTTTAACATCCACGCCGTAAGCCTTGCCGATGTTGCCCCATCTCTCGCCGAACTTTCCGGCGTTGATGGAGATGACTTTGTCTCCGGCGCTCAGGGTGTTGACGATGGCTGTTTCCATGGCACCGCTGCCGGAAGAAGTCAGGATGAACACATCTTCTTTGGTACCGAACACATACTTCAGCCCTTCCGAAACCTGCATGAAGATCTCGGAGAACTCCGGCGTCCGGTGATGGATGATGGGCTCGGCCGCCGCCGACAGGACGCTGTCGGGGACCGGTGTTGGACCCGGGGAGAGAAGATAGTACTTTTTTATCATATTATGCCTCCTCAAAGATGATTGGTAAAAAAGTAAAAGAAGCCACCTCTGCTAAATTATCAGAATTGTTCTCCCGAGTCAATGAAAACCCGCCGGGACCGCCCGCCCGGCCGCATCACAACTGACGGAGGAGTTCTGTGAGCAGGGCCGTCCGCTGCACGAGCGAGGGCAGGAGGAGGTGTTCGTTGTCGGCGTGAATCCCGTCGCCGTCGGGCCCCAGGCCGTCCAGCGTCGCCACCCCAAGGCTCGAGGCGATTGACGCGTCGGACCCGCCGCCGGTCCGTCCCTCCGCCAAGCTGATCTCCATGGCCGCGGCGATCTTCTTGGCCTGCTGGAAGAGCTGGACGGAGGCTTTCGTCTTCTCCATGGGGGGGGTTAGGCTTTCGATATCAAACTTGAACTTGGCGCCGGGTCTGGCCGGCTTCAGATGCTTGAACGCGCCGACGATCTTGTCCTTCTGGGCGGAGCTCCAGAACCGCATGTCCATGACCGCCCAAGCCGTCTCGGCCACGACGTTGGCCTTCTCGCCTCCGCCGACCAGATCGACGCTGATGGTGACACCGGCCGTGGCCAATCTTTTTAGACGATGGAGCTGGCCGACGAGTTCCTCGATAGCGTTGACACCTTTTTCCGGAGTCCCGGCGTGAGCCGCTTTGCCTTTGACCTCGAGCCGGATGACGAGCCTTCCCTTGCGCTGGGTTTTCAAGGCGCCCCCGGGGAGGGCCGGCTCCAGACAGAGGACCAGCCCAGAACTTCTGGCCAACCGGGCGATTATCTCGCGGGAAACATCATGGCCGGTCTCTTCGGCCGAGTTGATGAACACCGCAATCTTTCGCGCCGGCCGGAGGCTGAGCTGATGGAGGGCCTTCAAGGCAAAAATGGCTTCAACCAGCCCCGCCTTCATGTCCAAGACGCCGGGTCCATAGACCTTATCTCCGGAAATATAGAAGGGCATCTTATCGATCTTGCCCACGGGCCAAACGGTATCGATATGGGTAAGGATGAGGATTCTCCCATCGGCCGGGGACTTGGGCGAGCCCGGGAATTCGACGAAATGGAGATCG
Source organism: Candidatus Aminicenantota bacterium (assembly GCA_017886205.1). Taxonomy (GTDB): domain Bacteria; phylum Acidobacteriota; class Aminicenantia; order Aminicenantales; family UBA8522; genus UBA8522. The sequence continues at coordinate 115,510 of JAFNEO010000037.1, read as the reverse complement.
CCGATCTTCTTCTGAGGGAAGCGGGTGATCTTGGCCCCCGTCTTTTTGAACTCGCCGACGACAAAGGCCGAACAGGCATCCACGGCCTTCTTGTCTTGGGAAGGGGATTCCCGGCCGACGATGTTCTTTAAAAGGTGGACTATCTCTCCTTGGCGGGACTTGAAATACAGGCTAAAATCCATGGACGCGCCTCCGGTCTTGTAATCTATCATAGCCCGCCGGAAAATGCACCGCCTAAATATCTCTATTTTCTTGGGAGGAGGTTCTTGATCACTTCGTACAGCTTGCTACCCCCTCTGAGGGAATCTACCCACGGGGCGCTGTTTCAAGACGACCTCGATGCGCCGCAAGTCGCCGACGAGATCGAGGCTCCGACGCACGGCGCCAGACAACGCCGCGGTTTCATAAGATGGACATCTGACTACAGCGACCCTGGCCCCCTTAGTCGAGCCCGGACTTTGGACCTCTGTCTTTTCCCCATGTATCATCGGTCTTAAAGCCATTATTTTAATCGAAGGGGACTTCAAAAGCGAGAGCCGGTGCATGGGAGAAGCTGCTGGGCGTTGATTTATGGGCGGTTTTGCCGTAAATTAGCAAAGACCAGGACCCGATGATAATCCGAAGAATGACGAGATCAAGGCCGGCCGTCTTGGCCTTCCTTTCGGTCATCATAATCACGGCCGCGATGGTCTCGCTCCAGGCCGAGATCTTCTATCCCTGGAAGGGAACTCACATCGGCGCCCTGGAAGGGAAAGAATGGTTCGGCCTCGTTTTGGCCCCGGACAAAGGCGTTTTTTTTGGGCTTCGTCTCCGGGTTCAGAAAGAGGGCCAAACGGCTGAGGGAGAGGATTTTTTTTATCTTGTCTCGGAGGTCGGCCCTCATTCCCCCGACGGCTCGTATTCCCGAGTGGCGGCTGACCTGAGTCTTCCCTTCAAGCAGGGCAATGACACGCCTGTCCTGATCAAGCCGCCCTCCAAATCGAACACCCTGACTCTCGAATGGTCCCGGCAGGACGAGAGGACCGTGCTCGGCCGGATCCGGGCTCCGAAAAACATCACTTTCCAGATCATCCACTATTTTCCCTGGGGACTCAAAGGAAAATACCGGCTTCAGCCGGACGGTCAGGTCCAGGGAGAGAATGAAGAGGGCAAGAGCTATCACTACCTCTTCTGGACCCACCGGCCGGGCGAGTCACCAACTTCGTCCGAGGACCAGAGCCTGCCCTTATCGTTTTCCACGGAAAAAGAAAGGACGCTCTACTTCATCGCCGCGGTGGGTGAAGATCCCAAAGTGCTAAGCAACCAGATCTACCGCTACAAGAACTGGAAAACCATAGAGTCCTTCCTTCGTGAAGAGGAGACGCGCTACCAGAACAAGAGGGTGAGAGTCGACGGCCTCTTCAAGGGAGCCGCCGAGGCCGTCACTAACAACCTCTTCTGGATGACTCTCTACCAGCCGGACCACCACCGGTTTTACACGCCGGCGGGCCGCCGCTGGATTTTCCCACAGCCCAACGGAGCGCCCGATCACTGGACGATCTTTGAATGGGATTCCTTCTTCAACGCCCTCGAGATTTCCATCGAGAGCGGGCGGCACGTCCGGGACGTCGTGACGGCCGTCCTGGAAACGCAATATCCCAACGGCAACATCCCCAACTGGAGGGGCCGGTCGAGCGGCACGCCCGACCGCTCCCAGCCTCCGATCGGAGCCTATGTCGTCCTCAAGCTCTTCGGCCGGCTCGGGGACATGGACTTGCTCAAGACCGCATATCCCCATCTCCTGAAATGGCATGCCTTTTGGAAGGCGCCCAAACCCGACGGCCGGCCTCGCCGCGACGGCAATGCCGACGGTCTGCTCGAATGGGGCTCGGACGCCGACCTGGTCGCCGGCGCCGTTCCTCCCTGGGAAGAAAACGCCAGCGGCAAGCAGAGAGCCATGTGGGAGTCGGGGCAGGACGACCTGCCGAACTGGGAAGAGGCCGCATTCAGCGACAGCGCCGGGACCTTGACCATGAATTGCCTGGACCTCAATTGCCTCTATGCGCTGGATGCCTACTGCCTATCCCAAATAGCCAACATCCTCAACCTTCCCGAAGACTATAATCTCTACCTTCAGGAATACGAGCAAATGAAGGCGCTCATCAACGAGAAGCTCTGGAACGAGCGGGAGGGCTTCTACTTCGACCGTCACTGGGACGGTCCCTTCTCCTTGCGCAAGGCCGCCTCGAATTTCTATCCTCTCCTGGCCAAGATTCCAGATGCCCGCAGAGCCTCGCTGCTCATCAGGCGGCTCCTCAACCCAAAGGAATTCTGGGGCGAGTACATCCTGCCCTCGATCTCGCGCGATGATCCTTCATTTAAAGACCAGCAATACTGGAGGGGGACGATCTGGCCTCCGACCAACTATCTCGTCTACCAGGGTCTCAAGGCCTGCGGGTTCGACGCCGTGGCCACCGAATATGCGCAGAAGAGCCTGTCGCTCTTCTTGCGCAGCTGGCAGAACTTCCAGCTCTGCCCGGAAAATTTCGATTCCCGAACCGGCGAGGCCGGCGGCCAGAGGTACCAGAGCTGGGGGCCGCTGTTTGCCCTGATTGCCATCGAAGAGTACCTGGATTTCACTCCCTGGGACGGCTTTCGCTTCGGCATCCTGGACCCTGAGGAAAAGGGAAAATTGAGCCGGATGGCGATCCAGGGAAGGCACTACCAGGTGGAGGTCTCATCCTCGGAAACCAAGCTCAGAGAAGAAGACAGGGAGATCGTCCGGGCCAGCGGAGGGGCGGTCTTCCGGCATTTTCTCTATTCCGAGAACGAGGTGTCTTTTGAGTTCAAGTCTCTGAAGCCGCGAGAGATCGAGGTCCGATTCCTGAAGAAGGGGAAGTACCAGCTGCTGGTGGACAATCAGCTCAAGAAAATTTTCAAGGGCGATTCCCAGAAATTCGAGGTCCCCGACGGAGAGCACTCTGTCCTCGTCCAGCTCCTGGAAGACGAGGATTAGCGAGAGTCTCGATAGGCCCGCTTCATGGTGTCCCCCCTCAACCCCTGTCTCAGCGCTTCCAGTGCCAACACTTCCTCGGGCGGGATGTTCCCCAAGTTAACGTTTACACCGAACCGGAGGATGAGGTCCTGCTGCTGGTTCTTGAGCGGCGCTTCCCAGACCAGATTATCGACCTCCAAGCCGCCAGCAAGGATTTTGTCGATCTCTTCGCCCCTCGTCCTGCCCTCTTTGTCGAAGATCCCGACGCCCCGGCCCGCCTCCCTCGCCTCGATGATCACCTTAAAGGCGCCGTTCCTGAGGTCTTCCCGGATAAGCTCCTGGACGACCTCGATGGGAGGTGCTTCCAAGGGGTCTTTCTTCCCGACTTCGGTGATGACCTTAAAACCGTGTCCTAGGGCCCTCCGGATCACGTCGCGGCGCGTCGGCCGGTCCATCTCGATCGTGCCGTCCGATACTTCGATGGCGGTGAAACCGAGCTCGCGCGCCCTCACCAGATAAGCGGGCAGCGTCTTCTGCCACACAGAGACCTCGAGAAATGTGCCACCGGGCATAACCTCAATTCCGGCTCCGGTGATGAACTCGTTCTTCTTCCTGAGCTTGTCCCGATCATAAAAGGCCGAGGTCCCGAAAGTGAGCTTGATGATATCGATATAGTCGCCGGCGGTCTGGACCAGGTCCCTGAGCAGGTGTTCGCCCAGGCCCTTGTCGATCACCATAGTCAGGCCGGTTTGACGAGGTTTAGCCGTTCTCCCCGGACAGGGGATCCTAAAGGCCCCTTCCCATGCCTTGTCCGACATTTCTATCTCCTTTTCGGAAACCCGCCTTCCAAGATGTCCCCCCAACAGTCCCGTGGACCGGAGAGGACGCTGCCGCAGAAGGCGCTGGTCCTGTGCCGGGCGAGGTCCTGGCAGGCCCTTTGCCGGGCCTCCGCCAGGTCAGCGCAGTCGAATCCCGGCACAGGGATGCGGTCATATAAGATGGTCGTCTGGCTGAGTTTCTCCGAGATGTTAGCGAATAGAGACTGGGCCACCTGTCGATCGTCCCGCAGGGCCCGCAGGACGAACGTCCTGAATCCTTCCTCGATCCTCGGAAAGAGGAAGACGACAGCGGGGTTGACAAGGGTTTCCTCCGGATAGCGATAGGTCGACAGGTCGATCGCCCTTTTCTGGCTCCAGTCGTCCTTGCGCGGGACGCCCGCAGCGGCGGGCAGAAAACGCGGGAAATGACGCCGCAGCGTCCCAATCCTGACGTTGTCGGCAAGCGAACCCATGAACCAACGGACACTCCGACCTTCGTGGCGGAAGTGGACCGTCTCGGTGGAGAAGAGGGAGAGCCCGCGCTCCAAACCACTGAGGAGATAGACGGTCTTGCCGCTGCCCGCGCCTCCTATGATGACAAAGAGTTGATGCCGAACGGGCTCATAAAGAGCGCAGGCGTGAAGGTTGTAGATGCGGTGTTTTTTTTCCAGCAGATAGAGGGCGAAGCGGTAGAGGAAGCCCAGGTTGCCCCACAGGCTGAACCGCGGGTCGGATGCCCGCCGGCTCAGGGTGGTCAAAGGCCCTTCCCAAAACGCCCGGGTCCCGGAGATCCGAAAGCGAGGGGGCATGGCGGAGTCCTCCACTATCGAGATACTTCCATCCGCACGAGATCGGTACGGAATTCGCCGGACCTCGTGGAAATCGGTGTGCAGCGAGTGGACTTCGAGCGGAGGGGGCAGGACGGGGAGGAGGGATTCCCGGTTGGCGGTCAAGGCCACCGTGGCCTCGAGTATGCGGATGCCTTGACGAAACTCTTTTCGGTCCACCTCGCGTCTCCGCCCTGTATCTTACCCCAAAGGAATGGCCGGCTCAACATAGCGATCTCCGGCCTCCTCTGTCCGGAGTTCTCACCTCCCTGGCTCAGGGGAGTCCACATATCGCTTCCCATTGCCTACAGTTCCGATCGAAACGATAATATAAATAAGGATTAGGCGCCGTCTGGATCGTCCCGGCGGGCCGGGTTGGCGGGCCCGAAGACGAGCGCAGACAGGACGAAGGCGGCGGCCCCCAGCACGCCCAACACCACAAACGGAGAGCTGATGCCGAAGCGGTCGGACAGGAAACCGGAGAGAAGCGAGATCATAGCCCCGGCCAGCATCTGGAGGTTGGAGACCAGGCTGAAGGCCTGGGGCTGGCGTGCCTCGGGGCAGCTATTCCCGACGAAGGATTGGAGGGCCGGAAAGATGAGGAAGAGGAAAGTCCCGAAGACGAACAGCCCGAGGACGGCGAGTCCCGGCCGGGGGGAGAGGCCGATAAGGATGAGGGAAAGCGAAGCTCCGGCAAAACCGACCTTGAAGGCTTTTGCCCGTCCGAACCTCCGGCTGATCGGTCCGAACAGGTATGTGGTTACGGTGCCGATCCCGATCCATACCGCCATGCAAAGCCCGGTCCTTCCCATGGGGATCGCGAACTTGTGGTAGAGCAGGGAGGGGGCAAAATAGATGGTCACGGCCCAGGACGCGCCGCCGAACAGAAACCCGGGGATATGCCTGCGGATGAGGCGGGCTGTTCCCAGCCACGAGGATATATCGAGGCGGCCGGCCTCCTCTTTGGGGAAGGGATGATCCCTGATCAAGAGGAAGCTCGTCAATCCTAACAGGAAACAGGCTCCGGCCCAGAGACGGAGGGGGAACTGCCAGTTAGAGGATTGAGCCAGGTAGCCAAAGGTCAGAAAGGCCAGGAAAACCCCGAACATCCCGGAACCGCTCTGGACCCCCATGGCCAGGTCGATGGCCTGGCGGGGATGGGTCCGCGAGACCCAGGCCATGCCCACCGTGTGGTAGAAGCTGTCGAAGACCCGGAAAAGCAGGTACAAGAAAAAGAGCTGAACATAATCGGAGGACAGCGGGATGAGGAGGAGAGTCAGAGAAATGCCGACGAAGCTCGCGCCGAGCAGATGCCGATATTCCGTCTTCCGGGAAAGATGGACCACGAGAACTTGAAAGAGCAGCGTGATGAGCAGCCCGAAGTTGGAGAGCAGGCCGATTTGGGAATAGCTCCGGATGATGAACCTCTGGACATAGAGGATCGGGAAGATCATCGGGACGGCGACGGTGGCGGCGTCGTTGAGGGCGTGGAAGAGCGACGAAGAAATGAGGATGCGCCTAGCGAAGGTCATGGGAAAAGGTTTTAATCCAAAGGCACCGCCTTGTCAAACGGCCAGGGGATGGTTGCATCGCGCCGGGGACTTTAGTAATGTAGGTCCATTCGCCGATCGCAAGGAGGTCTGAGCATGACGAGAGTATCACGAAGAAATTTCTTGAAAACAGGAATGGGACTTACGGCCGCCTCAGTCCTCTCCAAGGAAAAAAACCTCTTTGGCGGGGTCCAAGGATCGACCGGGAACGACATGTGCGTGATCGCCAGCGGCAATGGCATCCGGGCGACGGAAAAGGCCATGGAGATCATTCGCCAAGGTGGCGATCCTCTGGATGCCGTCATCGCCGGTGTCAACATCGTCGAGGAGGACCCCAACGACACATCGGTCGGGTACGGAGGCATTCCGAACGAGGAGGGTGTCGTCGAGCTCGATGCCTCGGTGATGTACGGACCGACCCACCAGGCCGGCGCTGTGGCCTCTCTACGCAACATCAAGACGCCGTCCAAGGTAGCCAAGCTGGTCATGGAGAGGTCCGGCCATGTCCTCCTGGTCGGCGAAGGCGCCCTGAAATTCGCCCGGGCCCATGGCTTCAAGGAAGAAGACCTGCTCACGGAAAAAGCCCGGGAGATCTGGCTCAAGTGGAAAGAGGCCATGTCGGACAAGGACTACTGGCTCTCTCCCGACGAAAAAAAGATCATGGCTGAATTGAGGCCCTACATCGAACACTACGGCACGATCAACTGTCTCGCCAAGAACGGCGCCGGCGTCCTGGCCGGCGTCACGACGACGAGCGGCTATGCCTTCAAGATCCCCGGCCGGGTGGGGGATTCGCCGATCATCGGCGCCGGGCTGTATGTCGACAACGCTATCGGCGCGGCCGGCTCCACCGGCTTCGGGGAGGCCAACCTCCGCACCTGCGGCACCTTCCAGGTCGTCCAGTTCATGGGTCAGGGCTTTTCGCCCGAGGAGTCCTGCCTCAAGGCCATGCAGGTCGTCGCCGACAAAGCCAGGCTGCAGCCCCGCCTGCTCAATGAGGATGGGCTGCCGAACTTCGGACACAGTTTCTATGCCGTTAACAAAAAAGGGGAGTACGGCGCGGCCGGAATGTGGAGCGGGCACAGGTACGCCGTTCATGACGGCAAGGAGAATAAGCATAAGGAAGAGGCCTATCTCTACAAGAGAAAATAATGGGCCGCTACTGTTCCTCGAAGATGATAGCGATGTATCCTTTCTCCATAAGCCTGCGGGAAAGCGTCTCGGCCGTTTCTCTATCCTTGGCCCGGACGCGGACGCGGTAGTAGACCTGCCGGGCGGTCTCGAAAGTCGAGACATAGACATCGGCGAACTGCCGTGCCAAATCCTTGCGCATGGCTTCGGCATTGGATCGTTGGATGAAAGACCCGGTTTGAACGGAAAACCGGAGCGCCGCAAGCGGCGGCGAGATATCGGCCAGCACCTCGATCCGCACCGGAGCCGTCCCCGTCCCTATCATATCGAGGGCCCGGGCGGCCGCATAGGAAAGGTCGATCACCCGGTTCTTGACGAACGGCCCCCGGTCGTTGATGCGGACGACGACCGATTGGCCGTTGTCCAGGTTGGTCACGGCGACGAACGTGCCGAGCGGAAGCGTGTTATGGGCGGCCGTGAGATCGTTCATGTCATACACCTCCCGGCTCGAGGTCTTCTTGCCATGGAACTCCCCGCCGTACCACGAGGCTGTACCCGTCTGGACGTTGCCGCCCGGGAGATAATCGACTTTCGGCCGGCAGCCGGAGAGGATAACCGCTCCCAGCACGAACACCACATACCGATATCTTCTCATCGCTCTGGATTCTCCGCCCATTATCCTCTAGAATAGCAGCTCTGGCCTCGGTTGACCATGAAAAAATTGCGCTACTTTGTTCCCGCCATCCTCTTCTATCTCCTCATTTTCTTCTTGTCTTCGCAAGACGGCGACATCGGCCTTCCCGGTCACTGGCTCGACAAGATCGCTCATGTCATCGAGTTTTCTTTGCTGGGCTTTTTCCTCTCCCTCGGCTATTTCAAGACCTTCTCGTTTCCCTCTTTCATCAAGGCCGTCCTGGTCTTCTTCACCGGATTGCCGCTCGCCATCCTGGATGAATGGCACCAACTTTTCGTGCGTGGGAGGACGAGCGCTATCGAGGATGTTATAGTCGACGCCGCGGGCATCGTCTGCGGGATCCTGGTGTACCGATATCTCGGCAAGAGAAAGAGGCGAACGCCGGAGGGCTGAACGGCCTACAGGAACTTTTTCAGCTCGCTCTTTAAAAGGGCGAAAGCCTTCCGCGGCGTCGAACAGAAGGAAAACAGCCTGACATCCTCGGGGGAGATGGCACCGGATTCGATGAGGGCATCGAAATGCAGGACCCTCTTCCAGTACTCTTCGCCATAGAGGACTATCGTCAGTTCCCTCCGGGAAATCTTCCCCGTTTGGACAAGGGTCAGCGTTTCGAACAGTTCATCCAGAGTGCCGAACCCGCCGGGAAAGGCGACTACCGCTTTTGCCTTGTTGACCAGCCAGAACTTGCGGGTGAAGAAATAATGGAAGATAAACGAAAGTTCGGAAGAAATATAGGGATTGGGGGCCTGCTCTTCGGGGAGCGATATATTCATCCCGATGGACTTGCCGCCGGCCCGGGCGGCCCCACGGTTGGCCGCCTCCATGAGGCCCGGCCCTCCGCCGGTGCAGATGACGAAGTTCTTTCCCTGGGGTCTGAGCTTGATGGCCCAGGAGGCCAGCCGGAAAGCCAGTTCCTCCGCCTCCCAGTAGTATTTCGCCAGCGGAGACTCCTTGTGTCCAGGATCGAGGCGCGAAGAGCCCAGGAAAAGAACGGTGGAATGGACCTTATGTTTAGCCAGGCGATGCATCGGCTCCAGGATCTCGCTCAGGATGCGGATCGTCCGGGCTTCCTCCGAATCGAGAAATTCCCTGTTGTTATACGCCTTTTCCGGTTCATACACGCTTTTCATTCGATCCTCGCGCCAGAGGCAAAGCGTATTTATTCTATCCCAAGCGACCCGGCCAAACAAGTGTCCCTTATTTTGGTCTTTCTCGGCCAAGGCGAAAGATTCAGGTGAGGAAGTCCGTGGACAACTGAGCGGGCATGGTTTCTCGACTGAAAGGAGAGAAGAGCGAAGGAGGATGCGGAGCGAGTTTCCTCGCTGGGGAAACGAGCGGGCTGACGAACCTGAATCCGAGCCTATTTTTGACTTCAGGCGCCCGGTGTGTTATCAATAGCAGTCTCCGATCGAGGCCAAATCACCATGAACGGAATGAGTTTACTCAGTGTCATGCCCTATCCGGGCAGGCTCATCATCATCGGCGCCGGCGCCGACGCCGAAAGGGTCATTGTCGCCTACGCCGTGACCGGGAGGTCCCCGGCGAGCCAAGCCAGAAGGCTCACCTTTGAGAGCAGCGCGGTCTGGACCGAGCCCCTGGACGAAGACACGCTCAGGAAGGGCAAGGTCGAACTGCTCATCTATCGTGCGATCGCCATCGACCGGAGGATCGCCATAAGCAACGGCCGGCAGACCGATGATATCGCCAAGGTCCTAAAGCAAGCCGGTGAAGAGGAGCGGCCCGAGGAAATCCTCTCCCGCTCGCTCGATAGCTGGACCTATGAGCCGGATTCTCCCCACTTTACTCCGCGGATCAGCGGTTGTGTCCTGACCGGCGGCGCCGCCGGCATGAGCATCATCAAGCGGCGGGAAGACGGCGCGCGCCTGGCCTCTTTTTTCTCCTGGGCCGTCGAGCCGGGCAAAAGCAGAATGATCGCTACCTATGCCGGGCGGGAAGAGAACCCCCTGCCGTCATTCCCCGGCGAACCGATCGAAATCAGCACCGGAGAGGCCGCAGCTAAAGAAACGGCCGAAGCCATTTTCCAGGCTCTGACGCCGCGGGACCCCAAGAAAGACTATCGCGTGGCGGTGGCCTGCATCTCCGCCTTGCGGGCCAACCTTAGGAACTACGACGTGCACATCATCAACCGTCGGGAAGGATGAGCGCTATGGAAAAAGTCGACAAATCCGCTCGACTCCAGTATTCCACCAAGATGGCCGAGGATTTTCCGGAGAACCTCTCTTTCGCCGGCCGGGAATTCCATAAGCGATTCCCCATGCGCTACGGAGAGAACCCGGGCTATCCGGCCGCTTTCTTTGCCGAAAGCGGGGCCTCCGGGCCTAACATGGCCACCATGGAGGTGTTGCAGGAGGGGACCAAGGGACTGAGCTACATCAACGTCGGCGACATGGACCTCGGCCAGAGGCTGGTCAGGAAACTGACCGCGATCCATCCCCGCCTGTCCGCCTGCGCTTTAATCAAGCACGAGATGCCCAGCGGAGTCGCCCTGGCCGAGACGGTGGAAGGGGCGTTCGAGAAGGCCTGGAAATGCGACTCGCTCTCCAACTTCGGGAGCGTGGACGTCTTCAACACCCCGGTCACCGAATCTCTGGCTGGGCTACTGGTCGAGAGCGCGCGCAATATCGAGGTCGTCTATGCCCCGGACTACACTCCGGAGGCGCTGGCGGCCCTGGCGGCGCGCAAAAGCCTCCGAGTCATCAAGATGGGCGGGCGAATCGACGAGCCGTCCTTGGATAACGGCCTGGAGTTCAAGCGGGTGGCCGGCGGCGTCCTTGTCCAAAAGAGGTTCGAATCCCGCATTGGCAGCTCTCGGGACGTGGATGCCGTTTCGGTGCGAAAGCCGTCACCCGAGGAAGTCGAAGCCGCCGTTTTCAACTGGGTCGTCGCCTGTTTTACCCGCTCCAACGCCGTAGTCATCGGCCAAAAGGACAAGGTCCACGGGATCGGCTCCGGCCAGCGCAGTCGAATCGACGCCGCCGACTGCGCTATCCGCTTTTCCAGGCGGGGCTACGGTCCGGAGGGCTGCGTCTTAGCCTCCGACGCCTTCATGCCATTTCCGGACGTCGTCGAGCTGGCCGCCCAGAACGGCATCACGGCCCTTATCTATCCGCTGGGCTCGATTAAGGACCAGGAGGTCATCGACCGGGCCAACGAGCTCGGCCTGGCCATGATCATCACCCGCCGGCCCGGCGAGACGGACAGTGAACGGAGCTTCCTCCACAGGTAGGAAGCTTCGATCGGACCGGAAGATGCCGCTCAAAGAATACAAGGAAAAAAGGGACTTCCGGAAAACTCCGGAGCCGCAGCCCTCGACCGCTCCCAAGAAACGGGAGGGCCTTGTCTACGTCATTCAGAAGCACCAGGCCTCGCATCTTCACTATGACCTCCGCCTGGAGGAGGGGGGAGTGCTTAAGAGCTGGGCCATTCCCAAGCTCCCGCCTCAGGAGGAGGGCCTCCGGCGCTTGGCCGTCGAGACCGAGGACCACCCCTTGGGCTACGAGGAGTTCGAAGGCGTCATTCCCGAGGGTGAATACGGCGCCGGAAAAGTGGAGGTCTGGGACCAGGGGACCTATCTTCCGCAGGAAACCGACCCCGGAAAGCGGATCGTCGAGATCAAAGGACATAAGCTCAGCGGCCGCTACGGCCTGATCAAGCTCAAAGTCAAGAATCCCGAGGACAAGAACTGGCTTTTCTTCAAATTGAAAAGTCCGCTATAATACATCCCCGATTTTCTTTTAAGGAAGGCGGAAAATGAAAAAAGACAAAGAAGAAAAGATCGCCTGTCATGTTTGCCAGAAGATGATCCCCAAGGCGGCCGCGCTGCACGCCGAGGGACAGGAATATGTCCTGCATTTCTGCAACCTGGAATGCCTGGACTACTGGAAGAATCAGCATAACAAGGAAAAAACCTGAAAGGTCCCAAGAGAGCCCATGTACCTATCCATCCTCTGGCATCTTCATCAGCCCGTTTACCGCAACCCCGACAGCGGTGAATACGTCCTGCCTTGGGTCAATTTCCACCTGACTCGGAACTATTACCAGATGGCTTTTCTGGCCGAAGAAGCCGGATTCCCCTGCACCTTTAACCTCGTCCCTTGTCTGCTCGAACAGATCGAGGACTACTGCAGAGGAAAGGCCGTCGATTCCCTTCAGGGTCTGCTGGAGGCCGATCCCCGGAAGTTGAACCCGACCGAACGCGAACGACTGCGCCGGTTTCTTCCCCCTGGGACGGCCCCCTCGAAGCCCAGTGAAACTCAGATTCTCGCCCTCCGGTCTTTCTTTTCGCCCGTCCTGAAAATAGGCCATGACAGGGAGACCCTCCTTAACGAGCAAATAAGGGTCCGGAAGAAGGTCATTCCTTACTACAAGAAACTCTGGCAGGGGGGCCTCGCCGAGCTGACGACCTCGGCTTATTATCATCCCCTGCTTCCCCTCGTCTTCGACATCCGTACGGGAGGGGAGACGTTCATGCCCGCGTTCCGTTTTGCCCACCCCGAGGACGGAAAGGAGCAGATTAGAAAAGGTCGGGAATATTTTCAGCACGTCTTCGGCCGGCCGCCCAGTGGGATCTGGCCCTCGGAAGGCGGCATCAGCCTGGAAGTTGCGAAGGCCATGGCCGCGGAGGGATATGCCTTTGCTGTGACCGACGAAAACATTCTCTGGAAGACTTTGAAAACGTGCCCCGATGTGGACCTGTTGTATCGTCCATTTGCCTGTCAGGGCTTGGCTGTCTTTTTCCGCGATCGGGAGCTCTCCGACCTGATCAGCTTCGAATACTGGCGCTGGCCGGAAAAAGACGCCGTCTCCCATCTCCTGGCCAAACTGGATGAAAAAGGGAAAGGCTGTCCAAAGGACGCTATCTGTGTCATCGCCCTCGACGGCGAGAATCCCTGGGCGGGATACCGTGAGAACGGCGTTCCCTTTCTGCGTGAATTCTACGGCCGGATCCTCCAGAGGACTGATCTCACGCCCATTTTTCTGGAGAAATATCTGGCCCTGTCTAAATCGCCGGCCGAGCTGGAAATCGTGCCGGGCACCTGGCTAGGCAATTTTTCCAAATGGGTCGGGTCTCCCGCCAAGAATGCCGCCTGGGATTTGCTGGCCAGGACACGGGAGAAATGCGGGCCGAGCGAAGAGATGTACATCGCCGAAGGCTCGGATTGGTTTTGGTGGTTCGGGGAAGAGAATGTCGCCGAATTCGAAGCCCTCTTCCACGGCTATCTTAAGAAGGCCTGCCAAGCCAAGAAAAAGGGTGGAAGCGATGACTGAGCCGATCTTCCTCTTTGCCGTCCACAACCACCAGCCGGTGGGGAATTTTCCCTGGGTATTCAAGCAGGCCTTTCGCGATTGCTATGAGCCTTTTCTGATCGCCCTGGCCGAGCATCCGGCCATCCGCTTCACCCTCCACTTTTCCGGACCTCTCTGGGAGTATATGGAGGCCAAGGAGAGACGGTCCTGGGACTTGGTCGAGGAAATGGCCGACCGCGGCCAACTCGAACTCTTGGGCGGCGGCTTTTACGAGCCGGTGCTGTCCATTATCCCTGAAGAGGACAGAAGCGGACAGCTCCGCCTGATGAGCGATTTCTTGGCCGAGAATTTCGGGCGCAGGCCCAGGGGCCTGTGGCTGACCGAGAGGGTCTGGGAACCTCACTTGCCGAAGACGCTGGCCGGGGCGGGCATTGAATACACCCTCCTCGATGAAGAACACTTTCATTACGCCGGCATTAGGGACATCGAGCGCCCTTATATAACAGAAGAGGAAGGATCGCCCTTGATCCTGTTCCCGGTGAGCAAGGCGCTCCGCTATCTCATCCCTTTCCGAGCCATAGAGGATGTCCGCGCCCATTTCCGGGAGGTCGCGGGAAGGGGAGGGGTGGCCATCCTCGGCGATGACGGCGAAAAATTCGGGCTCTGGCCGGGGACGCACAAGTGGGTTTATGAAGAGGGCTGGCTCTCCGGTTTCCTGGCCTTCTTAGAGAACGAGGGCGTTCGAACAATGACCTACTCTGAATATCTGGACAGCCGTCCTTCGCTCGGGCTGGTCTATCTTCCCCCGGCCTCGTATGAGGAGATGATGGAATGGGTCCTCGAGCCCGCTGACTTCGACCGCTTCCGTGCCCTCAAGCGGGAAGTCTCGCCCGAGGCGCAGCGGTTCCTGCGCGGCGGATTCTTCCGTGAGTTCTTCCTCAAGTATCCCGAGAGCAACCACCTCCACAAAAGGATGCTGCTCGTCTCCCGTGAGGTCCGGGAGAACCCGAGCCCGGAGGCCGCTCGCAAGCTCTACAAGGCCCAGTGCAATGATCCTTATTGGCACGGGGTCTTTGGAGGACTCTACCTGCCGCATCTTCGGGAATCGGCCTATCAACATCTGATCGAGGCGGAAAAGAGGCTGCCGCTCAATTCTGGCTGGGAGACTCTCGACTACGACCTCGACGGCCGAGAAGAGCTCTTCTTCCGCCACGATCGATTCAACCTCCTGCTCAAACCCTCCTCCGGTGGAAGCCTCGTCGAATTCGACGACCGGCTCCTCGGCCGCAACCTCTCCGACGTCCTGGCCCGACGGCCGGAGTCCTACCATCGTCAGGTGGACCACGGACCGGGCGAGGGCGGGAAAAGCATCCACGAGCAGGCCAAGAAGCTCCCGCCCGAGGCCGCCTCTCTTCTGAGATATGATTGGCATCCCCGCTACTCGCTCCTCGACCATTTTCTCCATCCTCAGACCACGCTGGATAAGTTCCGGACGGTCGATTATGGCGAGCAGGGAGATTTCGCCAACCAGGAATACAAGTTCACTCAGGAGGGAAATTCCGCCGTGTTGTTCAGGCACGGCCACTTCTGGGCCGGCGGAGAGCGCAGCCCCATCCGAGTGGCCAAGCGCATCGAGCCGACAGAAGGCCACGTCCTGATCACCTATGAACTGGAAAACGAGGGCGACAAAGAGCTCGCGTTTTTATTCGGGATCGAATGGAATTTATATCTCCTTCCTCAGGAGTGGGAGGTCCGGAAAGAGAAGATCTCGCTTCTCGGAGGGAAGTGGCACCTGGATTTCAGCGGCGGCCCCGCGATCTGGCATTTTCCGCTGCAGACTCTATCCCAATCAGAGGAGGGTTATGATATAATCCAGCAGGGGATGTGTTTCCTGCCCCATTGGAAGTTCAGCCTGGCCGGCCGGCAAAAATTCGGCCTGACGATCACTTTGAGAGAGGGACATGAGAGTTAAGTATTTTTCCCTGGTCCTGCACAGCCATATTCCCTATGTTCTGGCCCATGGAAGCTGGCCGCACGGCATGGGCTGGCTGTTCTCCGAGGTCGTGACCCCCGATGGACGAATTATCTGAAAAGACTCTGACCATGATCCTCTGCGGGGGAAAAGGGGAGAGGCTCTACCCGCTCACCCGCGACCGGGCCAAGCCTTCGGTCCCGTTCCTGGGAAGCTACCGGATCATCGATTTCAGTCTCTCCAATTCCCTGAACTCGGGGCTCCGCAAGATTGCCCTTCTCACCCAGTACAAGTCTCTGTCCCTGGAAAGGCACATCCTTTACGGCTGGAACATCTTTCACGCCGAAAGCGGGGGATATATCGTCTCCCTCCCGGCACAGGGACGGGTGGCCGACCGCTGGTACGAAGGCACGGCGGACGCCGTGTTCCAGAACATCTACACCATTCAACAGGAAAACCCGGAGGCCATCCTGGTCCTCTCCGGCGACCATGTCTACCAGGCCGATTACCGGAAGATCATCCGTTTCTTCGGAGAAAAGAAGGCCGAGGCCGTGATCCTGGCCAAGACGGTCCCTCGCACCGGGGCCGGCCGCTTCGGAGTCATGGGCATCGACCGCGACCACCGGATCATGGACTTTCTAGAGAAACCGGCCGACCCGCCCTCCTTGCCCTGGGATAAAAAGCTCTCCCTCATTTCCATGGGGGTCTATCTCTTTCGGACGCCCACCCTCATCAAAGCCCTCATCCAGGATGCCAAGACTCCCCAAAGCAGCCACGACTTCGGCAATGATGTCATCCCGCGGCTTATCCACAAGGCCCGGGTCTATGCCTACCTCTACGATGGCTATTGGGAAGATATCGGGACGATCGACGCCTACTGGAAGGCCAACATGGCTTTCCTTTCCGCCGCTTCGCCCTGTTCCTTGGACGACAGCGCCTGGCCGATCCGGACATACAAAACACGATACGGTCCCTCTCATATTCAACATGCCGACATCAAGAGCTCCATCATCGGATCGGGCTGCCGGATCCGGGGCGGGATCATCCGGAATTCCATCATCTCTCCGGGTGTCGAAATCGCCCGGAACGCCCAGATCGAAGGCTCGATCATCTTCGAGGGAGCCCGGATCGGGCGGGGGGCCAAACTGCGCCGGGTGATCGTCGATAAATTTTCCCGGATCCCGGATCATTTCGAAATCGGCTTCGACGTGAGGAAAGACCGCGCCAATTTCATGATCAGCGAAAGGGGCATAAGGATCGTTCCCAAGAGCTGGAGAAACGAGTGATCGAGCGCTACAACCTCTTCCTCCATGAATTTTCGCAGGAAGCGTCCAAAGAGCTACAGCTCTTCTCCATCATCGCCCAAAGCTTCTTTCAGCCCTTTTCGCTCCTGGACAACCTGCTCGTCATAATGACCGCCCTAACCGCGGGCCCCGGCCTGGGCTTTAACCGGGCCATGCTCTTTCTCACGGAGGGAGACAGCCTCAAAGGAGAATTCTGGCTGGGGCCGACTTCGGCAGCGGAAGCCGAATCCATTTGGCGGGTCCTTTCCACACCCGGGATAGGCTATCCGGAGATCATCGAGCACAACCGGTCGCTCTTGACGAGCGAAACCGACACCCTGACTAAACGCGTGAAGAAATTGAGCTATCTATTGTACAGAGAGCAGTCCCTCATCCCCGCCCTGACGGCCTCCGCCAGGCAGATGATCCTGGTGCGGGACGCCCGGAACGAGCCCGGGGTGGACAGACGTTTCGTGGAGACCATCGGCGCGGACGAGTTCCTCTGCATCCCGCTGGTGTCCCAGAAAGAAGTGCTGGGGGAGATCATCCTCGACAACGCCATCACCAAGCTCCCCATCAGGATCCGGGACCTCGAGCTGGCCTCGATCTGCGGGCTCTTCGCCGGCAACTACATCTACACCGCCAAGCTCCAGAAAAGGATCGTCGACATGAAGAAGGTGGCGGCCATGGGAGAGATGGCCATGTTCGTCACCCACCAGCTCCGCAATCCTCTGGTCATGATCGGAGGCTTCGCCGACCAGCTCCTTGACCCGCAGATAGGAGAGAAAAAAAAGAAGAGAAACATCCAGATCATCCGCAGCGAGATCCGCCGACTCGAGAAGATCCTTCTCCGGCTGTCGCAGTTCTTCCGGATCGACGTTCGGGAGAAGGTCGCCGTCGACGTCCAGGACATGCTCAACCTCGTCCAGGAATCGGTCCGGGCGCGGATCGCCGGCCGTCGGATAACCCTGGATATGGAGATCGAGGCGGGCCTCCGCGTCATCCTCTGCGATCCCACCCATGTGGGAGAGGCCATCCGCAACGTGCTGGACAATGCCGTCGACGCGGTCGGAGACGAGGGCCGCATCGACTTGCGGGCCTACCGGGAGAACGCCGAATGGGCGGTGATCGCGGTGGAGGACACGGGCAAAGGGATCCCCGGGGCGGTCAAAGACAAGATTTTCGATTCGTTCGTCTCGACCAAGGAACGGGGCATGGGGCTCGGCCTGGCCTATGTGAAAAGGGTTGTGGACGCCTGCGGCGGCCGGATCGAGGTCAAGAGCGCCGAGGGCAAGGGAACGACGTTCAAACTATATTTCCAAACCCAGCCCAGAGAAAGGAGGACCAGGCCATGAAGAAAAGACTGCTCATCGTCGAGGACGAAAGGAACCTCTGTCTCCTGTACAGGGAAGAGCTGACCAAGGCGGGCTACAAGGTGACGGCGGTCGCGGATGCCGACACGGCGCTGGAGCAGATCAAGAAACAGGACTTTGACCTGATCGTCACCGACATCCGGATGCCGGCCAAGAATGGGATCGAGCTGATCACTCAGATCATGGCGCTCCGCAAAGACATTCCCATCATCATCAACACCGCCTACCAGAGCTACAAGCACGACTTCATGACCTGGGCGGCCGATGCCTACGTCGTCAAATCGGCTTCCCTGGACGAACTCAAATCCAAGATCAAGGAGTTGATCGGTTAGACCATGTCCGAGTTGCGCAAGGATATCATCAGCGGTCGTTGGGTCATCCTGGCCTCGGAGAGGGGCAAGAGACCGGATGACTTCCGGCCGGCCCAGCTGGAAAAGAAGGAAGAAGTCCCCGCCTTCTGTCCGTTTTGTGAGGGAAACGAATCGAAGACACCTCCCGAGGTGGCGTCGCTCCGGAAGCACGGCAGCCGGCCGGACCAGCCCGGCTGGTGGGTGCGGACCGTTCCCAACAAGTTTCCCGCCCTGAACAGGGGTCTCCCTCCGGAGCGACATGATGAAGGCATCTTTCAATGGATGGACGGAGTCGGTGTTCACGAGGTTATTATCGAAACCCCCACCCATCTCCAGGAGCTGCCCGACCTCCCGGTTTTGCACCTCCAGGATGTCTTGGCCACATACAAGGAGAGGGTGAAAAGCATAGAAGAGGAATACCAGTACAAGTATGTCCATGTCTTTAAGAATAAGGGCCGGGAGGCCGGTGCTTCGCTCAGCCATCCCCACTCCCAGATCGTGGCCACACCGATCATCCCCAATCAGGTCAACGAAGAGCTCTACAGTTGCGAGCGGCTCCACCGCCAATATGGGGAGTGCATCTTTTGCCGGATCATCCGCGAGGAGACGCAGATCGGCCAGCGCCTTGTGCTCCAAAACGATCATTTCTGCGTGGCCACTCCTTTCGCCCCACGCTTTCCGTTTGAGCTGCGCATCTACCCGCTGCGCCATTCTCCCTGGTTTTCGAGGTCGACCAAGACGGAGCTCCGGTCATTGGCCCAGACCATCCAGACGGTCCTCGGGAAGCTCAGGGATATCCTGGCCGACCCGCCCTATAACTTCTACATCCATCAGGCTTCCAACCCCAACCTGCCGCATGAAGCCTGGGTCAACCTGGAAAAAAGCTATCACTGGCATATGGAGATCATTCCGGTGCTGACTCGGGTCGCGGGTTTCGAATGGGGGACCGGCTTCTATATCAACCCGGTGCCGCCGGAAACCGCCGCTGGCTTCCTCAAGATCTGAGGCCAAAACGATAATGCCTCGGACGGCCTGGCGATCAGGTTGAGCCTGATCTCGAGCTTGGACGCGTTCCTCTCGACCGTCCCGATTTTCTGACGGTAGTCTTCAAAGACAACTGCCCGGTCTCGTTTTTCAATGACTTTCAGATAGGGATCGAGGTTGTCCAGGAGGTTTCGAAAGGCGGCTTCTGCCCGAAGCTCATCAGGATAGGAAATAATAAGTCGGGTGGACGGCTCACCGTCTTGATCCCGATAATCAGCGGCCACGGCAAAGATCTTCCCTTGGAGCTCGAAGACATCACCCTCTCCAAAGGTGAAGATGGACTGGAGAGCATAGGGCCCCCGGATCAGGCGTTCGGAACCGGGGATCCTGCCTTCGAGCGGCAGTTCATCGAGCAGCCTCACCGGTTCTCCTTGGGGAATGGACTTCAGCAAGGCGCGGGCAAGGTCGACCATCACCGGGAGAAGCGATTCTTTGCCCTCCGGATTATTGATATGGATGAAGGCGCGGCCTTTGAGGATCGTAAACTGGGTCTTGTCGCCTGAGTTCCTGGCGGGGACTCCTTCTATCGGGGTTTCGACTCCGCACTTCATGAGATAGATCCCCAGGGCCGACTCCGGGCTCTCCATTTGATAGAGCTCCAGAACGATCTCGGAATTTCCCTTTCTGTAGTCTTGGACGAGCAATCTATCGAACCCGAATTCCAGGAAGATCTCGGCCCCTCCATCGATGTAATTAAATAGGTTTCGCCCCAGGAATTCTGCGGGCGGCCCAGCTCTTGCCCAGCCGGAGATGAGATTCGCGGGAAGAACAGCCATCTGCAAAGCCGGAAGGAGCCGGGCAGAACAGAGGAGGAGTCCGAAAACGACAATCCTCTTCATCTCTCTCCGTCCTTTGTTGGGAAGAGACCTCAGATCAGGACGTGCTGAACCTTTCCCGGGTCGACGACGCCGAGTCCGAGGCGTTCGGCATAACGAAGGTACTCCGTAAACTTGGGATGTTCATTGACCTTGATCCCCATGCTCTTCCGTTTGGCCACGATGGCGCGATGGCAGACCATATCTAGGGCAAATGGGTCGGTGGACAGATAGAGAGTGTTGAGCCAGTAAGCGAACTTGGCCTCGTACTCCGGGCCCCCTTCATACTGGCCCCTGAGTCCGTCGGTGATATTCAGGACAAGCTTGTCCCGGACAGCGGGAAAGGCCATGACTTCCGTATTGACGTCAAAGAACAAGGGCCCGTGGAGCCTGTTGGTGTTGCACACGGCCCCGTAGCCGAGATTCTTGGTGGCCATCGAGATCCCGTTGCCCGTGTTTTTAAACACCGGGAGATTGATGATCTTGGTCAACCGTTTCGTCAGCAGCTTGCCGAAATAGGAGAATTTGCCGTTAAAGACATGTTGGTTGAGGTAGGCGTTGTCTTTGGGCCCTTCGACATCCGCCCAGTAATACGCCTCTTGGTCGAAATTGTCGACGCTGACATGAATCCCGTCAGGCCTCAGCCAGCGGCTGTTATCCTGGGTTTTGCCCATGGCAGCAGCCTCATCCATGGTCTGGAGGCCCTCGATTCCTACCCCTGGATACCTCTCCGGCGTGAATCCAGCGTCTTTGAGCATATAATCGAAACGGTCCCAGATGATGATGTTTCCGCGGCGGAGCCCGCCGGCGACGAGCCAGTCGATAAGGGCGTCCACGACCTCGAGATGGGTACTGATCGTCCCCGGACCGACCGGGTTGACCTTGATTCCGACGACATCATCCCTACTGAAGAACAAACCGAAGCTGTCCTGCCCGCCCTTCTTGGTCAAACCGCTCAGTCCTTTCTGGAACATGCGGTAGACGACCTTGGCTACAGGCTTGTCGTCCTTGACGGCCCCGGCGTCCTGGACTTCGACAACCTTGCCGGGAAAAAGCCCGGGCAGAGAATATTTGGTTTTGGGGACTCTAAGCGCGTCCTCGATATTGGTTTTCGGCCTTGGGGGCGGAGCGGAGGGTTGTTGGGCCAGAGCGCTCAGGGAGCGATTCCCCAGCCAGAGCCCGATGCCCGCGGCGCCGCCCATTTTCAAGAAATCGCGCCGGTCTAGACTGCCCCGCAACTCCAGCGAACGGTATCCTCTCATTCCTATCTCCTTCCTCTTTATTACTCTAATCATCCAGCAGGGCTTGCGCAAGAAAAAAATCCGCCGCCATGAAGAGAACCGGCGAAACGGCGTCAGGTGCGTGACCGGGAGCGAAACCAGGCCGGATATGCCTATGGCGGGCTAAAAGGTGGAAAGTCTCTGGTAGAGGCGGAGGTATTCGCGGGCCGACATCTCCCAGGAGAAATCACAGGCCATGGCCTTTTGGACGAGCGCCCGCCAGCGCTCTTTCTGCTGATGAACGGCTATCGCCTTCCGCAGAGACGAGAGAAGGGCGGCGGATGAGTACTCCTGGAACTTGAACCCGTTTCCGGTCCCCCGGACGGGGTCGTACTCCTGGATCGTATCGTCCAGCCCGCCGGTCGCCCTGACCACCGGAACAGTGCCGTAGCGGAGGCTGTACATCTGGGTCAGGCCGCAGGGCTCATACCGGGAGGGGATGAGGAACATATCGCTCCCGGCATAGATCTTATGAGAAAGTGATTCATCGAAAGCGATCTTCAGCCCCAATGAGCCAGGATACTCCTCCTGCGCAGCGCTTAAAGCCTTCTGAAACACGTCTTCTCCCGTCCCCAGCACGACAAGGACAGCCCCCATCTTGAAAATCTCTTCTAACGACTCGCAGACGATATCAAACCCCTTCTGGCCGGCCAGACGAGAAACCATGCCGACGACGGGGGTTTCTTCCTTCACCGTGTTCAAGGAGAAAGCCCGGAGCAGGTCCCTCCTGCACTCTTTTTTCCCATCCAGGTAGGTCGGGTCGAACGGCCGGATAATGAACTTGTCGGTGGCCGGGTTCCAGTCGGCGTAGTCGACGCCGTTAAGGATTCCGAAGAGACGGCCGCGCCGCTTCCTCAGGAGGCCGTCCAGACGGTAGCCGAACTCCGGCGTCTGGATCTCCTGGCTGTAGCGCTTGCTGACGGTGCTGACGGCCGTAGAATAGAGTATCCCTCCCTTGAGGGAGTTGACTTTCCCGTAGAACTCCAGGTCCCCCATGTTGAAGAGGTCGTCCGGAAGGCCGATCCTGCCGAGCACGTCTTTTTCGAACAATCCCTGGTAGGCGAGGTTATGGATCGTGAATAGGGAGCGGGTGTAGGCGAAGAAAGGGTCCTGGGCATAGACGAACCTCAGCAAGGCTAGGGCGATGGCCGCCTGCCAGTCATGCGCATGGATCACGTCGGGACGGAAACTCAGGCGTCTGAGCGTTTCCAGGGCGGCTTTAGAGAAGAAGGCAAAGCGTTCACCGTTGTCGGGATAGTCGCCTTGGGGCGTCCCGTAAAGGAAGTCACGGTCGAAATATTCGTCTCTCTCGATCATCAGGAAGCCGAGCGCGCCCTCCCTCGACTCCCAGACGGAGAAAGGCACTTTTTCTCCGTTCCAGTCCATCTCGAGGCTCTCGATGACCCGGCGGAGCGGGAGGTTCTTCTTTTTCGTCTCCCGGTAGAGAGGCAGGAACACCCTGAGCTCGAGGCCGAGTGGGCTGAGGAACTTAGGAAGGGCGCCGGCGACGTCGGCCAGCCCGCCCGTCTTGGCAAAAGGAACCACTTCGGAAGCGAACATGGCGATTTTCATGGGGCGCGTATTATAGCACATAGCTCCAAAATATCCAGGTCTTTCCGAGCGCGGAGACTTGAAAAAAAATTGGAGGCAAATATGATAGGGGGCAGGATTTTCCGGAAAACGATATGCTTCAGAAATCGGCCCCGCAGCAGCCGCCTCCGCTCCGAGTCCTGGCCGCCGTCCTGGAAAAAAACGGCCGCTGGCTGATCGCCAAGCGGAAAAAGGGAGACCGTTTTGCCGGACTCTGGGAGTTCCCTGGCGGCAAGCTGGAGCAGGGGGAAACACCCGAGGAGTGCCTCGCCCGGGAACTCTATGAGGAGCTCGGCATCCGAGCCCGGGTGGGCCGCTCTCTCGGCTCCGTGTATTATTCCTCGCCGGGTTTCGCGATCGAACTTATCGCCTATAGAGTCTCACATCCGGCCGGCTCATTCCGCCTGCAGGACCACGAAGAGGTCCGCTGGGTCTCTCCCTCTGAGGTCGGCCAATTCGCCCTGACCGAGCCGGACAAGCTTCTGCTGGAAAAACTCCTGACCAAGGATGCGCTGGAGGGGACATGAAAGAGCGGAGCGTCATCCTGAAAAAAAATCGAGACAAGCCCATCCGCCAGCGCCATCACTGGATCTTTTCCGGAGCCGTCCAGAGCCTTCCCGACTTCGAGGAAGGGGACATCCTGCCGGTCATGAGTAGCGACGGTGAATTCCTTGGCAGCGCTTATTTCAACCGGAAAAGCGCCATCATCGGCCGGATGCTCAGTTTTGACAGGACGCCCCCCCTAGAATCCGTCGAACACAAACTCCTCGACGCTATTGCCCTGCGGAGAAATCTCGTCGAGCCGGCGAGCAACGCTCAGCGGCTGGTCAACGGGGAAGGGGATGGACTGCCCGGGCTCGTCGTCGACCGCTACGGCGATGTCCTGGTCATCCAGATCGCTACCCTGGGGATGGAGAAGCTCAAACCCGTGATCCTGGGCCACTTGATCAGGGCCCTTTCGCCGCGTTCCATCCAGGAAAAGTCCAACCTCCCGACGCGGCGGGAGGAAGGCCTCCCGGAATTCGAAGGACATCTGTACGGAGAGAAAGTGGAAAGCATAGAGATCCAGGAACACGGACTCCGCTTCCTTGTTGAAATTCAAGGCTCGCAGAAGACCGGATTCTATCTCGACTTGAGAGAGATGCGGAAGCTGGTCCGGTCCTTGGCGGAAGGCCGCAGGGTCTTGAACTGCTTCTGCTACACGGGAGGGTTTTCGGTCGCCGCCCTGGCCGGCGGAGCCGCCTCCGTTGATTCGGTTGATTCCTCTGAATCGGCCATCTCGCTGGCCAGGCAGAACCTCTCCCTGAACGGGTTTTCTGAAGGAGAAAACCGTCTTGTTGTCGCCGACGTCTTTGAATTCCTGCGTAGAGAAATGCCTCCCTATGACTTCATCATCCTCGATCCGCCGGCCTTTGCCAAGAAAAAAACAGACATCGTCCCGGCTTGCCGCGGCTACAAGGACATCAACCGGCTGGCCCTGCAAAAGACCAAGCCGCAAGGCTTGCTGTTGACCCTATCCTGCTCCCATTTCGTGGACGAATCCCTCTTCCAGCAGATCGTCTTCCAGGCGGCGGCCGAAGCCGGCCGGGAAGTGCGTATCATTCAGAAGCATCGCCTGGCCTATGACCACCCGATCAACGTCTATCACCCCGAGAGTGAGTACTTGAAGGGTTTCCTTCTCTATGTCCAATGAACAAGAACGAATCGGACAGGCCCTGATGAAGAGGAGGATTCTGACATGATGATGACGAACCTTCTGGCCAAATCAGACGTAATATGAGGTGAAAGCCAAAGCCATGGAGCCCACCTCTGACCTCAAAAGGGTTTTCCGGACGACCATCATTACCAACGGGGCCCTGGTGGCCAGCCTTTTCTTGTATGCATTCATGGTCGAGCTCATCAGGTCCCAGCTCAGGCCGTTTCCGGGTCTTCTCGTCTCCGGACTTCGTAACCAGACCCTGCGCTACCTTTTTTTCGGCGCTGCGATCGGGGCAGTCGTCTTGGTCCGCCTTGCCGGCCGGACCCTGCCCAAAGTGACGCCCGGAGAGGACCTTCACCTTCTGATCCTGCGCCTGAGCCGGACTGCGGTCATCACATCAGCCCTGGGAGAGCTTCCGGCCTTGCTTGGGTTCGTCCTATTTCTCCTGACCGGCTTCACCCGGGATTTCTATATTCTCCTGTTCGTCTCTCTCTTTCTCGAATTCATGTATTTCCCCCGGCTCAGCGTCTGGCAGGACCTCGCCAGGGAGAGGTTCCCCCAGCAAGGCATATAGGAGGGATTTTATGAGAAAGATAACATCGCCTTCGTGTCTGGCTCTCGGCATCGCATTCCTCTTGGCGTCACCGCTCATAGGGGCGCAAGAGACCCAGCCGGCGGAGAAGGGGAGTCCCCTTCGCTACGAGATCTCGGTCGAGCTCGACAACGCCGGCAAGATGCTCCGCGGCAGGGAAGGGATCATCTGGCGAAACCAAACCCAGGACGAGGTCACCGACATGTGGTTTCATCTCTACTGGAATGCCTTCAAGAACGAGAGGAGCGCCATGCTGGAAGAATCCCGGGAGGAAGGGGCTTTGGGGCGAAGCGCCGAGGAAGAAGGCAGCTGGGGCTGGATCGACCTCACCCGGATCACTCTGTCCGACGGGACCGACCTCCGGCCGACACTCGAGTTCATGATCCCCGACCTCCCCGCCCATCCTGAAGACCGGACAGTCGCCCGCGTCCGCTTTCCGGCGGCTGTCAAGCCCGGGGAGGAAGTCCGCCTCGAGGTCGAATTCGAATCCAAGATCCCGCGGACAATCGCCCGCTCCGGCTACTATCAGGAATCTTACTTCATCGCCCAGTGGTTCCCCAAGCCCGGCGTTTACGAAGAAGGCAAGGGCTGGAACTGCCATCAATATCATATGAACAGCGAGTTCTTCGCCGATTTCGCCGACTTCACCGTCCAGATCACCGTTCCCGCGGCCTTTGTAGTCGGGGCCTCGGGGAAGCAGATGAGCGCCGTATCCTCAACGGACGGAAAGACAGTGACCTACACATTTGAGCAGGCCCGGATCCATGACTTCGCCTGGACGGCCGACCCCGACTTTATCAAGGTGGAACACGATTTCGTAGCCGCTCAAGATGTTACCGGCCAGGAATACGCCGACCTATCGACCAAGCTCGGTCTCCCAGCTGAGGAGCTGAAGCTCCCCGACGTGAAGATGATCCTTCTTATCGGATCCGAACACAAGGCCCAGACCGAGCGCCATTTCAAGGCACTGCGCGCGGCCCTCAAATACTACGGGCTGTGGTTCGGGCCCTATCCTTACGAGACCATCACCATGGTCGATCCACCCTTCCGGACGGGAAGCGGAGGGATGGAATACCCGACGCTGTTCACGGCGGGGACAGGAGTGCTGACAGACAAGAAGGTCCATTCGCCCGAGGGCGTCATCATCCACGAGTTCGGCCACGGCTACTGGTACGGACTGGCAGCCAACAACGAGTTCGAGGAAGCGTGGCTTGATGAGGGAATTAATACCTACTCCACAGGAAGAGTACAGGGCAAAGCGTACGGCCCGGGGATGCTATCGGCCTCGCTCTTCGGCTGGCCGCTGACCTGGCTCATCAACTTTCCCAGAAATTTCGATTACGAGTTCGGCCGCGTGGCAGCCATCATGATCGCCGAACGCGACCCGGTCACGACGCCGTCCTGGCTTTTTTCGAGCCGGATGAGCTACGCGATGAACGTCTATATGCGAGCCTCGACCTGCTTGAACACACTGGAACGGTTTCTGGGCGAAGCCGCCATGCTCCGGGTCATGAGGGCCTTCCAGATGCGCTTCCGCTTCCGGCACCCCCAAACCCAGGACTTCATCAACGTCGTCAACGAAGTCAGCGGGCAGGACCTGACCTGGTTTTTCGAGCAGTTCTTTTTCGCTACTCACAATTTCGATTATGGGGTTTCTCGACTCCGGACCGAGGAGAAAAAAGACCTATATCTCGGAGTCTTTGACGTTGAGGGGAGAAAAGAAGAGGTCAAACAGAAAGACGTCGCAAAAGGGGAAAAAGCGGATCAAGACAAAAAAGAGGGCCAGAAAACCTACTTCACCGATGTCACGGTCCGCCGCTTCGGCGAGGCCGTGCTCGGAGGAGAGGCCAGGGTTAAGCTGCGCGTCGTTTTTGAGGACGGGAGCGAAGAGGTGCGACATTGGGACGGCCGGGACCGCTGGGAGAGCTTCCAATTCGAAAAGCCGGCCAAGGCAAAATTCGCCGAGGTCGACCCGGACCTCATCTGGCTTATCGATTCCAACATCTCCAATAACAGCCTGAAGACCAAAGCTGGGAGGAGCGGCGTCATCCGGCTGGTCTCCCGGCTGCTCTTCTGGGTCCAGAACTCCCTTCACTATCTCAGCGCTCTGAGCTAGGAGGAAGACCATGGGGATTGTCAAGATATTCAGTCAGGGTTTGGCGACGACGGCTCGAAAGGGGAAGCTCCTCGCTTTCCTGTGGCCGGTCTATTTATTGTTTGCGCTCTTCGTCGTGGCGCCATTCTATGTCCTTCTCCAGAGCCATTTCTCCCGATCGCTACTGGGCGAAAAGCTCTTCGCCGGAGTGGACATGCTTTGGATCGGGGATCTCGTCTATAAATACCAGGAGTTGCCGCCGCTCGTTATCGGCTGGCTTCTGGGGACATCCCTTCTGTTCCTGGTTCTGCTGGCCTTCCTCAACGGGGGTATCATCGGCCGGATCGCGGCCGCTGAGGAGAAAGTGACACTCCGGGATTTCTTCGGCGACTGCGGCCGGTACTTTGGCCGGTTTTTCCGCGTCTTCCTCCTCTCTCTCGTCGGCTATTTCCTTGTTCTGGGTATCCTCGGGCGATTCGTCTCCATCCCCTTCCGAGTCTGGTCCAAGGGAGCTTCCACCCAATGGACGACCTTGATTTCGTCCTCTCTGCGCCTCGTCGTCTTCCTGCTTCTCTTTTCGATCGTCAAGATGTTCTTCGACTATGTTAAGGTCGCCCTCGTTGCGGACGACAGCCGCAAGGCGGTCCGGGCGACGCTCCGGAATTTCAGGTTTCTCGGAAGGCGCTTTTTCAGGGCCTGGGCCCTTTTTGTGATCGTCGGCCTCCTATTCGTTTTCTCGACCCTGGTGTATCTCGCAGTGGCCAAGGCCCTTCCCAAGGCCGGTCTCGGGCCGATCGTCCTTTTTCTCTGGCAGCAGGCCTATTTCCTAGTGAGGCTCTGGACGGGCGTCCTGGCCTTCGCCACGGAATACCATTTCCTGAAAGCGTACCGGCCGCCGACCTGAGGCAACCTTTTTCACAGAGATTGCGTCTATCGAATAGGAAAGCCACGAGTACGGAGGTCTAAGAATGCAGTTTAAGAATTTCCTCATCCTGGTTCTGGTCGTGTTTTTCGCCCTGTTTTTCATGGGCCTGACACCTGAGGCCGAACATCAGGAGGAATTCCAAAAGGTCCTTCCCCTGAGTTCTCAAGGAACGTTCAACCTGAAGAACGTTAACGGCGAAGTGAGGGTCAGCACCTGGAAAGAAGACAAGGTGGAGATCAAGGCGCTAAAAAAGACGAATAAGGAGGCGGAGAACCTCCAAAAAGTGAAGATCGAGGTCAGCGCCGCCGCGGATTCCGTGTCGGTCGATACTGTCTATCCGAAGCACGAGAACACAGGCGTGAGCGTGGACTATGACATCAAAGTGCCGGAAGGGGTCAATCTTGGCGAGCTCAGCAATGTCAACGGCGGCGTCAACATCACCGGCCCGTTCGGCCGAGTCTCGGCCGAGACGACCAACGGCCGAGTCCATGTCGAGAACGCCTCCGGAGACCTGGCGCTCGAGACGACCAACGGCGATGTGAAGGCCATAAATGTCAACGGTCCTATCGACGCCCATGCGACAAATGGCAGCATCACGCTCGAGCTGACGAAGATCGAGGCCGGGGTCAGAGCCGAGACAACCAACGGCAGCATCACGCTGCGCTTGAGCGCGACCCAAGAGATCAACGGCACCCTGGATGCCGAGACGGTTAATGGCAGCATCTCCTTCGACTTCCCGGTTACCCTCCAGTCGCTGGAAAAATCGCGGCATCATCTCCGTGGGCAAATCGGCCAGGGAGGGCCGCTGATCTCCCTCGAGACGGTCAACGGCTCTATTCGTTTGACCCGCTGAAACAAAAACTGCTACACTGAGCCTCCCTAAAGGTCGATCGGGAAGGCTCAGAGTTTGAAAGTCCAGTTCCTCGGCGCCAGCCAGCAGGTCACCGGTTCCTGCTATCTCGTCGAGGCGGCCGGCCTCCGGCTGCTCGTCGACTGCGGCCTGTATCAGGAGAGGGCCTATCTCGAGAGGAATTGGGCGCCCTTCCCCGTCCCGCCTGGATCGCTCGATTTCGTCCTCCTCACCCATGTCCATCTCGACCATTCCGGCCTTCTCCCCAAGCTCGTTCGCGAGGGGTTCCGGAACAAGATCTTGACTACTCCGGCCAGCGCCGACCTCCTCCCGATTGTGCTCCTCGACTCCGCCCAGATTCAGGAAGAGGACGCCGCCCAAAAGAAAAAACGCCACCAAAAAGAGGGCCGTCTATCCCGCCATCCCGAAATCCCGCTTTACACGGCGGCCGAGGCCGAAAAAGTAAACACTCTGGTCAAGCGCGTGCCCTACGAAAAGAGGATCGCTCTGAAAAAGGGTGTATCGGTCCGGTTTCGCGAGGCCGGCCATATCCTCGGCTCGGCCATGATCGAGCTCTCAGCCCGGGAAGGGAAGGGCTCTTTTCGGGCGGTCTTCAGCGGCGACCTTGGGCAATGGAACAAACCCCTCATCCGCAATCCCGAGGTCTTCAAGCAGGCCCAGACCGTAGTCATGGAATCGACCTATGGGGACCGAGACCACGAAGACCCCGCCGATACCGAGACCATGCTCGGCCGGATCATCAAAGAAACCGCCTCGGCCGGGGGAAACGTCGTCATCCCCGTCTTCGCCGTGGAGCGCGCCCAGGAGATGATGTTCCACCTCAGCCGGCTCATCCGTCGGGGCCGCATCCCGCGTCTTCCCGTCTTTCTGGACAGTCCGATGGCGACCGACGTCACCGATGTCTTCCTGCGCCACCCGGAATGCCTGGACGAGGAGACGATCAATCTCTTCCGATCCGGCCAGTCGCCCTTTCAATTCGCCGGCCTGCGCTATGTCCGCACCCAGGAAGAATCCAGGGCCCTCAACGGCCTGCGCCGTCCCGCCGTCATCATGGCCGGATCGGGCATGTGCACCGGCGGCCGGATCAAGCATCATCTTGTCCACAACGTATCGCGGCCCGAATCCACCATCCTGTTCGTCGGGTATCAGGCCGCCGGCACGCTCGGCCGCCAGATTATCGCCCGGCCTCCCGAGGTCCGGATCTTCGGCCAGCCTCGTCCCCTGAAAGCCCGGGTTGAACAGATCCACGGTTTTTCCGGCCATGCGGACCGGACCGGCCTTCTCAGCTGGCTCGGCCATTTCCGGCCGCCGCTCCCGGTCCTCTTTTTAATCCACGGTGAAAAAGAGGTCGCCCTTGGCCTGGCCGAGTCACTCCGCGAAAAAAAGGGGTTTGACGTCAGCGTCCCCGGCTACAGGGACCTCTACGAGCTAAAATTTTCCGGAAATTCTTGACATCCGAATGGTTTTCGTTTTATCTATTTTTTGAATTTAACCCGGCATTCCCCGAACCAATCAACGGGACGGAGGCGGGAGGATCAGGACAGGGCTGAAGCGATAGGATGAAGACGACTATCAAGCGAGGACGGGGTTCCGTCTTGGCCAAGGCAACAGGCGCGGCCCTTTTCCTGGTCGTCGCCGCCGCACTCGCTTCTCTCCCGGTCCTGCTTCCCAGCTGCCGCCAGAGCTCGTCGCCTTCCACCCACACCGTCAAGAGAGACAGGATCCTCATCTCGACGATCAAGCGCGGCCATTTCAAAGAAACCATTACCGTCACCGGGAAGATCCTGCCGATTAACATCGTCTACCTGGACGCTGTGGAGGGCGGCCGGGTGGACAAGGTCTTCGTGGAGGCCGGTTCGATGGTCAAACAGGGAGACCAGATCCTCCAGCTGACCAACACCAACCTCCTGATGGACATGATGTTCCGGGAGTCCGAGCTTTTCCAGCAGAGCAACAACCTCCGCAACACGCACCTATCGATGGAGCAATTCAAGCTCCAACTCAACCAGCAGCTCACCGACATCGAGAACAAGTTGCAGCAGCAGCGCCGGGTTTACGAGCGCTACAAGGAGCTCGAGAAGGACAGCTTGATCTCTCGGCACGAATATGAACTGGCCAAAGACCAGTTTGATTACCTGGGCAAACAGAAGGAGCTGACCGTCGAAAGCCAGAAGAGCGAGCTGAAATTCCGGCAGGCCCAG
The DNA here is from genome assembly GCA_017886205.1 of Candidatus Aminicenantota bacterium. Lineage (GTDB taxonomy): Bacteria > Acidobacteriota > Aminicenantia > Aminicenantales > UBA8522 > UBA8522. Next base: position 84,158 of record JAFNEO010000037.1, on the reverse strand, counting down.
ATCGAGGCCCTCGAAGAGTCCTTGAACCGCATGGAGGCAAACCTGGACATCGTTAAACAGAGACAGGAAAACCTCACCGTCGTCGCGCCGGTCTCCGGGCAGCTGACCTCGCTCGCCGCCTCGGTCGGTGAGTCCATCTCCCCCGGCGCCCGGCTGGGCCAGATCGACCAGTGGGACGGGTTCAAGATCAGGACAAGCATCGACGAGCAGTTCATCGCCCAGGTCAAGCCGAAGGACGTCGGGGAGTTCGACTTCGCCGGCCAGGCTTACAAAGTGGACGTCAAGAAGATCTACCCGGAGGTCCGCGACGAGAAGTTCGAGGTGGACCTCGAATTCCTGGGTGAACATCCGCCCGGGCTCAAGCGTGGGCAGACCCTCCATATCCGCCTGGACCTTGTCGATGAAGCCGAAGCGCTGCTCCTGGCCAAGGGGGAATTCGTGCGATCATCCGGCGCCAAGTGGGTCTATGTCCTGGATGAAACCGGGAAGGGCGCGGTCAAGAGGAAGATCAGGACCGGGCGGCAGACCTCTCACGTCCTCGAAGTCCTCGAAGGGGTGAGCGAGGGAGAGGGCGTCATCGTCTCGTCCTATGAAAGCTTCAAAAATAGCGATCGCCTCGTCCTGAAGTAAACCTCATCCCGCTGCTGCCGTACGATCCGCCGACCCTTCGACTCTGACACGATTATTGATAGCCAGACCACCAAGGAGGTGTTGGATGATCAAGATGTCCGGTCGCCTTATACTGGCGAGCCTGTGGATCGGGCTGACACCGCTCGCCGCCCAGGAATCCAGCAAGTCTCTTTCCCTTCAGGATTGCATCCTCATCGCTCTGAGGAATAACCTCGGGATCCAGTCGGCCGTTTTGAATCCCCTGCTGGCCGATTCCTATGTCGCCTGGGCCAAAGAAAAATTCCTTCCCCGTCTGTCCTTCGGGTTCAGCCGCCAGGACAACAGCTCCGCCTCCTATTCTTTTATCGATGCCGCCGAAAAAGTGACCAGCCGGTCCAACGACCTGTCCGCTTCCGTCTGGCAGGCGATCCCTTCCGGAGGGGCGGTTTCGGTCTCCCTCAGCGGCTACAAGAGTGAGTCCAACCGCAGCTTCCAGACCATCAACCCCCGCTACGGGAGCACGCTCAGCTTCAGCTTCAGCCAGCCTCTCCTCCGGAACTTCGGACCTAAAATGAGCCGGCGCGATATCATTATCTCCCAGAACAACAAGGATATCTCGGAGAGCCAGCTCCGGTCCGTGCTCCTGGACACGGTCTTCAACGTGGAGCAGGCCTACTGGAACCTCATCTATGCCATCGAGAACCTCAAGGTCAAGCAGCAGTCCCTGGACCTGGCCAGAGACCTCCTGTCCAAGAACAAGAGGGAGGTCGAGGTCGGCATGGTGGCGCCGATCGAAGTGCTGAGCGCGGAGGCTGAGGTGGCGACGCGCGAGGCCGACATCCTCCAGGCCGAGATCGCGGTCACCAATGGCGAGGACCTCCTCAAGACCATCATCAATATCGAGGCCGAGGAGGGAGGCGGCCTGGTCCAGATCGTGCCTTTGGACGAGCCGACCCAAGAGTCCAGGTCGGTCAGCCTGGACGAAGCCCTCAAGACGGCCCTCGACATGCGGCCGGACCTCCAAGCCACCCGGGTCGGGTTGAAGAACAAGGAGCTCAATGTCGCCCACGCCAAGAACCAGATCCTTCCCGACCTGAACCTCTACACATCCTATTGGAGCCCCGGCATCTCGGGGACGGAGCTTCTCTATTTGGATAATAACCCCTTGACCGGAGTCGTCGTCGGAAGAATCCCCGGCGGAGCCGGTGCCGCCCTGAGCGATGCCCTGGGCCTGAGGTACGAAAACTGGTCCTTCGGGATTCAGCTCAGCGTCCCGGTGTCGATCTTTACGTCCCGTGCCCAGTACGAGGTCTCGAAGATCGGCTATGAGCAGTCGCTGGTCGAACTGGAGAACCTCGAGCAGCGGATCTTTCTGGAGATCCGGACGGCGGTTCGGGCCGTGGAGATCAACTTCAAGCGGGTGCTGGGCTACCGGGCAGCCCGGGAGCTCGCCGAGAAAAAGCTGGAGGCCGAGGAGAAAAAGCTCAAGGTTGGCCTGACGACCAACTACGTCGTTCTCCAATACCAGAGAGACCTGGCCGACGCCAAAAGCGCCGAGCTCAGGGCCTTGATCGAATACAACATGACGTTGGCCTATCTCGACAAATCGCTGGGTACGGGGCTCCAAAATAAGAATATCGTATTCTCCAGCCTGCGAAGGGCCGAAGCGAAGACCTAGAAACCGGACTACTGAAGAACGACGGACTTCGTTTTATATCCGCCTTTAAGAGAGTCGTAGACGAGCTCCGCCTGGCCCTCGCCCTTGATGATCAGCCGTGGATATCCGATTTCTCGAGGCGCGGTTATCATCGAAGAATTCATACGGATGGCAGCCCGGATTGTTCAAGGCCTATGAATTCCGGAGGACCTATCTTATAATGAAAAACTCGCCGCAAGCAAAGATATCCTAGGAGGAGAAATGAACCCTCGAAAGACCCGGAACGGAAGATGGCTGGCCTATCTATCCATTGGCGCCCTTCTGATCCCTTCACTGGCGGGGGGACAGAGCGCCGAGAAGGTCGGAGGCCTTTTCGAAAAGATGTCCTGGCGGGGGATCGGCCCGGCGGTGATGGGCGGCCGCACCGTGGACATCGAGGCCGTTGAGAAGAAACCCTGGACGATCTACGCAGCCATCGGGCCCAGCGGAGTATGGAAGTCGGAAAACGGCGGCGTGACCTGGAGCCCGGTTTTTTTCAAAGAGGCCACGGTATCCGTCGGTGACGTCACGATCGCTCAGTCCCACCCGGACATTGTCTGGGTGGGGACCGGTGAGTCCACCTGCCGGAACAGTGTCACTATCGGCGACGGCGTCTATAAGACCACCGACGGGGGGAAAACCTGGACGAATATGGGACTCAAGGAAACCCGCCATATCAGCCGGATCATCATCAACCCGGGCGACCCCAACATCGTCTATGTTGCCGCCATGGGCCATCTCTGGGGGCCCAACGCCGATCGGGGCGTCTTCAAGACGATTGACGGCGGAGAGACCTGGAAAAAAGCCCTTCATGTCAATGAAAATACAGGCTGCGCCGACCTGGCCATGGACCCGTCCGACAGCCGGACGCTCTACGCCGCCGCTTATGAGCACCGCCGGCTGCCTTACACCTTTTCGAGTGGCGGGCCGGGAAGCGGCCTCTATAAGACAACCGACGGCGGAGAGACCTGGATGAAGCTGACCAAGGACCTGCCGGAAGGAATCCTGGGACGGATCGGGCTCGATGTCGCCCGCAGCATGCCCGGCGTGGTCTACGCTCTGATCGAGCACAAGGATGGAGGCATCTGGCGGTCCGAGGACCGGGGCGAGAGCTGGAAGCGGATGTGCGATGCTGAGACTTACAGGCGCGTCAACACGCGTCCATTTTACTACAGCCACATCCGCGTCGACCCAACGAACGACAAGGTCGTCTATGTGCAGTCGACCGGTTTTCATGTCTCCACCGACGGAGGCCAGAAGTTCAAAGCCATCGGCGCCGGCATGCATTCCGACCACCATGCGCTCTGGATCGACCCCTCCAACCCTCTCCGTCTCATCGCCGGAAACGACGGCGGGATCGACCTCTCCCATGACGGCGGTAAGACCTGGCTTCCTATCCAGAGTATGGACTTGGCCGAGGTCTATCAGATCGGCTACGACCTGCGCCGGCCCTACTATGTGTACTGCGGCCTCCAGGACAACGGGAGCTGGGGAGGGCCCAGCGCCACGTCCGACGTCATCGGGATTACCAACGACGACTGGGTTTCCATCGGCAGCGGAGACGGCTTTTTCACCCAGGCCGATCCCCTTGACCCGAACACGGTATACGGCAACTCGCAAATGAACGGTCTCTACCGGTATGATTGGCGGATCTTTAGGAACAAGGCGATCCGGCCGACGGCGGGGTTGGCCGATCCGCCCTTCCGGTTCAACTGGAATTCGCCCATTCATCTTTCCCCTCACGATTCGAGCACCGTCTATACGGGCGGCCATGTTCTCTTCAAGTCCACCGACCGGGGAGTAAGCTGGGAGATTATCAGCCCGGACCTTACGACCAACGACCCGGAGAAGCAGAAGGACTCGGGAGGCCCGATCACCCTGGACAACAGCGGCGCAGAGATGCACTGCACCATCACCACAATCGCCGAGTCTCCGCTGGAGAAAGGGATGATCTGGTGTGGAACGGATGACGGCAACCTACAGGTCACGCGGGACGGCGGGAGGACCTGGACCAATGTCATCGGCAACTTCAAGGGGCTTCCCCGGAACACTTGGTGCTCGCGAGTGGAGGCCTCGCATTTTGACGCCGGTTCGGCCTATGCCGCCTTCGACGGCCACCGGACCGACGATTACGCCGCTTATGTGTACAAGACGACAGACTACGGCAAGACCTGGAAACCTATCAAAGGGAACCTCCCGTTCGGCTGGGTCCATGTCGTCCGTGAGGATGTCAAGAACAAGAACCTTCTTTTTGTGGGGATTGAATTCGGCATTTTTGCCTCCCTGGACGGCGGCCTATCCTGGTTCTCGTTGAAGAACGACCTGCCGACCGTGGCCGTGCATGATATCGCCGTCCATCCCCGGGACAACGACCTCATCATCGGAACGCACGGCCGGGGCGTCTGGATTCTGGAAGACATCTCCTACCTGCAGGAGATGACTCTCGAGGTCCTCGCCTCACCCGTCCATCTCTTCAACGTCAGGCCGGCGACGGCCTATTACCAGTCGGCCAGGCGCGAATCTTTTACTAAACCCGCCTTTGCCGCCAAGAACCCGCAGTACGGCCTGGCCGTAACATCCTATCTCCAGGCAAAGCCCAAGGAAAAGCCGAAGGTCTCGATCCTCAACGCCAAGGACGAACCCGTCTTCGAGTTCAACCTCAACATCAAGGAAGGCATCCTACGGGATTACTGGAACCTCCAGACCGTACCCAAAACCAAAGAGGGAAAAAAGATCACTCATCCGGGCCTTGGGGTCGTTGCCCTGCCGCTTATCGCTCCCGGCAAATTCACCGTGGAACTCTCTGTAGATGGTCAGAAATTCCGCAAAGAAACCGTCGTCCTGGCGGACCCGCGTTTCCAGATGACCGAAACGGACCTCATGGCCCAGTACGAAGCGCTGGCAGAAATCCTGGCCATGTCGAAGGAAATGGGGCTGGCGATCACGGCGGCGACCAACCTCCGGCGCCAGCTCGACACCCTCGCCCAAGACCTCAAAAAGGGAGGCCAGGTCGAGGCGACTTTGGACAGCTCCATTCAAGGCTTTTCCGATAAGTTCCGAGCCATCGAGGAAAAGGTCGTTCCCAAGGAATTCGGCTCCACCTTGATGACCCGGGAGCTTGCCCTGCGCGGAGGTTCGCTCAACCAACAAATCATCATGCTCGGGATGTCGATCAGCGGTTTTCCCTCCGCCCCGACGAAAACGGACCTCTCCCAGATCGAACAGATAAAACAGCTGGTCGAAGACTTGGTCGGACAGATGAACCGGATCATCGGGGAGGATATTCCGGCCCTCAACAAGGTGCTCGAGCAAAACAAACTTAAGCCCTTGAGGGCACCTGAAGAGGTGAAGCTCTAGGGTCGGCGCAACCGCCGGGTTGTCAGCGAGCGGCCGCTTGCCTGTCAAGGCCAGGCGGTGAACTCAAGGGCCCGGATGAAATAGTCCTGGAACTCTCGGTCGGAGGCCAGCGACAGGTAATGGATCCTCTGGACGAGGGCCTCGACCTCCTCGCGCTCCTCCTTGGCGACAAGGAGAAGACGGGCTCCGGCGAGGGAAGCATTGCCGATGAACACGACGCGCTTTTCGTCTATCCGAGGCAGAAGGCCGAGCGCCATGCTATTCCCGATGTTGAGGTAGCTGCCGAAGGCCCCGGCAATAAAGATCCCGTCCAGCCTTTCGACAGACATGCCGTTGGCCTTGAGCATCAGCCGGGTACCGCTCTTGATCGCGGCGCAGGCGAGCTGCATCTGCCGGACATCGTCCTGGGTCAGGACGATGCCCGCAGCCACCGGGAGCCTTCTGGTCGGGTTCTGGATAGCACCGCCGGGGACGATCTCCCCCCGGGCAAGAAATGCGGCGATGAGGTCGATGAGACCCGTCCCGCAGACGCCTTGGGCAGGGCTGTTGCCGATCGTCGAAGTTTGGATGGAACCGTTGTCCTCGGCCCTGTAGATAGCCCCGGGGAGGGCCGGCATTCCGCAGCTGATGTTCATGCCTTCAAATGCCGGGCCGGCCGCCGTGGAGGTAGCGACCAGTTCCTCTCCGGCTTTGAGGACGATCTCGCCGTTGGTCCCGAGGTCGAGGAAGAGGTAGTTGCCTGACCGGGCGGCCAGCCGCGCGGCCAGGATCCCGGAAGAGATATCCCCGCCGACGAAACTCTTGATGTTGGGTGCGAAGTAGGCCTTTCCATGCGGATGGATGGCCAGGCCGACCTCTCGGGCGTTCAGGCCGGGAAGTCGAGAGAAAACGGCATGGTACGGGGCCGTCGCCAGAGTATCAACCGGAACTCCGAGGAGGAGATGGCTCATGGCGGTGTTCCCGGAGACGACGACCTCGTAGACAGAACCGGGGGAGACCCGATTGCGCACGAGCAGCCGACGGGCCATCTGGCTGAGGGTCCCAAGGACCAGATCCCGAAGCTCGGCCGCATTCTTCGTTTCCGACAGCGCATAGGTGAGGCGGGATATGACATCGGCTCCGCGTTTGGATTGGCTGTTGAGGGCCGCTTCCATGTCCAGCGTCCTTCCGGACTCGACATCAACCAGCTCCATGACCAAGGTCGTCGTCCCAACGTCGATGGCGAGGCCGAAGTTCTGGCCGAGGGTATTGCCCGGCTCGACGGCGATGACCTCCGATTCCCGATGGACGATCACCGTCACTTTCTGCCCGGCCTCTTTCAGCATGGACCCCAGCCCCCTCAAAATTTCCATTGGGATCTTTAGCGACTTTGCTCCCAGGCCCGTGAGAATCCGCTCGAACAGGGAATCGGGAGAAGAGATTTCCGGCTTGGGAAGCTCGAGGTAGTACTTTTTTACCGCCGGATCGGGGATGACGGCAGAGCGGGGGATTGAGGGGAGGATCGGGACGCTCTCGTGAGTGGAAGAGACGGGAACGTTGACCACGACGTCTCCGTCGACCTCGTACTGGCAGGACAGCCGGTGATCGGCGCTCAGGTCCTTCTGCTTGAGCCAGAACTTTTCCTTCTCTCCGAGGTCCGGCCGTCGGCCGGTGACGATTTCGACGAAGCATTTCCCGCAGAGGCCGCGCTTGTTGCAGTAAAGGTTGAGCGGAACCCCCGCCTGCTGGAGCTTATCGGCCAGGATGTCTTTTTTCTCGGCCGCAATCGTCTGACCGTGGGAGGAGACTCTGATCATGTAGGCCATCTATCCACCATAAATCCTTCCTAGGTTATATTTTTCACGCCGTTTTGACAAGTCAGTCTTCGACGGGCTTTCTCACCCCAGTCCTTCGTCCCGATAGCAGGAGAGTTTTTGACATGATCGACGGCGGTGTGTTAAGTTCGCCGCCTGATGACGACAAGAGGCCGCTGGTATCTACCGGGGATGCTTTATACGGGGATTCTGGAAGTCCCGCTCCAGGGGATCCGGCAAAAAGTCCGAGACTTCGTCCTCAAGAACGACCTTTTTCCGGCGCTCGACCTCTGTTGCGGTCCGGGCACCCAAGCCGGACAGCTGTGGCGGCGGGGCAGTCCCGCTGTGGGGCTGGACATCAACCTCAAAATGCTGAAATATGCGGCCTCTCGCCGGCGGCAAGTTTCTTTCTTATGCGCCGACGCCGCCCGAACGCCGTTTCGGCCCGCCACTTTCCGGGGTATTGTCATTTCATTCGCCCTGCACGAAATGGAGACAGAGTTCCGTGCCAGGCTGCTCAGTGAGGCGAAAAGCCTCCTTGCTCCGGACGGCCGATTGGTCGTGGTCGACTTCGAAAGGCCCTGGGATACCGCTTCTAGAACGGCCTACCTCTACGTTTCGGCCGTCGAACGTATGGCCGGACGCAGCCATTTCCGGAACGGCCGCGACTTCTTCCGGAGGGGAGGCCTGCGCGCCCTGCTTAGAGAAAACGGCCTTCGGGAAGTGGAGCGCCAGAACATCGCCGCCGGAACCTGCGCCGTGGTCCTGGCCGCTCCTTTATAGCCCCGGACGTGTCCGCGATGGACGGGCAATTTTGACATGGACAGGTGTCTTCACGATGGACATGGGTGGGTGATTTGAGTATATAGAGTATATCCGATCCACCAGAGGAGGCCGCGATGCAGACGATTCCTCGCTTGTTTCTTCGGCTGACGGATACCTATAAGAAACCGGCCCTTCTTCTCTATAAGAAGGACGGCATATACATGCCCCTGTCAACGGAAGAGGTTAGGGGCGAAGTGGAGCGCATCGCCTTGGGCCTTAGAGGCCTCGGTGTCGCTCCCGGCGACAAGGTCATCCTGCTGGCAGAAAACGGCCCCTGGTGGGCGATGACCGACTACGCCATCCTGACTCTCGGCGCGATCACGGTCCCCATCTATACGTCTCTGGTCCCGGAGCAGATCAAGTACATCATCAATGACTCGGATGCCAAGGTCGTGATCGTCTCTGACCGGAAGCTCTGGGAGAAAACGGCCGCGGTGAAAAAGGACCTTGCCAAAGTCGTTTATTTCGCGTCTTTCGAATCGCAGCCTGTTGCGACTGTCCTTCCCCTCGACCGGATCAAGGCCGAAGGTGAGAAGGCCCGGCGGGCCGATCCCCGCCTCTTCGAGATAACCGCCCAGGCGGTCAAACCCGATGATACGGCTTCGATCATCTACACATCCGGAACTACGGGTATCCCCAAGGGGGTCATGCTCACCCACGCTAACTTCACAAGCAACGTGGAGACGCTGGCCACGATCATACCGTTTAGCGATAAGGACACCGACCTGTCCTTTCTTCCTCTCTCCCATGTCCTGGAGCGGCAGGTTATGTTCGCCTTCTTGTCCCGCGGCGTCTCCATGGCCTTCGCAGAAAGCATCGAGACCGTGGCCGCAAACCTGCTGGAGGTAAAGCCGACCATAATGGTCAGCGTTCCGCGACTCTTCGAAAAAATTTATGCCCGGGTCATGGACAGTGTCCTAACCGGATCCTCCCTGAAAAAGAAGATTTTCTTCTGGGCTCTGAAGGTCGGCAAGGCCTGCGGAGAGCGGACGCTCCGAAGGGAGCCGATCCCGGCGTCCCTCCGCCGGCGCCGCAATATCGCCCAAAAGCTGGTCTTTTCCAAAATTCTGGAAAAAACCGGCGGCCGGGTCCGCTTTTTCGTATCGGGGGGCGCGCCGCTGGCCAAGGACATCGCCGAATTCTTCTACGCCCTGGGGATCGTCGTCCTCGAGGGGTATGGATTGACCGAATCCTCCCCCGTGATTGCCCTCAACACCTTTGATGACCTGAGGTTCGGGACGGTGGGAAAGCCCATCCCCGGAGTCGAAGTGAAGATTGCGCCGGATGGCGAGATCCTGGCCAAGGGTCCGAACATCATGAAGGGCTATTACAGGAAAGAGCAAGAAACGCGCGAGGCCCTGGAAGGAGGCTGGCTCCGCACCGGCGACATCGGCCACCTCGACAAAGAAGGCTTCCTGGTCATCACCGACCGAAAAAAAGACCTCATCGTGACCTCCGGCGGGAAGAACGTGGCGCCCCAGCCGATCGAGAACCTGCTCAAACAAAATCCTTATATAACCAATGCAGTGGTCATCGGCGGAAGCCGGAAATTCATCGCCGCCCTGATCGTCCCGGACTTCGAAAAACTCGAGGGCTACGCCAAGGCAGAGGGGGTGAGTTACGTCAACCGGAGGGACTTGATCCAGAACGAATCGGTGGTCCGCTTTCTGCTCGAGGAAGTAGACCGGTGCACCCCGAACCTCGCCCCTTACGAGAAGGTCAAGAAGATCGCCCTGCTCGACAGAGACTTCGAGATCGAGCAGGGCGAGATCACCCCGACCCTCAAGGTCAAACGGAATATCGTGGAAGAAAAATACAAGGAACTGATCGATTCCATATATCAGGAATAGAAAGGAGGCGACATGGCGTTGACGAACTGCCCAGAGTGCCGCCATGTGGGCCCGGCGGGCAGAGGAATCATGAAGAGAATCTGCAGCTTCATTTTGAAATCATCGGGAGGCTTGCTTTTATTATCTGGCCTAGCCCACGGCCTGAGCAGGGGGCCCAACTTCAATTCTCAAGAAGGGGGACAAATGGAGATCAAAGTCTCGAGCCAAGCGTTTCAGGAGGGCGGAATGATCCCGCGGAAGTATACGTGCGACGGCGATGACGTGTCACCTCCGCTGGCCTGGACGGGAATCCCGGACGGAGCCAAGACCATCGCTTTGATCGGCGACGACCCGGACGCACCCATGGGAACATGGGTCCACTGGGTGCTATTCAACTTGCCGGCCAGCGTCAAGGAGCTGGCGGAGGCGGTGCCGCCGGACAAAGAACTCCCCAGCGGTGCGAAACAGGGGAAGAACGACTTCCGCAGGATAGGCTATGGCGGCCCTTGTCCGCCCGGGGGCACTCACAGGTATTACTTCAAGCTTTACGCGCTGGATTCCGCGCTCAACCTTCCGCCGGGCGCTTCGAAGGCCGATGTGCTCAAGGCGATGCAAGGGCATGTCCTGGCCGAGGGCCAACTGATGGGGAGGTACAGAAGGTAAGGGCCGAAAGTGTGAGTGGCCGCCGCTTGACGGCGGGTTCCGGAAGGCGAAAAGGCATGGGGGGATGCCTTCTATATCAAAACGGAAGGAAGGAGAAAGTCCGCGCCGCGTCCGTCGCCCTGGCCTTTTCCAGCACTCTCATGAAGGACCCTGAAAACAGGTTGGCCAGGTCCTCGTTCTCATACTTGGCTTTGAGCAATTCTCCGATGAGGCCGACGATCTGCTCTTTTCCGGCTTTTCCCCAGAGGCAGTTCTCGGTGACAATGGATAGGTTCTCAACCCCGGCGGCCTTCTTGGCTTCATCGAGCTTCTTGAAATAGGCCGCGGCCCCTTCGTCTTTTCCCATGACCAGCCCGATCGACGATTTCGTCTTTTTTACAAGCTCAAGGACGTCTTTGTCGGGCAGGCTGTTGCCAACAAGAAGCAGGGGTTTATTGGCACTCTCGAATAGAGCCTTGCCCTGTGCTGGATCCAGCCCGGAAACGACCAAGAGAAGGTTGGCCTTTCCGATGGCCTCCACGGTCTTTTTTCCTTCTCCGTTTAGGGCCTTGCCGTCGAACAGAAATCCCGGCTGCTCTAGGAAGACGAAGGCGGCGCCCTGCTTGGAAAAGACGTCCGCCCAGCGCAGGTCGTCGCGGAACGAAGCGATCCCGCGAAGGCCGACCAGGACGGTCGTCTTAGCGCTCGGGCCGCCCCCCATCCGGCGGCCCCCCATCATCATCTGTGCCGTCCCGCTGTAGGCCACAAGCCCCTTGCTCTCTCGGATCTTCTCCAGGCCGGTCAGCAGGTTCTTTATCACCTCGACCCTCAGGGCCTCCCCTGTTATTCCGTCTTTCTCGGCAATCGCAGCCAGCTGGAAATCCACATCGGGATCCTGCACATCTCTATGCGCATCGATGACCTTGTCCAGAGGGGGGATCTCATGGTTGACGATGGTCTGATACCGCCATTGATAGTTCTCCCTCCGCTGGGCGAGGATCGGGATGTTTGGCTCTGAGGCCAGGACCTCGACCGCGGCGCCGACAACATCTCCAGCCTTCTTGAGGATCTCCGGCTTAATGAGGTCGATGACGTCGCCGACGCGGTTGGTCCGGAAATGGGACCCATCGGTCGCGACGAAGAACGCCGGCACACCGCTGGAGAGAAAATAGGTATGGTCCGAACCGCCCGGACCGCCGCGCCCGGGATTCGTGTTATCCAACAAGTCCTTGGGAAGCCGCGTCTTCAAGACCTCCCAGATCTCGGGCCCATAGTAGGCTCCCCGGAAATTGACCCGGCCGCTGCCGTGCCCCTCCATGTCCAGGTTGATGTAGGCCCCCGTCTTTTCCAACGGATAGACAGGGTTTTCAGTATAGTACTTAGAACCCAAGAGCCCCTCTTCTTCCGCCGCCCAGAGCGCGAAGACGACCGTCCGTTTGGGCCTGACCTTGTTGAGCTTCATCACCCTGGCGACTTCCATGACCACCGCCGTCCCTGAGGCGTTGTCGTCGGCGCCGTTGAAGACGTCACCGGACATGTCGATCCCGAGGTGGTCCATGTGGGCGCCCAGGATGATGTATTCATTCTTGAGGTTCTTGTCAGTTCCGGAAATCTTGGCCAGGACATTCTGGGTCGGCCGTTTCTCATCGTAGGTGATGTCCAGGTTGACGAAAGATCGGACACCCGTGTCGAAGGACTGGGGCTTAGAGGTCGTTTCGATCTGCTGGAAAAGGTAACGCAGCTCCGTTTTCAGATGCTTGAAAATGAACTCCACGATCTTGTTCTCCAGGGAGATGATCACGAAGTCCGGCTTGTAGGCCTCTTTCTTGAGGCCTCCCCGGAAGCCGCCGAAAAAGCCCGTGGTCTGGGTTTCGCTACCAAAGGTCAAAACCCCCAGCACCCCATGCTCTTGAGCGGCTTTGATCCGGTTCTGGAACTGGGCTTCGTCCCTGAGCTTCTCTTCGAGCAGACGGGGAGTGTCCGTAGAAAAAATGACCAGTTTGCCTTTGACATCCATGCCGGAATAGTCGTCATATTCTTTCTGGGGGGCCGAGATCCCATAGCCGGCGAAAACGATATCCGCGGCAAAATGGCCCGACCCGGAATACCTCTGATGTCTCCAGTCCTCGCCGTATACAAACTCCCGCTTTTTGCCGGAGGCAAGGATCTCCAGCGCCGCTCCCTTCTCGGGCTCGTTGTATTCGATCGTCAGGTCCTGGTAGTAACTCCCGTTTCTGCCGGCTGGCTCGAGCCCCCATTCTTTGAGCTTCGAGACGATGTATTCGGCTGCCATCTGGCCGCCGAGCTCGCCGCTCTTCCGTCCCAGCATCGTATCCGCGGCCAGAACCCGGACGTAGCCAAACGCCGCCTGGCCGTCGAAGGACGCTTTCTTGTCCTTGGTTTGGGCCAGAGCCGGAGAGAAAAAGAGATAGACACTCAGAACGAGGGAGATAATAGACTTCAGAATCATGGCCGCCTCCTTGGATAATCGTGCAGCTGAGATCATACCCCAAAACACAACAAATTTGAAACGTCTCTCGTCCTTGACATTGATAGTCGGCCGGCTTTATCTTTATCTCGCACGGGGTGATTAATGAGATCCGATCGCGAAAGGATTAATGCCAGGCACCACGGATAACGAAATCTTGAGACCGGTCCAAGGAGGGAAAATGGGCACTAAAAAAAGTCCCGCAAAATGGGTCACCTTTCTGGTTTTCTTGACCGCCGTCGCCGTCGGCTTCTCTTACGGCCAGAGACTGACCGGAAAAATCATGGGGACAGTCACCGATGAGGAAGGCGGTCCCCTTCCTGGAGTGACGGTGGAACTCGCCAGCCCCGCTCTGATGGGAGGCGTTTACTCAGAGGTGACATCTGCAAAAGGGACTTACCGCTTCATCAACCTCCCTCCCGGGTCGTACTCCCTGGTTTGCGGCCTCAAAGGGTTTGAGACCGTTAAGAGGTTGGACATCAAGGTTTCTGTGGATACGACCGTTACCCAAGACATTGTGTTGAAGGTCGCCGCCATCGAGGAATCCATGACCGTTGTGGCTCCGGCACCTCTCGTCGATGTGACCAAATCGGGCCTGACGACCACCTTCGGCAAGGAACTCTTGGAGCAGCTCCCCAGCGGCCGGTTCACCTTTTTCGACGTCGTCAAACAGGCTCCCGGGCTGATCATGAACACCCAGGAGGGAGACAGGATCGTTGCCTACGGGTCCAATTATGAGTCCAGCGATTATCAGCTCGATGGAGTGGATATCCGGAATCTCGACGTGGGTTCTCCCTGGCAGTGGGTCAATCCCGATGTTTTTGCCGAGGTGGAGACGATGGGGATAGGCGCTCCGGCCGAGTACGGGCAATTCACGGGGGCGGTCATCAATATCGTCACCAAATCGGGGGGAAACACATTCCAAGGAAGCCTGAGCTACTACGGGCAGTTTCATAAACTCGTGGCCGACAACAACCCCAGGCCGGAAGATCCGGAAGCCTTCTCCTACCATCGGGATAAATTCCTGGACGCCTCATTCAGCCTGGGAGGACCGATCCTCAAAGACAGACTCTGGTTCTTCGGCTCCTACGAAAGAAAGGAAGATTCCTACACGGCTTGGCTTTCCGATCCCGAGTTCCCGGCCAACACCATCGGTGATAAAGCCTTCTTCAAGCTCTCTTCCCAGATAGGGAAGAACCATCGGCTGGTCGGCTCTTTTTACTACGAATATTTTGACATCCCCGACCCCCTCACGCCCTATGTCACCAGAGAAGCCCTGGGTTCAGAAAAAGGGGAAAACCCCACTTGGAACCTCATGTATACATGGCTGATCAGCAACAAGGCCTTTCTCGACCTGAAATACGGAGGATGGCGGAGCACTGACGATTGGCTCCCCATCCACTCATCGCTTGCCACCCCGAGTCATTATGATGGCCTTACCGGAGTCAATTCCCAAGGAGCCTGGTGGCCCTGGATGTATGCGGTGTCCAGGCACCAGGCCAGCGCCAGCCTGTCCTACTTCGCCGAAGATTTTCTCGGCGGAACCCACGATTTCAAAATGGGAGTCCAATACAACAGAGGGACCGCCGACAATCACGGCGGCTATACGGGAGGCCGTTTTTACTATGATTATGCCGGCTATCCTTATTATATGTACGAACAGGACGTCTTTTCATACGGCGGAGTCGTCAATTCCTTCGTGGCCTTCGCCGATGATTCCTGGAAGATCGGGAACCGATTAATGGTCAATCTGGGGCTCAGGGTCGATCACAGCATAGGCTCGATCCAGTCGTTCCCGGTCTATAAGGGATGGGAAGAGACGGGAGATACGACTCCGGAGGTCCCCGATGTGGTCAAGTGGACCACCGTCTCTCCCCGGGTTGGCCTGGCTTTTCAGCTCACCTCGGACAAGAAGACCCTCCTCAAAGCATCCTGCGGCCGCTATTACGATGCCCTGCTCATGTCCAACTGGAACTGGCCGGGTCCCAATGTCACCGACTGGACGATGTATGCCTGGGATTGGGACCTCAACGATTGGGTTTTTGTTGACTCCATCCCCGGCGCTATGAACTATACCGTCGACCCCGACCTTAAGAATCCGTATGCCGACCAGTTTTCGATCGGCCTAGAGCGAGAACTCATCCCTAACCTGTCCGTCGGAGCTTCTTACATTTACAAGCAGGAGAAGAACCTCGTCGGCTGGGAAGACAAGGGGGCCACTTACGAGCAGGTCGAAATGGTGTCTCCCGACAACGGCCGGTCTTACCCGGTCTGGAACCAGACCAGCGATATGGAAACAAACGATTACTGGATCACCCAACCGTCCCGTTTCGGCCAAAAATTCGACCAGGCTTACAAGGCCGCTATATTCTCGTTGACCAAGAGGTATTCGGACAATTGGCAGCTGAGCGCTTCTCTCACCTGGTCGAGGATGGAGGGCTTGAACAACTCGGCCCATGTGATGAACCAGCAGGCGATGATCTGGTATACCCAATACTATGGACAGGACCCCAACGACTTGACCAACGCTCGGAGCTTTCTGAACCACGACCGGACGTGGAGCCTCAAGGTTTCGGCCAGCATCTCTTTCCCCTGGGATATCCTGGCCGCCGTGAATTACCTCTACCAGACGGGAAGGCCGATCCCGTCATTCGTGCGAGTCTATCCCGATCAAGGGGAGCGGACCATACTGGCAGATCCGAGAGGGGAGGAGAGGTTCCCCGCCTGGAGTTTGCTGGATCTCAGGCTCCAAAAAACGTTCCCGATCTACAAGACAGTGAAACTCAGTGCCATGATCGATATCTTCAACGTCCTCAATTCGAACACGGTCATCGGCTATCGGGCCAGCAATCCTCCGACCATCCATCCTGGCTATGACCTATGGTCTGACGCTTACCGGAAGACCGACGAGATTTTCTTCCCACGGCGGGCGCAGATCGGGCTGCGAGTGGAATTCTAGTCAAGAGAAGAGACGCTCGGATAGATATCCGATACGCTCACCTGTTTGGCCAGTTGAACGTCGGCCCGGAAGGCATATTTTTTCGTCTCCAGCGACGGCCTCGACATCGAATCAAAGGAGTTCAAAAACTCCTGGGCCCGAGTTTCTCCGTTGTCAGCAAGGGCGCCGCCAGATACAATGGACGAGGGCGTTGACCAACTGGTCCTGGGCCGGAGCGTTTTTTGGGCCGATCCTCCCCATTCAAAAGAAACCGAAAGGGTTGTCCCTGGTTCGGCGCCTATCCCCGCGGGATGAACCTCTCGGGAAGCCAGGGGAATCCGGAATTCATAGGTCACCACGTTCTCTTGTTTTGTCGTCTGGAAAGCCGGCGGCTCTACACCGATCGCGGATCCTGTGGGCGAGAGGATTTTTCCTTTTTTATCGACCGCATAAGCTGCCAATACGGAATGCTGGGGTTGCCTTCGAAGCTCTTCTTTTTTTCCCCCTGTCAGGTGTGCGCCTTGGTACTCCAGCATCACGATGAACTGATCGGCCGTAAGAATCTTCTTGAGGAACTTGACCCCATTGTTTCTATTTTTGATCCCCTCAGGGCTGCTGGAGATGGTTATTCCCACAGCGTCGATCGAGCTCAGAAACTTGGGGTTCCTGAAGACGAGCAGGATATAGAGATTCCGGCCGTCATTCCTGAAGCCGTAATCCAGATCGATTTTTTTTACATGGAGAAGGGAATCCGACCGCCACTCCTCGGCCAGGCCATCCAGCTGGAGAGGGGATGCGGTCCATTGGCTTTGGGCGACCGGGTCCTCAGGAAAACCGAACCCGGTAAAAAGAAGGAGCCAGCCGATTCCGGCCAGGACCATAAGTAATTGGCTTTGTCTCATCCTGCTCGACGACCCATGTCTATCATAACAACAATCCCGAGTTCCTGCAAAGCCGCAGAAAAAGTCTATCGTCCGATTACGCGGAGAGCCCCAGTCAACCGGCGACTTGGCCAATGCATTCTTGGAGTTCAGCGGTTGGTTAGGCGATGCCCGGACCGGATGAGAACCTCTGACGCCCGAGAGACCCTGTCCTTTTTGACCAGCAGGTAATCCGTATCGAAGGTGGAGACGGCAAAGATATTAATCCGCGCTTCGGCCAACGGGTTCGCCAACGAGGCGAGCACACCCGTCAGCGAGAGATCGAGAGGCCCCTCCACTTTGAAACAGCGCCAGCCGCGGTCGGATTTCACTCCCTCCGGCACTTTCGCCCCAGCACACACGATCGAAAGCTCGTCGCTAGTCCGCGTTATCGACATAAAGTCGCCGGCGTTCGCCCAATCGGGAATCTTCGCCTCCGGCTCCAGGCGGCAGATTCCGAACGACCCAGACAAGAGCGACAAGGTGAGACTCATCCTTTAACTCCTTATAGGGTGATCTATTTCAGTTCCAGCAGCCAGCCTCGGCCGGGTTCGACCGGGATCGGGTCCTCGGGCCGGAATGTCGACTCCGGCTGGAAATCGGCAATTTCCGGAGCATGGAGCCGAGCGTCTTGCCCGTTCATGCCCAGCGCTTTCCAATCGATCCAGAGCCGGCATTTGACGGGCTCGTCGGCCCAACTCGCTAAAGATACCAGAACCCTTCCTTTTTTGACATAGGCCGTAGCCAAGACATTTTGGTTGTCGGTCTTAACGGGACAATCGGCCGACCAGTAGCCGATCATCCGCGCCTCTTCGATCCCGAATTCATCCCAGACCTTCCAGATCCGGGCCGGGTTCTGGCCCGACCAGGGGAGACGGTTGGTCATCCCGTATATCATTCCCCGCCAAGGGTTTCCACCGTCATTGAGCATCTCTCCCAGCAGCCCAAAAGGGATCCCCGAAATCTCGACCAGCCAATAATCCGGGGCCGAGTTATAATCGAAGTACTCGCCGAACCAGAGCCGGTTGAGGAAGGGGAAGTGCTCAAGGTAGAGGTTGGCGCTCGAGGCGAATCCATCCCGCGAGTTGTACTGGTTGGCCGAGTGAAGGTCGACGAGCGCCCCCGGACGGCCGCGCTCCAAAACCTTCCTGACCCGCTTCATCGTCGTCCGGTCGAAGGCCACATCGTCGATGTAGAGCCCGTCGATCCCGACATTCTTGACGAGCCAGTCCAAGCCCTCCAAGTAATAGTTATGCCAGCGGGACAGACCACTGTTGATGATGGCCGTGTCCTTGAGTTCGGGCACGAACCAGGCCGCAATGTAGTTGGAGACGAGGTGCTCCTGGAGCCAGGAGAAGCCGCCGCCGGGGCCGCGCGAGAAGATCTCGTCTCCCAGGCTGCGCAGCGCGAAGAGCTCGACACAGCGGTTCGATAGCTCCCGGATGGTGTTGTAGATTTTGACTTTCATCCCGCGGGCATGCGCCGCGTCGATGTATT
This sequence comes from Candidatus Aminicenantota bacterium, assembly GCA_017886205.1. Classification (GTDB taxonomy): domain Bacteria; phylum Acidobacteriota; class Aminicenantia; order Aminicenantales; family UBA8522; genus UBA8522. The sequence continues at coordinate 65,564 of JAFNEO010000037.1, read as the reverse complement.
TTTTCATCTCGGCCGGCCGCAGGAACGGATAGTTGATGTAAGGGTTAACCGCGTTGGCATGGTGGACGTTGATCGTGTTGGCGCCGGTCGAGGCCACATCGGCGATAGGCTTGAAAGCATGAAAGAAGCGCGTCGAAAAATGAGACTGGGGATCGATCGGTTTGAATGGCGTAAGGAGCAGGTTGAAATGGAAATGGAGCACTTCACCCGCCCGGAGGAGGCGGGGGCCGCTCGAGGCGGTTACGAGGACGGTGCCGTCGCCTTTCTCTTTGACCGTGCAACCCCCCTTGCCCTCATTCCACCAGGACGGCGGCAGGTTAAGCGGCTTGGAGAGATAGAAGTTGGTGTTGAGAGGCCGCGAATAATTCTCATCACGCCAATTGACTTGGAGGCCGGCGTTGACATCCCCGATCCAGAGGGCGTCCTGGTTCTTCGTCTGGTCCCAGGCCCATTCGAATTGCGAAGGGCGAAGGCCGCCCTTGAAGCCCAATCCCATCATGTACTTGGCGACATCTCTGACCAGGGGGATCTCAAGACGAATATCGTCGACCTCGGCGGCGGACTCCGCCTCTAGTCTGAGCTTGAACTCGACGAATCCATCAAATTCCATCTGGGCGCTGCAGGACAGGACGAACAGACCGGACCGGCTTTCCGCCTCCCAGACGACCGCGCCGGGAGTAAGCTTGACGAATCGAGGCCCGTCTCCATTCCATTTGAGGGCACCTCCACTCTTCTCGATGAGGACGAGCGCGATGGGGGAGGCCAGGAGCTCGCGTCCCTCCTTCCGGAATCCGGTCACATCGATCAGGAAAAAGCTGGTGATCCCCGCGAGAAGGCCGTCCTGCCCGATGTCCACTGATCTTCCGAGACAGGATACCGTCTTGTCTTTGATAGAAAGCGGCGTATAGGGCGGGATGACCTCATCGTCGAAGGCGATCCTCGAGTCGAGCCAGCGGAGGCGGGACATCCGCCAGAGCTCGGAATCACCGGCGTCATCGAGGACATCGTTTTGGACATCGAGGAGGAGCTTAATCCGGTTCGGCGGCAAACCTTTGGGACTGACAGTGACCTCGCCCTGGTATTTGCCGGGGGGGATACCTTTGGGAACCTGGACGCCACACCAGAGCGGCTGGATTTTGCCTCTGGGGACGGCACAGACCTTCTTGAATTCCCTGCCGTCCCAGTTAACACCGCGGGTGTTGAAGGAGTGAGCTCCGGAAGCGGGGATGAAGGTCTGCCAGCTCGGGGAAGGGGAGGTCGGGACCAGTTTCAGGTCGCTGAATGTGACATCCAGATCCTCGATCGAGGTGCGGCCGGCGAAAACCCCGATCTGAAAGGCATAAAATTCTCCGCGCAGCGCCTCTCCTATAAAATCACTTTTCGGCCCGCTTTGGATCCAGCGCCGAGGCAGGTCGTCTGCCATCCGGACGGAAAAGCGGCGGTCTTCGGGAAAGAGAAGGTAGGAAGCGTCCGGATATCTCGCCAGAAGTGCGTGCGTCTCCTCCGAGGTGGCGATGACCTCCATCGGGAAGAAGCTGTTCAGTTCGTCGATCGACTGGATCTCTACAACCTGAGCTTGAGCAAAGCCCTCCTCATCCTTGGTCGGCGGATGGAAAGGGGAGAGGCCGAAGTTTAGAAGCCACCTGGCATCGGCGTCGAAAACCGGCTCCGGATAGACAACGGTCGGGTAATTCGACCGTCCTTTCATGACGTTGGGCAGATAATAGACATAATAATCGCCCGGCGCAGTCGCCGGCTCAAACACAAAATCCCCGGCCTCGCGGCTGACGGCCACCGGGCAGACATTTTGGATCTGTTTCCCCGTTGCGGCATCGACGAAAATGACCATCTTCTTCTCCGGGTTGAGGTCGCGCCGCCGCCAGGGGATACGCACCCAAACCGCGCCGGCTTTGCCCGGGACTCTGATGACCACCCTGTGGTTCCCGAAGAGGTCGGCGTCCCATGTCCCCGTGCCGTACTGCACCTGGGCGAATGAAAGCAGACCGACCGATAAACATAAACCCGAAAGCAGCGATAATAAAGCCGCTCTGGAGAGAAAACTAGGAAACCGCATCTTTGCCTCCCGGTTCCTATTTTATCCACAAAATGAGGCGGAATTCGACAAAATAATTGGGAGAAAGACAATGGTTAGACGGCGAAAGTGGAAAATGTTCGGGTTGGCCGGGATTTTGCTGGGGGGAATAGCTGTATTGACATCCTTTTTTGTTAGGCATCGCAAGTATCGCCAGCGCATCTATTAAGATTCCTTGGAAGCATCACCAATCATATGATGGGCAATTTGGGTATGTCAGCGTTCCCGCTCAGGTTTTTAAACCTGAGAGGTCACTTCTCCATCCCCAAATTGCCCATCCCTGAGAAAAAAGTATAATGGAGGGCTGGATCGAATTTCGGAAAATCGGAGGTCACGCCATGTCCGGCCAAAACCTGAGAGACCATCCTAAAAAGTGCCGCCTGACCGCGGTTGCGTTGGCCCTGTCCGTCGTCTGGTGCCTGACCCTTGCGGCCCCGGCCCATCTCTATGGGCTTTCAGCACGTGTTCTGGCCGACGCGACCGACCTCTGGTATGTCATCAAGATTTCGGGCCAGCCGGTGGGCTATCTTCATGAGGAGACGAAACCTCAAGAGCAGGGTCTGAACACCGATTCAGATATGCGCATCGTGCTCAACCGCCTGGGCAGCCGGGTCGAGATCGGCTTTCTCTCTGCTTCGGAGGAGACTCCGGAAGGGCTCCTGCGCCGCGTCCGCTACGAGATGACGGCCTCCAACCAGGCGACCAAGTCGGAAGCTGTTATCCGTGAGGGTGCGATCGAAGTCCAGAACGAATCCGGCGGGAAAACATACACCAGCACACTGAACTATACGGGAGAGCTACACGGCCCCGAGGGCATTCGCCGCCTGACAGCCGCCGGGCTCAGGAATCCCGGGGACAAAGTGACGATTCAAACCTATGTGGCCGAAGCATCCCTGATCGGGAGGATCACCCGCACCGTCCTTTCCCGGGAGACCGTCAAGATCGGGACCCGGGAGGTCGCCGCCCTTAAAGTCGAGGAAATCCTCGAGGGCCTGCCGATCAAACGGACGGGCTGGCTGGATGAGCAGGGAAACCTCCTCAAACAGGAGGAACCGGGGCCGTTCGGGTTAATCGAGGTCTGGAGGTCCGAGAAATCTTCAGCCCTTGCCGCCGCGTCTGGCGGAGAGCTCCCCCAGGAGATCTACCAGAGCTCGATCGTCCGGACCAACATCCGCCTGCCGCGGGCACGGCCCATCGACTATCTGAAGCTCAGGCTGCTCCACCGCAACCCGGACCTGGGCTGGCCGAACCTTGAAATCGCGGGCCAGAAAGTTCTCTCCGGGTCGGAAAAGGAGGTCATCCTCGAGATCCGCCGTCCCGAGGTGCCGCCGGGAACAGTCTTTCCTGTCGCCAAGACGGAGATCAACCGCCAATACCTTGAGCCCAACGCCTACATCCAGTCGGACGACGCAGAAATCCTGCGCTTAGCACACGAGCTTGTTGGCACCGATAAGGACGCCTTTCGGGCCGCCCTGTCCCTCGAACGTTGGGTCGCCGGGAACATGAGCTTCGACCTGGGCATCGTCTTTGCTCCCGCCACGGAAATCATCCGCGACCGCCGCGGGACCTGCGTCGGCTATGCCACTCTGCTCGCCACTCTGGCCCGGGCAGCGGGCATTCCGTCCCGGATCGTCATGGGCTATGTCTATGCCCTCGGCATGTTCGGAGGCCATGCCTGGGCTGAAGTCATGATCGGTGAGAGCTGGGTTCCTTTGGACGCGGCCATTGTTAACGCGGGCGCCGCGGACGCGACGCGGATTTCTCTGGTTGCCTCCTCCCTGGCCGCGGGCCTGGCTGAAATCAGTCTGGGCGCGGCCCAACAAGTCTTCGGCCAGGTCGGGATCGAGATCCTCGGATATGAAACCGGCGGAAAGGCCTATCCCGTGTCCCCGGGAGCCGGGCCGTATGCGATCACGGAGGACGGCTATGACAATCCCTGGCTGAGCATCCGCCTGGCGAAGCCGGCCGGTTTCCGGTTTGGCAAACTCGATGCCGTCTGGCCGGACCGGACTGTCATCGGCCTCGACGGCCCGGCCGGCGAAACGGCCGTCCTCGAACAACACGAGATCTATCCTTGGGAAGACCCGGAGACGGCCGTATGGGAAAAACTGGAAAGACTCGTGCCGGACGGGAAGAAGGGGCGGCTGAAAACCAGGAAGGAGGACGCGCTTCTCCTGGATTCCGCGGACGGTCAAAGATCGGCTGCGGCCCTCATCCGGGGCCTCGAAGTCTGGATAATAAGGGTGGAAGGAAAGGACGCCCTGATAGTCCTTCGCCAGATAGCAGAGTCCATCCAGATATCCGGCTTGTCCGATTAGCTCTTATCTTAACAGAAGCTCCAGCGCTCTCCATTATCATTCAGAGGGAATCGGTTTCGTCGAGTCGAGGAGCAGTCTCCTCAGAATTCTCCCCAATTTTCAAGGGACATATGACCATTTTTAGCGACATCCCAGCAGGTCGCCAGTCTTTTGCCTGGGGGAGCGGAATGGCATAAAAATTGCTCTGAGATAAGTCGAGCAAACAGGTTTGGCCGGATCTAGCCGAGGAGAAATGGAGATGAAGAAACCCAAGCTTGTCCTGGCAGCATTCCTTATGATCTTGGCATTTGGCCAGTCAACATTGGCTGGCGACCGCTTCCAGGCTTCCTTGAACTTTCTGATGGGTTACCCCCAGAACGATTTCAGGATGAATGTCGATCGGACATTCTACGGATTATCTGGCGAATTCTTCTACCAGCTGCCTAGGTCCCCCTTCTCGGTCGGAATCAGCCTGGAATACATGAACTACGGGAGCGAGACGCGCATAGAGCCCTTCAGCCATGACATTCCAGATGTTCTTGTCGATGTCACGACCTGGAACAGCATTTTTTCGTCGGCGGCCGTGTTCCGCTTTTCCCCGGTCGAGGGGCCTTTCCGGCCTTATGTGGAAGCCTTGGTCGGGTTTAACTATCTTTTCACCTACACTTCTGTCAATGATGACGGCGATTGGTCCGAAGATATCGCGACCACCACCAATCTCGATGATTGGGCTCTCACCTGCGGGGCGGGAGCGGGGGCTGTTGTCCGGGCCCTGGAGATCCGCAGCCACCAGGGACGGTCCCTGTTCTCCCTAAATATGGAGATCGGCGTTCGCTATTTCAAGGGCAAGACTGCGGAATACCTGAGGGAGGGTTCGATCCGCCGGGAACACGGTTCTCTCATATATGAGCCCCTGATGTCCACTACCGACCTGGTCAAGACCCATTTGGGAATCGTGTTCCGCTTCTAGAAAAAACGCCCAATCCTTGGGCAAACTCGCCCGATCAGTCTTACCGGCTTTGGCCGACCTTGTCTTTCGGCCGGAAGCGCATGGCCGACCACGTCTCATCGATCGAAACCATGGCCACACCATCGAATCCGTGCTTTTCAATCAGCTTCTTGATCAGCCCACTTTCAGCCACAGGTCTCTCCTCACGCCGGAATCGGGACGCTCTGGATTATAGCGTAAAGAAGCCAATTTTGGTAAGGTGTTAGAAAGGAGAGAGGCCCATGGTCAGAAGCGAAGGAGACCGGCTGCGGCGGGTGGTGGTCTGTGCACCTCGGCATGAATATTTTCAGGTTGAAAACCCCGAGTTGCACAACATCGGGGCGGCGGCCGACCGGAACAAAGCGTCCGCCCAGCACCGGAAGCTGCGGGCCGTCCTGCGCCATTCCGGAGCCCGGGTGGTCAACATCCGGGAGCTCGCCGGCCATCCCAACTCCGTTTTTGCCCGCGACGCGGGGCTGGTGACACCGGATGGATATATTAAGCTGCGGATGGGCCTGAGGACACGAAGGGGCGAGGAGGACTGGATGACCTCGGCTCTGGATTCGCTCGGCGTGCCCTGCGCGGGAAAAATCGACAAGCCGGGGACGGTCGAGGGCGGGGATGTCATCCTCGCCGGGAAGATTGCCTTTGTCGGCCTCTCCGAGAGGACGAACCGGAGCGGCGTCCGCCAGCTCTCCCGGCTCCTGATGAACATGGGCGTGGAGGTCAGAGCGCTTTCGCTTCCGTTGCCCCATCTTCACATCGGAGGCGCGATGAGTGCCATCGGTCCCAGGACCGTAGTCTGCTGCCGACGTATCTTTCCCCACGGTTTTTTTGACGGGTTCGAAGTGGTCGAAATTCCCTGCCCGGAGGACTCGAGCGCAAACGTCATCGCCCTGGGTAATGGAGGGGTCATCGTGGAAAAAAGATGCCCGAGTACGGCGCAGACGCTCCAAAAAGCGGGGTTCCTTGTCCTCCGGGTTGACCTCTCCGAGTTCGTCAAGGGAAGGGGAGGACCGACTTGCCTGATCATGCCCGTAGACCGCTGGGAACCCGGGGAAAAGCGGAGTCAACTGAAGCCAATGAGTAAGTGAGTCTCTGATCTCGCGGCGAGAGAATGTTAAGCTGAGGGAGGGTGATAATGAACACATTTTTCTAAGCCCCGCAACAAAAGAAGGATCGGGCTCTCGCTCGCATTCCCCGGATTTCTGTTAATTATTTTATTATCAACTGTTTATGCCCAAGAATACGGCTATCGGTTGGCCGAGGACAGCGTGGCCGCGGTCTGGTGGGCGGAGGGCGCCTACAAGGTGATGAAAGACGACCTGTATTGGTTCGACGAGCCCGACCCCGAGAATTACCCCTTCGTCCGAGAGGGCATGATGACTATCCGCGGCCAGGATTACGCCAAAGACCCGCAGGCCCTTCTCGACTATCGCCACCGCATGGGGGGGAGGTGCTGGAGAAGCTCCTGGCGCGGTAACCGAGATAACAATGGACGATCTAGATAAGAAAATCGCCGCGTTGGGGGTTAAAAGGAGCTATAAAAAAGACGCCTTCCTCTTCCTGGCTGAGGAGGACGCCCGCGGGTTTTTCTATGTCCTCAGCGGCGAGGTCCGTATTTTCCGGATGGACGATGCCGGCAGAGAGGTCGAGATCGTCCGCCTCCGGCCAGGCGATTTCTTCGGTGAAGCGGTCGCCATTGTCTCGGGAAAATTCCCGGCCTTCGCCCGGGCAACCAAGGATACGGAAGTGCTCTACTTCGAGCGGCCGGCGGTGCTGAGGAGTATCCAATCGGACCCCGCTGTAGCGGAGTTCTTCCTAGTCCTCCTGGCCAACAAGTGCATTCTGCTCAATGAACGGATCGAAACGCTCAACCTGCGCACTGTCCGGCAGAGGCTCGCCCAGTTCCTAATCGCCAACTGCGCCACCGAACGCTCCTGCGCTATCGACCTCACCATCAAAAAGTCCGAGCTGGCCAAGCATCTGGGTACGATCAGCGAGACTCTTTCCCGGACCTTCCAGAGGATGGAGCAAGACGGTCTGATCGAGGTCAGGGGGAAACGCATCCGCGTCCTGGATTGCGACAAACTCAGACAAGAGCTCAACCGCTAAAGATATTTTTGACTTAAGTCAAGGAATTGTTGTTTTTTCCCTGCTACCATGTAACTCGAGATCCACAAGGAGAGTCTGGCTATGAATAGAAAGATCATCGAAATCGAAAGAGACCTCTGCGACGGCTGCGGCCTCTGCACGACCGCCTGCGCCGAGGGCGCGCTGGCCCTGGACGATGAGAACAAGGCCGTCCTGGTCAAAGAGATCTATTGCGACGGCATGGGCGCCTGCCTCGATGTCTGCCCGACAGGCGCGCTGAAAATAGTGGAGCGGGAAGGCGAAGGTTACGACTCCGGGGCGGCCTACAACTACGTCCTCGAAACAAGGGGGAAGGAAGCGGCCAAACACGTCCACGGAATCGAAAGCCTCGACGCCCACGGGCACCACGGAGCGGCCGGACTGAAAAGGATCCCTTCGATGGGGGGCTGTCCGGGAAGCGCTCCCTGCGAGATCCCGGCCGGGAGCGGGGGAGGGGAGGGCAAGACCATCTCGGGAGCGTCCGAGCTCCGGCAGTGGCCGATCCAGCTCCACCTCGTCTCCCCGTATGCGCCCTATTTCAAGGGGAGCGACCTGCTCATCGCCGCCGACTGCACGGCCTTCGCCCTGGGAAGCTTCCATCCCGACCTGCTCAAGAGAAAGAAGCTCGTCATCGCCTGTCCCAAGCTCGATGAAACAGAGGGTTATATCGAGAAGCTGGCCGAGCTCATCAAGCAGAACGGCCTCAGGTCGCTGGCCGTGGCCATCATGACCGTTCCCTGCTGCTCCGGACTTTACCGGATCGTCGAAAGGGCGGTCGAGCTGAGCGGGGTGAAAATCGGCCTCCAGAGAAAAGTCATTGCCATCGACGGGAAGCTGGCCTCCTGATCGGCCGCGGGGGGAAGGCCGCTTATTCTACATAATTCCTATAGGAATTATCGCTTTTTTTCCTCTTCCAGTAGAGAAACGCGGGCACGCCGGCCAGGATGATCAGCAAGCCGAGGAGCGACTCGCGCGGCTGCGAATAAAGGCTGTTCCCGAAGACCGCCAGGTTGATCAAGACAAAGATCAAGGGAACGGCCGGATAGCCCCAGGCATGGTATGGCCTGGGCAGGTCCGGTTTCTTGAACCGCAGGACCAATACGGCGGCCCCGGTGGCGGCGAAGAACAATACCAGGGCGAAAACCACGTATTCATAGAGAGTCTGATAGGTGCCGGAAAGACAGAGGATCGAAGCCCAGACGCCTTGCCAGATAATGGCACGGCCGGGTACCCGGAAGCTCGGATGGATGACGCTCATGCTCCGGAAGAATAACCCGGACTCCGCCATGGCGTAATACACCCTCGGCCCGTAGAGGATGGTCGCGGCCAGGCAGCCGAAGGTGGAGATGGTGATGGCCGCCGCGACAAACCCGGCCGCCCCCTGGCCGAAAAGAGAGGTCGCCGCCAGCTCTCCGATCCGGGCGACTCCACTCATCCTTTCGAGAGGAAGGGCGGCCAGATAGACACTGTTCATCAGCAGGTAAATCACGACCACTCCCGCCGTCCCCAAGAGGAGACTGAGCGGAATGGTCTTCTCCGGCTTCCTGACCTCCCCGGCCGTGCAATTGACGGAGTACCAGCCGTCATAAGTCCAGAGCACGGCGACGAGAGCGAGCCCGAATGACTTCATTCCCAAGGCGCCGCTCGATTGGAAAAAATGGTGCCAGTTTCCCATACCGGTCTTCCGGCCCACGAACCAGCCGAGGATAACCAGGACGCCGATGCTGGCCACCCGCAGAAAGACGGAGAGGTTCTGCACCAACAGGCCGCTCTTCAGCCCGAAATAGTTGATTCCGGAAAGGAGAATGATGGCCCCGACGGCAACGAACTGCCCGACCGAAAGCGAATAGGGGAGACCCCCGATCTCCGCCTGGAAGAGGATCGTCTGGTTGGAGACCGAGGGGAAAAAGTACCCGAAGTATTCCGCAAACCCGACGCCAAGGGCGGCGATTCCCCCGCATTCGATGACCCAGAAAAACGTCCAGCCGAAGAGGAACCCGGACCACTCCCCGTAAGCCTCTCTTAAGTAGATAAACTGCCCCCCCGCCTGGGGATACATCGCCGCCAGCTCGCCGAATGACAACGCTCCGGTTAGCGTGATCAACCCGCCCAAAGCCCACACGACCATAACGAGCCAGGGCGACCTTACGAAAGCGATAACAAACCCCGTCGTCATGAATATTCCCGTCCCGATTACGCTCCCTATCACCAGAAAGACCGAATCGAGAAGGCTCATCTCCCGCCGGAATCGGACTTTTTCTTTCATCTCATTTTCTCGCGGCCATCGATTATACGAAAACACAACCCCAACAGCAACCAGATATACTAGCGATTGCCTTTTCCTTATCCCCGCTGCCCTATTTCGTCTTCAACCCCACCCGAAATATCTTCATTCCGTTTATTATCAATAACCTATATAGATGTCGGCATGCCGACATCTTTTTTTCTTTTGCCGCAGCCTGCCCCTTTCCTCAATTTTCCCGATTTCATCCTCCGCTATGATTTCTTGTTTATTTTATCCCTTGCTTTTTTTATTTCCATGGATTACCCTAGACCCTTCGGAAGCCCAGCCTTGGAGGAGATAGCTTGATTATCGCGATTACCAACCAAAAAGGCGGAGTGGGGAAGACCACGACCGCCCTCAATGTCTCGGCCGCTCTGGCTTTGCTGGGCAACCGAATTCTTCTCGTCGATACCGACCCTCAGGCCCACAGCACCCTCTCCGTCCTCAACGACCCCAGTCAGCATCCCAAGTCGCTTTACGATGTCCTTATGCACCCCGATGAAGGGCTGGAAAGCATCGTCACTCAGTCCACCATCCCGGCCCTCGATATCGCCGTCTCCAAGATTTCCATGGCCAAACTCGAGCCTTCGCTCCTCGGGGAAATCGATGGCCACTATCGACTTAAGGACATTATCGAGCCGATCCGGCTCAGGTACGATCACATCGTGATTGATACCCCGCCCACGCTCGGGCTGATCACTCTCAACTCTCTCGTTGCGGCCACCCATATCTTAATTCCCATCCAGTCGTCTTATCTTTGTCTTGAGGGCACGGACGACCTCCTGGAAACGATCGACAAGGTCAAGAAAGTGGCCAATCCCGACCTCCGGATCCTCGGCATTCTTATTACCCTGCACGATAAACGGACCAACATCTCCAAGGACGTGGTCAAAAGAATCCGCAAGGTCTTTGGCGGCCTCGCCTTTAAAACCCTTATATCCAAGAGCGTCAAACTCGAGGAAAGCCCCGCCTACAAGGAGTCCATCTTCACCTACGCTCCCCATTCCGTCGGGGCCATGCAGTACCGCAAAATCGCTGAGGAGATCCTAAAGCGTGCCAAAAATTAAGAGATCCGGACTGCCAGATACCATCACCATGAGACACGATGACCATTTCGTCGACTTTTTATCGGCCCGGGTTTCTGGGCCGCGTATCCGGATGGTTCCTTTGGGCAAAATCGACCCCAACCCCCAGCAGGCCCGGAGCGAACTCGGAAACATGGACGATTTGATGGCCTCCATCAAATCCAAAGGCGTCCTTGAGCCCATCCTGGTGCGGCCCAAGAATGACCGCTATGAGATCATCGCCGGCGAGCGGCGGTACGTGGCCTCCAAGCGAGTCGGCCTCAAGGAAATTCCGGCCATCGAGATGATTGTCAAGGATAATGAAGCTATGGAGCTTGCCCTGATAGAGAACCTGCAGCGCAAGGACCTTGATGTCTTTGAAGAGGCCGACGGCCTGAACGTGCTGGTCGAGATCTACGGTTACAACCATGCCCAGCTGGCCGATAAAATCGGCAAGGCGCGCTCGACGATCACGGAAATCGTCAACGTGGCTCGGATCCCCAAGAAGCTCCGCGAGGTCTGCAGGGAGGCCCAGATCACCAGCCGCAGCACTTTGATCGAAATCGCCAAGCAGGAAAAGCAGTCCGACATGGAGCGCCTGATCCACGAGATCACCCAGCGAGGCTTACGCCGCGAAGATACACGGGAGCTCTCTAAGAAGCTCAAGGGAAAAACCAAGACGAGCAAGCCGTTTGTCTTTACTTACGCGCCTAAGCCGAACGACGAATACCATCTCCGGATCGAATTTAAAAAACACACGGTCAGCCGGGAAGAAGTCATCCAGGTTCTCGAAGAGATCATCTCCCGGTTGCAGTCCAAACCCTGATCCGCCAATTGCCGGCGTGGCTTTAGCCGGTTCGGGAGAGGCTTTCCCGCTATATCATTTTAGTTGACATAATAACTGTTATGCGACGCACTATTGGGCCTCTCTTAATCTGATTTAAGCTCAATTAGATATAAATTTCCTCAGCCTGTGGATATCCCGACTGCCGATTTTTTGTGCAGTTGTGGAAAATCTCGGACCTCAGGTACATCTTTTTTTTCTCGCCGGGTTTGGACCGGCGCCCAGCTTTCAAGGAGGATTTATACTTTATCGCGTGAATCCCCCGAGCAAGAGTCTGAGAAAAAGGAATTATAAAACCTGGGATTCAAGGCTACGGATTATTGTGAATTCAGGGGGGTGATCGAGAGACAGGGGGAAGAAATAAAAGTCCACGTTAGGGAGGATACCGGGGTGAAAACCGCCGCCCCTCCCCTGCCGTCCGGCGACGGTTTTAGAGCCCCTTGCTCATGGCATTGAGGAAATCGGAGTTGGTCTTCACCTTGCCCAGCTTATCGACAAGCAGCTCCATGGCCTCGACCTCGGAGAGCTGGCTCAGGACCTTCCTCAGGATCCAGATCCGGTTGAGGTCGTTCTCCTCGATCAGGAGCTCTTCTTTCCGTGTCCCCGAACGGTTGATGTCGATGGCCGGGAATAGCCGCTTGTCGACCAGCCGTCTGTCCAGGTTGATCTCCATGTTCCCGGTACCCTTGAATTCTTCGAAAATGACATCGTCCATGCGGCTTCCGGTGTCGACCAGGGCCGTCGCCATGATGGTCAGGCTTCCTCCTTCCTCGATCTTCCGGGCCGACCCGAAGAACTTCTTGGGCTTGTTCAAGGCATTGGCGTCGATACCGCCGCTGAGGACCTTTCCCGACGGCGGGATGATGGCGTTATGGGCCCGGGCCAGCCGCGTCACGCTGTCCAGAAGGATGGCCACGTCGCGCTTGATCTCCACGAGCCTCTTCGCCTTCTCGAGGACGATATTAGCCACCTGGGCGTTCCGGGCCGGCGGTTCGTCGAAGGTCGAAGCGACCACTTCACCGTTGACGGTCCTCTGGAAGTCCGTGACCTCTTCCGGCCGCTCGGCGACCAGGAGGACGATCAGGAACACTTCGGGATGGTTTTTCTCGATGGACTTGGCGATAGTCTTAAGGAGAGTCGTTTTCCCGGCGCGCGGCGGCGAGACAATCAGGCCTCTCTGTCCTTTGCCGATCGGCGTCAGGAGGTCCATGATCCGGGCGTTCATGTTCTTGGGGTTCCCATCCTCGAGGTTGATCTTCTCGAAAGGATAAAGCGGCGTCAGGCGCTCGAAATGGACGTTCCGCCGCTGGTCCTGGATGACATCGGGATGGGTGAAGTTAACGGCCTCGATCTTGATTAGGGCGAAGTATTTCTCTCCGTTCTTGGGGGGCCTGACGATCCCGCTGATCGTGTCCCCGGTCCGGAGTTGGAATTTCCTGATCTGGGAAGGCGAAACGTAGATGTCATCCTGGCTGGGAAGGTAGCTGAAATCCGGCGCCCGCAGGAAGCCGAACCCGTCCTCCAGCGTCTCCAGAACCCCCTCGGAGAACAGCAGCCCGCTCTTCTTAGCCTGGGCCTCGAGGACCTTGAAAATCAGGTTGTGCTTGCTCGCATCCTCGATCTCCTCATCCTCGACTCCGGCCTGGCCGGCGATCTTCTGGAGTTCCTTCAGCTCTCTTTCTTCGAGTTCCACGAGGCTGTACTCTTTCTCTTTCATGGTTCACGTCTCCTCAAGAATTGTTTTCCGATCTCAGAAGATTATCGTTCCGCGAACCCTCAGTGAGTCAAAGGAGGTTCGGTCGGGCCATCGCCCTCCCCTCCCCTAGGGGAAAGCTCCGGCGTAATGACCAGTGTCTCCTTGGGCGGTTTCTGGGGAAGTTCGCCTGTCAGGGCTATTTTCAGGACTTCGTCCATGTTTTCGACCAGATGGATCTTGACCTCCTGCTTGATCACCTTGGGCAGGTCTTTGAGGTCGGCTTTGTTGTCGAGCGGGATGATGGCCTCGCGGATCCCCTCGCGGTGCGCCGCCAGGAGCTTTTCCTTGATGCCTCCGACCGGCAGGACCTTGCCTTTGAGGGTGATCTCTCCGGTCATGGCCACCTTCCGGTTGACCGGGATGTCGGTCAGGAGCGAGATGATAGAGGTGGCCAGCGTGATCCCGGCAGACGGCCCTTCCTTGGGGGTTGCGCCCTCAGGGACGTGGACGTGGATGTCAAAATTCTTGTGCAGGTCCTTGGCGATGTTGAGCTCGAAGATCTTACCCCGGACATAGCTGAACGCGGCTTGGGCGGACTCCTGCATGATCTCGCCGAGCTGGCCCGTCAGGGTGAAATTCCCTTTGCCGTGGATCTTGGTCGCCTCAAAAATCAGCAGCTCCCCCCCGAACTCGGTCCAGGCCATGCCGATGGCGCCTCCGATTTCATCCTTTTTATCGATCCCGATTCGCCGGAACTTGGGGATGCCCAGGTAGGACTCGAGGTTCCTGGGCGTCACCCGCTCGCCGTGCTCCTTGCCCTTCTGGACGACCCGTTTGACCAGCTTCCGGCAGACCGAGGTGATCTCCCGCTCCAAGTTCCTCACACCGGCCTCCCGGGTATACTCCCGGATGATCTTCTGCATGGCCGGGTCGGTGATCTTGAGGTTCACCGCCTTGAGGCCGTGGGCCTTCATCTGCTTGGGGACTAGGAACCTCTTGGCGATCTGGAGCTTCTCGTCCTCGGTATAGCCAGGGAGGCGGATGACCTCCATGCGGTCGATGAGCGGCCGCGGGATGGGCTCGACCATGTTGGCCGTAACGATGAACATGACCTGGGAGAGGTCGAAGTCAGTGTCGATATAATGGTCGAGGAAAGTGCCGTTTTGTTCAGGATCCAAGACTTCCATCAGCGCCGAGGCCGGGTCGCCGCGGAAATCCATGCTCATCTTGTCCACCTCGTCCAACAGGAAGACAGGGTTCTTGGTACCGGCACGCTTGATCATCTGGATGATCCGTCCGGGGTAGGCGCCGATATAGGTCCGGCGATGGCCGCGGATCTCGGCCTCATCCCGGACTCCCCCCAGCGACAGGCGCACGAATTTCCGTCCTGTCGCCCGGGCCACAGACTTCCCCAAAGAACTCTTCCCGACACCGGGCGGCCCGATCAGGCTCAAGATGACCCCTTTGGGATTCTTGACGAGCTGACGGATAGAGAGGAATTCGATGATCCGCTCTTTGACCTTCTCCAGCCCATAGTGGTCCTCATCCAGGACACGCTCGGCCTCTTTGAGGCCCCTCTTCTCGCGGGATTTCTTGGTCCAGGGCATCGAGATCAGCCAGTCGAGATAGTTCCGGCAGACGGTCGCTTCGGCCGACATCGGAGGCATGGTCTCGAGCCGCTCGATCTCCTTGAGGGCCTTCTCCTGGGCGTCCGGAGGCATGTTGGCCTTCTTGACCTTTTGTTTGAGTTCCTCGATCTCGTTCGGCTGGTCCTCTTTCCGGGCTCCAAAGCCAGCGCCCGCCGGAAAGACGTTCGGCTTGGCCTCTTTGCCGGCCACTTTCTGACGGTCCGACCTCGCCCCTTCCCGCCGGAGTTTGGAATGGATCTTCAGGATCTCATTTTCGAGCAGGTAGTTCAGCCGCCGGGTTCTCTCCAGGGTGTTGATCGTCTCCAGGATGTTCTGCTTCTCTTCCAGGGGAAGATAAAGGTGGGAGGCGATGATATCAGTGATCCTCTCCGGCGTCGTGTCGCGCAGGGCCGGGATGATGGACTCGATGTTGGCGTTCTGATTGAGCTTGAGATAGTCCTCGAACAGCGCCAGGACCCTTTTCAGCAGCTCCTTGATCTCCGCGCTCTGGTCCTCGATCTCCTTGATGACCTTGGCCAGGACCTGGTAATAGGGGTAGGTGCTTAGGTATTCAATGACCCGGGCCCTCTTTTTGGCCTCGACGATGACCTTGACGTTCTTTTCGTCCGACTTGACGGTCCGGATGATCTTGGCCGTCACTCCCAGGGAGTAGATATCCTTGGGCGTTGGGTTATCGATCGAGGCGTCCATCTGCGCCGATAGGAAGATGAGCTTGTCTCGCTCCATGGCCTTGTCCAGCGCCTGGACAGAAGACGAGCGCCCGATGATGAAGGGGACCAGGGTCGAGGGGAAAATGACCAGGTCCCGCAAGGGAATGAGAGGGATGTTGCGGATCATTTCAGCGTTGCCGTTCGCTTCTTGGGGCATATTTTATTCTCCCACCGCTTTCTTTAGTCGTTCGAAGCCCGGCCCGCTGTCCTCGACCATCTTCCGGGTAATCACGATCTTGGTGTCCCGGCGCGAGGTGGGCAGATCATACATGAGGTCGAGCATCAGGTCCTCGATGATCGTCCGCAGTCCGCGGGCGCCCAGCTTTTTCTCCACCGATTTCCGGGCGATGGCCAACAGGGCGTCATCCTCGAACTCGAGCTCGACCCCCTCCATCTCGAAGAGTTTCTGGTATTGCTTGACAATAGCGTTCTTGGGCTGGCCAAGGATGGCCACCAGATCATGGATGTTCAGGTCGTCAAAGACGGCCACCACCGGGATTCGGCCGACCAACTCCGGAATCAGGCCGTACTTGATCAGGTCCTGGGGGATGAGTTCGGCATAGACATTGCCCATCCCCTCCCCTTTCCTGGACTTGGTCTCGGACTTGAACCCGACGGCGGACTTGCCGACCCTCTGGCTGATGATCTTATCCAGGCCGATGAAGGCACCTCCGCAGATGAAAAGAACATCGGTCGTGTCGACGGGGATAAATTCCTGGTATGGGTGCTTGCGACCGCCTTGCGGGGGGATGTTGGCCACGGTCCCCTCGATGATCTTGAGCAGGGCTTGCTGAACCCCTTCTCCCGATACATCCCGGGTGATGGACGGGCTGTCGCTCTTGCGGCTGATCTTGTCGATCTCATCGATGTAGATGATCCCCCGCTGGGCCTTCTCGATGTTCCCGCCCGCGGCCTGGAAGATCTTAAGGACGACGTTCTCGACATCCTCCCCCACGTATCCGGCCTCGGTCAGAGTGGTGGCATCGGATATGGCGAAGGGAACGCTCAGGATTTTGGCCAGGGTCTGGGCCATCAGCGTTTTTCCGGTCCCGGTCGGCCCGATGAGGAGGATGTTGCTCTTGCCCACCTCGACATCGGAAAGGCCCTTCTTGAGCTTGATCCTCTTGTAATGGTTGTAGACCGCCACCGAGATCTTCTTCTTGGCTTTATCCTGGCCGATAACGTATTGGTCGAGGGCGCTTTTGATCTGTTGCGGAGTGAGCGATTCGGCCTTCTGCCGGCGCGTTTCCTCTTCCCGGAGTTTATCTGTATTTATAATAGAATGTGCAATTTCCACGCAATTGTCGCAGATATAGACACCCTTGGGGCCGGCGATGAGCTTCTTCACCTGGGCCTGGGTCCGGCTGCAAAAATTGCACTTGAACACCGGGCCCGAGCTCTGTTTAGAGTTATTGTCTTCCATTATCTTCCGTCGAAATCCATGAGCGAGAGCGCCGCCGAAAACGGCTACTTCCTGGTCTCGTTCCGGGAGGCGATAATCTGGTCGATCAGGCCATATTCCTTCGCCTCGGCTGCAGTCATGATGAAGTCCCGCTCGATGTCTGCCTGGATCTTTTCCTTCGCCTGGTGGCTGTGCCGGGCCAGGATCTCGTTCAGGCTCTCTCGCACCCGCAGCACCTCTTTGGCCTGGATGGCGATGTCCGAAGCCTGGCCCTGGTATCCCCCGTACGGCTGATGGAGGATGATCCGCGAGTTGGGCAGGGAGTAGCGTTTTCCCGGCCTCCCCGCCGCCAGCAGCACCGCCGCCATGCTCGCCGCCTGGCCGACGGCGATGGTGGCCACCTCTGCCCGGACAAACTGCATGGTGTCGTAGATGGCGATCCCGGCCGAGATGCTTCCCCCTGGGGAGTTGATGTACAGGGAGATCTCCTTGTCCGGGTTTTCCGCTTCCAGGTAGAGGAGCTGGGCGATCACCGCGTTGGCCACCTCATCGTTAATCTCCGACCCGATGAAAATGATATTGTCCTTGAGCAGACGCGAGTAGATGTCATAGGCCCGCTCACTTCGCCCGTCCTGCTCGACGACAAAGGGGATTAATGCCATGGGGAGTCCTAATATAATACCGCGTTATCGAGCAAAAAGTCAATGGCCTTACGGAGAAGGAGGCCGTTCCGGATATCCTCCCTTTTCCCTTCCTGGCTAACCCTCTCGATGAGTTGCGCCAGGGGGACGTTGTTTCTTTTGGCCATGGCCTTGATCTCTTCCTCGATCTCCTCATCGCCGACGGTCAGCTTCTCCTCGCCTGCGATCCTCTGGAGCAGGAGGCTGGTCTTGACGCTCCGCAGCGCCTGGCCCTTGGCCTTTTCCCGCAGCTCCTCAACCTGGGTGGAGGGGAGGTCGGCGGGGAGCTGAGCCGCCCAGCCCCTCAGGATGGAGACGGCCTCCTCTTCGACCAGGCTCTCGGGGAGCTCCAGCTGGAGCTTCTCGACGAGCCCCTTGACCGCCTCATCACCCATCTCCCGCCGAGCCGCCTCCTCTCTGGACTTCTCGAGCTCCTGCTGCACCCTCTGCTTCAGTGCGGCCAGGTTCTCATATTCCCCCAGGTCCTTGGCCCATTCATCGCTCATTTCGGGGACTTTCTTCTCTTTGATCGATATCACCCTGATTTCGTACTCGACCGTCCTTCCCGCCGTTTTCTTCTGGGGGTGATCCTGGGGATAGGAAATGACAAACGTTCGGGTTTCTCCCGTCGTGATCCCCTTCAAGTTTTCGTTCAGAGTCTTCTCGTTGTCCGGATGTCCGGCCAGGACGAGGACCTTCTCGGTGGGCAGAAATCTTTTGGTCTGGAGATCCTTGCCTTTCCATTCGACCACCACATAATCCCCCTCGGTCACTCCCCTTCCCTCGACCGGAACATACTCCGCCGATTTCTGACGGAGCTCCTCCAGGGAGCGGCCTACGTCTTCCTCCTCGACATTGACTTCTCTCTTTTTGACCCGGATCTTCTTGTAAGAAGGAAGCTCAAACCCGGGCAGGACCTCGACAACCGCCTTGAAACGAAAAGGCTGGCCCTCCCGGAAGACCGCCTCGCTGATCACCGGCGTCCCCACTGGGCTTATGTTTTCCGCCCTGAGGCTCTCCCTCAGGGCCCGCGGCGCCAGGTTCTCGATGACCGCGTCCTTGATATCTTGGTAGAAAAGGCGCTTCACCATCTCTTTGGGTGCCCTCCCCCGCCGGAACCCATCCAGCCTGACCCGCGACGCATATTCCAGGAGGACTTTATCCCACTCCTTGGATACCTCGTCGGCCGGGACTTCGATCTCCAGCTCACGCTTGCTCGGGCTCGGAGAGGTGATCCGGGATTTGATGGTCTCCGTTTTATCATTCATCGCCTTCCACCTCGATCTTTGGGATATCTCTCCTGGCTTTTCTCTTGCGGAAGAACAGCCCGGAGGAAAGACCGGCAATCGTATCCAAATGGGCAGAGCGGGACTCGAACCCGCACTCCTTCAACAGGAACTAGGTCCTAAGCCTAGCGCGTCTGCCTATTCCGCCACCTGCCCTCGGGTCCAGCCGCTCCAAGGCTCGGCATTCCCTTCCGGGAAGTCTGGCTGCTGCCAGGGAATTCGACCGGAATACCCATTCAAAAGGAGAAGGGAATGTGAGCTTCAGGTGCTGAAATAGACCTTATTTATAGCACATTCGGAAGCTTTAGTCAAATTCGGCCCAGTCATTTCAGCGGAGGTGTTTCTTGAGCTTTTCGGCCAGGTCGGGGTCGACGTTGACCAGGATCTTATAGACATCGCGGGCGCTGAAATTGTCCTTCAGGTTCAGGTAGACGACGGCCAGGTTGAAGAGGGCAACCCCGTAATCCGGCCGCAGCTCGACGCATTTCTTCAACGGCTCGAGGGCAGACTCGTAGTCCTTGAGCTGCATGTAGCAGACCCCGATCTGCAACCAGGCATCCGCGTTGTCGGGGACGAGGGCGACATAGTTTCTGAACGCGTCGACGGACTCCTTGAACTTCTTGAGGTTCAGGTAGCACGAGCCGATATTATAGTAGGCCACATCATAATCGGGCTTTATAGTCAAGGCCTGCTTGAACGTGGCGATCGCCTCCTCATACCTTTTCAGCTTCTGGAACATGATGGCCAGGTTATAGACGGCCATCTCGCTCTTCGAGTTGAGCTCGATGACCTTCTTGGCCGCCTCGATGGCATTCTCGTTCCGGCCGGCCTCGTCGTACATCTTAATGATGTCGCTGTAATATGTGCTGGCGTCAGCGGGATTCAGCTCGGCCAGGCTCTTCAGGGCGGCCTCGGCCTGGTCATACTGCCCCGCTTTTCTGTGGGCCATGGCCAGGCTGTAGTTAACCTTGATATCACGCGGCTGGGCTTTCTGGGCCTCTTTGAGAGACGCCACGGCCAGCTCGTACTGCTGAAGCTCCATCCGGCAGGAACCCAGGCGCAAATATCCCGTCCAGGCATTCTCCGGGTTGAGCTTCAGAAAGCGATCATAGGCTTCGGCCGCTTTGGCAAAATCCTTGAGCTCCTCATAGGCATTGCCGATCTGGAAGAACGCCTGCTTGTTGCTGCTGTCCAGGGCCACGCCCTTTTCGAGCGCTCCGACCGCGTCGTTCCAGCGCTGCATCCGGAAATAGATGTCCCCCAGTCCCTGGTAAGCGGAGGCTCTATTCGGGTCGAGCTCGACAACCTTTTGGTAGGCGGTCACGGCCGCCGAGTAGTTCCTTTGCTTGGCGTAGACAGAAGCGAGGAGAGCCTGGGCCTCAGTCGTTTCCGGCTTGGCTTTGACGACCTTTTCCAGATACTTCTGGGCGTTCATGGTTTCATCCATAAGGCCGAAGATCCGGCCGGCCAGGTAGGCGCCCTCAAATCCGGAAAAATAATCCTCCTTGGCCCAATCCTTGAAAGCGGTGGTCTTTCCCAGTTTGGGGATGCTCTTCCAGGCGTTCACGGGGATGCCCACCCGGCTCTTCTCCATGACGACGATGAGACCGACAGCCTGTCCGCCCAGGTCGAGGAGAGGGCCGCCGTTATACCCCTCGGGAATCGAGATCGAGGACTCGATGACCGACTGGCTGTCGGCCAGCTTGTGGATGTTCCGGACCGTCCCCTCGGCGATGGTAATTTCTCCCGATTCATTGGCTCCGAGGCCGAACAGCCTGGCTCCAGGCTGCAGCTCGTCTGAGTTGCCAAGGGCGAGGACGCCGACCTTGCCCTTGACCTTGAGAAGGGCGACATCGAGGTTCCGGTCAACGGAGATGATGCCCTCGAGCTTCATCTTCTTTCCCTTGACGTTGACGCCTTCGACTTCTTCAGCTTGGCTAACGAGGTGGTAGCTCGTAGCCACCACGTCCTCGGCCAGCCCGAACCCGACGCCTTTGGCGATGAGCTCTTTGTTGCCTCCATAGACAAACAGGGAGAGAACGCCGTCTTTATTCTTCTCAAAGAGCTGGGCGGATTCTTGAGTCTGAGAAAAAAGGAAAACGCCTGCGGCCAGGGAGATGGCCAAGATACCCAGGGTACGCGCCTTGATAATCATCCTCTTTCCTCCTTTTCATGTGTACTAAGACAAATTTACACAGACCGCTCTGTCCTGTCAATCAATAAATGCGGTGGGTAAGCATCTCCCATTCTGCGCTGATCATTATGAACAACTTGGGAATGTCAGCGCTCCCGCTCAGGTTTTTAACGCCGTTCCCTCAGCGTTTTTCTCGGCGGTGCGGAACTCCGCGTGATATAGTAAGGCGCAAAGTGCATGTTGTCTCCATTCTAACCCATCTCCATGTGATCTCCGCGTGCTCAGACAGTCCTCCCGGCCGCCAGAGCGGCTCCCCTCGAAAAACGCCTCGGGAAGGCTAAACCTTCGAGGTCGCTTCTCCATTCCCTAGTTGTTCATCACATCGATGGAGATGCTTCTATGCGGCAGAGTGATGGAGGTTGACAAACAGAAGGCGGTCGGCTAGCTTGAGAGCGGAATGGCCGTCAAGAGGTCCACTGCAATCCTCGTCCTTGCGGCGATCGTCCTCTTGAGCCTCGCCTTCCTTTTCCGGGTGGAAGATAAGATGGCCGATTTCGAGGTCAACTACAAAGCCGGACAAAGGCTCTATGAAGGCGAAACGCTCTACCGGACGGCCGACGGGCACTGGCAGTTCAAGTACCTGCCCTTTTCCGCCTTGCTCTATCTGCCGTTGACCTTTCTGCCCCTTGCCTTGGCTAAGGCCTGCTGGTTCGGGCTGATTGTCGCTGCCTCTGCTTCGATCATCGTGATATCCTCGAAACTTATTGATTATAAATACGATACGTTCTTCTCGCCGGTCCTTGTCACGGTCCTGGTCATGGGCCGATATTTCTTCCGCGAAATCCAGCTCGGCCAGATCAACGCCCTGATCACCTGCCTGCTCCTGGCCATGATCTGGCTTCTGGCCCGGTCCACGAGGCCGTCGGCCAGCGCCGCAAACGGCGCCTTGGCCGGCCTGTCCACGGCACTCAAGCCTTATGCCGTGGTCTTTTTTCCGTATTTCGCCTTCCGGAAAAAATGGCCGGCCCTGGCCCTCGGACTAGTCGTCTTCAGCCTGGCCATCTTCGCTCCCGCCCTGTTCTACGGCTGGAAGGGGAACCTGGTTGTCCTCGGAGAGTGGAGGTCCTCGTTGGCCGCGTCGACGCCGTCTCTTCTCTCCTCACAGGACAACGTCTCCCTGCTCGGTTTTCTCATGAAAAGGACGCAGGATCAAAGCCTGTCGCTGACCATCTACGGGATCATCCTGGCCGCTCTCGGCGGCCTCGTGCTTTATCTCCTGCACAGGGGAAGTCGGATCTCCCAGTCCACCGTCCTTGACGGTTTCCTGCTTCTTGCCCTCATCCCGCTCGTCTCACCTCTTGGCTGGGACTACACCTTCTTGTCCGCGGCGCCCGCAGTGATGCTCATCTGCAAGCACTACGACAAGTACCGCCCCTTCTGGAGGGGCTTCCTTATTTTAAGCTTCCTGGTCATCTCCCTCTCTCTCTATGACCTCATGGGGCACCGACTCTATGCCGCCTTCATGTCTTCATCTGTGATCACCCTCGATTTCCTGGCGCTCGCGGGCTACCTGGCCTATCTCAGAATCAAGGGCCATGCCTGAGGAGGCTCCCTTAAAAAAAGAAAATAAGACTTTCGAACCCAAAAAGACGATCCTGTTGACCTTTCTGATCACCACGATCGCCTATTGGCTATGGCTGGGAGGCATGCTGCTTGCGCCCTACCTCAGGAGTCAGTCCTCACCCTGGGCAGGGCTTGCCTATGCTGTCTACAGTCCGGTCTGCCACCAGGTCCCAGGTCGTTCCTTGCGCTGCTTTGGCCAGCCGCTGGCGGTCTGCGCCCGCTGCACCGGAATCTATCTGGGGTTTCTTCTTGGATTGGGCCTCTACCCTCTCCTCAGGGGATGGCAGCGATTGTCTCTGCCCGCCGGCCGGGTCTTTTTCTTTATTTCCGCGCCGATTATACTGGATACGGCCGCCAATTCCCTCAGACTCTGGCAGACCTCAAACGCCGTCCGCCTGGCCACCGGATTCGCCTGGGGGACTATCCTCCCCTTCTACTTCATCACCGGAATCGCCGACCTCATCATCTCCCGAAAAAAAAAGCGCTTGAAATCGGCGCCAGGTTACCCCTAGAATAGGAGACCGAAGATGCAGGAGGAAGTATGATCCAACAGCGCCCAGGCATGTTCAAGCCGGCCCTGGTCGGCGGTATTACGGCCGGCGTGCTGACCGCCGTTCCCCTGGTGAACTGCTTCTGCTGCCTCTGGATCATCGGGGGCGCCATGCTGGCCGCCCACCTGTTCGCCAAGGGCTCGCCCACTTCCCTGACCTCCGGCGACGGCGCGGTCCTCGGCATCCTAACCGGGATCGTGGCGGCGGTAGCGGACTCGATCGTCAGCCTGCCTTTCGAGACCATGAACCGAGAGTTCGTCCAGAAATTCATGGACCAGTTTGCCCAGTTCGCAAAAGAGATGCCTTCGGGATGGGAGAGATGGCTGAACCAGCGGGCCGGCGGGATGTCGCCCGCCTGGTTTCTTCTCGGCCTCCTCGCCTCGGCCGTGATCTACGCCGCCTTCGGCGCCCTGGGCGGGGTGATCGGCGCTTCGATGTTCAGCCGGAAAAAAGCCGGGCCGCCCCAAGGAGCACCTGATGAGACGCATCCGAACCCAAGTGATCGTCAACCCTGAATCCAACCAGGGTCGGACGCGCCGCCGCTGGAAATATATCAAGGAAGCTATCCGCAGCTTCATCCATGAATTCCGGTACGAGTTCACCGAGAAACCGCTCCAGGCCATCGAAATTACCCGGGAGGCGATAAAGTCCGGGCATGAGCTGATCATCGGAGTGGGGGGCGACGGGACGATGAACGAGATCGCCAACGGCTTTTTCGAAAGCCGGCGGATCATCAACCCCGATACCACGCTGGGGATCGTACCATCGGGAACCGGCTGCGACCTGACCAAGAGCCTGAATATCCCGCCCGGGCTGAAGAACGCCCTCAAAGTGATCACCCAGGCTCCATCGACCCTCATCGATGTCGGGCGGGTGACCTTCCGGAGCAACGCCGGCCCGGAGATGGAGAGATTCTTTATCAACGTGGCCGACTTCGGTGTGGGAGGCGAGGTGGTCAGGCAGGTCAACCAGAGGCGCCTGGAGAGGAAGGCTTCCTCCTATGTCCGCTGCCTGGTTTCCACGATGATCCACTACAAAAGCAAGAAGGTCCGGATCCGGGTCGACGGCCGTGAGCTTCCCGAGGGAAAATACCTGATCGGCGCCGTGGCCAACGGACGGATCTTCGGCAAAGGCATGAAATTCGCCCCACAGGCTAAGCTCAACGACGGCCAGTTCGATGTCATCCTGGTTAAGAACATGGGATTCCTGGAGTTCTGCCGTCACGGCTGGAAGATCTTCTTCGGGACCCACCTCTCGCACCCCAAGATTTCCTTCATCCGGGGTCGGGAGGTAGAAGCGTTCTCCCCGGAGGAGCAGGACGTCCTCCTGGAGCTCGACGGGGAGCAGTTGGGCGGGCTTCCGGCGCGTTTCGAGATCCTGCCCCGCCACCTGCTCATCAAGGGCTACATTTAAGACGGCTAAAAATCTCGGTCTATTCTTTATCGTTCTTTGGGGGGAAAAAAGGGCTAGTCGCGGTTCTTCCGGCTATTGATGTGGTAGTACGGGTCGTTGGTGAAGACGTGCTGGCCGGAGGAATCGACAAATTTTTGGATGGGGACTCCGCCGCTGATGAACGGCTTAGAATATGAGGCCATGACCCGGCGGATGTATTCTCTGGTCTCGGCATAGGGGGGGATGCCGTTGAATTTCTTGAGGGCCTCCTGGCCGGCATTGTAGGCCGCCAGGACCTTGGCCGTGTTGCCGTTGAACAGCTTGCAGAGGTCCTTGAGGTACTTGACTCCACCTTTGATATTCTCAGCGGGGTCGAACCTGTCCGCCACATCGTATTGAGTGGCGGTCTCCGCCATGAGCTGCATCAGGCCGACCGCTCCCTTGATCGAGATAGCGCGGCTGTCATAGTCCGACTCGGCCCGGATGATGGAATGGATGAGGTCGGCGGGAACGTTGAACTGCCGGGCGCAGGCCTGGATGATCGGGTCATACTTCTGTCTCCATTCCTGCCGCGCTATGGCGGCGCCTGGCAGATGGGCAGAAAAGGCCGCGAGCGCGAACGCCGCAGCAGCGGCGGTGGCTAATGGGCGTCGACTCCGTCCCGGTTGTCTCATCGAGAAAACCAATTTTTCCCCATATTGCCAGAAAATCGGCATTTTGGCAATCACCCTTAAGGGTGAATTTTAGGCCCGCTTGTCGACCACCGAAAAGCTTTTTTCCAGGGCTTGGCTAAGGAATTCTATCTTTTTTCCTCCGGCCTGGGCGAAATCCGGCCGCCCCCCTCCCCCCCCTCCGATAAGCGGAGCGATCTCCCGGATGAGCTGGTCGGCAGGGATGCGGCCGGCCAGGTCTTTGGTTACGGAGACGACCAGGAGCGCCTTCCCGTCCGCTTCCGCCCCCAGGATGACGACAGCGGAACCGAGCCTCTGCTTGACGGCGTCCGCCGTGCTCCTGAGCTCATCCATGGTCAGGCCATC
The DNA here is from genome assembly GCA_017886205.1 of Candidatus Aminicenantota bacterium. Taxonomy (GTDB): domain Bacteria; phylum Acidobacteriota; class Aminicenantia; order Aminicenantales; family UBA8522; genus UBA8522. The sequence continues at coordinate 39,702 of JAFNEO010000037.1, read as the reverse complement.
CAGGCGCTGGGCCACCACGGAAATCCCCTTGACCTTCCGGACCTGATCTTCCCCTCCCTGCGTTTTGGTCTGGGCCAACTTCTGCCGCAGGGACTTGATCTCTTTTTCTCTCTCCTCGAGCGCCATGCGCCACTTCTCCAAGTGGGGGAGGATCTCCTTGCGGGGGCTGCTCAGGGCAACCTGGATCTCGGACAATAGCTCATCGGCTTCCTGGGTATAGCGAAGGGCCTCTTCCCCTGTCAGCGCTTCGATCCGGCGCATGCCGGCGGCGATGGACGATTCGGAGACGATCTTGAAGAATCCGATCTCGCCGGTGGTGTGGACATGGACTCCGCCGCAGAGCTCCTTGCTGAAGTCCCCGACGGCGACCAGGCGGACTTTTTCGCTATATTTCTCCTCGAAGATGGCCATGGCCCCTTCTTTCATTCCGTCTTCGAGTGTCGTCAGCCGCGTCTCCACGAACAGATTATCCCGGATCTTTCGGTTGACGAGCTCCTCGATCTCCTGGATCTCCAGCCGGTTGAGGGGAGAGAAATGGGTGAAATCGAAGCGCAGGCGTTCGGCCGTGACGAGAGAGCCGGACTGCTTGACATGGCCGCCGAGGATTTGGCGAAGGGCGGCGTGGAGGAGATGGGTAGCGGAGTGGTTATTGCGGATGGCCTCCCGCCTAGCCCCATCGACCGCGGCCTCGACCCTGTCACCGACCTGAAGCTCTCCGCTGAGAGCTTCCACCTCATGGGCGATGAGGTCCGGGATCGGATAGAAAGCGCCGTGGACGAGCCCGGAGAAATGAGGGGTCTTGAGCCGGCCGGAATCTCCCACCTGCCCCCCGGCCTCGGCATAGAAGGGCGTCATGTCCAGAACGACCTGGCCCTTCTCCCCTGCCCGCAGCAAGTTGGTTTCTTGGCCGCCCTTGACGATGGCCAGCACCTCCGCCTCATCGATGCGGTCGGTTTCATAGCTGCGACCGACGACCTTGAACTTCTTCATCCCCTTGTAGGCCCGCCGGTCCTCGAGTTGGGCGTCACCCTTCCAGGAAGAGCGGGCTTTATCTTTCTGCCTCTCCAGCTCGGCCAGGAACCCCGACTCGTCAACGCCCAGACCCTGTTCTTGGGCCAATTCCATGGACAGGTCGAGAGGGAACCCAAAAGTGTCGTAGAGCTTGAAGATAGCGGAGCCGCTGAGAACGCTGCGGCCGGATTTTTTGGCCTCCTCGATGAACGGCTCGAAGTAGCGGATCCCGGAAGAGAGAGTCAAGGCAAACCTCTCCTCCTCGGAGAGGCAGAGGCGGGCGATATAGTGGACCGAGGTCAGCAGTTCCGGATAGGCGTCCTTCATAATGTCGGCCACACCGCCGACCAGCTGGTGAAGGAAAGGCTTTTCGATCCCCAACAGGTTGCCCTGGCGGAAAGCCCGCCGGATCAAACGCCGCAACACATAGCCGCGCCCATCGTTCGAGGGCA
>JAFNEO010000037.1:0-38065 GCA_017886205.1 Candidatus Aminicenantota bacterium | reverse complement strand
GCTCCCAGGCGAAGGCGATCGCCTCTTCTTTAAAGTAATCGCCGAAGGAAAAATTCCCCAGCATCTCGAAAAAGGTGTGGTGCTTGCTGGTCCGCCCGACCTGCTCCAGGTCATTATGCTTGCCCGAGACGCGGAGGCATTTCTGCGCTGAGGCCGCCCGCCGGTAGCTCCTTTTCTCCAGCCCGAGAAAGATATTCTTGAACTGGTTCATCCCGGCGTTGGTGAACAGAATGGTGGGATCATCCTTGGGAAGGAGCGAGGAGCTGGGGACGACCTTATGGTTTTTCCGGGAGAAAAAGTCGAGGAAACCTTCCCGGATTTCCTGCGATCTCATGGGTTCTCTTCTTCAGGAACCTCCGTCGCGTCTCTCTCCACTTTGCTCATCCCATGCTCCATTTCCTCGAGAGCGATGTCTAGGGTGGACTGGATGCCCATGACGCGGAGCTTGAAGTTATCGGGATTCGTGGAGAAGCGCAGGCCTTGCTCGAAGGAGATGTAGCCGTCCCGGTAGAGCTGGAAGATGGACTGGTCGAAGGTCTGCATGCCGTACTGGGAAACTCCGGCGGAGATGGCGTCGCGGATAAGACCGGTCCTCTCCTTGTCCTGGATGCATTCCTGGATGTAGGGCGTGCTGATCATGACCTCGACGGCCGGCACTCGGCCCTGACCGTCCATCCGCGGGATCAGTCTCTGGGAGATCACGGCTTTGAGGATGCTGCCGAGCTGCAGCCTCACTTGCCTCTGATGATAGGGGGCGAAAACGGCGATGATGCGGTTGATACTTTCGGGCGCGTCGAGGGTGTGAAGGGTGCTGAAGACAAGGTGTCCGGTCTCGGCGGCCAGGATGGCCGTTTCGACCGTGTCCAAATCGCGCATTTCTCCGACCAGGACGACGTCCGGGTCCTCGCGCAAGGTCGCCCGCAGGCCCCGGGAAAAGGTGGACACGTCCATCCCCACTTCCCTCTGGCTGATCGTACTCTTCTTATCCTTGTGGAGGTATTCGATCGGGTCCTCAATAGTGATGATGTTCTCCCGGCGATGGGTGTTGATGAAATCCAGCATGGCCGCCAGGGTCGTGGTCTTGCCGCTTCCGGTCGTTCCAGTTACGAGGACCAGTCCCCGCTGAAGCAGAGAGATTTTCTCCAGCACCTCCGGGAGAAGAAGCTGCCGGACCGTCTTGATATTCAGCGGGATGATCCGGAGGGCGACCGCGGTCGACCCCCGCTGCTGGAAGATGCTTCCCCGGAACCGGCCGAACCCGGGCAGGCTGTAGGCCAGGTCGATATCGTAGTCCTCCTTGAGCTGGACCTTCTGGTAGTCCGTCATCAACTGGTCGCCCAGTTCCTGCGTATCTTTGGAGGTCAGCCGGGGAAAACCGGTCAGGGGGATAAGTGTCCCATGAACCCGGATGATAGGATGGCTGCCGGCCTTGAGATGAAGGTCGGAGGCATCCCTTTCGATCGCGACTTTCAATAGTTCATCGACTTCCATGCTCCACCTCACTCAGATAAAAGTTAACCAATGATAGGAGTCGTCCCTTCCGCCGTTGATATAGGCAAAGAAGGCCTCCTGCAACTTCTTGACCACGGGACCGCGCTTCCCGGTTCCGATCGTGATCTTGTCGATCGAGCGGATCGGCGTGATCTCCGCGGCCGATCCGGTAAAGAACACTTCATCGGCGATGTAGAGCAGCTCCCGCGGGATGGTTTCCTCGATCAGGCGCATTCCCATTTCCTTGATCAGGGTGATCACCGAATCCCGGGTGATGCCCGGCAGCACCGAGGACGACAAGGGAGGCGTATAGACGGCACCGTTCTGGACGAGAAAGATGTTCTCGCCGCTCCCCTCGCTGATATGACCGCGGATGTTGAGGGCGATGCCTTCGGCATAGCCGTCGAGCAGCGCCTCCATCTTGATGAGCTGGGAGTTCATGTAGTTGGCGCCGGACTTGGCCAGGGCCGGAAGGGTGTTCGGCGCCAACCGCCACCAGGTCGAGACCTTGACATCGACGCCGTTCTCCAGGGCTTCCTCACCCAGGTACTTACCCCAGTTCCAGACCAGGATGGCGCAGTCAACGGGATTGGGAAGAGGGTCGACGCCCAGGGTGTTGTACCCCCGGTAGATGATCGGCCTGATGTAGCAGGACCTAAAGGCGTTGGCCCGGACAGTCTCGAGAACCGCCCGGGTGAACTCTTCCATGGTGTAGGGGACGTCCATCCGGTACATCTTGCAGGAGTTGTAGAGGCGTTTGATGTGTCCATCCAGGCGGAAGACGGCCGTGCCTCGAGGGGTTTCGTAGGCGCGAAAGCCTTCAAAGAGCGAACTGCCGTAGTGGATGACATGAGAGGCGATGTGGATGTTGGCGTTCTTCCAGGGCACGAGCCGGCCGTTCATCCACACTTTTCCATCTTCGTTGAAAAAACTCATCTAAGGTTCCCCGGAGAAGATCGCCGATCTCTTGTTATCTCTCTGGAACATCGGGATATCCTATGCCATATTATCCGAACCTCGCTTTCAAAGTCAATCGCCCCTAGGGGTTAGATTGTCTCACCGCAATGGGGGCAGTGCCGACTCTTGAGGGGAAGGGGCCGGCGGCAGTTCCAGCAGAGCTCGCCCTTGGTCTGCTCCCTGGCCCGGATCCGGATCAACATGTCTTCGAGCTCGGTCGTCTTCTCTTCCTTCTTCTTGAGCACCGCCAGGGCATGGATGAACTCGGACGACCTCTGGTAGCGGTCCTCGACCTTGGAAGCCAGGCATTTCATGATGATCTCGTCGATATCACGGGGGATCCTGTTGTTCCGGAGTCGGGGCGGAGTGATCTTGCCCTGCTGCGCCTTTTCCAGGATCTTGAAGGGGTCGGGGTCGAAGATGGGCGGCCGGCCGATGATCATTTCATAAAAGATGCAGCCCAGAGAGTAGATATCCGATTGATAACTCGCCTTACCCAGGAACTGCTCTGGAGCCATGTAGGGCGGGCTGCCGATCCGGGTCGAGGCGTAGGGGATGTTGTTCAGCCAGGCCGAAGTCCCGAAATCCGTAATCTTGGCCGTCCCGTCCTCGGAGACCATGATATTGGAGGGCCGAAGGTCCCGGTGGATGATCTTGTTCTTGTGGGCGTGGTCGACGCCGTGGCCGATTTGCTTGATGAAATTGATGGCCGCATCGCAGTCCAGGACTTTCTCTTTTTCCAAGAGTTTTTCCAGAGTCTTGCCCTTGACGAATTCCATGACCATAAAAAAGATCTTGTTTTCTTTCTCGGCGGCGATCATGCGGACGATGTTGGGGTGGTTGAGCGCGGCCTGGAGGCGCGGCTCCTTGAGCAGCTTGAAAAGCTCGGCCGATTGCTTATGGGGGACTTTGATGGCGACTTTGATGTCCAACCAGGTGTCCCGCGCCAGGTAGACGGACCCAAACCCTCCGCTTCCCAGAGAGCGGATGATCTCGTACTTTCCGACCTTCTGTCCCTGTAGAAACATGGTCAATCGCCCCAGAAGACAGAGATCGCGGCCAAGATGGCCAGGGCGGCCGTCTCCGACCTCAGGATGCGGCTTCCCAAAAAGTGGTTCGAAGTCAATCCGCTCTCTAATGAATGATGTTTTTAAGTTTTTCGATCACGCTCCGGTCGGCGTTGTCCAGGTCCTCTCCACGGAGCTCGGCCAAGCGTCGCAGGAGAGCCATCTCATCCTTGCTCAGGTTCTCCGGTGTCTTCACCTGCACCTTCACATACAGATCGCCCTTCCGGTGGCTGCGCAGATCCTTTATTCCGCGGCCCCTCAGCCGGAAGACCGCTCCTGTCTGGGTGCCGGGCGGGACCTTCAGTACTTCGGATTCCTGATCGAGCCCGGGCACCTCGACCGGGGCTCCCAGAGCCGCCTGCGAGAAGGAGATGGAGATCTGGCATAACAGGTTGCTATCCTCCCTCTCGAAAAAGGCGTGCTTGGCCACGCGGATCACGACGTAAAGATCTCCTGGGTCGGCTCCGGCGCCTCCCGCCTCCCCCTGTCCTTCGATCCGCAGCCGGCTGCCTTCCTCGACCCCGGCCGGGACCCTGACCATGATCTTCTGTTTCTGTCGGATTCGTCCGGACCCGTGGCAATTGCGGCAGGGGGACGTGATGACCTCGCCGGCCCCATGGCAGTGGGAGCAAGTCCGGGAGACGGCAAAAAACCCCTGTTGGTAGCGAAGCTGTCCGCGGCCCTGGCAGGTCGGACACTCGGCCTTTTTTGTCCCCGGGGCGATTCCTGAACCGCGACATTCTGGGCAGTGTTCCGCCCGGTTGAGGTTGATTTCTTTTTCGACTCCAGAGGCCGCCTGCTCCAGGCTGATCTCGAGCTCTAAGGCCAGGTCTCTTCCCTGCTGAGGAAAAGAGCTTCGCCGGCGGCCGCGGGCCCCGAAGATGTCTCCGAACCCGAACAGGTTCCCCAGGATATCTTCAAAATCCCCGAAAATGGACGCGTCAAACCCGGAGAAACCGGTGAAGCCCTCGCCCCTCAGGCCGTTCAACCCGAAGCGGTCATAGGTTGTCCTCTTTTCGGGATCCCCCAGAACGCTGTAGGCTTCGGCGGCTTCCTTGAACCTTTCCTCCGCTGCCCTATTGCCGGGGTTGCGGTCCGGATGGTGCTTCAGGGCAAGCTGCCGGTAGGCCCGCTTGATCTCATCGGCGGCTGCGGTCCGGGCGACACCCAGGACCTCATAGTAATCTTTCTTCGTCATCTGTGCTGGTCGGGCCTAAGGCAACATCCGGTTTTTTTCGATGATGGCGTCGATCTCTCCCTTGCTGAGGCCCGCCGATGGCCGGACCTGGACCTCCTGGTTCATTCTCGTTACTACGTCGCTGGCTGAAACTCTTAAAAGGCCATCGGCGTCGATTTCGAAGGTGACGTCGATCTGGGGGATACCGGCCGGCGCCGGCTGGATCCCGACCAGGTCGAAGCGGGCCAGAGACTTGTTCTTCGAAGCCTGGAGGTATTCACCCTGGAGAACATGGACGGTCACCCGGACCTGGTCGTTCTCGACGGTCGTGAACGGCATCGTCTTGCGGGTTGGGATGGTGGTGTTCCTCTCGATAATCCTCTGGAAGGTATCGTCCTCCGTCTCGATGCCCAGAGAGAAAGGAGTGACGTCGAGCAGCAGGACGAGTTCGGTCTGCTGGCCCTTGAGGATCGCCGACTGAACAGCGGCCCCCATGGCAACGATCTCGTCGGGGTTGATGTCCTCGCGCGCCTGACGGCGGAAGAAATCGGCGATCGTCGTACGGATGAGGGGCATCCGGGTTTGGCCTCCGACCAGCAGGATCTCCTGGATCGCCTTGGGCTCCAGGTGGGCATCTCCCAAAGCCTGCTCGATCAGGGGGATCGTGTTCTTGACCAGGTCGCCAGTCAGTTCCTCGAGCCGGCGCCGGGTCAGCTTCGTGTTGATGTGGTTGGACCCGACCCCGGATGAGCAGATGAAGGGAAGGTTGATATCACTCTCCAAGGTGAAGGAGAGATCCCGCTTGGACCGCTCGGCCGCCTCCTTGATCCTCTGCAGCGCCAGCTTGTCCTGGAACAGGTCGACGCCGTGCTCTTTTTTGAAGTCGTCGATCAGCCATTCGACGATGCGGTTGTCGAAATCCTCGCCCCCCAAATAGGAGTCGCCGTTCGTGGCCAGGACATGAAAAACGCCGTCCTGGATTTCCAGGATGGTGATGTCGAAGGTCCCTCCTCCCATGTCAAAAACAGCTACGATCGCATTGGCGCGGACGTCGAGCCCGTAAGCCAGGCTGGCCGCCGTGGGCTCGTTGATGACCCGGAGGACCTCCAGTCCGGCGATCTTGGCCGCATCCTTAGTGGCCTGCCTTTGATGATCGTTGAAATGGGCCGGGACGGTAATGACGGCCTCTTTGACGGGCTCGCCGAAAAAGGCTTCGGCGCACTGCTTGAGATAGCCCAGGATCATGCCCGAGACCTCTTGGGGAGTGATCTCGTGCCCATCGACGACGACTACGACATCCCCGTTCGGAGCGGCGCCGAGCTGATAGGGCATTTTCGACCGGGCGGCCAGGACCTCGGAAGAGTCGAATTTCCTTCCTATGAGCCTCTTGACAGCGAAGACGGTTTTCTCCGGGTTGGTGATGGCCTGACGCAGGGCGAGGTTCCCGACCAGGCGCTCTCCGGAGGAGGTGAAGCTGACGACCGAGGGTGTCGTCGCCTGGCCCTCGAGGTTGCGGATGACGACCGGCTTTTCCCCCTCCAGATGGGCGATGCAGGAGAAGGTCGTCCCCAGGTCGATACCGATGACCCGGCTCATGATCCTTCTCTCTTTCTTGGCACCAGAACTTTGACCATGGAAGGACGGAGCAGCCTGTCCTGGAGCCAGTAGCCCCGCTGCAGTATCTCAGCGACCTCGGGTTCCGTGACCTCGTCCGACTCCTCTGTCAGGACGGCATGGTGGATGGCCGGATCAAATTTTTTATCGGGGAGCTCGATCGGCCGGACGCCTTTCTTCTTGAGCATATCTTGGTATTGGCGATAGATCATCTCCACTCCTTCCTGGAAACTCCTGCCGTCTGCCTGGTCGCGGGTGTTCAAGGCCCTCTCGAAATTGTCCAGGACGACAAGCAGCTCCCGGAGGAACTCGCTCAGCGCGTACTGCAGGTAATCGGCCCGCTCCCGCTCAAACCGTTTGTGCAGGTTCTCCATCTCGGCCAGCTTCCTTAGGTACTTGTCCTTGAGTTCGTCCTGGTCCTTCTTGAGCGCCTTGAGCTCGGCTTCCTTTTTTTTGAGCTTGGGCCTGAGCCCCTTGTCTTCTTCGCCGTGGGGACGGAGATCGGCCTTGTCCTTCTTTTCGGGGAACGGATCCCTTTCTCCGATGGGCTCGTATTCGACCTCGTCGGCGGTCTCCTCGAGGCCGTTGATCTCCGCTGAGGGCTCGGCCTTCTTCTTGTCATTCTCTTCGAAATCGTCTAGCGACATGGCGGACCTCTTTAATGGCTTTGGCTGATCGTCTGGCTGAGCTTCTTGGCCACGCGGTCGACCAGCGGGATGATCCTCCGGTAAGGGATCCTCTTCGGCCCGATTATCCCCAGGGTGCCCAGGATCTGGTTGTCATACCCGTAATGAGAGAGAACCAGGGCGCAATCGGAAATATCGGGGATGTTTGATTCCGCGCCGATCAGGACCTTGACGCGATCCAGGCTGATGAAATCGGAGAGCAGCTTGGCCAGTTTGACCTTCTCCTCAAAATTCTGGAAGAGCGTTTTTAGCCGGTCCATGTTGAACAGGTCAGCCTTGCCGAGGAGCCGGGACGTCCCCTGGAGATAGATCTGGCTCTCCTTCTCTTCTTCGAGGATGTAATCCCGGAGCAGCGCGGTCAGCTTGTTGACCTCGTTCTCATAGCTCAGCTTGTAGCGGGGCAGCTCCCTGAGCAGGTAGTCGCGCACGAAGGCCAGGTTCTTTCCCCGGAAATGCTGGTTCAGGTACTGAGAGGCCTTGTCCAGCTCGAGCTGGGTAAAATGGTGGTGGGATTCGACGATCTCGGTGAGGACGAGGTCGAAGGTGGTCATCAGGATGATCATGACCTTCTCTTCGGAGACCTTGATGATGCGGAGATGGTGAAAGTTCATCCTGGAGATACGCGGCGAGATCACGAACCCGAGGTTGTCGGATTGCTCGGCCAAGAGCTGGGTGACCCGGGTGAGGAACGAAGCGAAGTCTCCCTTCTCGAGGGCCAAGAGAGGAGATTCGAGAACGGCGAGGTCGTCAGAGAAGAGGGTTTCATCGAACAGGCTGTTGACATAGAATCTCAGCCCCTTGTCCGTCGGGACACGCCCGGCCGAGGTATGGGGTTGGATGAGGTACCCCATCTCCTCGAGCTTGGCCATGACGTTGCGGACGGTGGCCGGAGAATCCGGCAGGGCTCTCTTCTGGACGATGGCGCCGGAGCTTACTGGCTGGCCGTACTTCAGGTAGTTTTCGACGGTGGCGTTCAGGACGACCCTGTCTTTACTTCTGAGGATGAGATTCCGCGACATCGGACCTCGAGGTTTTTTATAGCATTATGGGGGAAAAAATTCAATCATACAATGCGCAGCCCGGCGTAGCCGACGACCTGGTCGAAATCGCCGGAAGTCTCACCCGAGGTCATATAGCGGATGAGGTCGGCGCGGCCGGCGCCCAGTTCCTTGGCCGCCAGGATGGCCGCCGTTGTCGGCTGGAACCCGCACATGCTGATGTCTTCCTCCTGGACCACCTCGTAAAGGCCGCGGGCGTCGAGCGCCAGGATCCGCTCGATAGCCAGGGTATCTTTTTCTCTAGCCGTCTCCTGGCTGACATAGTGGCTCATGTCAGTCGAGGCCACGATCAGGACATCCCGGCCGGACTCACGGATAGCTGCCGCTAGACCCTTCCCCAGCTCCTCCAGGGCGGCATAATCCGCGACCGGAGAAACACAGATGGGGACGATGGAGAATCCCGGGCTCAGGAATTGGATGAACGGAAGCTGGACTTCAAGGGAATGCTCCTCCTTGTGGGCGCTCTCTTCTACCCTGACCAAAGACGAGTGGCGAAGCAGCGACTCGGCGAGTCCGGAGTCGAGCGGCACCTCTCCCAGGGGGGTCTGCCAGGACCCCTTATTCATTATCCCGAAGACAGACCTCTGGCCCCGATGGCTAGGGCCGAGGATAACGAAGCGTTCCGGCAGGACGACGGAGGAATAGACGGCTCCGGCCACGGGCCCGGAATAGATGAGGCCGGCATGAGGCGAGACGACCGCCCGGGCTTTTTCTTTTTTCGCCTGGGGGTCCACCATCCCCTTGATCATGGACCTCAGCTCCTCGGCCTTTCTGGGGTAAAAAGATCCGGCTACGGCAGGTCGTCTGACCATTCTTCCCTCCTCAGAGGTCAATCGCTATCGAGCAGGATCGGCGATTAAAGCTTTTCCCTTTTCTCTTTGAAGGCGATGTTGAGAGTCTTCAGCTCGGCCAGGATCGGCAGGTAGATCTCCGGGCTGACGGGAATATGGATGCCTGTTTCCCTGATTTTTCCTTCGAGGATGAGCTTCGTGCCGATCGCGGCCGGAAGGCCCACTGTCCGGGCCATCGAGGAATCGCCGCCGGGGATTCCGAAATCGATCAGCGTGGAGACGATCGTCTCTTTGCCGGATTTAGGGTAGGAGGCGAAGAACTCGTGCTGGAGGACGATCATGTCTCTCTCCCCGGGGAGGTAGGCAAGCTTGGCGGTCATACGAGCGCCGATGATATCCAGGGCCGAACCCTTCTGGAGCGGCAACGGCTCGTCGCTGAACAGACCCAGCCACTCGAGGCGGCGAAGGATGGCCAGGCCGGGAGAGATGCCCAGCCGTTCCGAGACCGCCTTCTTGAGGTCCTTGGCCCGGGTGCCCAACAGCTTGCGCAGGAAATCGGCGAAAGTCAGGCCTGTCCAGTCTCTCTCTTCCTGGTCCAGGACATTGAGCCGCACCAACGTCCGGATGGTCTCGCACCAGCCGAGGTTCCGGAGAGTACCGCGCAGCATCGTCTTGGTCTCGGGCACTCCGTAGAGGTTGATGTAGGGCAGGGAGTTCCGGTTGGGATATCCTTCGAAGACGCCCAGCCCTTCGATCGTCCGGAGCGAATAGCTCTCGAACAGCTTCTCGGAAGGGATAGAGACCTCTTTTCCATCCTGGAGGTATTGGGCGGAGTTCTTGCCGGCCAGGAGGACGCCGCTGGGACTCCAGGAGAACTTATAGCCGAAGGGGTTGGTGTTGGCCTCGGGCGCGGGCAGGCCGCCGCAGAAGGAGATGAAGCCGAGGAGCTTGCCGCCCTTGTCGTGGATCTCATGGATGACCCGCATCGCCTCCATGTGGTCGATGCCGGGGTCGAGGCCCAGTTCGTTGAGGATGATGATGCCGGCCTTGCGGGCGTCGGCGTCGAGCTTCTTCATGGCGTCGCTCACGTAAGAAGTGGTGACCATCTGTTTCCTGTGGGCAATGCAGAGCTCGGCGACCTTGGGGTGGAAGGCGTAGGGGACCATGCTGATGACCAGGTCGGCCCTGGCCACCTCGCTCTTCAGCGCTTCCTCGCTCTTCAGGTTGAGCTCCTTGGCAACGCCCCGGGGGTGGCCTTCGATGAGCTTTTCCGCCTTGCTCACCGTCCGGCTGGCGACTTCGACCCGGAAATCGGGCTGGTCGAGGAGATACCTGACCAACGGCCGGGCAACAAGACCAGCACCCAAGATTAAGACCTTTTTCATGGATGACTCCTTTTTAAGGAAGAAACAAATTCGCGCATGTAGGCATAGTCCGGAGTGAATTCTCCCCGGAAAAGAATCGCCGCCCTCTTGAGTTCCGGAGGAAGACCGCAGCGGTCGAAATCTGCCCGGTAATCGGCTTTGACCAGGCCGGGGATGAAGGGCATCAGGGTCTGGCTGAAAAAGACGGAGGACTCGAGCGCAATCTCGGCTGGCAGGTTGTCCACGGCCATCACCGCTGGACCTTTGCCGGCGAAACCGTCCACGGCCTCGTCCTTCTCTACGTCATAGGTAAACACGGGATGGGCCGGGCCGGTGCTTTTGACCGTACATTCCATGCTCCCATCGATGTCGCAGGTGATGTCGCCGATGACCCGGAGCCGTGGGGGTCGCGGCCCTTTCCACAGCTTTCGCAACGCTCTTTTGGTGACGAAGCGCGGATACTGAGGCGCCCAGTAGATGGCGTTGACAAGGACTGTAAAATAGGGAAGAAAGCCTTCCAAGACGGGCCGATAATTTTGGGGGTTGTGATAATAGTCCTGGAGTTCGAAGCCCGGCCGTCCGGGCTTGGGCACTACCAAGTTCTCTTCCTTGAAAACAGTCTTATAGATTTTCTTCTCCGAATAGTGCCTTTTCTTGAAGAGGTCCTTGACCTCGCTCGGCGCGAGCTCTTCAAACGGCAGGAGGTCGAAGATCTCCTGCGCTCCTTGGGACACATGGCCGTAGCCCATGAACCCAAATACAATCGGCACCAGGGATGAGTCCAGGCCGTGATTGTGGATCTCCCAGCCGACCTTTTGAATTGCTTCCTTAGCCTCGACCAGGCTGGCGTATTGGATGGTTTGGCGGATATCCCCAAACGGACTCTTGATCGCCTCCTGGCTGAGGCGCCGCCCCAGCGCCCAGATGGTATCGATCATCCCAGCTTGTCCGGCCTGCCGGCCGAAAAAGACCAGGCGGCGGCCCTTCGCGTCAAGGATTCTCTCATAGTCGATTAGAGTGGCCCGGCGTTCGATCATCCTCTTCAGCATGGGCATGTTGTGGGGCTGACCTTTGATCGTGTGGGAGAAAAAGACATAGGCCCGCTCGTCCCGGAAAAAATCCTCCGGGATCTCCTTGACGGCCAGGACAATGGAGCAAGCGGAGAGATCCTCTGAGACGACGACGCCCTCCCTCCGGAAGTCTTCATCGGCGAAGACGCGGATCGGAGAGGGCTGGATCGTGATCTCCAGGGGAAGCTGCCGTAGCAGCTCACGGGCGTGGACGGGGATCAGAGGAACGCGCCGTTCCCAAGGATTCTTGTCCTCTCGGCGGATACCCAGACCAATTTTGGGGGCCAATTTTTCTCCTTGAAAGCACCAAATTATGACATAAACTGAGGGGCCGGGTCAATCTCCCGGAGGAACCGGATAGCATCTCAGTTTCCGTGATTTGAGGGATGATCGAGGGAGGGGTGGTACGGCGCCAGTCCCCGCAACGCCCGCAGCGGAAGGGGTTCCCCACGGGGGGATGGGTGGAGCGAGGACGGACGGGGACGTGTCGTGACAGGACCCCATTCCCTATCGATGTCATCACGGAACCGGAGATGCTTCCGAGGAACCGCAGGCCTCCCCTGTCCGGCGTTCATCACCTGTACGTTCTCTCGACCGTCCCCCCATGAGAAATATTGACTCCCGGCGACGTTCTTAATATTATTCAGCCGTGATCAATTTTTTTAACACGCTGACCGGAAAGAAAGAGGCGTTTGTCCCCATCAACGCCGGGGAAGTCAAGCTCTATACCTGCGGCCCTACAGTCTACGATTTCGCTCATGTGGGGAACTTCCGCGCCTACATTTTCGAGGACCTCCTCAAGAGGTTTCTGCAGTTCATGGGCTACAAAGTCGTTCACATTATGAACATTACCGACATCGACGATAAGACCATCCGGGGGGCCAACGCCCAGGGGGTTGATCTTAACACCTACACTCAAAAGTATATCGATGCCTTTTTCAAGGATATCGACACGTTGAATATCCTCAGGGCAGACACGTATCCCCGGGCGACAGAACACATCCCGGAGATGGTGGCCATCGTCAAGCAGCTCATCCAAAAGGGCTACGCCTACAAAAAGGACGGCTCCTACTATTTCAGCATCGCCAAGTTCCCGGCTTACGGCCGGCTCTCCAAGATCAACCTCGAGGAACTTCAGCCGGGACAGAGGGTGGACGCGGACGAGTACGAGAAGGAGACCGTCCATGACTTCGCCTTATGGAAGGCCAAAAAAGAGGGAGAACCTTTCTGGGAGACCGAGATCGGCCCCGGCCGACCGGGGTGGCACATCGAATGCTCGGCGATGAGCTCAAAGTACCTGGGCGAAACGTTCGACATCCACTGCGGCGGCGTGGACAACATCTTCCCCCATCACGAGAACGAGATCGCCCAATCGGAAGCGGCCTCCGGAAAAAAGTTCGTCGACTATTGGCTCCACTGCCATCATCTCATCCGGGACGGCGAGAAGATGTCGAAGTCCAGGGGAAACACGATCACGATTCCGGAAATCCTGAAAGTCAAGAACAACCCGGCTGCCCTCCGCCTCCTCCTCCTCTCCACCCATTATCGGAAGACCCTGAACTTCAGTTTCCAAGCTCTCGACCAGGCGGAGACGGCCCTCGAACGGATCAACGAGTTTGCCGGTAAGGTCAAGTACGTCCCCTACCCTGAAGGAGAAACGTCTCAGGTCGCTCGGATCCTCGCTGAAGCCGACCAGTGGTTTCGGGCCGGGTTGAGCGACGACCTCAACATCTCCAAGGCCATGACCGCCCTGTTCAACCTAATCAAGAAAGTCGACGTGGCCATTGCCCGAGCAGATTTTAAGAGCCAAGACGCCCAGAAGGTCGATCTGTTCATTCGTTCTATAAATACTGTTTTGGGAGTAATAACCCCAATAAAAAGCGAAACTGCCGTAGTTGACACATTGAGGCATAAACTCAATTTGATTCCGCCGAGAGTCATTGTGGCGGACGAAACCGAAATGCCAAAAATTACAGCCCAACAGAAGGACAAGATCGAACGCCGGCAAGAGGCCCGGGCCGAGAAGGATTTCGCCAAGGCCGACCAAATCCGCGATGAACTCGCCGCCGAGGGCATCCTCCTCGAAGACACCAAAGACGGGGTCCGCTGGAAGGCCGTGCCGATCCCGAAGAAACCGGGATGAGCGATGCCCGCGCCCTCGGCAGGTCGGGCGAGGAGGCGGCGCTCGCCTATCTCCTAAAGAGAAAGTACAAAATCGTCTGCCGGGGGTTTCGCTTCCACAGGGGAGAAATTGACATCATCGCCTATGACAAGGATATCCTCGTCTTTGTCGAGGTCAAAACCCGGCGAAGTCCCGATTTCGGCCGGCCTGAGGAATCCGTTACGCCCCTTAAACAACGCCAAATCCGGAAGTTGGCTGAAGCCTACTTGACGCTGAACGACCTCGGAGATATCCCCTGCCGCTTCGACATCCTGTCGCTCTTCTCTGACGGCCAACAGCGCTATCGCATCCATCATATCGCGGACGCGTTCTGACCCCGGCCGCTCTATCCCCCCGACTTCTTGCCTATTTTCTGGATTTTGGGCAAAAATCCCGGAAACCTAGAACGCGTAGGATAGCCCGAAGAGGAAGTTGCGGCCGGGTTCCTCGACAGACTCCGGGTCGGGCCTGGCCAGGTAGGACTCATCGAAGATGTTGGAAACGAGGAAATAGAATCGGAAGGCGGACCCAGGAAAGTAGGATGCCTTGACATCGACATATCGGGCCGAGGGGATGCTGATCTCGGCCGGCCCCGGACTGGCCTTTTTCTGTTGCCAGGTCCCTTCGACCTCCAAGGACAGCCGACTGAGCCAGGCGCGGCCGCCGAGATGTAATCGGTGCGTCGGGATGTCGTTCAGGGCAGTGTTAGTCTTAAGGCTCTTTCCGTCGAGAACGGCCATATTTCCGAATAAACTGAGCCCCGACCAGGGGAAATACTCCCATTCCAGCTCGAGTCCCCGGATTCTCCCTTTTTCGATGTTCCCGTATGTATAGGTTCTCTCCGCGACCGGGTAGCGCTCGATCATGTCCTTGATCTCGTAGGAAAACCCGTACAGCCCGATAAACGCTCGCCGCTCGATGAACTTGAGGCCACCGTCAAGGTTCAGGCTGGACTCCGGGGTGAGGCCGGGGTTGGCGATGATGAACCCGCGGCCCGTGATGCCGGAGTAGAAGAGCTCGTTCAGGTCCGGCGCTCGGAAGGCCCGGGAGACGTTGGCGAACAAGATGAGTGTATCCGTGAGCTTGACCGAGGCCGCCGTGAAACCGGTCAGAGCCCGGTCATCATACCGGTTGACTTCGGTTCCGCCGCCCGGGTTTGCTCGGCTGCGCAGGAAATCCAGGCGGAGCCCGGCCACAAGGTCGAGACCTGGTATCCCGTTGTAGTCGCCGGAAATAAAAAGGCCGCAATCCCTTCTGTTGCCTTTCGTATACGGGTTCTCCACGAACGTCTTGACCAATTCTCCCTGTGGATCGAGTGATTTATCCGAATTGATTGCATCAGCGGCGGCGCGGCCGTACCAGTCCAGCCCGGCTGTGAGCCGGAAATTCGAAGCCATCCATTTGGCAAAGGACAGCTGGACGCCGTAATCCGTGCTCTTGGTTTTGCTGAAGGACTCCTTGGACTTATAAGACGCAACCGTATCGGTCCGCGTCTCCAGGAAATTGGGGTTGGCAAAGATATGGAGGGAGAGATCGCCCTCTCCCCAGACCTGTTTCTCCAGCCAGTGGAGCTGCAGGAGGTTCTGGTTCTCGCGGGGATACCAGGTCGGCTTGGCCGGTCCATCCCGGTTGGGCTTGCCGATGTTCCGTCCCCTGGCCAGGAGGAAACTCCCCGAGATTTCCCTTTTCTCCGTCTGATGCCGGATCTTTCCGAGGATGCTCACCTGGCTGTAGCGGGACTGAAGGACCTCGGCGCCTGGAGACCGGTAGTCTTCTGCGTCGACCCCCTGGAAGGAAAAATAATAGCCGAGAGACTGCGGCCCGCCGGCCAGCGACAACCCCGCGCCCTTTTCCTGGTTGACCGTGCCGAACCGGGTGTTGATCCTCCCCCGAAGTCCTGCCCCGCTCCCCGGCTCCCGGGTCAGAATATGCACGACACCCCCGATGGCATCGGACCCGTAAAAAACCGAGGACGGGCTGCGCAGGACCTCGATCCGGCCGACATCCTCCGGGCTGATGAAAGAAGCGCTGGGCCCGGTGCGCCGGTCGCTCGACAGCCGCGCGTTGTCCACCATAAGCAGCACGCGGCGCCGGGCCAAGCCCCGGATGGAGGGAACGAGAGAGAAGCCGCCCGACCCGAGCTCGGTCACACCCGGCAGGTTGTCCAGCGCCTCCGCGATATTGGTGGCCATCGTCTTTTGGATGGTCTCGGCCGAGACGACCGTGCCCGCGGCGGGCACATCGGCCGACGGTTCGGGATGTCTCATCGCCGTCACCACGACCTCTTCCCGCTGCTGGATATAGGGCACGAGGGTGATTACGAGCGGACGCTCCAGGGCTTTCGCCCCAAAGTCGATCTCTTCCTCCATATAATCGGGATGGACGATCTTGAGAGTCACCTTCTCGGCCTGGGGAAGGATTAGCAAAAACCGGCCGTCTCCGTCGGTCACAGCCTTAAGGCCGCTCGCCTGATGAAAGACCACGGCCGCGGCCACGGGCTTCCCCTCGGCGCTCACCACCCGGCCCCTCCACTCGGACGCTAAGCATCGAAAGGCAAATGCGGTGAGGATGAAGATAAATAGAGCGGCTCTTCTCATGGCTGTCTGTACTCCTTGGCGGATGATCGGCCCACCTTCTCCGGCATTTTTTTCACCACCGATTTGTCCCGGGACATTTGGTGAAGGTCGGATATTTTCTCCTTGAGCAACGGATGGACGGCCGCCGGCGCGATTTCGAGGAGAGGGACGAGGACGAAATTCCGCTCGGCCATCCGGGGATGAGGAACGATCAGCTGTCTCGTGGCGATCACCCGGTCCTCTGCGATCAGGATATCGATGTCGATCGTCCTCGGCCGGTTCCTTCGGGCGGGTCGGCGTCCAAGGTCCCTCTCCACGGTCTTGATCAGGGCCAGAAGGTCGGCGGCCTCCAGGGCCGTGCTCACCTCGACGACTTGATTATAAAACCAGGGCTGGGCGGCGCAATCGACGGGTTCGGTGCGGTAGAGCGAGGAGGACCGGAGGACCTTCACTCGGGCCTTTTTCAACTCAGCCAGAGCGCGGCCCAGATTAGCCCGCCTGTTGCCGAGATTGCTGCCGAGGCTCAAAAAGTAGTGCACCGCCCTGTCCTTCAAGAGGATTGCCCATCATAGCACTTGTCCTTAGCCCAATTCAAAGAAAGCATCGCTCAAGTGAGATGGGTGTAATAGAAGTACTTGAGGTCCTCGATTTCTGCCGCGTCCTTCTGGAATTCCATCACGGCGGTTTTCTCCAGCTTTCTGGCCAGCCGGAAGGCCTCACGGAAATAACCAGCCCGGAAAGAGGCCTTGCGGGAAAGGTCGGCGGATCGGGTCCGGAAATTGTTTTCCAGAGAGAGATCTGGTTTTTTCTCCCGGAAACCGAGGTGCCGCCATTCTCCGGTTCGCCAGTCGAACGCGTACTCACTCAGGAAGAGACGCCCCTGCCTCGCGGCGAAATCGATCGCCTTCGCCAGGAAATCGATGTCACTTCTATCAAAGGTGTAGTGGATGTTGATGCGCACCCAGCCCGGCTTGATCCCTTGGTATCCCCGGCCGATCAGCCGCCGGATGCGGTCCGACGTCACCGCGTCGATGCCGAGAAGGCGGTGGCCGTACGGACCCGCGCAACTGCATCCCGCCCGCGACTGGATGCCGAACAGATCGTTGAGGAGCTTGGTGACAAATTTCGGATGGAGGATCCTGTCCTGGTGAGTGATATTGAAAGAGACGATCAGGGTGAGGTCCGGTGTGGTGTAGCGGCCGACGAGCCGGATGTTCGGGATTTCCCGCAACCTCTCCATAAAACGGGCCAGGTTTACCCTCTCGATTTTTTCAATCTCGGACGCTCCGATCTTCTCTTTGACTTCCATGACCAGGGCGGCCTTGATGGTCTGGAGGATGGGCGGAGTCCCGGCCATTTCCCGGGTCTCTATGTCTTCCGCATAGTCATGGCTGTCGAAGCCGACATAGACGACCGTTCCTCCTCCGGCCGTTGTCGGAGGAAGGTCCCTTCTGTAAAGGCGTTCGTTGATCACCAGGATCCCGCTGCTCCCAGGTCCGCCCAGAAACTTGTGCGGAGAGAAAAAGATGGCGTCGAAGTAGGACTCCCCGTTCTTGTTCATGTTGATCTCGGCATAGGGAGCCACGGCGGCAAAATCGAAGAACACCCCGACGTTGTGCCGATGGCAGATTCGAGCGACGTCATAGACGGGCGTCTTGACGCCGGTGATGTTCGACCCGGCCGAGAACGACCCGAACTTGACCCGGCCTCTGAACTGGGGAGCGGAAACTTTCCCTCCAGGTCCGCAAGGTCCAGACCGCCGCGGCCGCTCAACCGGACGACCACGACTTCGGCCAAGGCCTCTCTCCACATCAACTCGTTGGTATGATGCTCGTAGGGCCCGATGAAGACAACAGGAGTATTGGTTTCAATGAGGCGGCGGACATCCCCGCCCGCTTCACCGACCTCGGAGCAGGATTGGTACAGCCTCTCTTTTGTCAGCGGAGGGATGTAGACGCCGATGATCTCCTGGAGCTTCTTCAGAGCACCCGTTGAGCCGGAGCCCACGGCCGGAAGCGGTATAGCCGGCATAAAACATATTCCGGAGTCCGTATGGAGTTTCGAACAGCAGGTCATTCCCGATGATTTGTTTTCTGACGAAATCCAGATAGCGTTGTCTCATGCCGGCACCGTTTTCACAGGGCAATTTGACGAACAGGGCCGCACCACTGCGGGCCCAATTCGGAAAGGTCTTATTCTACCACGTTTGTTGAAAATCGGGGGAGCTCTGGTATAATCGGGTGGCCACCCATGAGCCCGTTTCTCCGCGTCCTCGAGAATGAGGTCCAGATCGTCGCCCTTCTCTTCCTGGCGAGCGTCTACGTCTTCCGGATCCTCTGGATCCTACGCTTCGAGCCGACCCGGGAAAGGACCCGGCCGGCCGGCAGCAAGAGAGAAGGGATCGCCTATTCCCTGCTCAGCATTTCCATGCCCTGGTCGATGGAAGCGCTGCGCAAGAAGCCGGGTTTTTACGTCCAATTCCTCATCTTTCATCTCGGTGTGACCGCCGCCATCGCCGCCACCTTCATCATCCCCTACCGGCCGGAGCTCTTCCGGACAAAGGCGGTCGTTCTACTCTTCCAGATCATCATCGGCGCAGCCTTCGTCGTCGGCCTGATGAGGCTCCGCCGACGCCTTCGCAACCCAGCCGTCCGTCTGATCAGCACTCCGGATGACTATTTCTCCCTAATCCTGATGATCCTTTATTTCGCCGCCGCAGTGCTGGCCGTCCCCAACCGCTTTCCGACGGCCGAGTGGACGCTCGTCCTGTTCTTCGGACTAACGGCCTTCTTTCTTGTCTACGTGCCCTTCAGCAAGATATCGCACTATCTTTACTATCCGTTCGCCCGGTATGTCTTGGGAAAGACGCTGGGGCACCGCGGCGTCTTCCCCATAAAGGAAGCGAAGGAGGAGACCGCCTTTGGGCCGCCAGAAAAATGAGCCCCCGCCGGCCCTGAAGTCCCCTCTGGAGACGAGTTCTCAGGAGAGAGCACGCGCGGCCAACCTGGGCTCGGTCGCCGAGGGGAGGCTCAAGCTCTACGACCCTCAGGCCGATAACGTCCGGAAGTTCCTCGACCTCCTCGGACGGAAAATCAACCGGCCGCTGGCGCTGTCTTTTGCTGCCTGCGTCCACTGCGGCCTCTGCGCCGAATCCTGCCACTATGCCCTCGCCCGGCCCGACGACCCGACCATGACGCCGGCTTACAAAGCCGACCAGATCCGCCGCATCTTCAAACGGCACAAGGACTGGACCGGCCGGATCATCCCCTGGTGGGTCCACGCCCGCTATCCCCGGGACGACGCGGACCTCAACCTCCTCAAGAACATTGTCTTCGGAGCCTGCAGTGCCTGCCGCCGCTGCACGCTCAACTGCCCGATGGGCGTGGACACGGCGGCTCTGGTTCGTTTCACCCGCGGGCTGCTCACAGAACTCGGCATCGTTCCTGAAGGCATCTTCAACGTCAACCGAGACCAGTGGGAGACCGGAAACCAGATGGCGGTCACGGAGGAAGACTATCTTGAGACCATTGCCTGGGTCCGGGAAGAGCTGGAGTCCGAGACTGGGATCCGGGGGATCGAGATTCCCGTTGACCGGACGGACTGCGATTTCTTGTATGTCATCAACCCCAGGGAGATCAAGTTCGACCCCCGCTCGCTCAGCGACGCCGCCAGGATCTTCCATCTCGCGGGGGAAAAGTGGACCCTGCCCAAGCGGGGCTGGGATATGACCAATTATGGCCTCTTCTCCGGGGATGACAGCCTCGGCGCGTATATAGCCGAGAACGTCTATCAGGCTGCAGCATGGCTCCGCTCCGGGCGAATTGTCATCTCAGAATGCGGCCATGGCTATCGTTCCACACGCTGGGAAGGCTATAACTGGGCCGGACGCGACCAGACGGTGCCGACCGAATCCGTGGTCATTACCCTGGTCCGCTATCTCCGGCAGGGACGGATCAAGGTCGATTCCGCCAAGAACCCCGAGCCTGTTACCTTCCACGACTCCTGCAATATCGCCCGCTCGGGCGATCTTGTCGAGGAGCCCCGCTGGGTCCTGCGCCGCGTCTGCGCCGATTTTCGGGAGATGGAGCCGCACGGCCGGGAGAACTTCTGCTGCACGGGAGGAGGCGGCCTTCTTTCGACTCCGGAATACCGGTCCCTCCGCCTCGAGGCGGCCAAGATCAAGGCCGAACAGCTCCAAGCAACAGGCGCCAAGCTCGTCTGCACGATGTGCCATAACTGCGTCGACGGCCTGGCCGATGTGATTAAACACTATAAGCTGAACCTGAAAGTCGTCCAGATCCTGGAGCTCGTCTCCAGGGCGCTGGCCAGCGGGAATGTCCAAAGTTGAACTCTGGCGTCTGAAGGAGCTGGCCCTGCTTCTAGACGAGCTTGTCCTAACCCTGAAATCGGCACAAAATCCGGAATGGGCCGGAGTATTCGCTCACTTCGGCCACGAATTGACGCTCCTCGGTTCGACCGGCTCGGGCGATCAGAGCGAACTGAAAAGACTGATCGGCGGAATTCGACTATGCCTGGCTCCAGGTAGCGGCTTCTCCCGACTCATCCTCGGGGGCTCGGACTCAGCTGAAGGCGCGCCGCTCAACCTGAGGTTCAGCCGGCTCAGAGCTGTCCTGGCCAAGGCAGTGGAAGACATCGGAGAGAGGCTGGTCGAATTCGTGAACTAGTGCTCAGGTGCGGAGCAGATCGAACCGTTTAAGGGCTCGCAGCACGGCCAGGGTTACCCAAAGATGGTCCTCCAGAGTGTCCTTCTTGCTGCCGCATTCCCAAAAGCCCTGGCTGTTCTGTTTTTTCATCAGCCAGGCGAGCCCCTTTTGGATGGTTTCATTTTCGGCGCTGAAACCGACTTTGGAAAGGGAGTCAATGCTGGCCAGGATATCGGTGTTCCAGAAGGGATAGCAGATCTTCTCCCAATCGGAGGGGAAGGTCCGGTCTTCATAGACTTCGTCGCAGAAGAAGCAACTCAGCAGCTTCTCCCCGGCCTGCCAGGCCTCTTTGCTGCTCTTCCAGGTCGGAGACTCGGCAAAGGCCCTCAGGACCATGCCCGTGACATGGTGGGAAAAGGGCTGCGACTTGCGCGGTTTGAAGGGCTGGACCCTTGGGTTGGACCAGCCGGGAGCGGCGGATTTGACGCCGCTTTGAGACGGCCGCGGATGATAAAGCGCCCAGCCTCCATCGTTTTGTCGGTTAGCCAGGATCCAGCGAAATCCCTTCTGCACTCGCCGGTCCTTGTCCAACCCGTACAGACAGAGCATCTCCAGGGTGAGGGCGTGGAAGGTCGGAGTATAGACGTTGAGCACTGTCCCGCGGAAGTCCCCTTCCCTGGACTGGAGGGAAAACAGGAAGTCGAGGGCTCGCTGGATGCCTTCTTCCCTGATCGTGCAACCATAATCATAAAGACGGTACAAATTTCTCAGAGTATCGACGCGATAGAGCGTCCGCTCCCAATAAATGGGTGTGTCCGAACGTCTTTCCCACCAGCTGCCATCCGGCTTTTGAGTTTCCAGGATGCGGACGCGGGCCGCAAACTTGCGCATGTTCTTGCTCTCGCGGTCGATGGGGACGTTCAGGATATCCTTTTTCAGCCAGAAAAGGATGGGGAGATTGCCCCTGGCCAGGAGAAACTCGATCGCCTTAGCAGTGTTGAATTTCATCGTCGTCGATGTTCGGCGGCCTATCGCTAAAAAACTCGGGCCCAAAAAATAGTCAGTCCAGAGCCAGAGGGAGAGAAAATAATACCCGACGGGGCTTTGGGTACAAACATATCCACGGGCGCAGACTTATATTGTATTCCAAAATGGCCCATTCTGTCAATTTCTTTGGCTTTTCAAACCGAGGCGCGGCTGGAAGACGGCAGAAACCGGTTTGATTTCGGGAAATCGTTTTATTATTATAGGGCTCCCCTTCGAGAACGGACACTAGGCCAGCGGGCAAAGGAGTTCGATCATGGACAAGCTGATCTATTTGGACAACGGTGCGACTTCCTTCCCCAAGCCACAGGAAGTCTACGAATTCATGGATCGATTCTACCGCAACTTCGGCGTCAACCCCGGACGCTCCGGGTACGATCTCTGTCTGGAGGCGGGAGCCGTCGTCGAAGAGACCCGGAAGATGCTGACGCGCTTTTTCAACGGCACCGACCCCAACCGCCTGTGCTTCTCTTATAATTCCACAGATGCACTCAACCTGATCATCTTCGGCCTGCTCCAGAAGGGCGATCACGCCATCACCACGACCCTCGAGCACAACTCGGTCCTTAGGCCCCTCTACCATCTCTGGAAATACGGGGGCGTGGAGGTGGACTATGTCCCGTTTGATAGCCGAGGGTTCCTCGACCCCGACGATTTCCCAAAGAAATTCAAGACGAACACTCGTTTGGTCGTGGTCAACCATGCCTCGAACGTCATCGGCACAGTCCAGCCCGTCAAGGAGATCGGCCGGTCGTGCCGCGAAAGAGGGATCCCGCTGGCCATCGATGCTTCGCAATCGGCCGGAAAGGTCCCGATCGATGTCGAGGAGATGGGCGTCGATCTCGTGGCCTTCACTGGGCACAAATCGTTGCTCGGCCCGACCGGAATCGGCGGGCTATACGTCGGGGAGGGCGTCGACATCCGACACACCCGCGCCGGCGGGACGGGCGTCCGCTCGGCCCAGCGCACCCACCTCGATGAATACCCTTACCGCCTCGAATACGGTACGCCCAACACGATCGGCATCGCCGGGCTCCAGGCGGGCCTGAAATGGATCGAAAAGCAAGGGCTCGACTTCATCCAGGAGTACGAGATGAGACTGACGGCCAAGCTCCGGGACGGGCTCCAGAGTGTTGATGGAGTAGTCCTCTACGTCCAGGAAGACCTCGTCGATCACATCTCCATCCTCCTCTTCAACGTGGACGGCCTGGACGCGTCCGACACTGCAACCCTGCTGGATGTAGACCACAACATCGCCTGCCGGTCGGGGCTGCACTGCGCTCCCCTCGTCCATGAACAGCTGGGGACGGATAAAATCCATGGGGGGGTCCGGTTCGGCATTGGACCTTTCAACACGGAGGACCATATAGAAAGGGCTATCCAGGCTGTCCAGGAAATCGCCGAATTCCAGAAAAAAAAGAGGGACCGGACAAAATAGGGTATCAAACGCAGCCGTCGGGCTTGGGCAACCCGGCGATTTTGCAGGCGCCCTTGGCGGGGCCCGAGGGGAACAACTCGTAGATGTGCTTCAGGGGAAAACCCGTGGTCTGGCAGACCTTTCGAACCATGGGGGCAAGGTTGTTCTCGAGAAAGTACTGTCGGATATAGGTGATTACAGCCCAGTGCTCTCCCGTCAGCCGCTCGATCCCTTCCTCGGCACTGGCCAGAGCAGCGGCGACCTCTTCGCTCCATTCCTCCGGATGCGCCAGGAATCCCTCCTCGTTAAGCTCATACGCCTTGCCGTTGACTTCTATCTGGGCCATGGTCATCTCCTTCTTCAGCGGGTTCAGTATTCCACGGGCGAATCGCCATCGGAGTTAAGTGAGGTCGTCATTATAGCATATGCAGGGTGGGTCGAAGGAGCGTTCTGGCGGCAAATCGTATGGTCCTGTTTGATGAAACGTTCGTTAGGCTGGCCTCAAGTCGGCTTCCGGTGGAAGTTTCTAGGGAGAGAGAGACGCCCCGGACGGAAGGAACACGCGGAAGGTCGAACCCACGCCCGGTGTGCTCTTCAATTCGATCCGTCCGCCGTGAAGCAGAACGATGTGTTTGACGATCGAGAGCCCGAGGCCGGTCCCCCCAGCCTTCCTGGAGCGTGACTTGTCCACCACATAAAATCTCTCGAAAACGCGGCCCTGTTCTTCCTCGGGAATCCCGATGCCCGAATCGACGACCTCGATCGCCACTCCTCCCGATTCTTTCTTCAGCCCGACCCGAACGCCGCCCTTCTCGGTGTATTTAACAGCGTTGTCGATGAGGTTGACGAGCATCTGCTCCAAGCGGAAGGGATCGCCATCGACCGGAGGAAGATCGGCGGCCGCCTCCAGGCGAAGGTCGAGGTTTTTCTCCTTAACTCTCGGCTCGAAGATCCTGATAACATTTTCGGCGATCTCTTTCAGGGCGACCTCCTCGACCTCGAAGGCAACGCCCTTCTCCTCGAGTGTGGCCAGCGAGATCAGGTCCTCGACGATCCTGATCAGGCGGTCGGCATGGCGGATGATGGTCTCCACATAGCTCCGTGTCCGGTCGTCGGCCAGGTCTTCCAGGGTCTCGGCATATCCCTTGATGGCCGTCAGGGGTGTGCGCAGTTCGTGGGACACGTTGAGGACGAGATCTTTCTTCATTCGGGCCAGGTTCTGCATCTCTGTGATGTCGTCGAGGGTGACCACCACGCCATCCTGGGCGGGGAGGAACGCGGCCCGGCAGAGGATGTTCTTCTCGCCAAAAAGAACTTCCTCTGTCATGCTCTCTCTTCCCTCCCTGACCCTGCGCATAAGGTTCACAAATGGAGTCATCCTCACCACTTCCCAGAAGTGCTTGCCCTCCAAGGCCTCCTGGCCGATAATGCCCTTCGCGCTCCGGTTGGCGAGCATGATCTTTCCAGTCCTATCGAGGACGAGCAACCCTTCCTCCATAGAAGCCATGATGTTGTCCAGCTCTTCCTTGCGTTTCCGGAGATCGTCGAACAGAGTCTTAACCTCGGCGGTCATGGCGTTGAAGCTCACGGCCAGGTCCTTCCATTCATCGGAGCTCCGCACCCTGACCCTGGCCGCAAAATCCCCGGCCGCGACCTGCCGGGAGGCCCTGATCAACTCGCGCATCGGCCTGGTCAGACTTCGGGAAAATATGAAGGCGGCGACGATGGATAGGACAATGATGATGCCCACAGCTTGGCCGATGTCCTTCCTTATGGCCTTGAGCAAGACGTCGATATCACGAACGAACAGGCTGAGGCGGAGGGCTCCCTCGACCCGGCCGCCTCGATCGAGGGGCAGGGCGATATACAGCATCTGTGCCTTGAGCGTGCTGCTGTAGCGGAGGGAACGCCCGACACGACCCGCGAGGGCTTCGGAAATTTCCGGCCGGAAGCGATGGCCCTCCATGGCGGCCGGGTCCTGTTCCGAGTCCGCCTTGACAACCCCGTCGGGATCGATGACCGTGAGCCGGGCGCCGATTTTCTTTCCGTGCTCCTGGAGGAATGCCTCCAGGTCCGGGAGACGATCCCGGTCGAGATAGTCGAAGATACGGGCATCAAGAGTGCGGCCGATGTTTTCCAGCTCACGAGCCATTGTGTCCAGGTAATGTCTCTTGATCGTGCTGAAGGAAAACAGAAGGAATACGACGGCCAGCAGAAGAAGGAGTATGACATAGCCTCCAAAGACCTTGAAAAATATGGACTTTTTCATGCTTCCATCTTGTAACCGACTCCTCGGATATTCTTGATCAGATCCGCGGCCGCCGGGCCGAGCTTCTCTCTGAGGTTTCGGATGTGGACATCGACCGTCCGGTACACGACGATTTTCTCGTCCCCCCAGAGATAGTCGAGGATCTGTTCCCGGGTGAACACCCATCCTTTTTTCGAGGCCAGGAGGCGCAGGATCTTGAATTCCGTAGATGTCAGGTCGACTCTATGCCCCTTAACCGAGACTTCATATTTTTCCAGGTCGATGATCAAGCGTTCGTCGACTTCGTACCTTTTAGCCTCAGCCGGGCCTCTTTTCCTCCGGAGGACGGATTTTACCCTGGCGACAAGTTCCTTGGCCGAGAACGGCTTGGTTACGTAATCATCGGCGCCCAGCTCCAGGCCCAGGATCCTATCGGACTCTTCGCCCCTGGCCGTGACCATGATCACCGGGATGGAAGCCCACTCCTCCTTCCTCTGCAGGAGCTTGCAGACCTCCAGCCCGTCGATATCGGGGAGCATGAGATCGAGAAGGACCAGGTCGGGGACGTGTTTGTCCAGGGAGTCGAGAAAGCTCCGGGCATCGAGAAAGCCGTCCGCTCGGAAGCCCGCCCTCTTGAGATGGAGAGTGATGAGGTCGACGATATCCGGCTCATCATCGACCACGGCGATGAACTCGTTCATGGGACGCAGTTGACTCATTATACTTTGCCCGAAAAAGAAAAGGCAAGACGGATCCTGCCCGACTCATTGATCCGATCAAAACTGAAGCCGGGATCGACGCCCAAAGGTCCGGCTGGATGAGCCGTTCGTTCCTTTCTCTACTTCTGGGACCCGAGGGCGGCCAGTTTGCTTTCGAGATCCTGGATCCTTTTCTGCAACTCCTCTCTCCGGCCCCTCCTCTTCATGTACAGCATACGCGCCAGGATCCCGGCCGCGGCCAGAAGGATCAACACGCTGAGGAGCGAGGCGTTTAGGAAAGGAACTCTCATGCCCTGAAGGTTGATAACGCCGACATCCGAGAGATAGGACAGGATGCTCAAGACGGTCAAACCGAGAACCCACCAGATCATAACGGTCCTCCTTTTTCCCATTCCCTATCAAAAAAGGGGACGGAATGCAACAAGAGTCTGTCCCTATTTCTTCCAGCCCTCCATCATTTCCCACCTCTTGACCGCTTCCAGGAACGTCTGAGCAATATAGTCGGCCTTCTTGGCGGTATAAGCCTTGGCCTTGACCACATCGAAATCGAGATAGCCCGCCCCTTTCTCCGGATAGGCCGTTGTGGCCCAAGCCGGCATAAGGACGACCCCGGTCTCGGTCCTGGCGCTCCCGACGTTGTCCTTACCGAGCCGCTCGTACATCTCGCGGTCGACTAGCGCAGGATCAAAGGCCATGACCAGGGCGGCTTCCTCCATATCTCCGTGGCCCGATTGTTGGGCCTTGGCTCCGTAAACCTCGTTGACGATGTTGAAGGCCACTGTCCACCAATCGACGATCATGAAATGGGCGCCCGTCTCTTGATGAAGGCGAGTGATCGCCTTCTTTGCCGGGTCCGTATTGCCGCCGTGTCCGTTGATGATCAGGACGTTCCGAAAGCCGGTCCGCACCAGATCCTTGAGGACATCATATAAGTATTCCTCGAAGACTTCCGGACGGACAGTGATGGAACCGGGAAACTGGGAAATGCTGGCTCCCGTGACGCCGTGGTTGATGGCGGGGGCGATCAGGGCGTTGCATCGTTCCCAGATCTGCTCCGCCAGATGCGCGGGGATAAAGTTGTCCGTCCCGATGGCGCAGGCGCCATGGGATTCCACTGTGCCGATAGGCAAGATGATCCGATCGGTTACTTCGGGGACGACCCCCGCCAGCCGCATCCAGCAATATTCCTGGAGATGGTGGAATTTCAAGTCCTTGACAGCTTTCTGGGAGAACGAGGGAACGGCCAGCAGCAGCACAACAAACCCTATCGACCTGGTCGAGACGCGTTTCATGGGGAACCTCCTTTCTATCCAGGTTAAGTATAGACGGAGTGTTAAAGAAATTTCAATACAAAAAGCGGTCCCCCAAAACGAGCGGCAAGCCGCTATTTTATTCCGGCATTGGCGGCGGCCTCGCGGCGAATCTCTTCAATGTGGTGTTTGATGGTCTTGCCCAGGACGAGATAGATCACATCCTCACCGATGTTGGTGGCATGGTCGGCGATCCGCTCGAGATGACGGCCGATCAGGATGAGTCCCACCGACCGGTTGATCGTCGACGGGTCGTTCATCATGTAGGTCAGGAGCTCGCGAAAAACCTGATCGTTTAGGGAATCGACATCATCATCCCGTTCGCAAACCGACCGGGCCAGCTTCTCGTCGCGATTGACGAAGGCGTTGAGGGAGTCCCTGACCATGGACTGAGCCAGGGAGGCCATGCGGGGAATATCGATCAGAGGCTTGAGCGCGGGCTGTTTGAGAAGCTCCAACGAGACTTCCGCGATGTTGACCCCTAGGTCCCCCACCCGCTCCAGCTCGCTTCCTATCTTCATGGCTGAAGTGATGAACCTCAAATCGCTGGCCACGGGCTGCCTGAGGGCCAGGAGCTTCATGCATAGCTCATCGATGTCGATCTCCAACAGGTTGATGGTCCCTTCCCTCTTGAAAACGTCTTGAGCAAGGGCCTCGTTCCTTTCCTTCAGGCTTTTCACGGCCAGGGCGACAGACTCTTCGGCCAAGCGAGCCATATGCAGCAGCTTCTCGTTGAGAGCGTTCAGTTCCGCATCGAATTGCCTTTCCATAATCGCCTCCTCGGTCGACCTCTATTTTACCCGAACCGGCCGGTGATGTAATCCTCGGTCAGCTTGTTGGCCGGGTTGGTGAATATTGTCTCTGTTTTATCGAATTCAATCAAGTCCCCCAGCATCATGAAGGCGGTGAAGTCAGAAACCCGGGCGGCCTGCTGCATGTTGTGGGTGACGATGACGACGGTGTAATCTTTCTTTAGCTTCATGATCAGGTCCTCGATCTTGGCCGTGGCGGTCGGGTCGATGGCCGAACAGGGCTCGTCAAACAGGATGACCTCCGGCTCTACGGCCAGAGCCCGGGCGATACAGAGGCGCTGTTGCTGCCCCCCCGAGAGCGAAAAGGCATTTTCCTTGAGGCGGTCTTTGACTTCGTCCCAGAGCGCGGCCTCGATAAGGCTTTTTTCGACGACCTCTTCGATCTTGAACCGGTTCCTTCCGTCATTGATCCTCAATCCGTAGGCCACGTTATCGAAGATCGACTTAGGGAACGGGTTCGGCTTCTGGAAGACCATCCCGACCCTCTTGCGCAGCTCCACAACGTCGATTCCGGGTGCGTTGATGTTCTCGCCGTCGAGCCAGATCTCCCCTTCCGTCCGCGTGCGCAGCAGGACATCGTTCATCCGGTTGAGCGTCCGGATGAAGGTCGATTTGCCGCAGCCGGACGGACCGATGATGGCCGTGACCCGACGGTCGGCGCAGGCAAGGCTGATGTTTCTAAGTGCCTGCTTGGTCCCGTAGTAAAAGTTCAGATTCTGAGTTTCGATTTTCGGTCGGATGTCCATTTTACCACCTGCGTTTGCGTCTCATTCGATAGCGGACGATGATGGCCGTCATGTTCAGACCGAGGACCAGAACGATGAGCACCAGGGCCGTGCCGTAGGCCAGCGGCCTGACCTGCTGGATGGCATGATGCTGCGTGGCCATGATATAGAGATGATAAGGCAGGGCCATGAACTGATCGCTCAATGACTTGGGGAGGTAGGGAAGATAGAAGGCGGCCCCCGTGAACAAGATCGGAGCCGTCTCTCCGGCGGCCCGGGCCAGCCCGAGGACCGTTCCGGTCAGCATCCCTGGGATGGCGTAGGGAAGAACGTTGGTCCGGATGGCCTGCCATTTTGTCGCGCCCAAGGCCAAAGCCCCTTCCCGGTATGAGTTCGGGATCGTTTTCAAGGCCTCCTCGCTAGCCGTGATCGTCCAGGGCAGCGTCAAGAGTCCCAGGGTCAATCCGGCCGATAGGATCGACGTCCCGAACTTCAAGATGTTGACGAATAGGATGACGCCGAAAAGCCCGTAGACGATTGACGGGACTCCGCTCAAGTTGCGGATGGACAGCCGGATGATTCTGGTGAGCCTCGTCTGCTTGGCGTATTCATTGAGGTAGATGGCCGCGAACATCCCGAGAGGTATAGCCAGGACTGCAGTCACCATCGTGACCAGGAATGTGCCCATGATCGCCGGGAAGATGCCGCCCTCGGTCATGCCGCGGCGGGGCGGTTGGCTGATGAACTCCCAGGAGATCGCCCCTCCCCCCTTCCTGCCGATGTCGTAGAGAAACAGCAGGAGGATGGCCAGGACAACATACAGACTGACCCTCAGGAGAAAGAAGCCTATGAACTGGACGACTTTCTTCTTTTTCATAGTTCCCTCTGCTGGTATTTGTTCAGGATGACGTCGGCTATCATATTGACGATAAAAGTCATAATGAACAGGACCAGTCCGATGGCGAACAGCGCGTAGTAGTGCGTTGTGTAGTAGGGCACTTCGCCCAGCTCGATGGCGATGTTGGCCGTCATCGTCCGGATCGAGTCCAGAAAACCGTGCGGGAAGGAACGGGCGTTTCCCGTGGCCATGAGGACGGTCATGGTCTCTCCGATCGCCCTTCCCATGCCGAGCATGAACGAGGCGATGATCCCGGACAGGGCGGCCGGAACCTTGACGCGGACAAGCGTCTGCCATTTCGAACCTCCCAGGGCTAGAGACGCCTCCGCGTAGGCCGATGGGACGGCGTTCAGCGAATCCTCGGAGATGCTGATGATCGTCGGCAGAGACATGATGGCCAGAAGGAAGCTCCCGTTGACGGCGTTCAGGCCATGGCCGGTATGAAATATCTTAGCGATGACCGGGCCGAACAGGACGATCCCGAGGAAGCCGGTCACCACCGAGGGAATCCCGGCCAGGATCTCGACGATAGGTTTGACGATCTCCCGCACCCTCCAGTGGGCGACGTCAGAAAGATAGGCGGCGACTCCCAGGCCGAGAGGGATGGCGATCAGAAGCGCGCCGGCCGTGCACATCAGCGTGCTGACGATCATGGACAGCAGGCCGTACTGCGCCTTTTCCGGCGAGGTCGGATCCCAGGTTTTCTTGGCAAATTCCGCCAGGGGGATCTCTTTGAAGGCCGGGATGGCCGTGGACAGCAGGATCCCGAAGATCCCGATGAGGACGATGATGGCCAGAATGCCGTTGGCGAAAAAGAAGGCCTTAACGGCCGATTCTTTCCAACGGGCAAGCGTCCTTTTTCCCCTTAGCGATTTTAGTGATGCGGACTTCTCTCCGGAGTGAGGCAGGTCCTCCCCCTCCCCACCCCAGAAGGTTTCGATCAGCTGAAAAACAAGGCTGGAGGACTGCCTCCACCGTCCTTTCTTGAACCATCTCATCTTCACTCCCCTCGCAATCAGAAATAGTCACCTCCCCTCTCTGATGACAGGAGAACTGGGAGAAGCCTTCCGACTACTGCGGCCCGGCTTCTCCCATGCTCTTCCTGTTATCTATGAGGGGAGTTACCTTAAGCTCTTGTCGTTCTGCTCCTTGTACTTGGCCCCGATGGTGAAGAATCCTTCTCTCTCAACGATCATCTGTCCTTCCGGCCCCGTTTCCCAGGCGATGAAAGCCGCCGCAACACCATCCGGCCGGCCGTTGGTCGCCTGGTAAAGCGCCCGGGCCACCGGGTAGCTGCCGTTGTCGACGGCCGCTCTGTCCAAGGGTGAGAAGGCCTGGGATTTCGTATCCTTGGCGATGTTCAGGATCTTAAGGCCTTTCCGGACCTTTTTGTTCTCATCAAACAGGTAGCCGACCCCGACATAGCCGATCCCGGCCTCGTCCTGGAGGACGCCCTCGATGATCTGGGCGTTGCCGTTCATCTCCTTCATATCCGTGGAGTAATTCTTGTTGTTCAGGACGTGTTCCTGCATGAAGACATACGTCCCCGAGTTCGATTGACGTCCGTAGAGGGAGACGGCTTTGGACGGTCCGCCCAGGGCGCTCCAGTTCCTGATCTCGCCGCGGTAGATCGCCCCGAGCTCCGCCATGGTCAGCTTCTCAAGAGTATTTTTTTCGTTGACGATGATGCTCAGGCCGTCAACGGCGATGGCAAAGAAGCGGGGTCTCACGCCCTTTTCCCAGGCCTGGTCGATCTCTTTCTGTTTCCATTCGCGGGAGTGGTTGGCGATCTCGCAGGTCTGGTTGATGATGGCCGTGATCCCTGTGCCCGAGCCCCCGCCGAGGACGGCCAGGGCGGTTCCAGGATTCTTGGCCATGTACTCTTCGGCCAGGATCTGGACCAGGTTGACCATCGTGTCCGACCCTTTGATCTGGATCATCTTTTTCTGGGCCGGCGCCGCCATGAGGACCATGGCCATTACAGCCAGGCCGAAGGTGATGGTGGCGATGAGTTTTTTCATGTTGCTTCTCCTTTTGTTTGTTTCATTCTTCTTATTTCTTTTGACTTTCGCGACGATACTCCGCTGCACTTTTCAGAAGGACAGGAAGAAAGTGAAGTTGAAGACCACGTCATTCTTTTTCTCCGAATTCGCGTAGGACTGGAACCAGATGTTCGGCTGGAGTTTCATGCTCTTGTGGAAAGGAGCCCAGTCGAGGCCGGCAATGACCAGGCTGAGCTCGTCGTCACCGACCTTGCTGTTCGGTTCATAGCGGTCGAACCTGGCGAAAAAGGCGAAGACGTCCGGGCTGACGATGTAACGGCCGAATATGGAAAGACCGGAGACATCGTACCGCGCCTTGTCTGCGGTGAGGTATTTATCATTCCGATAGACAAAGTACTCCGCCCCAACGGTGAGGTTCTTGACCACATCTATGTAGCCGTCGAGCTTATAGGTGGTGGCCGAGTTGTCCGCGTCCTGCTTCTCGTAATCCATGTAGCCAACAAGCGAGAGCCCCGCCACTGGAATGAGCTGAAGCTGTCCGGCGATCTTCTTGTACTTGTCGCTCTCGGCATGCGAATAGCCGGAGCCGTTGCTGACCATCAAGCCGTAGCGGATGTACTTGGCCAGGCTTCCGGTCAGGCTGGCGCCGAGGTCGGCCGAGGGCGCGTCCACATCGACACCGGTGATATCTTTGTAACCGTCCATGATGGTCTTGGCGACGCTCCGATAGGCCCAGCGGTCCTCGGCAATCTTGAATTGAATGGTTTCTGTCATACCGATCTTAAGAGCGGAATTCGGCAAGAGCCCGGAATATTCAAAATAGATGTGCTTGATAAAGGGACGGAGCTTATCGTCCTTCTTCGTGGATCCCGTTTTGATATCGACCGAGGTCAGGTTGGCCGTGTTGTCGGCGTCGTAGCGGAACCGGAACTTGAGGTTGTCGTTGATCTTGTTCTCGTACGTGAAGTAGGCCCGGCGGAAGGCAAAGAAATTGTTTTTGGCCGCCGACGTGACCGGCCCGCCTTTGGAGAGATAGTTGGTGTAGTCAAAATAGATCGTGGTGTTGAAGGTCTGCTGGGCTTGGCCAAGATGCGAAGCCAACAGGAACAAACCCAGAATCAAACCCAGCTTAGCCGTCGTGCTCTTTGTCATCTGTCTTTCTCCTTTATGCGTTATCTCGCCTTGGTGTTGTCTCCGCTCTTCCAGCAGGTCCCGCCGGCTCTCCGAATTCTCTGGCCTGCCTTCGCATTGGAGGACTCCCGCTCAAGCGAGGTCTAAGGATAGAAGACCCGTGTTAAGATATGATGAAGATAGAATCAAAATTGGATGAATTTTTGGTATACTAAGGCCGGAAGGAGACGCGAGATGAGCTTTGTGTTTAACGCCGACGAGATCTTCGAGATGGCCCTCCAGATCGAGCGGAACGGAGAGAAGTTCTACCGGGATTCGGCCAAGCAGGTTAAGGATTCAGAAGCCGAAGACCTGTTGACCAGGCTGGCGGACATGGAAATCGAACACCAGAAAGTGTTCAAGGGAATGAAATCGACCTTGACGGCGGCTGATAAGAAGGCCATGACCTATGACCCGAATAACGAGGCCGGACTTTATCTCGCCTCACTGGCCAACACCAAGGTGTTTTTCGAGAAAGACCTCGACACCTCCAAGCTCGAGGGAATATTCAGATCCGCCCTAGTCGCGGAGAAGGACTCGATCGCTTTCTACTTGGGGATGAAAGACCTGGTGCCGATGGGCAGCGGCAAAGAAAAAATCGAGGACGTCATTAAAGAGGAGATGCGGCACATTCGGATCCTCGGCGAGAGGCTGGCCGCCCTGAAAAAATAGCTCAGACGAGCTTCCGCGCCTCCATATAAAACCGCTTCTCCGAGGCCTCGCCCATGGAGAACGTCTTGCGGGGCAAGGCACCGTCCAAAATAACCGTCTTGAATAGCTCGCTCTTATCCATCGCCGGAAGATAAAAGCCCGCACAGCCGCTTCCGGCCCCCAGTCGGACAATCGGCTCGGTCCCGTGGACATAGTCGATCTCCCGGGCCCCCTTCTCGCCCATGAAGGTGTCCAAAAAGTTCTGGAGCGTTCCCACCGGCAGGTTGGAGTCAGGCTCGAAGACCTCGACAGCGCCGAACCCGGCGGACGTGACCAAGCCGATCCGATGCGGGCTCCCCTTCTGCCGGTCGACCATCGCCATGACCTCCTCCGGGCTTTGGCACTCGGCATAGCGGAAGCGCCCCCGATAGTATCTTTCCATGTCCCCGATCAGGTTCCTCTCGGGAGCCAGGGCGAAGAGCACGCGGTGGATGGGCTCGAAGATGAGGGCCTGGTCATGGAGGTTGACCAGCTCCACCAGCGCATAGCGGAGAGGCGAGCGGATGAGGGCGTTCTTGTCCTTGATCTTCTCTTTGGTCTTCTCCCAGATGGTCTTGGCGGTGGCCAAGGAATGATTCCCATCCCCCATGGCGTAGAGAAGGACCGGAGTCCCCGGCTTGAGCCCGTATTTCACGGCAAAAACCTCAGGATCGGCCAGAGCTTGGAGACCGCTGACAACGCCTTTCTCCAGGCTCATGTCATCCACTCTGTAGCCGCTGAGCCTCCCCGATCCCATCATCAACTCAAAATCATAGAGCTTTTTGAGGCCCGCCTTTTGGGCTGTAAGGGGGCCAATGACCAGGTTCTCGGTGTCATCGACGAGGACCATGATATGGGGAATCTCGAGGGGTGCTCCTTCCCTGATCTTGACCCGGGGAGGTATCCGCGAGAGGATCGTCCCCTCGGTCGCCCGGATGAGGCTTTTGGACCCCTTCTCGAAATCGTAATGCTCGAGGTCGAGACACGCCGTCAAGCCTTTCCGGACGCCCGAGCGGGTCCGGCGTTCCACATAGATAAAGCCCTCCGCCTCGGCAAAGATCGGCTTTTGGAGATAGAGTTTCATGTGCTCCCGGATGCGGGCGATCCGGGCGTCGGCCTGGGCTTCCCCCAGATAGACCTCGGGAAAGATAAGGTTCAGGGTTGAGGGCGCTTCGCCAACGAATTCCTTGACCTTCTGCCAGTATTCGGGTTCCGAGGTAAACTGGTCACAGGCTATGACGGCCCATTTGGAAAGGTCGGTGCCGGGACGGGGGAGCAGAATATTCGGCACGCCGAGGGCCAGGGATTCGTGGATTCTCATCGCCCTAGCCCTACCGTCTTTTTTTGGCCTTGCGTGACCCGAGAATTCCACCTTGGAGGAAGAGCCCGGCCCCGAGCACGAACCCGAAATTGTACCAGGAGCCGCTGTTGTGGACTTCGTAGATGTCGATGTTCTTGTTGAAGAGGGAAATGATGAAGGTGATCGGGGAGATGAGCCCATGCCACAACCCGAGCCAGAATCCCGCGGTCTTTCCCTGCGGATCGGCCGTCTTTTCGACGCTGTTGGGACCTGGGACACAACTAGAAAGAGCTAATAACAGCAGAAGACCGCATCCCAGCCAAGCTACTTTTCTCATTTGACCTCCTCTTATGTTCAGCCGATCACCCGGCCCAAGGTCCAGAGCGCGATCAGGACGACCAGCGAGCCGGCGAAGGCCCAGCCGGGCTCGGTGGACGCGCTTTTTTCAGTCCGTGTGCCGATCCCATAGCCCAGCGTCACCAGGATGGCCGCAGCAACCGCAGCCAGGCTGCCGCCGACCAGGACATGGCGGAGGACCTTGGCCGTTCCACCGCGCACCCAAGGTTCATACCGGGCGACATAGGTGATCATGACGGCGAATGAGGCGTAGCCGCCGTAAGCGGCGACGATCCCGGACAGGACGGTCTTCCAGCCGGGTTTCTGTCCCCTCTTCATCCAGGCCGAGGCCGCAAGGTCAAAGAACAGTCCGAGGAATGCGATCCCCAGGAGATGGCACCAGTATGGGGCTGCATTTGCCAGCTTGAATAAGGCGGCGGTGGCGCCGATCACAGTCGACGAACCGGGGCGATTGATGAGGCCGCGGGAGAGGCCAAGAACAAAAAGGGCGAACGCAGAAAGCCAGACTGAGGCGAAGGGGACGCGCTCCGAGTAAAGGAACTCCCCGGCGAATACTTCGCTAAATCCCCATAGAGAGCCGAACATTAAAAGAATGACCCACGTTTTTATGTTTTTCATGCTTCCCTCACTTCTTCCGGATCCAGAGGTCGATCCTCTGAGGTTCTTTGGGGACGCCTACCAGCGCCCGGACCATTCCACGGACTGTCTCTTCGATAAAGCTCTGAACAAAGGGATTCAGGGGGACGTTCCGGCCGTCGCAGACCAGGACGACTCCCGTTTTTCCCCGGCTTCGGCCTCCGCTCTTCTCGGTCATCCTCGCAGCCTCCTCTGTTCGGGCGGGCCGGCCTCGGCCGGCTTTCGCGAATCCTATACCATAGGCCATACCCGAAGTCAAAGCCCTGCGCGGTCCGATAGGCTCCGTCCTACCGTGTCCCACGGATAGAAGATTTCCGGCGGATATTCCTGTATGATAAGTCCCAAATGGATGGTACCAGGCCGACCATACAGATATTCGGAAGAAAGTTCGCCCAAAGCCGTAGTGTTTTCCGCTCCAAAGAGACGAACATCGAATACACAGTTGAAAAATGCCGGGCCGGGTTCAAGGTCACGGGGGAGGCGCGGGGACGACTGGGACGGGTCGAGGTCTTCCGCGGGCGGGCGCCGCGGGAGTTCCTGCTCAATAACTGGCAGTCCTGGGGGCCCCTCCAGAAAATGCGGCCGGGCGAACGGCACCCGGGTATCGAAGAGGTCATGCGGAAATACAGCCCCTATGTATTCACGCCGCTCCCGGAGGTATTCAAAAAGGGACTGGTGAGCGATTATTTTATCGCCTGGCCGGGACATCTGGTGGGTTTTCTCAGCTCGCGGATCGCTCACCCCTTCTTCACCATCGAGGGAGACGAGCTTGTCGGCTGCCTGGAGTATTTCGATACCGTTTTCGACGAACCGATTCCACTCGAGCCTCTCATCTTCCTCCAGAATGGCTCTGAGGACCCCGGCGGATCAGGCGGGACTTTACCTGTCATTCCGGAGAGTCCGGTGGAGGGACTCCTGGAAGAATATGCCGATCTGGCGGCCGCAGAAAACGCCGCCCGGGTTCCGGCCCGGAATCCTGTGGGCTGGTCGAGCTGGTACCACTACTTCACAAACCTGCAGTGGGAGGACATCGAAAAGAACCTGCGCCTCGCCCGAGAGGGCTTTCCCTTTGATGTCTTCCAGGTCGACGACGGGTTCGAAAAGGACATCGGCGACTGGTTGACGGCAAAGGACGGCTTTCGTCCGCTGCCGGAGCTGGCCCGGCTCATCACCGGTCAAGGGTTCACGGCGGGGATCTGGACGGCCCCGTTCAGCGCAGCGGAGACGTCCGAGCTTTTTCAGGAGCACGCCGGCTGGATGGTCCAGGAATCCGGGGCGCCCAAAGAGTGCTACAACAATTGGGGGAAAAAAATATACGCCCTGGACACCACGCGGCCTGACGTAAAAAAATGGTTGCGGGAGACATTTTCCGCTCTCCGGAGGATGGGGTTCTCGTATTTCAAGGCCGATTTTCTGTTCGCGGCCGCGATGCCGGGTGAGCGGGCCGAAAAAGGGACGCCGATCCAGGCCTACCGGGAAGGAATGAAGACGATCCGTCAGGCAGTCGGTGACGGTTTCATACTGGGCTGCGGCGCTCCCCTGCTCCCGTCGGCGGGGTTCGTGGAAGGGATGCGGATAGGCGAAGATACCGCCCCGCACTGGGACACAAAACGAGGGGCGTTTCAGGGCCCCAACGCCTATTACGCGCTGAAAAACTCGATCATGCGCTCCTTCCTGCACGGGCGGCTGTGGCTGAATGACCCGGATTGCCTTCTCTTACGGAGCCAAGACATCGACCTGACTCCGAACGAGAGGGAGCTCTATGCCCTAGCCGTTGGAACGCTCGACAATATGATCATCGAAAGCGATGACCTTTCGCTCGTGGATGAGCGGGGCCGGCGGCTGCTGCGGAAGGCGGTCGCTCTTCAGGGGGGACGGGTGAGCGTCCGCGGCCTGATGGGTTGCGACTCTTACCTCATCAGGTCACAGGGAGGCCCGGCGGGTGAAGTACGGCTCTTGGCCAATCTGTCGGACCGATCGAATAAGCACAATTCTGTCGAGATCCCTCCCCGCTCGGCCCGGTTCGTCTGAGGTCCGTGTCAAATCATATATCTCGTTAA
>JAFNEO010000036.1:283-77989 GCA_017886205.1 Candidatus Aminicenantota bacterium | reverse complement strand
TTACCTAGATAAATGATTTGACACGTCCTGCCGGCGTCCGCGCGGCCCGTCGCCACCATATATATCCCCCGCGAGCGGTTTTTATTCCTTGACCGGCGCCGGCCTTCTCATCTCCGCCGGATGAGCTACTCCTGGATGACCTCAGAGGCGAAAACGGGCCTCACCTTGTATTTTTTCAGGAGATGGATGTTTTCCCGCAGGGCCTGGAGCGTCTCCGGAAAGGGGTGTCCGATGCCGATGGCCTTTCCCGTCTTTTGAGAGAGGCGGAAGAGGTCGATGATCTTCTTCTTTGAGA
This sequence comes from Candidatus Aminicenantota bacterium, assembly GCA_017886205.1. Classification (GTDB taxonomy): domain Bacteria; phylum Acidobacteriota; class Aminicenantia; order Aminicenantales; family UBA8522; genus UBA8522. The sequence goes on along the minus strand of JAFNEO010000036.1, from coordinate 77,694 downwards.
AATCTAGCCCGACCGAAGAGTCGAGGAAGATGTTCCGGTAGGCGGTGCGGAGCCCCATTTTCCGGGCCAGGTCGAAGGCGATGGACCCAGCGGTAGTCCGGCTGTCGAGGAAGTAGAGGTCGCGGCTTTTCAGAAGGTCCAGGATCGGTCGCATCACCGGTTCTTCCTGGGTGATCTTAGAACCCATGTGGTTGTTGACGCCCTCGACATAAGGAACCCGGGAAAGCGACTCTTCCACCAGGGAGCGGATGTCCTCCTCGTTCATGCCGGATTTGATGAGGCCGGCGGTCGAGTTGTTGCCTTCCTGATGGCTCAGAGATTCGCCCGGAAGATGCAGCATGACTTCCAGGCCGTTCTCGTGGGCGATCCGGGCCGTCTCTTCGGCGAAGGGACTGAGCGGCAGGATCGAGATGGTGACCGGCTGACCGAGGTCACAGACCTCCTGCAGGGCCTCCAGACTGCTCCCCATGTCGTCGATGATGATGGCCACCCGGTTTTCGGGCGGCGAAGGCGGGGCTACCTTTTCTTCTTTTTCTTCTTCTTTTTTTTCTGCCGCGGGCATAAGCAGGGAGAAGACCAAAGAGAGGCTTTCTTCCGGCGGCCCTGCGATCCGCCAGGTATAAGAGGTCAACCCCTCCTCATCTTTCTTCTCCTTATCGACGGATGCCCTTTTGTCCCGGAGCTCTTTATCCAGGCGGGGCTCCAGAGACTCATAGTCCTTCAGGGGGAGATAGACCACGATTCGCGGAGTTCCGTCCGTGTCCTCAAGCTCCTCAATCGATTCCGGGCGTATGCCGGAAGTCCCGAGAAACCGGCGCACCGAGTCGGCCAGGGGCACGGGGGCGACGGCGGCTTCTTTCCGGGCGGTCGGGAAAGAAAAGAAATAGGCCTTTTCACCCCTGCGCGCGGCCGCGTAGTCCAGTCCAATGGTCGAAAAAAGGGCCAACAGGGCGAAGGTCAGATAGAGCCGCCCCGGGTAGGGATTCGGCTTCCTGTTCTTGGCGATCGGGTTAGATCTCATCGATCAGGACGCGGAGAGAAGGGGCTGCGTTTTCTTGAGGAAGGACTGGAAGCTCTGGTCGTCGATATCCACCGGAACGTCCGGCTCGACGCCGCGTCCCCAGAGCTGAACGCCGGAGTTCAAACAAAAGACGCCGGACGTCAGGAGCACCGAGCTCCCGTCCTCGAGCGGGAAGTACTCGTCCTTGGCCGCTAAGCCCGGCGTGGCCAGACCCACCACTTTGGCGCGTCCGAATTCCTTGAGGACTGCAGCTACGGCCTCGGCCGGGCCGAGCGTGCCCTGGTTCGTCCAGACGATGAGCGGGAGCTTGGCCAGCAGGGGTTCCTCCGGAGAAGCCAGGACTTCCTTCGCTGCTCCTTTTTTCTCGAAATAACCGAGACTCTCGGTCTTGAGGAAAAGATTGATAAACTGCCGGGCTTCCTCGAAGTCCCCGTCCTCACAATTCCTCAGGTCGATGATCAAGGGTTTTTTTCCGGCCCTGAGGCCCGGAAGGACCTTCGTCTTGATCTCGGAAAGGCAGGGGGCGATCATTCGGGCGATGCTCAAGATGCCGGAGGTGCCCTCCTGGCTCGAGTAGGTAAAAGGTTCGGGGAAGAGGAGAACCCTGTCCACATTGACATCGATCGTCTTCTCATCGCGGAGAACCTTGAGGCCGAGCGGCAGCTCATCCTTGTCATAGAGAAGGAGGTTTACCTCCACCAGGCTCATCGCCGGCGTCGCCTTCCCGTTGATCTCGGTGAGCAGGTCTCCGATCAGAAGCCCCTGTTTTTCGGCCGGGGAGCTTTCGATGATCCCGACGACCTGGGGGAAGGCCCCGTATCTCTTGAAGACAACGATGCCCGGGCCCTTGAGCAGGGCTCCCTTCTGCTCCAGGTAGCGGGCCGTGTTCTCGGCGTCGAGGTAGCTGGACAGTCCGTCCAGCGAATTGACCAGGCCTTTGAACGACCCGTCCACGGTCTGGAGCGGGTCCTTTTCCTCGAGGTAATCGTTGCGGATGAGACGGATGACAGCTTCCAGAAGATAGAGGTTTTTCGGCGGCGTCGAACGGGTGGATACCCCCCGAAGATAGGTCATCTCGAGAAGGAATACGAGGGACAGGCCGAAAATGACGGTCAGCAGGATGGCCTTCGTTTTCTTCATGGAAGCTCTCTTCAACGGAAAAAACATTCTATCATCTTCGTTTGAGCCATTGCAAGGGATCGAGCGGCCTGGCCTTGTAGCGAATTTCGAGATAGAGGGACACTCCCTTGAGCGAGCCGAGGTCCCCGGCCACGGCGATCGGCTGTTCTTCCCTGACGAAATCGCCCTTGCGGACCATGAACTCGTCGCAGTGGCCGTAGAGGGAATAATAGTTCATCCCGTGGTCGATGATGAGCAGGTTCCCGTAGCCCTGGAAATAATCGGCGTAGACCACCTTGCCCGGATGGATGGCGCTGATGATGGTGTTGTCCTTGGGCGGGGCGATCTCGATCCCGTTGTTCATCGTCCTGGTGTTGAGATACGGCTCGACTCCGAAGCGGGTGATGACTTTTCCGGAGATCGGCCAGGGCAGTTTTCCCTTTTTTTCGTAGAAAGGGACGAACCGGAAGGGGAGGACGACCTCCTGGCTGGCCAGCCTGTCCATCAAGATTTGCAGCTGCCGCGCCCGCTCCTTCTGTTCCTCCAAGGCCTGCTGGTATTTTTCCCTGTTCTTCCGGATCTGCTGGACGAGCGCCCTGTTCTCAACCTCCTGGGCTTCGAGCTCCTGCCTCTTCCGGCCGGACTCGGCGATCAGCTCGGCCACCTCCGCCCTTTTCTTTTCCTGGTCGGCCTCGGCGCTCCTCAGGTCGGCCATGGTCTTGAGGTAGGAGGCGATGACGTCCTGCTGGTGGCGGACCAGGAGCGTCAGGTGCCTGCTCTCGGAGAAGACGGCGCTCATGTTCTCCGCCTGGAGCAGGAACTGGAGGAAATCGAACCTCCCGTACTTGTAGAGGGTGACCAGGGTTTTCTCGATCGACCGTTGCTCGCGGCGGAGCGTCTCCCGCAGGCCGGCGATCGTCTTCCGGGTGGCGGCCAGTTCCCCGTTCAGCTTTTCCAACTGCAGGTTGAGGGCGGCGAGCTCGTTGCGGACGAGCTTCTTGCTGAGGACGATGTGTTCGAGCTGGGAGAGGAGCTCGGATTCCCTCTTGCTCACCTCTTCGACCCGGGTCCGCAGGACGCGGATCTCCTCGTTGATCCTGGCCAGGCGCTTTTCGAACTCGGAGACGTCCTGCTGGGAGGGGGCGTGGGCCGGGAGAAGGGACAGAGCGGCGAGCACGAAAACGCCGGGCCAAGCGACGAGTCCCCGAAGGGTTTTCCGCCGGGGCGCCATCGCGGTCATCGAACCTAGATTAGCTTAATCTCCCCGGGGATTCAACGGCGGCTTTTTCCGCGAGACATAGATAATCCCTCCGATCAGACCCAGCACGAGGTTAAAGCCAACATCGACCAGGGAGAAGGAGACCGCCGCTTGCGGGGAGATTCCGTAAAACTTGAAGATCTCGATGTAGGAGCCTTCCCGGAGTCCCAGGCCGTTGATGGTGATGGGGATGATCTGGATGACCAGGACGATAGGGATGAAGATGAAGTAGTCGATGAACTGGATATTCAGGTGGAGGGCCAGGCCGATCAGGAAATAGTAGAGGATGACATTGAGCTGGAGGAGCACCGCCCAGAAGGTGGCCCGGAGGAAGGCCCGCTTCTGGGTCCGGTAGTGAAGGATAGTCTCCCGGAAGAGAAGGATCTTGCCGCGGAGCCTGTCGAGGAGTCCCTTGAGCCGGAGGGAGCCGAGCCGGCGGGCGAAAACAGGAAGGAAAAAGACCGTGATCAGGAAAAGGCCGAGAAGACCTAAGAGGAGGGATATCCAGACGACCGGGATCTGGCGGGCCATGTCGAGCCGGAAGAGCGAGGCGACGACGGCCATGAGGAAGAGGACGATGATGCCGGTGAACCGGTCTACCAGGACGATGGCGGAAGACTTGACCAGCGACTTGGAGTAGCGCGAGCCGTCCCAGATGCGGACGATATCGCCCCCGAAACGGGTGGGGAGGAAATTGTTGAAGAACTGGGCGACAAGATACGATTTGGCCAGGAAGACAAGGGGAACCTCATCTCCCTGGGCGCGGGCCAGGATCTGCCACCGGTAAGCGCTGGCGAAGAGGCCGAAGGCGTGGAGCGACAAGGCCAGGACCAGCCAGTAGAGGTTGACGCTCCGGAGGACGTTTCCGATCTCGCGGAGGGAGGTCTGGGTGGTCAGGATCAGGACGAGTATGGACAGGCTTATGGCCAGCTTGAGCAGCAGGAGCGCGGTGCTTTTCTTGTTGGCCATTTCAATCAGCGTTTTTTTACCATAAAAGGCCACTCCTGTATATGCCCCCAGACGAACCCCTTTTTGATGCCGCCGTTGGCCTAGAGCTCCCGCGGCTCGAGGACAAGGCGCAGTCCCGAGACAATCTCCCGAACTCTCTGGCGCGATAGGGTCCCGATTTTTTCCTTGAGAACGGATTTATCAACTGTGACCACCTGCGACACGTTGACCACGCTCGGCCGGGGCAGGTTCGCTTCGTCCTTCCGAAGCAGGAGATTCCCGGGGGCTTTGGCCCGCGCCAAGTTCGAAGTGATGGAGCATAAGACTGTCGTTTGAATGCGACTGGCGTTGAAAACGTCGTTCTGGACAACAACGTGAGGCCGCCTGAAGCCGGGACCGGACCCGCGAGGCACCCCGGTGTCGAGCCAGAAGACGTCGCCCTGGGCGATCACCATTCTTCCCTCTCGAGGACCGTGCGCCTGTAAAGCTCGAGCTCCGATCTCCGGGCATCCCTTTCCTCTTCCGTTTCCGGGCCGGAATAAACCTCATTCAGAGAGTCAAAAATGCGACGGGATTCGAGCTTCGTCAGATATTCCCTGACGGCCTCGACGATGATCTCGCTCCGCGATCGCTTCTGCTCCTCCGCGGCTCTCTTGACGTCGCGAAAAATACTTTCGGGGATGGAGATCGCAATTTTCATACCATTAGTATGAACGATGGTATGTCTTATGTCAAGTTCCCGGTGCTCCTTGCTTTCTATCATCTCGCAACATAAGACGGTCCGTCTTTCCCTTTTATCTCAATAAACGCGCCAGCCTTCCGTCCTTTCCTTCTTGTATTATTTCTTCTCGTTGGGCAGGAAATTCTCCATAACCCAGACCTCGGACTTTTCCGGCTGCTCGCTGGCCGTGAAGGCGACATTCTTGCCGTCCGGGCTGACCCGAAGGATCGTCAATTGGGACATGGACAAGCCGGCTTTTTGAGGTTCTCCTCCGGCCGTCGGCACGCGCCAGAGCTCCACCACGCCCTGGCTGCCCTCTGCGTCTTTCGCATAGAGGATGTTCTTCCCGTCCGGCATCCAGGCCAGGACCGTTCCGCTGTAAGCCTCGGTCAAATCCCGGGACTCCGCACCATCGCGGGAGAGGATTCTGATTTTTCCATCTAGGTTGGCCGCCAGTTGTTGGCCGTCCGGAGATGACGCCAGCCAGAAGGGTCCGTTGGGCTTAGGATCGCGATAGATCTCCTTCTCGACGCCGGTCTCCAACTCAAGCCTGCAGATCCTCCGGAATTGATTCCCTATCCGGACGAAATAGATGTATTTGCCGTCGGAAGACCAGTCGGGGGCGATGATGTTGCCCTTCCCGTCCACCCCGGAGTCCGACCGGGAGACGACCTTGGTCTCGCCCGTCTGAGCGTCGACCAAGAGCAGCGCGCCCACGTCTCCCTTTTCGTCCCTCCCGATGCAGAGCAAGGAGCGCCCGTCAGGTGACCAGCGAAGGTAATAGAACATCAGGCGTCCGCCGGAGGTTTTGGGGATCAGCTCGCGGACCTCGTTAGTCTGCATGGAGCGGATGAGCAAGGCCGCTTCGTTCCCGGGCCTTCCACGCGATGAACGGCAGACCAGAAATTGGCCATCGGGCGACCAGTCGGGCGAGGAGTTGAAGGTTTCGTATTTCCGCACGGCTTTTACGGGCGGAGCCAGCACTTTTCCCGTTGCCGGATCGACGGAGGCGATAAAGACATCGCTCGATCCGGAAGAAACCCCGTAATATAGCTTCCCCCCGGGCGTAATTCCTATGGGCTGGATGTTTCCCATATTCCCCCTGACGAACTCGGGCGTCCCCGCGGCCTTGCCACCGGATACGCGCACGGTCCAGATCCCGATCGTCCCTGTCCTGTCGCTCGTAAAAAGAACCTGTTTCCCGTCGGGTGACCAGCCAATAAGTCGATCGTCCGCCGGATGCTCGACGATCGGCACCTCTTTGCCTCCATCGATAGCCAGAAGGAAAATATCCTTGTTCGCGGAATCCCCCCGGGGAGGGTAACTGCCGGCGATATACCTTTCGTCCGGCGAAAGGCTCATTTCCGCGTCCCAGGACACTTTGAACGAAAACGCCAACTCCTTCTTGACCGACCCGTCGAGCGGCGAGATGAAGGCGATTCCGGAGATATTATCGCGTCCAAAGAAAGCCGTAAGGATCTGTTTTCCGTCGGATGTCCAACCGAACGGGATGTAATCCAGACCGTCCTTGCCGTCACGGAGAATCCGGGTCGAAGTGCCGTCGATATTGACGGTGCGCAACTGGATGATCCGGTCTTTGACCTGACAGCAGTAGGCAATTTGTCTGGCGTCTGGGGAGAATGTGGAATTGTAACAGTACACTTCTGGATCGAACCAGGACTTGTTATGCGTCAGAAGACGACTTTCGCCTTTGACCAGGTCACGGACTCCCAGACTCATAAAGTCCTGCTCGCTGGAGTAGGCCAGATACTTTCCGTCGGAAGATGGTGAGCTGTACGAGCTGTAGATCGGAGCGTCCCAGACTTTCTGGATTCGGAATTCCCCTGCACCCTTTTCGAGCGCCGCTCGGGCGCCTGGAAGGAGCGAGAGCTTCTCTCGCGCCGTCTGGACGGCTTCTTGCTGTTCTGGAAAATCGCTGATGACCTTCTGGAAGGCCTTCTCGGCTTCTTTGAGTCCCAGCTTCTCATAGCACAAGCCGATATGGAGCTGAGCCTTGGCCGCGACTTCGCGCTCACCCGGGAACCGCTTGACGATATCCTGGTAAAGGCCGATGGCCTTTTGCAGGTCTCCCTGGCCTTCCTCGACATAAAGGGCTTTCTCGAACAGCTCGCCGGCCGTCTGCTGAAGCGCGGCCCCATTCGCCAGTGCGGCAAGTCCGAGGACAGCGACGAGCATGGCAAACACTGCCTTTTTGTTTTTCTTCATGGCATCCCTCCGCATTGTCATTTCGTCTCCAATATAACGCTCCGCGGAGCCGGATGTGTTAAGGAAGTATCAAGACATCGTGAAATTCCCACGCAACGGCCTTTCATTCCACGAACTTATATCCCACACCCCTGATGCTGAGGATGTGACGGGGCCTTGATGGGTCGTCCTCGATCTTCTTGCGGATGTTGGCGATGTGGCTGTCGACCGTCCGGGATGACACGGAAACGTTATCCTCCCCCCAGATGCCGTCCAGGAAATCGTCGCGCCTTAGGACCTCGCCCTTTCTCCCGACGAGAAGTTTCAGCATATGAAACTCAAGGGGAGTCAACTCGAGCTTTTTTCCCTTTTTGGAGGCCTCGAACTTCTTGAAGTCCAGGTCGATCCCGCCGAAACTGAAAGACCCTAGGCCAGCGGACCTTTCTTCCGTCCGCCGGAAGACGGCCTTCACCCGGGCCGTGAGCTCGCGCAGGCTGAAAGGCTTGGTCATGTAATCGTCGGCGCCCAACTCGAGTCCCAATACTTTGTCGATCTCTTTATCTTTGACCGTGAGCATGATGATCGGTGTCTTGTCGCCGCGCATCCGCAGCCTTTTGCAGACCTCGTACCCGTCGAGGACCGGGAGCATGAGGTCGAGGAGGATGAGGTCCGGCTTCTCGCGGCCGGCGAGCGCGAGTGCTGTCTCGCCGTCCCCGGCCGTGAAGACCTGATAGCCGGTTGATTCGAGCTCGTCCGAGAGGCTCAGACGGATTCCCGGTTCGTCCTCGACGACAAGGATCTTCTTTGGCATGGGCCGTCTCCTCCGATCAGGTTTTTATCGGGAAAATCAGGGAGAACTTGCTGCCCAACCCGAGCCGGCTCTCGACAAGGATCCTTCCCCCGTGGGCCTCGACAACGTGCTTGACCAGGGTCAGCCCCAGTCCAGTCCCCCTGGTAGAATGGGCGAGGGCGTTTCTCCCTTGAAAAAACTTTTCGAAGACCTTTCCCACTTCGTCTGGATGGATCCCAATTCCCTCGTCTTCCACTTCCAGGGTGACGTTTTCCCCGTCGCTCGAGAGGCCCAACCGGATCGTCTTCCCGGCTGGCGTGAATTTCACGGCATTGCTCAGGAGATTGGCCAGGGCCCGGGATAAGGCGTCTGCGTCCGCCCGGAGTTTTGGGATCTCGCCGGCGATCTCCAGACGGATATCCGGGCCCGCCAACACCTGTTCCTTTTTGAAGCCCTGGACCTGCTCCGTGGCGATCCGGACAATATCCGTATCGGAAAAGTCATATTTCTTCTTTCCCTCTTCGATCCTGGAAAAGTCCAGCAGGTTGTTTACCAGTCGGGTCAGCTTGTCCGTGTCCTGGGCGATGATCGAGAAGTACTGGTCCATCTTCGCCCCATCGCGGACCTTCCCGTCGACGAGCCTTTCCATCAGGGCTCTGATCGAGGTCAAGGGCGTTTTGAACTCGTGGGAAACGGAGGAGACGAAATCAGATTTTATCTTGAGGACCTCCATCTCGTGGCCGATCGTCCGGATGATGAGGAAGGCCCCGAAGGCGAGAACGACGAGGAGAGTCAGGATCGTCCAGAAGTAGAAATTCCGCCGGAGGTCGAGAGTTTCCAGCCCCTTTGCGGGAGCCTGGAAGAGCTCGATCTTCCAGGGGGGGAAGTTGTCCTCGAAATATTCCGTGACCAGGGGGAGCGCTGCCGATGTGCCTCTTTCTCCAGAGAGAGGACGGCCGGCAAGGTCGGCGAGGATGACCTCCGCGCCGTCATTCAACGGGACGTTCCCGAGGGCTTCAGGCAGAACACCCTCCAACAGGTAATCGCTGTCGAGTTGGACGCCCAACATCCCGGCAGCCTCTCTCCCGTCCCTATCCGGGATCCACGCGGCCAAAAGGAGGAGGTCACTTCCACCGACGTTTTTTGAAAAGCGATAGGGTTTCGGACTGTATCCTCCGGACTGGGAAAGCGTTCCTGCAAGCTCCGGGATGATCTCCTTCCTGATCAGCCCCGCGGCCGACCATTCTTTCACTCTATCCGCTTGGAGTCTTTTCAGGTCCGCGTATTCTTTCCGGATTTCCTCGGAGTCCTGGCCGCTCTTTTCCCCCGCGAGCAGGCTGTCGAGCGCTTCCCCGGCGAGAGAGAGATATGTCTTGAACTGGTCTTCGCTGAGAGCCGACGGCTTCTTTAGCAGCTCCCGGAAAAGTTCCAAGCCGTGTTTGACCGCCTGCTGGAAATCACCGGTCCGCTTAAAGCATTCGATGGACTGAAGCCTGGCCAGGATGCCCAGGGGCAGGCGGGAGGGGGTCAGGCAATCGGAATATTCACTTGCGACCCGGGCATAAAGCCGGGCCGCTTCGCCGTAGTCTCCTCCTTTTTGGAGGCAGCGGGCCTGGCCGGTCAGCATTTCCGCTTTGAGGTTCCTGCCCGAGGCCGTGGTGTGGAGCTCCCGGTGGAGAGCGGCGGCAGCACGGAAGTTCTTTTCGACGAACTCGAGAGCTTCAGCCCTTCGCATCCTAGCGGCCAGCGAGGCGTCGGCCGCCTTCCGGGAGTCGGCCGGTTTCTGATCGGGCAGGACGAGAAGAAGTGGGAAAAGCGGCTCCTCATTCCTGTACAGGAGGATAGCCTGCCGGATGAGCGGGTCGGTGGCAAACCGTTTTTCGGATCGCTCATAAATGGCGGCGTAATCCTTCCCGATGAATGCCGGATCCCGAGCTATCTCGTCGAGGGCGCGGTTGAGGTCCTCGAGTTTCGACTGGATATGGGCCTTGATGAAGCGGGCGGCCCTTCGGCCTTCGTTCTCTTCCTGCTTGGCGAGCCGGAACCTCTCGTTGCGGATGGCCCGGACGCCGAAGACGCTGAGGGTCAGCGCGGGCAGAAAGATGGTTAGAAAAAAGATAAGGATCAGCTTCTTTTGTTTCCTGAGGGCGATGCGGAGGTTTTCGAGCATCCGGCACCCTGACGGCCGACCGCCGGGCTAAATGTATCCTTTTCTTCCGGCTTAAACGTTAAGGGAGTGTGAAGATTCTGTCAAGAGTTGGAATAGGGGGGCGTTCGGTGATAAGATAAAAACAGCATCCAGTCGGCATTCAACGTGCTCTCAACGCTGCCGCGGCTCGTGCGTTTAAGTGAGTGAGGGCCCAGGAAAAGCCCGATGACCACATGGCGGACGGACGAGGAACTCATGCTCAGGTACCGTGACGGAGACGCGGTGGCTTTCGAAACACTTTATCACCGCTACGAGAAGCCCCTTTTCGACTTCATCTATCGCCTGGTCCCGGATTCGACCGACACCGAAAGTTTGTTCCAGGAGACATTTTTCCGGCTCGTGCGGGCGAAGGGAAGATACCGGGCGACGGCGCAATTCAAAACCTGGCTCTTTCAGATCGCCGTGAATCTCTGCCGGGACAGGATGAGGCGGATGAAACACCGTTCTCACCTCTCGCTGAACTCGCCGGTCTTTTCGAGGAGCGATGGCCGCACCGATATTCAGGACCTTGTTTCCGATCCGTCTGCGGCCGTCGACAAATCCGTCGAGTCCGCCGAGCTCGAGGCGGCCGTCAAGGGGGCCGTCGCCTCTTTGCCTGAGGACGAACACCTCGTCGTGGTCCTGAAGGAATACCAGGGGTTGAAATACTCGGAGATCGCCGAGATCACGAACCGGCCGATAGGAACCTTGAGATCCATCAACCACCGGGCCCATGAGAGACTCAGGAGCGCTCTAGCGCCGTATTTGGGAGAATGAACGATGGAATGCGAAGACATCAGGAAGCATCTCGAATCCTTCCTCGAAGGCGAAGCTGGGGAAGCCGAAAAAACGGCAATTCAGGGCCATCTGGATAAATGCCTAGAATGTGCCCGCGCTTTTCGCCAGTTGAAAAAGCTCACGGGTGTGCTCCAGTCTTGGAAGGCAGCCCAACCCCCGGCTGACTTATATGTCCGCCTGAAATCCGGATTGGGATCCCGTGAGTCCTGGTGGAGGAAATACTTGACGCCCGCCTTTGCCGGGAAAGCCGCCCTCCGGTTTGCCGGAGCCGCCGCGGTTGTCTTCATCACACTTGCGGTCAGCCATTATTTCCAGAAGCCTGCGGCAGCGCCTCCGGACGACGATCTCGCCACCATCAATCTCTACATGACGGAACACCAGGAGGCTGTTTTGCAGACTGCGGCCGCTGAATCCGTCGGGCCGCAGCCTGCACGGGTGACCCTGAGCCGCGATGACATCATGTATTACGAATACATCGACGATTATCGTCAAATATCTCGCCCCGGCGTGATTTTGAGGGGACCGACGTCTCCGCGGGAGTCTGCGGCTGCCGCCCCGGATTCCGGCCTTTCGAGCGCCAAAGCCCTGACGCTGCTTCAGGCCCGGAAGGCTGTGAGTTTCGAGCCCGTGGCGCCCTCCCGGATTCATCCCGGTTATATCCTTGACACGGTCATCAAGGTCGCCGGCCGCGAGAGCCTTCATCTCTTATATACGAATGGGCTCGATACGTTTTCCGTATTCGAACAGCCCCTCGGTGGAAACCAGGGCCTCGCCGTAAAGGACTTCAGGGAATACGCGGTTTACAAGAGCTCCGTGCCGACGGAAGTCTCGGGGAATCAAGCCGGGATGACGATCCTGGCCTGGAAAAATACGCATGTTTCTTTCGTCTTGATCGGCCGGGCGGACATGTCCCGGTTGATGGAGATTGCCCAGGCGTTTACGGACGCAAGTAAGAGCATAAACGAATTCAGCGAGTGACCCCGGGAGGGAGTCCCTCGCAGGAATTCCAGAATAAACCCGACTTCAGGGGAGGAGAGAGAGCTATGAAAAAGAAGGGACTGGTCTTTCTCGCCGCGGCCTTGGGCCTGCTTTCTATTTGGGAGTTTGGCCCGATAAACGCCGGGCCAGTATCTCAAGCCTCGGCCGGACAATCCGCCGAGGCGGGCAACTTGGCGGAGAGGCAATTTGTCGAAGCGGTTACGCTGCTCAAGCAGGAGAACTTCTCTGACGCGATCGCCGCCTACGAAAAGGTCATTCAACTGTTGCCGGAAAGTCCGATCGCCCAGGACGCCCGCTACTGGATCGGGCAAACCTATTTCCGGATGGGGAAGTACGACGAGGCGTTGTCCGTCTTCAAAAAGCTCCTCAAGGACCAACCGGGAAGCTCGATCGTTCCAGTCACACGGCTCATGGTGTCAAGGGTCGAGAAGGAGAAAGAATCCGCAAAGCAACGAGGTAAAGGGAGCGAGGCGCAGGATTTAAAAATTATCACCGATCCGGATACAGGAGCGAAATTTACGAAAATAGCTGAACTCACGGGAAAAAAGGCGGTTGGCGAGTTATCCCAAGACCATCTTTCGCGTTCACCCAATGGAAAATTCCTCCTTTATGATAATCTCGTCCTTCCTCTTGACGAGAATGAGCCCTTCAAGCTGGTCGAGAGCCCCGATGCGAACGGGTTCGCCTGCTCTCCTGACGATAAGAAAGTCGCTTACTACGCAGACGGAGCGATCTGGATCGTCCCGATCTCGCCGGAGACCGGTCGCCCGACAGGGAACCCGAAGAGAGTTCTCGATTACCTGCCTAAATACAGGCCCGCAGTCAGCTGGTCTCCCGATTCAAAGAAGATCGCCTTGGAATGGGGAAAAGACGAAAAGGGAGGAGATATCTGGACCCTCTCGATCGAGGACGGCGTCATGAAGCAGATCACGGATGACCCGGTCTGGGAGGCCCGGCCGGTCTGGTCTGGGGACGGCAAGACGATCGCCTTTAACCGGGGGGGCAGAGTACTCTATTTTGTTCCCGCGGAAGGAGGGACTCCAAAAAAAATCATGGACAATGCTCGCCCCTATTCCTGGTCTCCGGACGGCCAATGGCTCTTGTATCAGGAAGTTTTAAAGCCGCGACTCTATCGGACATCGGATGGGCATGTCTTTGAAATCACTCCCCCCGAAGGTGTCGGGGAATTTTTTTCCTGGTCTCCGGACGGCCAAACGTTGTTCTTTTACCGTTCCTCTTATGATTATTCCCCACTGGCCAAGGTCGTGTCGACTCAAGGGGGCCCGTGTTTCCAGTTGGGGCGGGGGCTTCCTCTCTGGCCTTATAACCATTTCTGGTCCCCCGACAGCCGGATGATCATGACGAGCGGCGGGAGTCTGAACGACCGGGACCTCTTCATGATCCCGATTTCCGGGGGCCAATCGGCTACCATAAAGCTTGATTTCTCCGATGAAAATGAAATCCAGCCTAGGTCCGTCTCCCCCGACGGAAAAAGACTGCTCATGTTCATCCCTCAGGGAAAAGGGAAGGAAGACCTCTATGTCGCTTCTCTTTCGCTCGAGGAGGGCCGGACGACCGGCCCCGCCGTCAAGGTTTTCAGCGGCAGGGATAAGAAACCTGTTGGATACGGGAAAATCGACGAGTGGGACTGGGCGCCCGACGGGAAGCGGCTGGCCCTTGTCCACGAAGGGGACATCTGGGTGGCATCGGCAGAGAAGGACAATTCCGTCCGGATCACAAAGGACCCGGCCAACGAAACCTTTCCTGTGTGGTCTCCGGATGGGAAAAACATCGCCTTTATCGAAAGAAAGAACATCGTGCGTGGCGGTCAACCGCTCTATGTCGTTTCGAGTTCGGGCGGAGAGCGCCAAAAAATTTGGGCTGATTGCGATAAAGAGGGTTTCACTTGGTCCCTCGACGGAAAAGAAATCCTGGTCGTTTCGGAAGGATTCATCCACGCCGTCCCCCTTTCCGGTGGAAAATCCCGGCTCGTCCTCGACCTCAAAAAGGAAGGCTTGAAAGAAGATCCCAAATCGGTCCAGGGGCTGTGTTGGATCCCGGATGGTAAGAAGCTCGCCTTCATGACCTCAGACGGTTGGACCAATCGGGTTTTTCTGGTCTCTGCTACCGGAGGGGGTTTGACCGAACTGGCCTCCGATGACCGCACCATGAAGGACTGGATCTACCCCTCTCCCGACGGCAAGTGGATTTCCTATGTCACCGAGGAATGGGTCAAAGCCCGTCCGAGCGAGACGATCTGGGAGGTCAAGGTGGAGGACCTCATCAAGGAAAAGAAATAACGATAGGTTCGCCTTATTTCTATTTTCGATATTGAGTTATTTCTTTTTGTTATCGAACGGCAGGAAATTTTCCGCCATCCAGAATTCAATGCTGTAATCTGAAAGCCTGGAATAGGCTATTTTTTTTCCATCTGGAGAGAAATCCGGCATCATCCCCATAATATTCAATCTTTCAGGAGTTCCTCCTTCTGCAGAAACCTTATAGAGCCTGCGGTCCGCGCCATAAGGCCCGGGTGAATCCTTTTCCTGTTTGGGGATAATGATGTTCTTGCCGTCGGGAGACCAGCAAAACCACCAGTGACCGAATTCATTGGTGACGAGCTTCGGCTCCCCCCCTCCAATATCAATTGTATAGATACCAATGGCTTCGCTTTGATGTCCCTTTTCCCACCCTTCATAATCAAGGGATCTAAAGGCAATCTTTTTTCCGTCGGGAGACCAGCGGGGGGAAGTGAAGCGAAATCCTTTTTTGTCCATTTGGGTCAATCTTTTCGGTTCGCCACCACTCGCGGAAATGATGTAGATATCTTCAATCTCCATCCGCGAATCCGGAATGGGATTCTTGGCGTCATTCCCCCTTGAATAAGAAAAGGCTATAGACCGGCCATCCGGTGACCAATCCAGGTTCGTCATAGCTCCATCATAGTTCATCAGTTCTTTGGTCTCTCCCCCCTCCGCCGGGATGATGGATATTTTCGCCGTAGCCGGGGGACGACGTGTTCCGACACTAAAAGCGATCTTCCTTCCGTCCGAAGACCAGGCGGGAGAATCCCCAGGAGCCAACAATTTTTCCTCTCCACCGCTCGAACGCACTGTCCAGACAGCTGTTCGCCCTTCTTCTCCATAGGGGGCAACGAAGGCGAGATTTTTGGCGTCGGGGGACCAGCGGGGCTCCACATTCGAATTGTTAAATTTCGTCAGTTGAACTTCGCCGCTGCCGTCGGCATTGGCCACGAAAACATGGACAGCCCGTTTGCTTGTCGAGTAGGCGATCTTGCCGTCCTGCGTCCAAACTCCCCCTCCTCCTCCCCGAGTCGCCTGAATGGGCTGGCTTCCGGGCCGGCCGTCCGGCGTTATCCTGATCACCCAGGTTTCAGAGCGGCCGGTTCTGGTCGAATCAAACGCCAGCCATTGGCGGTCATAAGACCACAGAGGCCCGTTGTCTCTGGCCGGATCATCGGTAATCCGCACAGGCTCGCCTCCCCGGACAGGCATGACATAAATATCCTGATTGCCGCCTTGTGTTGACTGGAAGGCAATAAATTTTCCATCGGGAGACAAGGTCATCGCTTCGTCTTGTTCTTTCGCCTTTTTGGGATCCTGAAACCTGAATATTTCCTCCCACTCTCCTCCCCAGGCCGGAACTGCAAATAGACCCTTGGTTGTATCTTGGACTATGAGTTTCTTGCTGTCCGGAGTCCAGCCCATAGGCCAGACATAATCACCCGCTTTTTGGGCCTTGGGATCGACTTCAATGATCGTCTTGGGCTGTCCTCCTTCTACGGAGATAACGTTGACGCCTATGCCGGTGAGATAGGCAATCCATCGACTGTCCGGAGACCAAAAACAGTCATGAAGATCACCCGGGGTGCTCAGGATACGGACTTCCTTGCCGCTGGCGATCTCCCTGAGGCATAAATTCAGGGTGTTTTCCTTCTGATCAATCAAAACCAATTTTTTTCCGTCTGGAGAAAAATAGCCTCCTCTGCTTTTCTCCGTATGGATCTTGGTGATTTTGAATTCTCTATCGCTTTTCTCGACAGGAACCCGGGCTCGGAAAATCACGGAGAGCTTTTCCTTGGCCAGGTTGACAGCTTCCGTTTGATCCGGATAGTTTTCGACGATCGTCTCGAAAGCCTTTTGGGCAAGGCTGGCCTGTTCCTCCCCCAATTTCTCGTAACAGCCGCCGAGGCGAAGAAGCGCCTTCGCGGCAATGGCGCGGTTGTCGGCGTATTTGGCGACAATTTGCTTGTACAGATCGATGGCCCCCTGAAGGTCGCCGTCGACCTCTTCCTTTTCGATGGCCGTCCGGAGCAGCACCCCGGGATCTTCGGCCTGCCGGGCGCTTCCCGCGATGGACACGAGAGCTCCCAAAATTGCGATTAGAAAAATGACCGCAATCAATTTTACTGTGTTGATCTTCATCGGACCTTACCTCCTGACCTCATAATAATGGTCCGATATCCAAATCATATCCAGGTTGTATCCAGAGTCTGTCAAGATTGCTCGCCCTCGAAGCGGTAGCCCATGCCGCGCACGCTGCGGATGTAGCGCGGCTTCGCCGGCTTTGGCTCGATTTTCTTGCGCAGGTTGAGGATGTGGGTGTCCACCACCCTGTCGGTGACGATGGTCTCCGGCCCCCAGGCGGCGTCGATCAACTGATCCCGGCTCAGCACCCGGCCCCGGTGGCGCACGAAAGCCGCCAATAACCGGAATTCCAGGGCGCTTGTGTTTATGGGCACCCCGCTGCGGCGGACTTCGCCGCGGTCAAAATCGACCTCGCAGTCCCCAAACCGATAAACACCCTGGGATTCCTCAGTCGTCCGGCGGAGCACGGCCTGGATCCGGGCGCGCAGCTCTCTCGGGCTAAACGGCTTGGTGATGTAGTCGTCGGCTCCAAGCTCTAGGCCAAGAATCTTCTCGGCTTCGTGCGTCTTGGCCGTCAGCATGATGATCGGCGTCCTAAGGCCGGCCTGGCGCAGCTCCCGGCAGACCTCGAACCCGTCTTTTTGCGGCAGCATGAGGTCGAGGATAATAAGGTCCCAACCTTCCTCTCTGCCGCGGCGCACGGCCTGTTCGCCGTCGCCGACCGTTTCGACCTGGTGACCGTGACGGGTGAGGTCTTCCTCGAGACCGAAAGCGATGTCCCGGTCGTCTTCGACGATCAGAATCTTCGGCATTGGCTTATTCTCCTAAGGGCAGCAGGATGGTGAAAGTGCTGCCCTTGCCGGGCTCGCTCTCGACGAGGACTTTCCCGCCGTGGGCGTCCACGATGTGCTTGACCATGGCCAGCCCGATACCCGTGCCCTTGACGCCTGACGCCTTGGCGCTGGAACCGCGAACAAACTTGCGGAGTATCCGATTTCTCTCCGAGGGCAAAATGCCGAATCCCTGGTCTCCCACCCGAATGGCAACCGGGTTTCCAGCTTCCACTTCGATATGAACGACAGGGCTGTCGCCGGAGTACTTCACCGCGTTATCCAGGAGATTCCACAGGGCCTGGGCGAGTGCCTCCCGGTCGGCTTTCACCATGGGGCCTTCGGCCGGAACGATGCATTCCATCACCAGATTGGTAGGATTTGTCTCCTGTTTGAACTCCTCCACTGTTGCCTTGATCAGCCGGCCGGCGTCCACTCGTTCGAGCCGGTAAGGCCTGGCACCGGCCTCCATGCGGCCGAAATCCAGCAGCGATTCCACGAGCCTGGAGAGCCGGCGAGTGGCCCGTTCCTGGGCGTCGTAAAATGCCCGGCGCTTCTCCGCCGGGAGGCTCTCGTCTTCAACCAGCATCTCGGTGAACTGCCGCATCGAGGTGAGAGGAGTCCGGAACTCGTGAGAGACGGCGGAGACGAAGTCCGACTGGAGCCGCGCCGCTGCCAGTTCCCGGGAGACGGCACGGCCGATGAGATAGCTCGCGGCGATAACGAGAAGGGCCAGCATCGCCAGGCCCATCAGCATAAGCCGCCGGCGCTGGGCGAACTGGTTGAGGACCGTTTCCGGGTCGGCATTGACTATGGCGATATCCCAGGGCAGGTCGGTGACGGAAGCGAGACGAGATGCGACGGGACTGGCGGCGACTGGCTCGCTTCCGTAAACCAGCGCCTTGTCCGAATCACGAATGCCGACGCGAACGCCGCTGAAGTCGGCTCCTCCGAGGAGCGGATCAAACCATCGGCTCCGCTGATAGCCGGGGCCGGCGACGACAGCCGCCAGCCCTTCTTTCGACAGCCGCCAGAGGACGGTGACGGGCGTGCCGTTAAGGCGAAACGACCTGCGGCCGGCGGAACCCCGCTCGACACCGGCGATGGCTTGGCGATTCTCCCAAAGCCAGATAACAGCATCCGCCAGGGCCTGCTGTTCGGCGTCGGATCCCGGCGCCTGGCTGAGCCACTGCGCCGCCTGGTCGCGGTAATAAAGGTAGGATGCCCGGTCGAGACGCCAGCGCCTGCCCATTAAATCATCGCAGAGACTCTGGGCTTCCGGTTGTAGCTCCGCCCGGCGGCCGAGTTCCTCCAGCAGCGAACAGAGGGCGCGGCGTGCCGCAAGGCCGGCGGGCACTCCCGAGAGCGAGACTCCTTGATCGGAGGACCTGGCCATCTCATCATAGATTTTTAGGGCTGATTCAAGGTTGCCGGCCTTTCTGAGGTTCCGCGCTAGCCGGAGCTGCGCGCCGATCCTAACGGCCGGATCTACGGCTTTGGAGAAGGGGAGGAGGTCAAGGACAGCGCGGCTGTAGTCATGATCAAGGAATTCGGATTTTTCGGCGTCGGCAAAAAGGCTGGAGGACGCCTCTCTCTGGGGAGGAATCGCCGGATAATAGAGAAGGGCGTTATCCGGCCAGACCCGGACTTCAGAGGAGCCCGAGGAACCGGCGAGTATCAAAACAACATCATCTGCCGACGGATGGAAATCCACATTTGGGAGGTCGGCCAGTTTGCTTTCCTCATCCGAGAGGACTTGCTCCAAGGATGCGATCAGGCGATCTGCGGCGGCCTCCCGCCGTTCTTGAAGTTGTGTGGCTTCAAGCGCGCGATCCTGCTTCACGAGACGCACACCCATCCAGACCAGCGCGGCGACCGAAACGGCCGCGACGCCCAAGAAGAGAATCGCCGTGTTTCGAGAAGGATGCCTCCGGAACCGGAGCGACGCCATTTTCATCCCAACCCGACTTTACTTTATCTTTAACTGGACGATTTTTCAATCAAGATCATGTCAAGAGTATGTCAAGTTTCTGTCAAAATGAGATTTCGCCACTGAGATTTTTCTCGCCATAAATATTTTTCTGTTGACATAGTGACTCGAGTACGGCTATAGTAAGACATAGTAAGACTCAACAGGAGCTTTTTATGGGAAGGACTACCAAGACATTGACTGTCTCTCTTCCGCCCCAGATTTATGAGGAAATCGAAAGGCTGGCCGCGCTGGAAAGAAAAACCAAGAGCGAGCTTTTTCGTGATATGGTCAAGGTCTATGAAGATCATCTCGACGAAGACCGTTGGAAAAGGCTCCGCCGCCTCGGCCGGGCGACGGCAAGAAAGTATCGACTGACTTCCGACCGGGATATTGAAAAGCTGATCCATGAAGCCCGTGGAATTCGAGATTGAGCGGTCGGCGCGTTGTCTTTGATACGAATATCTTCCTTTCGGCGTTCACCTTTGGCGGGAAACTCGAAGTCGTTTTTGAGATGGTCCGGGCCGGCAGCATTCAACTGATCGTTTCCACTTCCATCCTGGCCGAGTTGGCCTCGATCCTGAAAAGTAGATTCGCGTGGGATGACGAGGACATCCGCGAAGCCCTGATGGTCCTCGCCCGGCATGCTGAGCTCGTCAAGCCGGGAATGCGGCTACGAGTCCTCGAGGACGACGCTGATAATCGAGTGCTGGAATGTGCTGTTGAGGGCCACGCGGAGTGGATCATCTCAGGCGACCACCATCTCCTGAGTCTGAAAGAATTTCGGGGGATTCGGATCGTCCGGGTTTCCGAATTCCTCTCGAACCATAGTTGATTCTTTGCTAATTGTCCGTCAGCCCCGACGGGACCCGGCTCGCCTTCAGCTCTTACGGCCCTTCCCGGAAAACTCCGGAACTCTGGGTGATGGAGAATTTCCTGCCGGACAGAAGCAGCAAGAAATAAGCGGCAAGATAGATGATCCGGAGGGGGAAACAATCCCTTACTTGGTGCCGGCGGATTTCGGAAGAAAGTTCTCCATGACCCAGATTTCATCGCATTTGCCCGCCATGGTCCAAGTAAAAAAAGCGATTTGTGTTCCATCCGGATGAAGGGTCAGTCCTGTCAGGTATGGCATGCTCAATCCAAGCTTTTGGAGCTCCCCACCCGCCGCGGGTATCCGCCAAACGCTGCAACTTTCCTCTCCGAGCCGTCTCTCGAAGTAGATATATTTTCCGTCAGGCGTCCAGACCATCGAAGGATAGTGGTTGCTCTTGTCTTCGAAGCTGCAGAGTTCGCTCATCTCTCCCCCTGTAGCCGGCATAAGCCGCAGAGATCTTTTTCCATCCTCTTGGATCGACAGAGCGATCCGGCGGCCGTCCGGCGAAAGGGACATAGAGATATGGCTATCCAAGGAAGTCCGATAGAGTTCAGTGTCGCCGCCGCTCGGCAGATCTCGATAAAGGAGAGTACTTTTATTCGCAGGCCTGTCGGTGAGAATATAAAATAAACCCTTCCCGTCCGGAGACCATTCCCCCTTGATTCTCGACCATGGAGTTACGACGTTCGTATTCTCGAGGTCATTCCGGACCAAGACCTTTGCGGATCCGTCTCGCGTATCGAGCTGATACAGTGAGCCGTCACGGTTCTTTTCATCATCTGTCCTGGCGCTGAGAAGGAGATAACGGCCGTCGGAAGACCATCGGGGCCACATGGCTGGGTTAAAATTCGTGGGAATCTCCCGGACCTTCCCCGTTTCCAGGGACAGGAGACAAATTACGGCAGGGCTTTTCCCGCTCGTTCGCTCCACGGAGATATAGGCCAGGTATTTCCCGTCGGGGGAATACTGGGGTAAAACATTGGTGCCTTCGAAACGCGTACGGAGTTTTTGAGGGGGCTCCATAATGTTCCCCGAGGGAGCGTTCAACTTGGCCGTATAGACATCCCATAAGTTTCGGCGTGGGACGGCGTAGTAATAGGTACCGTGTTTAGTAATCCCAAGGGAATAGACGCGGCCGATATTCGACCTGACAAATTGGGGATTCCCCAAGGCCCGTCCTTCGGCGACAGGCAAAAGCCACAAATCGAAAGTGCCTGTCCGGTCGCTTCCGAAAAGGACTCCTTTGCCGTCCGGGGTCCAACCGATGACATAATCATCAGCCGAATGCTCGACGAGTGGGAGGTCTTCTTTTCCATCGCTCTTGAGCAGAAAGATATCCCGATCGGTCGTCTTTTCCGTCTGCTCGGAATGGTAAACGACATAACGTCCGTCCGGCGAGAAGCGGGGGTTGCCCGGCCACCTATTCCCTTTCATCTCGATTGAACGAAGAGAACCGTCGGCCACCGAGATCGCGACAAGCTTGGATTTCTTGTCCTTTTCTCCGGCATAGGCCAGGATTTCCTTTTTGTCCGGCGACCAATCGCAGACTTCGGTCCAGCCTCCTTCACCGGGGCTAAAAAGCGTCCTCGGCTTTGTTCCGTCGAGGCTGATGATTCTGATCTCAACGGCCTTATCTCCTATATACCAGACATAAGCGATCTCCCGGCTATCCGGAGACCAGGTGTGCTCCTGGGCGAATTCATTTGATTTATCCCATAGCCCTTTATTGGTCAAATAGCGGATTTTTCCCGTCGCGATCTCATAGGTCGCGAGGTCTCCCGTCTCCCAATCGAGAAAAGAAATATATCGGCCGTCCGGCGAGAGGGCCTCGGCACCTTGAAGGCTTGCCTTACCGCCATCCCAAACCATCCGCATGTTGAATCCCTGATCGCCGGTCTCGGCGATGGCCCGGCTTCTTTGAATCACGGTAAGTTTTTCGTTGGCCACTTTGACGGCTTCCGCCTGTTCAGGATAATTCTTTACGACTTTTTCGAAAGCCTTTTGGGCCTGGCTTGCCTGTTCCTGTCCCAACTTCTCGTAACACATGCCGATGTAAAGCTGGGATTTGGCCGCGTAATCCCTCTCGTTCGGATACTTCTTGATGATCTCCTCGAAGAGCTGGATGGCGCCTTTGAGGTCGCCCTTGGTCTCCATCGTGAACTTGGCCTTTTCGAAGAGGACCTTATGATCGGAGGAATTCTGGAGGGCGGCAGCCGCGCAGACGGCGACCGTAAGGCCTATGGCGACGGCCATCGGAATAAAAGACTTTGTCAGTTTCGTCTCGGATCTCTCGTGTCTCATAACGCTGCCTCCCTTGGGTGGATTTTTCATTCACCCAGAATGTAGCTTTTTCCGCGTTGTGTTGTGTCAAATGAAAGTAAAAGAATGTCAAAGATTGTCATCAGTCCATGAACCGGTATCCTTCTCCGTAGATGGAAAAGATATGCCGGGGCCGGGACGGGTCTTCCTCGATTTTCTTCCTCAGCTTCAGAATGTGGTTGTCGATGGTCCGGGTCGTGGGGAATTTGTCGTATCCCCAGACCTTGTCGAGGAGCGCCTCCCGGGAGACCACTTCGCCTTTGTGGGCAACGAGGTATTTCAGGATATCGACTTCAAGGGACGTCAGGTCAAATTCCCTCCCCGCGCGCTTGACTTTGAAATGGACGAAATCGACCTCGACGTCTCCGAAGGCAAAAGTCCTGGGAACTGTCCGTGGCTCCATCTTTTCGCGGCGCAGATGCGCCTTGATCCGGGCCAGGAGCTCGCGTACGCTGAACGGCTTGGTGATGTAGTCGTCAGCCCCGATCTCGAGCCCTACAACCTTGTCCACCTCTTCGCTCTTGGCCGTGAGCATGATGACGGGGATATTGGCTTTTTTCTGGCGGAGCTCCCGGCAGACCTCCAGTCCGTTCATCCCGGGCAGCATGATATCGAGGATGATGAGGTCGGGCGCTTCCTCCAGGGCCCGGCGCAGGCCTTCCCGTCCGTCGGCCGCCCAGCCCACCTCGTACCCTTCGTCAGCGAGGTTGAGTTCGAGCCCCTTCACCAGGTCGGCCTCGTCCTCGATGATCAATATCTTTTCTCTCTTTTTTTCGTTCATTTCGCTTCACCCTTTTTAGGCCCTGAGACCGGCAAGATGATGGAGAAAACGCTGCCCTTTCCCGGTTCGCTCTCGACTTCGACACTTCCGCCGTGGGCTTCGGCCGTGTGTTTGACCAGGGTCAGGCCGAGGCCGCTTCCCCGGGTTTCGGAGACAAGGCTGCTTTTCGCCCGGTAAAAGCGCTGGAAGATTCCCGCAAGGTCCTCCCTGCAGATTCCGATCCCTTTGTCTTCGACCTGGATGACGGCCAGGCCGTTCCTCCTGAAAAGCCTCACCGTGACTTCTTTCCGCTCGGGCGAAAACTTCATGGAATTGCTCAGGAGGTTGATCAGGGCACTGGCCACGGCCTCTCTGTCAAACATCATTTCAGGCAGGTCCGGCGCGATTTCCTCCCGGACTTCGAAGCCTTTCTTTTCAAGGTGATACCGGTAGGAATCGAGAGTTTCCTGAACGACCCGCGACAGGGAACCTTTTGTGAAGCTGAATTCCTTCCGGCCCATGTCGATCCTGGAGAAATCGAGCACGTTGTTGATGAGGTGCGACAGGCGCTCGCTCTCTTTGGTGATGATTTCGTAGCTCTCCCGTCTCTGCTCGTCCGTGAGGTTCTCCTTTCGCTGGAGGGTTTCCCCGTAAAGGCGGATGAGGGTCAGGGGAGTTTTCAATTCGTGGGAGATGTTGTGGACGAACTCGGTCTTGAGGCGCGTCGTTTCCGCCTCGCGGGAGATGTCGCGGCCCATGAGGAACGCCCCGAGAAGCATGAGGACGACGATGAACGCCAGGAGCGTTCCGTAGAGGAAATTCTCCCGGCGGGCGGTCCGCTCGAGCTCATCCAGCTGGGGCTGGATCACGAGGAGCCTCCAGGGAAGGGGGAACTGGCGGTAGGGGAGAAGGAGAGAATCCTCCGCCGTCGTCCCTCCGGCAGCAGCCGGCGTTCCAGGGCGGTTCTCCTCGACGTTTTCGAGGGCCAGGCCGGTCTCTTTCGATATCTTCCCGAAGATCCCCGGAAGGATCTCCTTTTTCAGCAATTCAAGGTCCCAGCAAAAGCCGCCGCAGTACATGCTGCGCTCATCGAAGTTCGGGAGCGCAGTATACGAGACGAGGCAGTACCCCTCGTCCCGATTGGCGAGCAGGTGGTCGGGTTGAAGCTGAACGCTCCCGCGGAGCGCCGAAACGCCCATCCTTTCCTTGATTTCCGGCACGACATCTCTCTTCAGGAATTCCGTGAAATTCAACGCCTTGAGATATGGGGAGGGGCGCTCCTTGAGAGCCTGATAAGCCCTCTCGATCTCCGGGGCTCTGCCCTCCCGGAGATCGGTCTCGATCAGGGATCGAATTTCCGAAGTAAAAAAATCATACTCGGGAAGGCTGACCGGCCAGTACCCATCCTTGAGGCTTTGATAGACATCGAGCAGGGCCCGCAGGCCGGCATCTTCCCGTTTCCGGCGCTTCTCGATTTCATGGATTTGTAGGCTGGCCGTCAGGCCAAAGAAATGCCCGGCCTGGTCCTGGAGCCGGCCGCACTTATCGCCCAGTTCAGAGTAGACTTTGAAGGCTTCATTCAGGTTTCCGGCGGCTATCAGGCAGCGGCCTAACGCCTCCAGGGCCATCGCCCTGTCCCGGTCTGACGGAGCACGGGCCAGGGATTCCCGGTAGGCCTGGGCCGCCCGGACGAAGTCCTTCCGGGAATACTCATAGGTTTCCGCTCTTCGGAAGCCTTTGGAGAAGTCGCTCTCCGGGACGATCTCCCCAGCTGATGGTACGGGCAGCCTATCGCTTCCAATCATGGGGAACACGATCCGGTATTCGCCGTCAAGGAGGAATGGCGCGCCTGGAAATTGCGCAGAGTCTACTGCGTCACCGGCGGGCAGGTGCTCGTCCCGAAGACCCGGACTTTTCGGTCCGCCCAGACGCGCGAAATTTCCCGCCTGCAGCGCATCTTTTTCACGCTCGAGGAGCGCCGCCTCGACGGCCTGGAGAGTGGATTCGCCGGAGACGAGCAGGTTCGATTCGAGAAGCCTCCGCACGGCTTCCCGCCTTTTGGAAAAGGCACTTAAGCTCAAATAGCCGACGACAAGCGCAGGAAGCAGGATGGCCAGGATAAAAATGAGGACGATTTTCCGGCGGGCCAGAAGTCCCTGGGCAAAAAACTTCATTGCTGACCCCGCGATCGATTCTCGATCCGGGTGATTTCATTTTCATTCTAACAAAACGCCCGGTCAAATTGTCAAAGAATTGTAAAAAAATTTTCTTCTTGGCGTCGATTTCGTGCTGCGCCTTCATTCCAACTGAAGCTCTTGCGCGGATTGATAAAAGCGCTCGTTAAGTATCGTCTCTTATCCTGAAGGCCTTTGTATTGACATTAGTTTTTCCAAGGGATAATATAGATGTACAATTGTGCAATTAAAATGAAAATCGTCATCGACACTTCGGTCATCATTGCTGTCCTGACCAACGAAAAACACAAACAGCGCCTGGTTGAACTGAGCAAGGGAGGTGATCTTGTCGCCCCGGCATCTTTGCATTGGGAAGTGGGGAATGCATTCTCCGCGATGCTGAAAAAAAAGAGGATCACACTCGAACAGGCCTGCAGAGCGCTAGCGGCCTATGCGGGGATAGCCATCAGGTTCTACGAAGTCAACCTCCAGGAAACTTTGAGTCTGTGCGTGAAGGCGAACCTCTATGCCTATGACGCTTACTTTATCGCCTGCGCGCTTCGGCTCAAGTCCCCATTGCTTTCCTTGGATGATGCTCTGCTTTTCGCGGCGGAGAAGTCGGGAGTATCCATCATAAAGGTGCGGCCATGACATCCTATACATTTTCCGAAGCGCGGCAGAATTTCGCCGCCGTTCTCGAAAAGGCGAAGGCTGAGGGAGGGGTATTGATCACCCGCAGGGACGGAACCATGTTCGAGATCCAGCCGGTGCCGAGAAAAGAGCTCCCGCTGGACGTCCAGGGAATAGACCTCGGTCTCTCCGCCAAAGAGATTGTCGGCATCATCCGGGAAACCCGGAAAAGATAACGCGTCCGCCAAGTCTTCGGTTGGCTTCCTATTCTTTGATTCCGGCCAGGTCGAGGATGAAGGCGTATTGGAGGGCCGTTTCTTTCAGGCGCCGGAAGCGGCCTGACGCGCCGCCGTGTCCGGCCTCAAGGTTTGTCTTGAGGATGAGCGGGTTTCTGTCCGTCTTGGTGACGCGGAGCCGGGCGACCCACTTGGCCGGCTCCCAATACTGAACCTGGGAGTCGTGGAGACCGGTCGTCACGAGGAGCGCCGGGTAGGCCTTGGGCCGTACGTTGTCGTAGGGCGAATAAGACATCATGTATTCGTAATAAGCTGGGTCGTTGGGATTGCCCCACTCGTCGTACTCGGACGTCGTCAGCGGGATGGACGGGTCGAGCATGGTGGTCACGACATCGACGAAGGGGACGGCGGCGATGACGCCCCTGAACAGGTCGGGCCTCAGGTTGACGACGGCGCCCATGAGGAGTCCGCCGGCGCTTCCGCCCTGGGCGAAAAGCTTTTCAGGAACCGTGTAGCCGTGACGGACCAGGCACTCGCCGCAGGAGATGAAGTCGGTGAAGGTGTTTATCTTCTTGAAGAGCTTGCCGGCCTCGTACCAGGCCCGTCCCATCTCGGAGCCGCCCCGGATATGGGCGAGAGCGACGACAAAGCCTCGGTCCAGCAGGGAAATCCGCATGACATTGAAGCCGGGATCGGTCGAGGCGCCGTAGGAGCCGTACCCGTAAAGGAGAAGCGGAGCAGGTCCCTTATCGCGGGCGCCCTTGCGGTAAACAACGGAGATAGGGACGAGCGTCCCGTCGTAGCCGGGCGCGGCCAGCCGCTCGGTCGCATAGTCCTCGGGCCGATAGCCGCCCGGCACCTCCTGCTGTTTGAGCACGGCCTGCTGACGCGTCGTCATGTCGTATTCATAGATGGTTGAGGGCGTCGTCAGCGATTGATAAGTGTAGCGGAGAAGCCCGGTTTCCACTTCGGGCGTGGGTGTCGGAAAGGCCACGTAGGCCTTGTCGTTGAACTCGATGTAGTGGCCGTCCTTCTCGCCCCAGGGGATGACGCGGATCTGGCTGAGCCCGTCCTTGCGCTCGCTCAGCACGAGAAAATCCTTGAAGAGCGCGAATCTCTGGAGATAGATGTCGGAGCGGTGGGGAACGACCTCCTTCCAGTCCTCCTTGGTTGTCCGGCCGGGCTCGGCCTCCATGAGCTTGTAATTGGGCGCGCCGTCGTTGGTCCGGATGTAGAACTTGCCCCCCAAGTGGTCGGGCTGGTACTCCAGGCCGCGAACGCGGGGCTGGAAGACCTTGAACTCGCCCAGGGGCTCAGAGGCGTCAAGGTAGCGGCTCTCGGTCGTCAGGGTGCTGAACGAGAAGATGAAGATGTATTTCCGGGAGCGGCTGGAGTTGACGGCGACGCTGAAGGTTTCGTCCTTCTCGTGGTAGACTTCGACGTCGCTCTCGGCCGGCGTCCCGAGCGTGTGGCGAAAGATCTTGTAGAGACGGAGCGATTCGTCGATGACCGGGTAAAAGACGGTCTTGTTGTCTTTGGCCCAGACCGCAAAACCGGCCGTCATGGGAATGACTTCGGGATAGAGCTTTCCCGACTTGAGGTTCTTGAAGTGGAGCTTGTACTGGCGCCGCGAAACCGTGTCGACGCCGTAGGCGAGGACCGTGTTGTCCGGGCTGACCGCCCAGCCGCCGATGTTGAAATAGCTGTGCCCGGCGGCCATCTTGTTCCCGTCCAGCAGGATTTCCTCCCTGGCCTTGAGCGTCTTGGCCTTGCGGCAGGTGACGGGATAGTCCTTCCCGGCCTCGAAACGGGTGTAGTACCAATAGCCGTTGTCGAAATAGGGGACTGACATATCCGTCTGCTTGATCCGGCTGACCATCTCGTTGTAGAGCTTTTCCTGGAGGGGCTCGGTCGGCTTCATCAGGGCATCGGCGTAGGCATTCTCGGCCTTGAGGTACTCGACGACCTTGGGGTTGGACCGCTCTTTGAGCCAGTAGTAATCGTCGACCCGGGTCTGGCCGTGGATGGTCAGCTCCTTGCGGATCTTCTCGGCCAGCGGCGGTTGTAGGGCCTCCTGAGCGAGGGCCGGCACAACGACGAACAGGGCGGCCAGGAAAGCCGCTTTGGGTTTGAGACGGCGGACGTTTAGCATGGAAATGTCCTTTTCTGTTTTATTCAATCACGAGCGATTGATAAATCATCCAATGTCAGGTCAATCTCAACGAGGAGGCGTAAAAAAAATGTATTTTATTGGAGTTTCCCACCATAAGCAATGGCCATAGCATAAGGATATAAGGCTCTTCTTATTGCTGCGCCGGCTGGGGCTATTTTTGCGCCCGGATCAGGCGGCAGAGGTCCGGAAGGGTCATCGCCCGGATCCCCGGACGAAGGGCAGCGAAGGAGGCCCCGGAACGAATCGGCAGATGGACCATGATGCCGTCGACAGTATAGCCTGAAATAGCTTTTTTCAGGCGGTCCAGCGCTTCGGCCGCTTGCGGACGGACAGTCCGGGTCGCTTTAGCCTCAACGAGGAATAGCCGGCGACCGCCTGCCGGAACAAGAAAATCCACCTCGAGGCCTTGGCGGTCCCGGAAAAAATAGATCTCCTGTCTTTTCCCGGCGTGGACCTGGGTCTTGACGATCTCGGACGCGACGAAGCTTTCGAACAGCGGCCCATGAAATGTCGACTTGGCCAGGCTTGCTTCAGTCTCAAGCCCGAGCAGATGAGCGGCCAAGCCGGTGTCGGCGAAGTAAAGCTTGGGGGATTTGATCAGGCGCTTCCCGAAATTTTCGAAATAGGGCGGGACGAGAAGGATCAGATGAGTGGCCTCGAGGATGTTGAGCCATTCGGAAATCGTGGGGACCGAAACCCCGAGAGGTGCGGCCAGGTCACTCCGGTTGAGAACTTGGCCGACCCGGCTGGCGACCAGCGAAAGAAACCTTCGGAAAGTGGCCAAATCGCGAATCACAGTGAGGGAACGGACATCGCGCTCCAGATATGTTTGGATATAGGAGCGGAACCAGACCTCCGACGCCTTCGGCCGCGCCACGACTTCAGGAAATCCACCCCGAGCCAGGGAGACCCGGGGAGATTCCGCCAGCGACAAGGGAAGGAGATGGAAAACGGCCGCCCGGCCGGCCATGGATTCTGTAACGCCTTTCATTAGAGCAGATTCCTGGAATCCGGTCAGATACCAGCCCCTTCCTTTCTTCCCGGACAGGTCAATCCGGGCGCGGATATAGTTCAGGAGTTCGGGCGTGTGTTGAATCTCGTCAAGGATAGCGGGCAGCCGCACCGAGTCAAGGAAAGAGCGAGGGTCGCTTCGAATCCGGGCAATAGTATCCGGATCCTCCAGCAGATGGTATGAGGCTCCAGCGAAACAGCGACAGAGGAGCGTCGTCTTGCCGGAGCGCCTCGGGCCGGTCAATATGAGGGCGGGGAAAGCGCTCGCCGCCTCCCGGAGCGGCCTTGTCAGGGAGCGGGGGATGTAACGCATGTGACAATATTAAACTAAGACTTTAAAATTGTCAAGTCTTCGTTAAGCGGCAGCAGCGGCTACTTTTTGGCCCTGTCCGCGGGCAGGAAATTCTCCATGACCCAGACCTGGGATTGCTCGGGATTCGCGCCCATAGACGAAAAGGCGATGCGCTGCCCGTCGGGATGGGGACTGTAATAGCGGAGCTGGGCCATGTTGAGGTTTAGGTTTTGTGCTTCGCCTCTATCTACGGAGACACGATAGAGGTCCCAAACATTTCCCTCTCCTTGGGGTTTCTGCAATTTGGAGAAATAGATATAGTGTCCATCGGCGCTCCAGGCCGGCGAGATGGCAGAATTCCCTCCTTGCTCGAACCTGTAGATCTCCCGAGGCTCGCCGCCCGACGTCGGCATGATGCTGATCACCCTTTGAGCGTCTCGATTTAACAGAGCCAGCCATTTACCGTCCGGGGAGATGTCGAAAAACTGTGCATTGGAAGGCGAGCCGGCAATCGGCTCTTCCTGACCCGTTTCAAAATTGTGGACGAAAATCGAACCTGTTTTACCGGCCCGATCGCCGGTCGAGTAAAACACAGCCTTCCCGTTCTTGGACCAACGGTGTGAGTATATCTCCTTTCCTTTGTCCATCAGCACAATGGGGACAACGTCGACCGACTGAATATCGACCCGGTAGATACCCTTACGGCCATCCCTGCCGGATCCCTCTACAGATATGGAGCGCCCGTCGGGTGCCCATATCGGATAGCCAAACGTCAAGAGATCGAGATCGGGACGCAGCTCACGAATCTGGCCTGTTTCCAGAGAGAGAATACCCAGGAACTTCTGAGGCTGAAGTGTCGGCATGCCCGGGCTGCAGATATAAGCTAATAGCTTCCCATCAGGAGAATAATCAGGGTGGGCGTTGTGCCCCTCGTTAAGCAAAATCGCCTTCTTGGCCGGGCTCGAGATCTTTCCCGTTTGAGGGTCGATCCCGACCTCGTACACATCGGTGCCGCCGCCGGAGATCCCGTAAAATAGAGCCCCGCGGGACGTGACACCCATCGGTTCCATACGGCCGACGCTGGGTTTCAACAACTGGGGGTCTCCCTGGGGTTTGCCTCCGGTGACGCGAACGAACCACATGTCCGGTGTGCCCGTCCGGTCGCTGTTGAAAAGTAGCCCCTCTCCACCCGCAGTCCAGTCGATGACTGTATCGAGGGCTGGATGCGCGATCAAAGAAATTTCTGCGCCTCCATCGACCGCCAGCAAGCGAATATCCCGCTTTTGATGCGCTGCGTCTTCTTCTGAAATGTCGTAGGCGATATATTTCCCGTCCGGCGAGAACACGAATCCCCATTCTCCGGGGATTCCCGAATGACCTCCGATTTGAGTTTTGAGAATCCTCACCGAACCTTCCTCGACTGAGATCAAGCCCAGCCCACCTTTCATTTCGTCCGCTTGATCTGTTCCGCTATAGAAACCTGCCAAAATGGATCTTCCGTCAGGAGACCAGTCAAAAGGCTGGACATAGTCATCTTTTTTGGGGGGCAGATAAAGAACGTGAGGTTTTGGATCCTGGATATCAATGACGCGCAATTCAAATGTCTCGTCCTTGTTGTACCACTGATAGACGATCCGCCGACTGTCAGGGGCCCATTCCGAGAACATGGCGAATTCCGACGATTGCTGCCAAGAACCCTTATTTGTTAGGCGCCGGTTTTTTCCTGAAGCCAGGTCTCTTATAGCCAGGTCTCCCGTCATCCAATCCACAAAGGAGAGATACCGGCCGTCGGGGGAGACAGCCCCCATGATATCCACTCCGGCCCCGGACCATACTTGGCGGAGGCGGAATTCAGAATTTCCCGTCTTAACAAGAGCTCGGGCCCTAAGGAGAAGTGAGAGCTTCTCTTTGGCCTCCCCGACCGCTTCCGACTGCTCCGGGTAATTGTCGATCACCTTCTGAAAGGCCTTTTCCGCCTCGGCAGTGCCCAGTTTCTCGTGGCAGACACCAATCTGAAGCTGGGCCTTGGCCGCGACGTCCCGTTTGTCCGGGAACTTCGTCAGAATATCCTGAAATATCTTGATGGCCCCGCTCAGGTCTCCCTCCGCCTCTTTCTTCAAAAGGGCGGCCTGGTAGAGGTCTTCGGCCGACTGCTGGGAGAGTCCGGGCGAAGCATTGTTGGCGGCCAACGCGCTGACCAAGAATGCCACGGCCAGCCCCATGACTCCCATGAAAACTTTTTTCCTGTTCATTTCCTTACCTCCCTGTGGTAATAACACAGGGATAAGATAAGCCATATCTTGAGCCCGGTGGCTAAGCTTGTGTTGCGATTCCAATGAGCTTTCATGGCCGCGCGTTCACTCCGCGAATCTGTACCCGACACCCCTGACGCCGAGTATATGAACCGGACGGCCCGGGTTGTCCTCGATTTTCTTCCTCAGGTGGGCGATGTGCGGGTCGATGGTTCGGCAGGCGACGACGGCCTCCCCCCAGGCCTCGTCCAGAATCTGGTCCCTGGTCACGACCTGGCCCCGGCGGGCGATCAAAAACCGGAGCAGGTTGAATTCCAGGGCGGTCAGGTGAAGCTCCTTGCCCCGCTTGAAGACTTCATGGCTCTTGAAGTCGACCTCGACGTCGCCGAATTTAAAGGCATCACCCGGGTCGTCTTCTTTTCGGGCGCGCCTCAGGATGGCCTTCACCCGGGCAACGAGCTCTCGCGAGCCGATGGGCTTGGTGACATAATCATCGGCCCCGAGCTCCAATCCAACCACCTTGTCCATCTCTTCCGTTTTGGCCGCGGTCACCATGAGGATGGGCGTTTTGACGCCCGCCTCCCTGAGCTTCTTGCAGACCTCGAACCCGTTGAGCCCCGGCAGGAGGATGTCCAGGACGACGAGCTGAAAGCCCCCGCCCAAGGCCTGCTTCAGGCCGTCTTTACCGTCGGCGGCCGTGGCGACTTCATAGCCCTCGAATTCGAGGTCGTCCTTGAGGCCCATGAGGATGGCCTTATCGTCCTCGACGACGAGGATCTTATCCATTTCCGCCCTCCTTCTTTACTTCGGGCCGCCTGACTGGAAGCCTGATCGTCACGCGTGTCCCTTTACCCGGTTCGCTCTCGAGAAGGACCTTTCCTCCGTGCGCCCGGACGACGTGCTCTACCAGGGGAAGTCCAATTCCGCTTCCCTTGACATCGCTCTCCAGGGC
Source organism: Candidatus Aminicenantota bacterium (assembly GCA_017886205.1). Lineage (GTDB taxonomy): Bacteria > Acidobacteriota > Aminicenantia > Aminicenantales > UBA8522 > UBA8522. The sequence goes on along the minus strand of JAFNEO010000036.1, from coordinate 44,784 downwards.
GCTCTCGGACCTGTAGAACGTTTCGAAGATTTTCTTCTGCTCGGGCTTGCTGATGCCGATTCCATGATCCTCGACCTGGAGATTGACGGCATCCTCCCCGGACCAGGCATGCAGAACGACTCGGGGGTTTTGGCCCGAATACTTCACGGCGTTGTCGAGCAGATTGAATACCGCCCTGGCGAGAGAATCCTTGTCAGCATGGATGACAGGCAGGCCGTCCTCGATCTCCGTCTCCAGGGTGAAATCCTTGAAGGCCGCCTGCTGACGGAACCGGCCGGCCACGTCGGCCGCCAGGACCGCGATGTCCGTCTCCTCCATTCTGTATTCCTTCACGCCCGCTTCGATCTTGGAGAAATCGAGGAGATTCTCGACGAGCCGGCTCAGCCGCTCGCTTTCACCCGTGATCGTTTCATAGTACTGTTGTTTCCTCGCCTCATCGAGGACACGGCCTCTCTGCAGGAGTTCGGCCAGGTAGCGGATGGACGTCAGGGGCGTCCGGAACTCGTGGGAAACAGTCGCCGTGAAATCCGATTTCAGCTTGGCCAGTTTCAACTCCTTGGCCGTGCTCCGGATGGCCAAGAAGCCGCCGAAAAAGAGGGCCGCGATGACGGCGGCGAGAGACAGGACGTAGATAGTCCTTCGCAACCGGAACTGTCTCTCCGCGGCGCCGGCACCGCTCTGGTAGATTTCGATCGCCCAAGGCGGAAAGGAGTCGGCGAATGCGCCCGTGAAGACGCGCTTTGGCACCCCGCTTTTCTCCGGCGCTTCCGGGGAGATAAGTCCTTGGCCGATGACGACCTTCCCGGATTCATCGACGATCGCCACCGACCAGCCCTCGTCAGGCTCAGGTTTGCCGGAGCTTGGCGGGAAAAGCCCGCTGGCCAAAGCCTGGGGATCGAGGAGCAGGCCGAGCATGGTGTTTTTGTCCAATGAGAAAAAGGAGGCCAGAAGAAGGCCGGAATCGGTCGGCTCGGCGATGCGCAGGATTCTTCCGGAGTCCGCATCCATCTCGCGGGATTCCAGCCGCATTCTCGGGATGATCCGTTCGCGGACCTTCTCCAGAATCCCCGTCTTGGCCAGCCGTTCTCCCTCGATTTTTTTTAACTCCTCAAGCCGGCGGTCCCAGTCCGCCCGGAGAGCCGCATCTAACGCTCCGACAGCCGTCCGGAACCGGTCCTCCGCCAATTTCCTAAAAGATACGAATTGATCCTTGGCCAGAGTCCACCTCGAATCCAGGAGGCCCTGATAGAGATTGAGAAAGGCCCCGGCCGCTTCCGCTCTCTGCCCTCTTTGGAGATGGATATTCCCGATCTGGTACAAAGCGGTGATTTCGAGCGGAATCCCCTCGGAAGCGAGGTCGGAAAGGCCGATTTGGAGCTGCCGCCTGTACGCGGCGAGGGCTTTTTCGTGCTGCCCCGATTTCGTGTAGCACCTGGCCAGCCGGTTTAGGAGAAGGGCATCCAAGGCTGGGTCGGCGGTCCCGGCCGCCAAGTCCTGATAAAGAGCGGCGGCCAGGGAATAATCGCTCAGACGGAACTCCGCCGCCTCCGCGCGCTTCCAGCGCTCATCGTTTTCCAAAGAGCGCGCGATTTCCCTCGATCTCTGCTTTTCTCCCGGGAAGAGAAAAAGCGGCCTGGCGTTGACAAAAACGACTTGGTCTTCGTCATCGGCGAGAAAGACCTCGGATACGAGGGGAATGTCAGCAAGCGGACCTTTCAAGGCGGCAGCCGCCTGGGCGGGTTCGGCGCCGGCCCGCGCCTTTTTTACGGCTTCAAGAACGCGATTCTCGGCTTCGCTGATCAGCGATCTCGCCCGGCCGTCGATCGTCTCGACGAGCCGTTGCCGCGCTCCCTCGATCTCCCTCTCCTTGAGCAGTTTCTCCCTTTCGGCCTCCCGGATGGCGAAAAAAACGAGGACGACGCTCAAGATCAGGAGAGACGCGGCGAAGAGAATGACCGCCCGTCTTTGCCAATCAAGCCTCATGACGCTTGTCACCTCTGGCTGATAGGAAGGTTATACCCGGGAACACCGCGAGTCAACCCGCTCCCGATAAGGGGACCGAGCCCTTACCGCTCAGGACACGCGATATTCTAGAGAAAATATCGGGAGGATGCCTTAAGAAGACGTTGCGATTGGGTTGAGAATAGAAGATCTGTCCGGCGGCCGGAATGTGTCACGGAATTGTGATGATTTTGACTTATTTCTTTTCGACGGGCAGAAAATTCTCCATGACCCAGACCTCGGCGCTCGGCTGGCTGATAGAGAAAACCAGGCGCCGGCCATCGGGATGGAGGCTGACGGATGTGGGATTCATGTTGATGCTCAGGCCAAGGCTCTGTGGCTCTCCTCCCTCCGCAGGCACAGACCAGAGTTCGCTTCTCTTGTCCTTTCCTTTCGAGGCGTCCATAAAGAAAAAGATCCGCTTTCCGTCCGGAGACCAAAAGGACGAGGCCCTGATCCCGGAAGCACTTGCCTTCGGCTTGAAAATCTCGCGAGGCGGTCCGCCCGGCAGGGGGATGGCTTTCAGAACCCAGGAACCATCCGCTACTATCGTCCCGAAAATCAGGCTCTTCCCGTCAGGAGAAACACGCAAACCCCCAATGTCCGGCGGGGCCTCTTGCCGATAGAGCTCACGGATCTCCCGGTTTGACAGACCGATGCTCATGATGCGGCATCGCTTTTTGGCGAATTCAAAATAGGTGTAATAAACGGACTTTCCGTCTTGAGCCGGGGCAATAAACTTGATGTTCGCTCCCGGTTCGCTGTCAATAAGGAAGGTTGTTCTCCCCGTTTGGACATCGACCTGATAGAGAGCCAGAAACGTTTTACCATCGTTTCCAACAATGAAGAGCGAGCGACCGTCTGGAGCCCAGGACGGACGGGCGATGCTCTGGAGATTGGTTGTGATCTCACGCGCTTCGCCCGTATCAGCGGACCGGATCCAGAGAGCCGGCTTGCTTTCTCCGCCGGGTCCCGACCTCGGGTTCGAGAGATAAGCGAGGTATTTTCCATCCGGTGACCATTGCGGCTGGTAGTTGGCGCCGACGACGGGCAAGGGCAGTATTTTCGGCGGTTCAATCAAGGTCTGTTTTTCCAGGTCGATCGAGGCGATGACGATGTCCGTCATCTCCGATCCCAGGCGATAGAAAAAGGAACCCTCGCGGCTGAGCCCGAGAGGAGTGGCCTGCCCCAGGTCCTTCCTCACCAGGCGGGGCTCCCCGCGAGTCTGGCCGTCCGCGAACGCGACCGCCCAGGCATCCTGCGTTCCTGTCCGGTCGCTCAAAAAAAGAAGATCATCTGAACCCGGGATCCAATCGAGCACGGAATCGTCCGCCGGATGCTCGGCGATCCGTATCTCCTTCTGGCCGTCGACCGAGAGGGCGAAGATGTCGTGTTTCGGATCGTCATCTTTTTGTGGAAGGTCGACAACAAGGTAGCGTCCGTCGGGCGTGAAGGTCATGTTCTTGGGTGCCGTCTTGAGCAGTTTGGCCGTTTTGAGGATCTTCAAGGAACCGTCTTCGACGGATATCAAACTCAAATTGTAGCTCGTGTAGAAATCCTTTATAAGAGTGACCGCAATGGACATGCCGTCCGGAGACCAGGCTACAGGAAACGCCATTTCATTCTTCTGTTGATAGAGGACCCGGACGTTCGATCCATCGGTGTCGACTGTCCGCAATTCTATGGAATTATCCTTGTTGAACCAGCCATAAGCGAGCTCCTTCCCGTCAGGAGACCAGCATGAGTTAACGGCGAATTCATACGATTTTCCCCACGGCTCTTTGTTCGTGACAATGCTCGTTTTCCCGGAGGCGAGCTCCTTGATACTGAGGTTTGCCGTTTCTTTGTCAATAAAAGACAAGAACATCCCGTCCGGGGAGGCCTTGCCCACGCTATCCGCGTCAGGTCCCGACCATAGTAACCGGACGCTCAGACCCTTATCGGCCACGCCGGTGATGGATCGGGTTCTGAGAATGAAGGACAGCTTTTCTTTCGCGGTTTTCACTTCCTCTAATCGTTCCGGATAATCCGCGATGACCTTCTGGAAAGCTCTCTCTGCCTCCTTGAGCCCGAGCTTCTCGTAGCACAGGCCGATATGGAGCTGGGCCTTTGCGGCGATTTCACGGTTATCCGGGAAGCGCTGCAGGATGTCCTGGTAGATTTCGATGGCTTTTTGCAGGTTTCCGCCCACTTCCTCTTCATACAGGCCGGTCTTGTAGAGCTGCTCGGCATTCTGCTGGCCGGCGCCCGCCAAAACAAAAGCAACTATCAATGCCAATCCAGCGCAAACGATCGCTTTTGGTTTCATTGTTTGTGCCTCCTCATGTTTTTTCTCCATGAGGAAATATAAGCGGACGCCGTGTCGTTTTCATGAAGGCTTTGCGCCTCTTCCATGAAGATTCCGTGAACAGCGGTCATCCCGTGAACTTGTAGCCGATCCCCCTGACTCCAAGTATAAATTTCGGCTCCTGGGGGTCGTCCTCAAATTTTTTTCGGAGAAGGGAGACGTGCTTGTCGACGGTCCGGGCGTCGACATAGACATCCTTGCCCCAGACGCTGTCCAAGATTTCATTCCGGTGGACGACACGCCCCCTGTTCTGGACGAGAAAATGGAGAAGCGAGAACTCGAGCGCGGTCAGGGGGACCGGCCGGCCTCCCTTCTTCGCCTCGTACTTAACGAAATCCAGCTCGATATCACCGAAGCGGTAAAAATCGATACCCCGGAGCGGCTCGTTCGCCCTCCTAAGGATGGCCTTGATGCGGGCCAGAAGCTCCCGGGAGCTGAACGGTTTGGTGACATAATCATCGGCTCCGAGCTCCAGCCCGAGCACCTTGTCGACCTCCTGGCTCTTGGCGGTCAACATCAGGATCGGCGTCATCACCCGGTCCTGGCGCAGCCGCCTGCAGACCTCGAACCCGTCCATTTTCGGCAGCATGATGTCGAGGACGATGAGGTCATAAGGATGCCCGGCGGCCAGGGACAGGCCCTGCAGTCCGTCCTTCGCGCTCGAGACCTCGTATCCTTCGAGCTTGAGGTTATCCTCCAAGGGCATGAGGATGCTTTCCTCGTCTTCGATAATCAGGATTTTAGCCATCTCAGCTCCCCTTTCCCTGTGCAAGCGGCAGGCGGATCGAAAACACGCTGCCTTTTCCCGGCTCGCTTTCGACCTGGATTCTCCCCCGGTGGGCCTCGACGATTTCCTTGACCAGCGTCAATCCCAGGCCGCTCCCTTTGACCGTCCGCGTCAGTTCGTCGCCGCCCCTGAAGAAGCGCTCGAACACCCTGTCGATGTCTTCCTTATTGATGCCGACGCCGAAGTCCCGCACGGCGATGGCCAGGAACTGCTCCTCGACGGAGGCGCCGACCACTACTTTTCTTGAATCCCCCGAATACTTGATAGCGTTGTCGATCAGGTTGGTGATGGCTTGCGATAGCGCGGTTCGGTCCACTGCAACGAGGGGAATCGGGCTCTGGGCTTTCAATTCGATGTCGAATCCTTCATGGCGCACCCGTTCCTGGAAAGAGGAGACGACGCTGCTCAACAGGGCGAATATATCCGTCGTCTCGAACGCGAATTCCGCCCGGCCCTCCTCGATCTTGGCCAGGCTGAGAATGTTGTCCGTGAGCAGCGCCAGCCGCTCGCTCTGCTCGAGCAGGACATCGTAATACTGCTGCCGGCGCTCCTCGGACGGCACCCTGCCGGACTGGAGCATCTCGGCGAGCTGCCGGATCGAGGTCAGGGGGCTTTTGAACTCATGGGACACTGTCGAGACGAAGTCCGACTTCATCCGGGCCAGCTCCAGCTCGTGGGAGACGGAGCGGATGGTCAGGGCCAGGCCGAAGACGAGGATTCCGGCGATGAGGAGGAACACGAAAGAGTAGAGGCCCCGTCGCGACAGAAGAAACGTCCTGATGAGCCGGGGCGGCGGCTGGTGGAATTCCAGGTTCCAGTCCGGAGTATCTGAGACGAAGCTCGTCCTGAGTGTCACGGGACCCGCGGGCGGGTTTTCCGATGACAGCAAGACTGCGCCGTCATTTCCTTTTATAGCCCATGCCGTCTCCCCGGATGGGAAATAATCGCGCAGGGCCGGGCGGAGGGCATTCTCCCTGAGTTGTTCAGCGTCGATGATGATCCCCCAGGCCGCATCCGACGCGCCACCTGGCGGCGTGGTTGGCCTCACTATCGAGACGAAATAGGAGTGACTCCCGATGTCGAAGGCGAGCCTTGAAAAGGACCGATTCGTTTCATCCGTACCGCCTCGGAGCTTGGCCTCAAGGGCCGGGGCCGCGCCCTGCTCGAAGGCGATCATCCTCTCCGTTTTATTTCTTTGCTCCGCCTCCTCGGCTCGTAGACTCTGGAAGTCACCTCGGACAGGCGCGAGGTCGAGACCGGGCGGCTGCCCGGCCAAAACCTCTTCGATGAGGGTCTTGGCGCGCTGGACGAAAAAGTCGAATTCGGCCCTTTCCAGCGTCCACTCCCGGCCGAGAAGAGACTTATACAGTCCGAGGGATGTTTGGAGAGACTTCGCGAAATCCTTGAGTTCGCGGGACAATAGGCAGATTTCCAGGCTTGCGGACGGGCCCAGCGGCATCCCTCCCGGAATGATGATCGCGCTGTGCCCTCGAACGATGTTTTCATAAGTCGAGACCGCCTCTTTGAGAAGTCCGGATTTCCTCTGGACCCTGGCGATGGCGTTCAGGACCAAACCTTCGAGGCGAGGATCGTTCACGTGTTTAAGAGCCTGCCGATAACCGGCCAGAGCCCCCGGATAGTCTTTCTGCTGGAACTCCAGCCGTTGAGCAGCTTGGATTTCGGCTGAATTGCCCAGGCCGGCAGGAGAGGAGGAGTTGGCTTCCCGGCTTCCGTCTGCCACGTACAGCAATTTTGCGAGGGGGAGACGAACCTCCTTGAAGTCCTTGAGATAAAAGACCTGCTCGATAAGCGGGTTCCCGGCTGCCAGCTTCTCCAGCGCTGACGCTGACTCCGCGGATGGCTTTTCGATTTGATACGCGAACGTCTTTGCCAGCGCTTCCTCGACTAACGTTATCGCGTCATCGACCGCGCGGGTGACCCGGTCGGCGGCCCGCCGGGTATCTTCGAGCCGCTCCTTCTCGACCAAGGCCCGGTCATTCTGAATGCCCCGGAAGGCCAGATATCCAAGGAGCAGGCTGGGCAGGACGATCCCGAGCCCGAAAAGAAGAACGATCCGCCGGCGTTTCTGCATCGGCCTTTCACCAGACGGTCACGCGGACCCTTGCCCGCGCCTGATGATTTGCCCCTATTCTAGAATACGCCTGCGGCCAATACAAGCCGCATCCATGGTTATCTATACGGATTCATTTAGTTGTGCTATAAATTTTTTCAAGTTCTTGAGCCAAGTTCTCAATCACTCTGATTTCCATCTCCAGTTCACGGATGGCAAACGCGATTTGCTTTCCATCAGGATGTATACCAAAGACATCAGCCCAGTTTTTTGAGTGCCAGACCTTTTGAGGAATTCCTCCTTCGGCAGGCATGCGCCACAGACTGGTTCCATCTTTCAACTCGGTAAAATATACATATTTTCCATCGGGAGACCACATCGCCATTCCAAAACCGGCCGATTCCTGGGGAGCGCACAATTCTTTTTCCGGCCCGCCTTGCACAGAGATTGTGTAGAGACGGCTTTTCTTTCCTTCTAGATCCCGTACTCCAAAAAGCAGGCTTTTGCCGTCAGGGGAAAGTCTCAAGACGCTCCTTTCAAACCGAGAGTTTTTGTACAGGACTGTATCTTCCCCGGTTGCCAGATCACGCTTGACAAGCCGGTCTGTAAAAAACAAAAAGAAGATACTCTTTCCATCCACAGACCACTCGACATCGGAGAGGGGAAAGGCATCGTCGCCTGGCGGATTAATTTTGCCTTTATAGTCCCATAAATTCACAATTTGGGTCGTTTGGCCTGTTCTTACATCAACGGTGTAAATGCCCGCGCTTTTTGCGCGATTGCTTTTTTCATAGCCGGCAACCGAGATCGAATTGCCGTCCGGAGACCAGCAGGACGACGTGGCGTGCAAATTGTCCGCAAGTCTCCGTTCTTCGGCGGTTTTCAGGTCCTGAACAAAGAGCTGCAGGGGGTTATCGGCTCCGGATTTCTCCTCAATATAGGATAAATATTGTCCATCGGGAGACCATCTCATCCAGATCTTCGAACCCAACAAGGTTTTGCCCGATTTCTCATCCAGCTGACCCGTCTCGGCATTGAATGGCGCAATATAAGCATTGAAATTGCGCCTGTTAAACCCGAAAAAGCAGTTCCCGTTTTGAACAAAACCCACTGGTTGGATTTCACCGATATCCGTATATATCCGCTTTTCCGGTCCGGATGGCTTCCCTCCGTCAACAGGTATCGCCCACAGGTCCCATGTCCCTGAACGATCGCTCAAGAACAGGAACTCTTTTCTTCCGGGGACCCAGCCGAGCACCCTGTCGTTGGCCGGATGTTTGACCAGGGAAATTTCGCTTCCCCCCTCCATCGTCAATAGATTGATATCAAATTTCCCGCCGTCGGTTTCGTTAGAAAAATCACAAGCGATGTATTTTTCATCCGGAGAACAGGACACCCGGGGCCATTTTCTGACATCGAATGCCTTCAGCTCGCGTATTGTCCCATCCGAAATCCTGAGGGAGCAGAATTGAGCCACTTTTGTCGCATAGTTGTACCTTTCGAAAATAAGCTCTTCATCCGAAAGCCAGGCCGCAGGATGCACATGTTCACCTTCGCGGCGGTAAAGCTTGCGGGGTGATGGATTATCCACATCAAGGAGAAGCAGGTCGTAAGTATGGTTGGTGTTCCACCAGGAGTAGGCGATTTGCCTGCCGTTCTTAGAAAACATCGGGGTCATGGCAAAACCCCCCTTTGCTAAGTCTGCCTCATGGGTGAGGATCTTGTCTTCCCCGCTTATTAAGTCATGGATGGCCAGGTCTCCTTCTCCCCAATAGACACAAGCGAGAAAGCGTCCATCGGGAGATACGGACCCCAAAAAATCGGTTAAAGGTTTTTTCCAGACTTGTTTGATTCTAATTCCCTCCGGCTCTTCAGATTTTCCGCCTGGTATTTTTAATTTCGAGAGCCGCTCTTGGGCTTTAGCTACAATATCTTTTTGTTCGCCATAGTCCTGGATAACTGTTTGATAGGCTTTTTGGGCCCCTTCCCGGCCCAGTTTCTCGTAGCACATCCCGATGCGGAAATGGGCCTGGGCGGCCAGCGGCCGGTTCCCGGGGAAATCCGCGAGAAGCTTCTGGTAGATCTTGATCGCCGCCTCGAGGTTCCCCTCCACTTCTTCTTGATGAAGCGCGGCGCCGAGAAGGACGTCCGCCGACTGGGATTTCTGCGCCGTTTGACCCGCCGGCAGCAGAGAGACGGCCAGGACGAGAGCGAAGAGCGAAAGCCAACTTGATTTTTTCATCTTGCACCTCCCGACTTCAATGACATCATAAGGAAAGTGCATCTTCTTTGCTCCAAGCTCGGGTCAAGCCTTATCCAAGTTTCGGTCAAGGTCACCGCTCCCGCGTGAACACCTCTACCCGTCGAACCGGTATCCGATACCCCGGACGCCAACCAGAAAACGCGGTTTTTGAGGATTCTCCTCCAATTTGTTGCGGAGGTTGCTGACATGTGTGTAGATCACCCGGTCCGTCAGGACGGCATCGGAGCCCCAGCCCTCCTGCATCAATTCGTCGATCGTCAAGACCCGGCCGCGGTGTTCCAGGAAAACCCGCAGGAGCTTAAACTCCATGGCAGTTAGGTCGATCTTCTCGCCCTCCCGTGAGACCTCACACCGGCCGGTGTCGACGGTGACGTCGCCGAAGCGATAAATCCCGCTCTGCACCGGACCGTCTTGGGCGCGGCGCAGCACGGCCTTGATCCGGGCGAGGAGCTCGCGCCGGCTGAAGGGCTTGGTGACGTAGTCGTCCGCCCCGAGCTCGAGGCCCACGACCTTGTCCACCTCCTGCCCCTTGGCCGTGAGCATGATGATCGGAGTGCGGTCGCCCTTCAAACGGGCTTGGCGGCAGACGTCGAGACCGTCCATCCCGGGCAGCATCAAGTCAAGCAGGATGAGGTCGAACTTTCCCTCGAGGATCCGGCTCAAGGCCGCGATGCCGTCGTCGGCGACCTCCACAGCGAATCCCTCGAGTTCCAGGTCGTCCCGAAGGCCCGTCGCGATCGTCGGTTCGTCCTCCACAACAAGGATACGTTCGTTCATCTCAACCTCCTCCTGTGACCGGCGTGATCGGAAGCCGGATCGTGAAGGTGCTGCCCTCATCGACCCGGCTCTGGCATTCGACCGTGCCCCCATGGGCCGTCACAATGTACCTGACCAGGCTGAGCCCGAGCCCCGCTCCCTTGACCCGCTTCGAAATCTCTCCATCGGCCCTATAGAACCGGTCGAAGATATGCTTCCGGTCTTGCTCGGAAATCCCGACTCCCCGGTCGCGGACGGCGATCCTGATTTCGCCGCCCTCGGCCAAGGTGTCGAGCCAAACCGTCTTCGCCCCGGGAGAGTACTTCACGGCGTTGTCGAGGAGGTTGCGGACCGCTGATCCCAGCGCTTCGCGGTCGGCCGATATGGCGGGAAGCCCGTCCGGGATGTCCGCTTCGACCCCCGCTCCGGTCACCGCGATTTCCGCCTCGAAATCGGCGGCCAGCTTTCGCAGCCATGGGGTTAGGTCGAGCGGCTCAAACCGGTACTCCCTGCGGCCTTCTTCCATGCGCGAGAAGTCGAGGATGTTTTCGACGAGGCGGGCCAGCCGGTCGCTCTCCTGAACGATCATCCTGAAATAGCCCCGCTGTTTCACCGGGTCGGTCACGCGCCCATCGAGCAGCATCCCACCAAGTTGTCGAATCCCCGTCAGGGGGGAGCGGAATTCGTGGGAGACCGTCGAGACGAAATCCGCCCTCAGCCTGGCGATCTCGAGTTCCCGTCTCACGATCCGGACCGTGATGTAGCTTCCGAAGGCCAGAAGCACCGCGACGAACCCGAGCATCGCCACGGAGAGCGCCTGTCTTTGCCTGATATCCGCGTAAATCGCCTCCGGCCGGCCGGGCCAAACCTGCAGGAGCCACGGTGTGTCGTCGATCCGGAAGTCGTAGGTCACCGCGAGAGGAGGCGTCTCCGAGGGAGGCGATCCGATAACCGTATGACCGTCAGGAGTGGACAGAGTCCCCTCGAGGTCTTCCCCCCGGGTTGAGAGGAGTTGGGGCCACCAACGCGATTCCAGGAAGTCGGCGGAAAGGACAACCATGGCAAACGGATCGGTATTCCAGAAGGCGAGGTGCGCATTGTGTTCGCCGGAAAGTATACCTTGGGGTTGGCCGAGCAAGTCCTCGGCTGCCCGGGAGAGGACGAGCTTTCGCTCCTCCGTCGTTTGGACGCGGTCGAATTCGTCCGGCGCGGCCAGGCTCTCCCGGCACCAGGTCCGGCAGCGGTCGGAATAGAAGAGATACCGAGGTTTGTCGAGAAGCCATTTCCCCGCCGTCAGATCGCGATAAAAGGCCAGGGCCGTTTGAGACAGTCCAGCCGAATCGCCGCGCTCGGCGGCAAGGGAGCAGAGTTCGGATTGGGCGATGAGGTCCGAAGGCAGCCCCCCGATCCAAACCGCATCCAGGCGCCGGAGTTCCCGGTAAGCTCCGGCGGCCTCTTCGGGCTTTCCGGCCTTGCGGAGCGTCCGGGCGAGGCGCTGGAGGATCAGCGGCCGCAGCCCGGCGTCGGCCGAATCGAGCAGGTTTCGGTAAGCGCGGATGGCGTTCGGGTAATCTTCCCGGGCTATTTCCAGGGATTCGGCTTCGGCCAGCCCGGCGGGAAATTGGCCTGGCGAGGTTCGAGCCGGCACCATGCCCGGCGGGGCATACAGCAAAGCCCCGGCGGGGAACGCCTCGAGACGTTTTTCGGATACGGTCAAATAGACGCCGCCGCCCGGTTCCAGGAGAGCCAGGCGGACGATATCGGGAAAGGAACCCTCGTCAAATGTCTTCACCCCGGCCGCCGTCCGGGCCGCATCAGTCCACCGCCGGAACTCGGAATTCAGGTCGCGGCCGATTTCTTCGGCCGTTCTTTCCAGGCGCTCGCGCGTGCGCTGTCGGGCGAGCTGGCCTTCCTGCCTCAACACCCGCAGCGCGAAAACGCCGAGGAACGCACCCGGAAGCAGGATGAAGAGGACGAAGACTCCGACAAGTCTTTGGCTCGGCCCCAGGAAGAAGCGCCGCCGGGCCGGACGGCGGACCGGAGAATTCGGCATTCGGTCACCCATCGTTTAGATTAACACCTCACCGCGGAGGATAGCACTCCTCGGCGGGTCAAGATTCGGTCAAGATTCGGTTAAGCCCAGCATATCGCCGGCCGAGAGGCGGTGTCAAGGAAAGGTGAAGATTGCGTGAAGCCAAGAAGGGAATCGAGTATATTAGGAATGATGAAAATGAGGCACGGGCAACATGATCTTCCAGTTGAGGCCCGAAAAATTTTCGGGACGGCGCTGAGAGAAGTAGCCGCAGACCGGCTCATCCGCGAGGGCGTCCGCCGCCAAGGCGCGAAGCTCAGCATCCAGGGCAGAGTGTTCGACCTGGACTCATATGAACGCGTCTTTCTCGTCGCCATCGGCAAGGCCGCGCCGTTCATGGCGGAGAGCCTGGCGAGGATCTTGGGCAGCCGGTTGTCTGAGGGAATAGCCGTTTGCCGTCCCGGGCAGAGAATTTCATCGGAAAAAATCATCTGCCTTCCGGCGGCCCATCCTCTGCCGGACGAGAGAAGCGTCCGGGCGGCGAGAAGGATTGTTTCTCTGGCTCAAAAAGCAGGTCCAAACGACCTCGTGTTCGTGCTCATCTCAGGCGGAGCGTCCGCTCAGGTCTGCCTGCCCCGCCGGCCGGCGACCCTGGCCTCCAAAAGATGGGTGACAGACGCGCTTCTCCGCGCAGGGGCCGACATTGTCGAGCTGAACACCGCCCGGAAGCATCTTTCTGAGGTCAAGGGAGGCCGGCTGGCTGCGGCCGCCTATCCGGCTTCCGTCGTCAACCTTGTCATCTCTGATGTCCTCGGGAACGACCTGGAGAGCATCGCCTCCGGGCCGACTCACTGGGACTCCACGACCTTCGCGGACGCGCGCCGCGTCCTGAAAAAGTACGGTCTATGGACCAAGGCGCCCGCCTCTGTTTGGACGGTGATTGAGGCGGGGCTCTCCGGCCGAATCCCTGAAACACTAAAAGAAGGCGACCCCATTTTCCGGAAAGTCACAACCTTCGTAATCGGCGATAACGGGACGGCTTTGATGGCTGCGGCTGCCCGGGCTAAGGCGCTGGGTTTTCAGCCGGTCATCCTCTGCGCGGGCGATTCCGGAGAAGCCCGTGAGGCGGCCAGGAAATATGCCTCGGCCGCGGACGAGATCGTGCGCTCGGGAAAAAATAGAAGAGCGCCGCTCTGCCTCCTGGCGGGCGGCGAGTTGACGGTGACGGTCAAGGGAAAGGGGAGGGGAGGCCGGAATACAGAATTTGCCCTAGCGGCCCTCCTTGAGTTCATGAAGAGACCGCCTTTCAGTTCGACCAAGGCGGTTCCGCACGCCTGGAACTTCCTCGTCGCCAGCCTGGGGACGGACGGCCGGGACGGGCCGACCGACGCTGCCGGCGCCTGGGCCAATGCGGCCACAGCCCTCCGGGCGGCGAAGCGCGGCCTATCGGCCGAGGAATACCTGGAGAGAAACGATTCCTACAGTTTTTTCAGGAAAGCGGGCGGTCTGATCATCACCGGCCCGACCCGGACCAACGTCATGGACCTGCGGCTCATCCTTCTCGGCCAGGCCGCCGACTGAAGTTCATGCTATAATATCGGCCTAAACCCTCTCTTGATCCCCCTGGAGGTGAATGATCATGCCCGCACGCGAGCTCAAGCCCGGGATCTTCTGGGTCGGCGTCAACGACCGGACGACGGACCTCTTCGAAGGCCTTTGGCCGATCACCCAAGAGGGCGTCACCTATAATTCCTACCTGGTCAAAGGAGAGAAGACGGCGCTCATTGACCTAACCAAATCCATCAAGGCCGAAGAGTACCTGTCGCAGATCGAGGAGCTCACGGATGTTGCCAAGATCGACTTCGTCGTCATCAACCACATGGAGCCCGACCACACCGGGCTCCTCCGGCTCTTCCGGAAGCTGGCGCCCCAGGCCGTCATCCTCGGGTCCGCTAAGACCAAGGAGATGCTGCGCGGCTTTTCCGGCATTGAGGACGGCGTCCACGTCGTCGCCGACGGCGAAACGCTCTCCTTGGGTGGCGCCACGCTGAAGTTCCTGTCCACGCCCTTTGTTCACTGGCCGGAGACAATCATGACCTACGAGGAGAGCCAGAAGATCCTGTTCTCCTGCGACGCCTTCGGCGGCTACGGGGCGCTCCGGGGGACGATTTTCGATGACGAGTGTACGCAGCCTGATTTTTATGAAAAAGAAGCGCTGCGCTATTACGCCAATATCGTCGCCAACTACAGCGCCCGCGTCCTGGATGCCATCGCTAAAATAGCCAACCTGCCCGTGGACATCGTCGCTCCTTCCCATGGTTTGGTCTGGCGCCGCAGCCCCCAGCGCATCGTCGACCTCTACCGCCGCTGGGCCGAGTGCGCCTCCGGGAAGACGGAGCCCGGCGTGACGCTCATCTACGGGTCCATGTACGGGAACACGGAGCGGATGATGAACGCCGTGGCCGTGGGGATTTCCCAAGCGGGTGTACCCTTCGAGGTGTTTGACGTGGGCAGGACTCACGTGAGCTACATCCTGCCCCCTCTCTGGACAAGGGCGGGCGTCATGATCGGCGCGCCCACCTACGAGGTCAAGCTCTTCCCCCCGATGGCCGAAGTCCTGACCATGGCCGTAAGCAAAAGAGTCCTGAGCCGGAAGGCCGCCTACTTCGGGAGCTACGGCTGGAGCGGCGGGGCGCTCAAAGAGGTCAAGCGGATCATTGAACCGGCCAAGTGGGAGCTCGGCGAGACCTTTGAGTTCATCGGCAGCCCGAAGCGGGAAGACTTGGTCAAAGGGCAGGAGTTTGGACGGCGGTTCGCCGAGCGGATCAAGTCGGGCGGCTGAGCGCGGGAAAAATTTGATTTCACTTTTTTTTCTGCTATAATAAATTCAAGTTTTCTTTAGCCGGCTGGAGAAAACTTCTGCCCACCTAAATAAACATTTTCCCTTTTCTGCTGAAAACAGCCGGCAGATTCCTGTGCGCGGCCTTGACTCCGCCGTATTGATGGCCGTATAGAGGAAAGGATGAAGAAGGCGCTTCTCGTCCGGTTCGGGGGGCTCGGCGACCTCCTGGTCGCGCTGCCTTCCATCCGCCTCATCCGCGGGAAATATCCGGATGCCCGCCTGACCCTGACCTGCCGGGGGGAATACGGCGCTCACCTCCGGGAGACGGGAGTCGTCGATGAAATCATACCGGAAGACAGTCCTAGGCTTCTGCCTCTGTTTTCCGAGGCGCCGGCGGCAGAGACGGAGCTCTCCGGCCGGCTGGGGCCATTCGATATGATCATGGGCTGGACCCACGGCCAAAAAGAAAATTCCTTATTCCGCTTCATCCATGCCGGCCCCCGGGAATCGGAGCCGTTGAGCCGGTTTTTCTTCCGGAAGACGGCGGAAGCGATCGGCGAGAGCGGGGCTCTCTCCATCGACGAATGGGCCCGGCTTCCGACCGGCCGGCTGCAGATGGCCGACGGTTCGGAGGGCATCGTCGGCGGGATTAAGAAAAAGCGCGGGGCCGTCGTCCATCCCGGAAGCGGAAGCGAGAGCAAGCGCTGGCCGTTGGAGAATTTTCTGCAGGTCATCGGCCGGCTCGAAGAGCGCGGTGTCGCGGGCGCGCTGGTGACCGGCGAGGCGGAAGAGAGGATGGAGGCCGAGATCGAGAAAACTGTCCTCCCTCACAACTGGACCTGGGTCAGGCGACCCCGCCTGACAACGCTCGCCTCTCTCTTGAGCGAAGCCGGGCTCTACCTCGGCAACGACTCCGGAGTCACCCATCTAGCGGCTGCCTGCGGTGCCGAGGTCGTAGCCCTCTTCAGGCGGGAGTTCGCGTCCGCCTGGAGGCCGCTCGGCCGCGTTCATCTGCACATCGCCGCTTCGCTCGGCGAGATCGGCCTGGAGTCCGTCTGGAAAACAGTCGCCTCCCGGCTGCCCAATTTCAGTGCAGATAGCCAGAATTGCTAGCGTTTCAGCAAGTTAGAGAAGATAGTCACAAGGGATTCACGGGGATATTCACAGTCCTGTTAAAGGACTTCTATATCTCGCTACAAGGACGCGAGATAGGGGGGGTGAGGATATTTTTCAGGTTGAGGAAAAGTAATCCGTTTCCAATTTTCTCTGAGTGTGCTATCATCAAAAAACTCCACGGAGTGGAAAAAAATGACAGCCGACGACTGGAAAGGCAGCCTGCGGATTTTCTTCGAGAGCATCGATGTCCTGGAACGCTGCAAGGTGGAGACCCGGGTGAACTTCGTGCAATTCTGCGAATTCATCGTCGAGCCGGCCTTCGAAGCCCTGGCCGAAGAGATGAAGGAATACAAGATCAAGTGCAAGTTGTGGACCCAAAAGGGGAAGTCCATCGGGATCGAGTTTGATTTTCCGGGCTCAGGGGTGGACAGGTTTCACTACATCATCTCCCTGCCGAAGAATTCCTTGCAGATGAGGCTGCGCCTTCAAATCAGGGGGCGGAAGTTACCCAAGGCGCCGCTCGAGGAGTCCGAAGAGGCTTTCATGGAGAAGGTCCCGCCGGACAGGGTGATGAAGATCGGCAAAGAGGAACTGCTCAACGATATCGTCGAGCGCTTCAGAGATTATACCTATGCGGCTTTGACCTCGGCCAAGTGAGGCGGACCCTTAGGGCCGCGGCTAAGGCGCTATTTCGCGGCGGTGGTGGCCTCCAGGACCTTCTTCATGTATTCCCAGCTCGGTCTGTCCCAGGTATTCTGGCCGATGTACTTGAACCGGAGAATCCCCTGCTTGTCGACGACGAAAACGCTGGGGATGAGCTGCTCGACCTTGCTCCCGTTCCAATCTGTCGTGAAGAGGCCCAGCCCTTTGGTCACCTTCTTATCCTCGTCGATGAGGATGGGGAAGGGGGCAGGGACATTCCCTTTCTCGGCGCTCAGGTCCTTGGGGAACCCCTTCTGGGCCATCTCCATCCGGGCTTTGCCTTTTTCGTCTATCTTGTCGGGCTCGGGCGGGTTCTTCCAGGTCTTGATCTTGTC
This sequence comes from Candidatus Aminicenantota bacterium, assembly GCA_017886205.1. Lineage (GTDB taxonomy): Bacteria > Acidobacteriota > Aminicenantia > Aminicenantales > UBA8522 > UBA8522. Next base: position 27,532 of record JAFNEO010000036.1, on the reverse strand, counting down.
CAATTGCTCCGGCAGGGCGTCCAGCCACTGTTGGACGGTTTCCTTTCCGTAGGGGAAGACATACAGGATCTCGAGGTCGAATTTCTTCCTTAGCTGCTCGGTCTTTTCCACGTCAATCAGGTCGGCGTACTTGTAGTTGCAGATCGTGCACCAGCGGCCCTCGGCGGCGAAGCCCCGCGGGAAGACGATCAGGACGTTCTTTCCCTTGAGTGAAGAGAGGGTCACGCTTCCTCCCTGAAAAGTGAGGAGGGTGAAGTCCGCCATGGGCTCTTCGAGCAGAGCGGGCTTGACTTCCGGCTCTTGTGAGAAGGCGGGCAGGCTCAGGAGGAGCATGCTTGAGGCCAGGGAGAGGCAGATTCCTGCCAGGATGTCGAGCGATGATGTCTTTTTCATCGAAACCTCCATGGGAAGGATTCCTATATTCTATCAGAAAGCGGAGAAATATTTCCGGCGAGTGAGAAAATGACCATGCAGACAGGCGTCTTCTTCTCTTGTCAGGCTGATCTAGGAGAGAAAGCGAAGTCGTTGACTTTGCGAATTAAGGAGATTATATTCCTTTGCACTTCCATGGGACGGCCAAGGTGACGTTCAACCGCAAGATCCGGTGTGCTGTGGCCCTATTTTTTATTCTTTGTATTCTAGATGTTTGCGGCTTAATGGCGACCGGGAGATCGCAGTCTGATTCTGCCCTCAAGAACAAAACCAACCAGGGAAGTATTCTAAGGCAACAGGGCGAATTCCATCAGGCTATTACGGTGTTCAATGATGCCTTACGCCTTGCCCGGGTCTGTGACGATGCCAGTGCTCAGATCGAATGCCTCATGAATCTGGGAATCCTGATGTGGGATATTGGGCAGGTCAAAGACTCGAATGAGATCTACCGCCAGGCGCTGTCCTTGAGCCAGAAACTCGGTCTAAAAGATCGGGAAGCGCAATGCGCCACCTATCTTAAGATCTTTGAGGCCTATGTCCGAGGGAAAGAGGCGTGCTCAGCAGGTTTGCATCAGCTGTCCATTGCCCAATTCAATACGGCCATTGATCTAGCGAGAAAAATAAAGAGTCCGGAGCATGAGCTAAAATGCCTTCGACAGATGAGTCTGAATTATCATCAGACGAAAAAGTATGCAGAATTTTCGTCTTTGAATAATAAAGCCCTAGCGATAGCAATAAATTTGAATCATAGGAGGGAACAAGCCAGATGCCTCAATAATATCGGCATATATTATTACGAAAAAAGCAGCTATTCGAAGGCTCTAAGTTATTATAGTGAAGCCTTATGCTTAATAGCGGATAATGTCGAAAAAGACGTCGATTTATCTGCGTTTCTAAATAATATTGGTGCCATTTACAGAGATTTGGGCGATTATGAAAAAGCACTGGCATATACAAAACATGCACTTGAAATTGACTACTCGCTTAATGATGAAGAAGGAATTTCAGTCGAATTGAGCAGTCTAGCGGCTACTTATAGACGAAAAGGGATTTATTCTAGAAGCCAAAATGATTTCTATCTGTCCTTAGACTACAATTTGAAGTCTTTAGAAATGGCAAAGAAAACAAAAAATCAGAAATCTGAAATCGCTGCAATGAATAATATTGGATTACTTTATGCTACAATCGGCAACCATACTCAGGCTTTGAAATATTTTCGATTAGCTATTAAAAAAGCTGAGTTAATTGAATATTTCTCTGAGGCCTGTAATGTCTGCAGTAATATGGGATTTGTTTTACTCGAGAGGGGAGAATATCAAGAAGCAGAAGGCTGTTTTGGGAAGGGGCTTGAGCTCGTCCTCAAGACGGGAAGAGACGACGTGCTTTGGGAAATCTATTTTGGCTTTGGGCAATGTCTTGAAAAAGAAGGGAAAGACGAATTCGCGATAGTCAGTTATAGAAAGGCAATCGATGTCATCGAAGTCATGCGAAGCCGGGTGGCATTGGATGATTATAAGGTTGGCTTTATTCGCGATAAGATGAAAGCTTATGAAGCCCTTCTTAGCCTTTTATACGACCGGAAAGAAAAAGAAAAAACATCCAGCTATGACGGGCAGATATTCGCGATCGTGGAAAGAGCTAAAGCCAGGTCATTCCTCGAAGAATTGGGCCAGGCAGGGAGATCGGCTCAGGACCCAGCAGATAATGAATATAGAAACGAAGAGGCGTCTCTTTCAAAGAAAATCTCCTTTACCATCTCTGAGCTCATCCGTCCTGATCTCGGAGAGGCGCGAAGGAAAAATTTGCTGGCCAAACTGGAACTGGAAGAAGATGTATACACCAGCCTCCTCAACCGGATAAAAACAGAGACGACTGAATATTCCCAGCTCGCATTTCCCCAGGCGATATCCGCCCATAGGATACAAAAACAGCATCTCGACAAAAGGTCGGCCATTCTTGAATACTACCTGGGCGAAAAGAGGTCTTTGGGCATTCTCCTGACCCGCGATGGCCTTATCCTGAGGGCCCTTCCCTCTCGAGCGGAGATCGAAAATTCCCTCAGGGCCTATTTGATGCTACTTTCCACGCCGCCGCAAACGAGTTTTCGGGGAGTCCCTGCCGGACGGCGGATCTACAAGGACCTTATCTATCCGTTTGAAGACACTCTCTCTCAGTCTATTGACCATCTGATCATCATCCCGGACGGGATTCTTCATTATCTGCCGTTTGAAGCGCTGGTGCGGGATGATACGAAAACTGCTGAGCTCAGGTATCTCATAGAACTTTATGATATATCCTACGCGCCCTCGGCATCTTCTCTGGTGTATCTGATGGAGAAGGAGCGGCTGGGACAACATAAGAAGACGCTATTGGCTGTGGGTGATCCCGTCTATCTCTCCAGGAACAGCAAGATGCCCAAAGGCAGGGATAGACATGAAGATGCCCTTCGAGATATCTACCTGAACGACGGTTTCGAACTTTCCTCGCTTCCTTATAGCGAAAGAGAAGTTGACCGCGTTGCTCGCTGTTTTCCCGATGATGAAGTCGAGGTGCTCTTGAAATCCCAGGCCAAGGAAGAGGGCATAAAAAGTAGGGCTTTGGAAGAATATCGGATCATCCATTTTGCCTGCCATGGATTTTTGGACGAAAAAACGCCGATGCGCTCGGCCCTGGTCTTGACTCTGGACGATGATTCAGAAGAGGACGGTTTTCTTCAGGCACGGGAGATCTCCAACCTGCGGCTGGACGCCGATCTGGTTGTGCTCTCTGCCTGTCAGACAGGGAAGGGACGGTTAGAGAACGCCGAATGGGTCCTCGGTTTACCCCGCACCTTTTTCTACGCGGGGGCCCGTTCGACGATCTCGTCTCTCTGGAAGATTAATGACAAGTCCACCTCGGAGATCATGCCTAAATTCTATCGCTATCTGGCGGCGGGCAATAACAAAGCCAGATCGCTGCGTCTTGCCAAGCTGAACGTGCTGAAGTCCCGGTATTCGCACCCGTTTTATTGGGCGGCATTCGTACTAAACGGAGACTATCTCTCGGCTGGCCGCTAAGAATTCACTCTCTGAGAGTGAACTCTTCTAGTGGAGATTCCCTCTTCGTCCCGTCGATGAGCCAAGCGGTAATCGTCCAAAAATAGGCCTTGTTTTGCTTGATGAGATCCGCAGCCTGCGGGGAGAGCTCATAATAAACCCCCTCGATCCGGGAGCTCTTCCATATCGGGAGAAGAGATTCATCGAAGATCTCAAGTTGATAGTATTCTGCGTTGGAAGTTCCTTCCCAACGGAAGAGCAGGGGCGTATCGATCTTGTGTCCCCGAATCGGCGAGATGAGATGGACTTGTCCAGGCAACCTTCCCCTCTGCCTGTCCTCTGGCGTTCTGAAGAGCGACCTGGTCCCGATCAGGAATAGGCCGGTGATGATGATGATGACGAAAAGGGATGCGGCCGCCAATCTCCATAAAGCCCGGGCCTGGACTCTCGAACCCAACAGGATCTCCAAGATTTTGGGCCTTTTGCCCGGAATTCTTGTACTCCCGTCCGTCGTTCTAAGATAGCTAGCGATATCTCCAACCGCTTTTTCTTCTTCCCGGACAAAGCCCTGCATGAGCTCGAATTCCTGCAGACAATAGGAACAGCCCGTCACATGATCGATGATCTTCTCCTTGTCCGCAGGGGATGTGGATTTATCGAACACGCTGAAGATCTTTTCGGCAGGAGGACACCCCTCCCGGGACGAAGGAATGCGTCTACGGATATGAGACTTGTAGGCTCTCTTCAGGTCATCATACGTTATCTTCATAATCGACGTCCTTGTTTTTCAGGATGCTTTTCAGGTCGGCCAGTCCCCTGTAAAGAAGATTCCGTGTTTTATTCGTGCTCCAGTTGTAGAAGGCGGATATCTCTTCGATCGTCATGTCCAGCAGGTACAGCCTGACTACCTTGCGGCGGGACTCGATCAACGAATCGACCGCTTGAGCCACTGTGTCTCTCAGGTTTTCCTCGAGCGATAGGGCGGCGCGATAATCCCTTTTTATCTCGGAGACTTTCTTTTGTTTTTCCAGGAGCATAATTCCTTCGTCACGCTTCCATTTTCGAAGAACGTCGATCACCGATGAATTCACGATCTTCTTAATATAAGACGCATAGTTCTTGATATTTTTCTCATGATGGAGAAGACGCCAGATCTTGATCCTGATCTCTTGAGAGATGTCGTCGGGATCGATGCCGAACCTTTGGGGGTTGAACTTGATAATGTGGACCCTAATAAGACCAGAAAACCTGTCCAGGATCGACCTGAGCTCATCTTCCTTTTTCTTATTCCAGTCCATCTCCGCTGGCTACCTCATATTGGAAAGACGGGAGTCTCAATAGTAATAGAAGCAAGATCTGGCTTTTTTTTCTCACTAGGTGTTCGATAAGTTCTGGACTTACCGTAGGATTATAAACCGCGGGACGGAATTATTCTACTTGCTTGACTCCGGCTCTTAAGGTATAAAGGGGGCGAAATCCGCCATGCGGGAAGAAGCCTACGAAGAGATCGAACTGGAAAGCCGGCCCCGCGGCTTCCGCCTCACGCTCCCCTATTTTAAAGACAAGATTGACCCGATCGCCGTCTTTTTGATCGTAACCGGCGGTGCCACAGTCGTCATCATCGCCGTCAAGTTCCGCCTGCTCCCGCTCTGGATCGAGTTCCTGAAGAGCAGCTCGGCCTTGAGGATTTCCGGCTATCTGCTGATCATCCTGGCTTTTATATTCGTCTCCGGAACCCTCTTCCGGACTGTACTCTGGCTCCGCTACAGACCGGAGACGGCCGACTCCCTTGCGGGAGCGGTTTGGCCGTCGATTACAGTCATCATGCCCGCCTACAATGAGGAAGAGCTGATCGCCAAGGCTATCGACTCTATCTTTGCCGTTAACTATCCGCAGGATAAACTCGAAGTGATCGCCGTCAACGACGGCTCAGAGGATATGACCCTCCTCTACATGCAGAGGGCGAAGAGACGATACGGGGAAAAGCTGCGGGTCATCAGCTTCGAGAGAAACCTGGGTAAGAGGAGAGCGCTTTACTCGGGGATGAAGATAGCGCGGGGTGAGATCATCGTCACTATCGATACGGACGGCAAGATCGGGCGAAGCGCCATCCGCAATCTGGTCGTCCCCCTGATCAAGGACCCGGAAGTGGCCGCGGTCGCCGGTCGTGTAGCCGTGCTCAACGAGCGGGACAATTTTCTGACCCGGATGCTGTCGGTCCGCTATGCCGTGTCCTTTGATTTCGGTCGTGCATACCAAAGCGTCTTTGGGACGGTCCAGGTCTGCCCGGGCGCTCTGACCGCCTACAGGAAGGTGGCCCTTGGCCCGTTCCTCAAGGAGTGGGTCAATCAGAAGTTCATGAAAATCCCCTGTCTTCATGGCGAGGACCGTTCTCTCACGACCTATATTCTGAGGTCGGGCCACCTAACCAAGTATCAATCGAATGCCGTAGTCTACAGCAAAGTCCCGTCACGATTTCGGCAGATGAACAGGATGTATGTCCGATGGACAAGGAGCTACATCCGGGAGTCTATCCTCTTCTCGCGCTTTATGTTCTCGCCCTACAGGACGAAGCGCCGTATCCTTCCCATCCTGGACTTTTTCTTCCTCAACCTTCTTCATCCCTTCCACCTTTTCGCCATCGGCTTGATCAGTTATTCGTTTATCGCCCATCCGATTTTCATCTTGCGCCATCTAGCCTTTTTAGTCATCCTCTCTTTTTTCCTTTCCCTCTACTATCTCCGCACTAGCCGGAGCCTGGCCTTCCTGTATGGAATTCCCTATGCTTTGATCACCGCTTTTTTTCTCTGGTGGATTGTCCCCTTTTCTGCCTTGACGCTCAAGAACCAGTCCTGGCTGACGCGCTAGAACCGGCGGCGTGACGATCTCTGCGGACGTGAAGAAGACGGTTTTTCCCGGTTTATAACCAGGAGGAGGATGGCCAGCCCGGCACACAAAGAGAGCGTGACGAGCATCCACTTGTTCAGGCTTCTGGGGAATATCACTGTATCGGCGTTGCCGGCGACAACAAACCCGGCCCAATAGTAGGGATGGGCAAGAACCCCGGAATCGATCAGCTCGAGTTTGGCCCGGCGCAGTGAATCCATCACCGGGTTGGCCGAGCGAAGGTGGACATAAAACCTTTCCAGGAGCTGATAGGAGGCCTGGTCATTGATCGCCCACAAACTCAGCAGGACCGACGATGCTCCGGCATAGAAGAACGCCCGGCTCAACCCCTCGATCCCTTCTCCCCGGATGAGCTGCCCGAGTCCGGTCTGACAGGCCGATAGGACGACCAAGTCCGCCTTGAGTTTCAGGTTGAAGACCTCCCTCATCTGAAGAAAGCCGTCCTCTTTGGGATCCTGGTCCAGGGAAAGCACGATGGCCGACCGGGCCGGCTTATTGTCATCGATGAAAGCGTGAGTAGCAAAGTGGATGATGCGGTAGTCCGCCAGGTTTTGGTGTTTGAAATTCTCCTCGGACGCTCTGCTCCTCAAGAGAGTGTCCCTTCGGCCGGGCTTGAACAACGCGCTGATCTTCTCGATTTCCTGGCCGCTGAATTTTAGCCGGAAGAACTTGGCCTCGGCCGGAGAGCTGCTTTCCTGCAGAGGCCCTGAGCCGTCGCCGGCCGCCGGTTCGACCTCGTTGGCTCCATAGGAAGGATCCCCCACGGCGAGGATATCCTTGGCTGCCTTACGGCCGTTCGCCCTCTTGCGCACGACGAGTTCCCTTAAAGAGGAGAGTGAAGGAGCATAGGCGATGGTGTAGTCCTTGATCAGCCAGTCCCTTCCTTTGTTCTTGCTCAAGAGAGTCTCAAACGGCAGGAAGTAAAGGACGTCATCCGGGACGAGGATCAGGCGCCGGGCCCTGCCGCTGAGCCCCGGCTGGATGAGAGCTTCAAATAGCTCGTGGCCGAGGCGGAAGTCCTGATTGGTCACATCCGTGATCGCCTTTAAATATTCCTGGACCATCTTCTGGATTTCTTTTTTGCCCGGGAGTGGGAATATCTTGATGTTTCTCCGCGTGATCGCGAAGCCGTAGGACTTCTCCTTGGCCAGCAAATACGCAAAGCAGGCGGTCTCCTCGTCCAGGATTTCGCTCTGGGCTTCTTGGAGGGTCAAAGTTCTGGGGAACCTGAGGTTTGCGTATGCGGGACTGACTTCTCTGACTTCTCGCCTGAGGGATTCGAGCTGCTCCTCGCGCCTGGCCAATTCCTGATCGATCTGGTCCCTTTGGGCTTGAGACAGCTGCAGGACAAGAAGCTTGGTATGGAGCTGTGATATCTCGTTCATCAGGTCCGTCTCTTTGTTCAGCAGCTGTTGGCTGATCCCCTTGGACAGGTCGAGCTTGGAGACTTCGATGCTGTCCAGAAACGCCCTGGCCTTGGCCTTTTCGAGGTAACGGAAAGCGTCTGCGGCATATCTTGACTCGTGACTCTCTTTATAGAGCCGGATGAAGAGATCGATAAGGTTATGATAGGCATCGATCCTCTTGTCGGTCCCGAGATAGGTCGCCCTGAGCTCCTCCAGGTTGATGGAAGAGCGGATGTTCTCGATCACCGAGATGGACTTCCGATAATTTTCTAGTGCCGCGGGAAGCAGGTTCCGGCTTTTGTAGGCGTTGGCGATCTCAGAATAGGCTTCCCAGAGCACTTTTATCCCTTTGATCTCGGAAGCGAGGTCGATCACCCTTTGGTAGTAGCGGGTGGATTCTTCGAAATTCCCCAGGTGGGAATAGACGATCCCGATGTTGTTAAGGATGATGCTCATCTCTTCCGCATCCTGTGCTTCTTGTGCTTTCTTAAGCGCCAACTGGAAATAATCTAGGGACTTGGCATACTCGCTCAGATAGGAATATACCGAGCCGATGTTATTCAGCACCTTGATTTCAGTGGCGGTTTCCTTGATCGCAGTCGCGATCTCCAGGGATTCGTTGTAGTACTTCAGAGCTACACGCAAACTTTCCTTCTGCTCAGAAGTCGTTCCCCTTTTTATGAAGATCGTGCCAATATTGTTTAAGTCCTTTGACGTATTGACCGGATCCATGAGTTTTCTATCGGAGTCAAGTGCCTGAATGGAGTATTCAAGCGCTCGATCGTAATTGCCTAAGTCCATGTATATTGCAGCGATATTAGTTAGGCAGTTGTTCTCTTCTTCTAGATTATTACCTGAGCGTGCTATCTCAAGTGCTTTCTCGTAGTTGCTGAGCGCTTCTGTGTAATTGTCAACTTGCCAGTAGAAAAGGCCGATATTGTTGAGACACCGGCCTTCCTCTTGCTTGTGCTTGATCTCCTGAGCGATTGCCAATCCTCTCTTGTTCAGGAGGAAGAATTCCTGAAAGTCCTTGAGCTCCCAGTAGTTGAGGCTCAACTGGCGAAGACACTTGAGCTCCTGCCCTTTGCCCTGGATGGTTTTGGCGAGGTCGACAGCCCGCTTGAATTTCTCGATCGACGCCTGGTGGTCCCCAGAGTCGCGGCGTTCCTTTCCCTGGACATAGAGGTCGTAGATTTCCAGGGAGACGGAACATGTATTCTGCTTATCAGGGACTTGGAGTCTTTCGGCGATCGGCAGGGCGCGGGCAAAGGCCTCCGAGGAGTCCTTCATCCGGCCGAGGTTCCAATACAGGAATCCCTGCTGGACAAGGGAGACCATCTCGCCCTCTTCATCCCTGGTTTTTTGGGCGATCGAGAAAGCCTGAGAAAAAAGTTCCAGGGCTTCTTCGAATTTGCCTTCGTAGACGGCCTTTTCTGCTTCCACAACTACTTCTGCGAGCTGGATTCGAGGAGAGCGAGGCCGAGTGTTTCTCGCCGTTTTTTCTTGAGGGAAGCCCAGAATGGGAATAATGAGCAGGAAAAGAAAGATCGTTTGGATGCCCAGCAAAAAGGGGCGGCGAAGCTTTGAACCGGCCATAGTCTTTCTCGAGTGCCGACCGAGATACAGATATCCCGGTCTCGGCCCGATTTTGCCCGGAAGAGGGGGGCCGGTCAATCGCCCCTCAAGATGAGCTTGGGGGTGAATTCGCGAAAATTTTCTCACCCCTATAGGTGAGAAAAGCGATGATTATGGAAATCCAACATATTTTCTTTTCTTGATTAGAAAAAATAAAAGAAAAAACCCGGAGTTTAGGAAAAACCTACAGGTTAATCGCCCTTACTGGGCTTGACGGAAACCGATTCAGTTAGCGGCTTAATCTTGGCTGCGGAATCACCGGGAACAATAGCCTTGACGCCGTCATTCCCACCGTCAAAAATGGGGGTGATGATGTTCCAGAAGGACGAGATCCACATCGCCGGCTTCTTGATCAGAAGCCTGATGTCGAACTTGGCGGGTTTTGCGTTGGATAGTGCGGGAGCGAGAAGAAAAAGGAAAGCAAACAGAGCGATGAAGGCCGCGGTCTTCATAAGTTTCTTGTGCATAGGTGCCTCCTTCGAAAGACTAGGCACGCCTTGCAGAACGATGGGGAAAAATAAAACGGCGGTCCGGACACAAATCCATCATTCTCATCCAAGGCGTACTATCAATCTAAGGAATCGCGGCCTTAAAGTCAAGCGTTTTTTTTGAACTAAACACTAGGCATGGTCGAGCCAGGTTTTCAGCTCCCCCAAGGCGCTTTATATTGATGGGCCATATCAGCAGATACTATATGTTGTAGTCTTGCCTCCGCCAGCATCACTCCTTGAAAAAATAATTAATCTCCCACTCCGCTGTCGCCTGACCATCCGACCCGTGGACCGCATTCCTTTCCACGGAAAACCCGAAGCCGTGCCGGATCGTCCCCGGTGTGGCCAGCGCGGGGTCGGTCGCCCCCATCACCTCCCGCCAGTGGGCGATAGCATTCTCCTGTTCCAAGAGCATGACCACGATTTCGCCGGACGACATGAAGTCCGTCAGGCTGTTATAGAATTTCTTGTCTTTATGAACGATATAGAATCCCTTGGCTTCTTCCTTCGTAAGGTGAAGCATCTTCATGCTCCGGATCTCGAAGCCCTCATCCTCGATCCGCTGGATGATCTTGCCCACCACCTTCTTCTTGACGGCATCGGGCTTGATTATGGCCAGGGTCTTTTCGGTCATGATCGCTCCTCTGTCGTCCGAATTCATGGTTTGGTATATCCCAATCCGGAGGCAGAGTCAACCCGCGTTGACACCCCAACCCGCGCGCCGCTACAATGGACCGGTGAAAAACGGGGCCGAGCACAAGGAAGCCTTGAGAGAGTTCTCGCTCGATATCGGGGTCGAGCTTTTTGGCGTCGCCGATATCGCCCCGATTCGCGGAGAATTCCTGCTCAAAGAGGAGCTCAAATCCGGTTTCCATCGGGGCATCGCCCTCGGCAAGAGGGTCTTGGATACAGTTCTCGCTGATATCGACGACCGTCCGACAGCCCTCTATCTCCATCACTACCGCCAGCTCAACTTTTTTCTCGACCGGGCCGCTCTCCGTCTGGCCGTATTCATCCGGGATCGGGGTTTCAGGGCCCTTCCGATCGCGGCCTCTCAAATCGTCGATTGGGAAAACCAGCGGGCCCATCTCTCGCACAAAAAAGTAGCCCGGCTGGCCGGGTTGGGCTGGATCGGCCGCAACAACCTCCTGGTCCATCCGGAATACGGCTCCCAGTTCCGGCTGGCCACGGTCCTCACCGACATGCCCCTCGAGCCCGATCAAGCTCTAGACAGGGATTGCGGCGGCTGTTTCAATTGCCTGGCCGGCTGTCCGGCGGCCGCGATCCGGCCGGACCCGGAAGATTTCGACCACCGTGCCTGTTTTGAAAAGCTCAAGGAATTCAGGCGTTCGGGCATTGTCGGTCAGTTCATCTGCGGTGTCTGCGTCAAAGCCTGCCGCCCGCCGTTCGATTAGGACCAATCCTCTGCTGCGTTGAAATGTCTTCTTCGTTGGTGCTATAGTTTGGGCCGGAATGAGGGAATGAGGCAGAAACCTCCGTTCTTCGTCGCTCTTTCCCTTTCGGCCGGACTGATCCTGGCAGCGCTCAGCCTCTATGGGTTCTTCCTGCTTCGCTCCAGGCCCGGCCTTCCCGATGGGATCCAAGCCCAAGACCTCGTCCGGGTCGATGATATCGAGATCCAAAAGCCGAAAGACATCGAGTTCGTCCTGGCTCAAAAGAAGATCGACGATTCGGCGACCTTCGTGCTCCGCCGCAACGGGAGTGTTGAATCCGTGCGCGCCCAGTTCATCGGTTTCTACAGCAAAGTGCCCTTCCCCTTAATCTATCTTTTCATCGGCCTGTCCTGTTATCTCATCGGGTTCACCGTCTTCATCCTGAGATGGGAAGATCCCAAGGCGCGCCTTCTCTATTGGCTGGCTTTGATCTTTGCCTATCCCCTGATCGTGAGCGGCGGAACCTACATCCTGGGTCACGGCTGGTTCTCCTATATTCCCGTCGTCTTCTTCTACCTTTTTTATCCTCTGGCCCCGGCTCTCCTGTTCCATTTTTCCCTCTCTTTTTCCTCCCGGAGGTGGCGCCGCGGGCCCCATCTGATCTATCTCCTTTCGCTTGTCTTCGGCGTCTTCTTCGTCGCAGCCGTGCTGACCGCCACCCTCAAGTCATCGCTCTCCATCTTCCGGATTTATATCGCGGTCTTTCAAGTCTTTCGCTCCTACATGATCATCGTCCTTCTTCTGGCCATCTTTCATTTCATCCTGGCCTATCGCCGCGCCGCCCTGGAGGAGAATAGGGCCCAAATCAAATGGGTTTTCCTGGGCCTTCTGTTTGGTCTCAGCCCTTTTATTTTTATCTACCAGATCCCCGCCGTCCTCAGGCTCAAGCCCCTCCTCAATGAGGAGGCGTCATCGGTTTTCTTCATCTTCATCCCCCTCGCTTTTGCTCTCTCTATACTCCGGTTCCGGCTCCTCGATGTGGAAGTCGTCATCAACCGCAGCCTGGTCTATTCTCTGCTGACGATCTTCACGGTCAGCCTCTACCTCTTTTCCGTCCGCGTGCTGCAGGACCTTTTTTCCAGAGTTTTCGTTGTCCGGGAGACGTTTATCTCTTTGGGAAGCGCTCTTCTGGCGGCCCTGGCCTTTCATCCGGCTCGGCGGAAAACCCAGGAATTTGTCGACAAGTCGTTTTTCCGCCAGAGCTACGATTACAGGAGAACCATCCTCCAGTTCAGCGAGATGAGCCAGAAAGCGGTAAGCGGGCAGGCCCTGATCGCTGAATTTTCCGGGTGCATCGAAACCGTCATCCCGATGGAGCGGCTGGCAGTTGTAGTGGATGAGGTCGGGCCGGAGGGCCATCGCCCGCTCTATTCGCGGGGCTTAAGGGACGGGGAAGACCCTTCGGGCTTCCTGGGCTGGCCCTCCGGCCATATCTGGGCCCGGCGCGGCGCGACTCGCACGGAGGAAGGGGTTGATTTTTCCCGGGATGACCTTCTGTCGCGGAGCTCGGCCGATATCGTCTTTCCCTTGCCTTTCCAGTCGCCCGCCCTCAAGGGATTCCTGGCCCTGGGGAAGAAACGGTCGGGCCAGAAATATTCCCGGGACGACATCGACCTCCTCTCGACTCTGGCCGGCGAACTCGCCCTGAGCCTGGAGATGCTGCGACTCCAGGAGGAGGTCATATATGAGCGGGCCTCCAAGGAGAAACTGGACGAGCTCAATCGGCTCAAAACGGAGTTCATCTCCACGGTTTCCCATGAGCTGCGGACCCCGATGAGCTCGATCCAGGGGCTGACCGAGCTCCTCCAGGAGGGGAAGGTCAAGGACAGAGCCAAGAGGGAGGAGCTTCTCGATGTTTTGGCCTCGGAGAGCGGCCGACTATCCAGGCTCATCCACAACATCCTCGATTTCGGGAAAATCGAGCAGCAGACGAGGGTGTATCATTTCGAAAGGACCGAAGCCGGGCCGCTCGTCGAGGAGGCGGTCATGGTTTTGCGCCATCGGTTGGAGGAGGCGGGCTTCAAGCTGCGATTGAAAATCCCGCCGAACGCTGTCTTTTTAACCGTCGACCGGGATGCGGTCAAACAGGTGTTGATTAACCTCATCGACAATGCTATGAAATACTCGCCGGAAGACAAGGCGATTGAGATTCAGGTTTTGTCCAGATCCGGTGAGGTAGAGATCCAGGTCAGCGATCGGGGGATCGGCATTCATCCCGAGCAAAAGGACAGGATCTTCGACAAATTCTATCGCGCACCAGAAGCGACCCTGGTTAACCCAAAGGGGGTCGGCCTCGGCCTGAAGATCGTCAAGCACATCATGGACGCTCACCGCGGAGACGTCCGCGTCGAGAGCCGGCCCGATCGGGGAAGTACGTTTCGGCTCATCTTTCCGGAGGATCAACGAACATGAAACGGATCTTGCTGATCGAAGACGATGAGGCCCTGCGCCAGACCCTGACCATCGCCCTGGAGGCGGAGGGTTTTTCCGTCGTCTCCACGGCGGACGGCCGGCAGGGGCTGAACCTGGGGCTAAAAGAAAAAGCGGACCTGATCGCTCTCGATATGGTCCTGCCTTCCTTGGGCGGCCTGGAGGTCTGCCGGGAACTCCGCGAAAAGAAGGTCATGACGCCGATCATCATGCTGTCCGGCATAAAGAAGGAGGAGGTGGACAAGGTCCTGGGGCTGGAGCTGGGGGCCGACGACTATCTCCTCAAACCGTTTGGCCCGCGGGAATTCCTGGCCAGAGTCAGGGCTATCCTGCGCCGGAGCCGGCCCGGGCCCGTCGAGCTGGAAGAGTCCTCTTTCGGGGATGTCACGGTCAATTTCAAGACGCAGACGGCGGCCAAGGGAAAAAAGATTCTTCGCCTCACGGCCAAAGAATTCGGCCTGCTGAAACTGCTGATCTCCCATGAGGGCGAAGTGATCAGCAGGAATACCATCCTGAATGAAGTCTGGGGTTATGAAAAGTACCCGACGACGAGGACGGTCGATACCTTCATCCATAATCTGCGGTACAAGGTGGAGAAAGATCCCTCCCGCCCCCGGCATCTCCTGACCGTTCCCTGGTCCGGCTACAAATTTCAGCGGTGAAGAGTAGCACCATGGACATATGTCGCTGGCTCTTTATGTACGGCTTTGTCTATGCGTTTTTCCAAATCATGCCCGCCTTCATCCCCGGCCACTTCGCCGGGCCGGTGAGCCGGGGCGATGCCTTCGATTTTTTGACGCCCCTGGCCGTAATCCCCGTAGCCCTGGCAGTTTTTTATAACCTGAGGAAGGCGGCAGAGACGGAAGGCCGGGGTTCATCCCGGTCCTCGAAATGGTCCGTCGCCGTCTTCGTCCTCGGCCTGATCTGCTATGTCGAGGGCCACGGCCTCCATCTTTCGGCCAATGCCATCGACCGCCTGCTCGGCGGCCAGGAGAACACGGCCCTGCACCAGTCCGTCTATATCTATGACGAGGTGATAAGCCATTTCATATGGGACAGCGGCGTTCTGATCATCGTCGCCGGGCTGATCCTGGCGGGAACCAGAGTCCATTTCCCCCGGCTCTCTTGGGCCCAATGGGCGTTTCTTGGCGGAGGAGCCGCCTGCTTCGGGTTCTCCTATGCCGTCAACGCCATCGAGGGACAGACCGTTGTCCTCACCTTCCCAGCGGCCGTCCTGATGGCCTTGATCTGCCTCTGGATTTACGGGAGGGGACGCCGGCGCCGGGAGCATAATGCGGCCGCCCTTTTCTTCCTGATGGGTTTTCTCCTGAGCGCGCTGCTGTTCGCTTACTGGGGGATCGCCCACCCGGGGTTCACTGAGTTCAGCGAACTCGGCTGGATCTGACCAGCAGCTATTCCGTCTTTTTCTGGCAGGGGATCCAAATTTCGGTTTTTCGTTGCTCCGGCTTGAGTTCGGCCGGGTTCATATCCAGGTAGCGCTCCATGGTCGGACCGGCCCGAACGTAACCATTTTCTCTCATCCAATCGACCATCTTGATGATGGTATCACCGGTGTCTTCATAGGCGCCCTGGTGCAGGCAGACGGCGACCTGGGTGTAGTTCCACTCTTTCTTCGTCAGCGGTGGTTGGATCAAGGTTTGGGGAGTCATTGGGAAACCGACCTCCCATTGCAACTCCTGGGTACCTACGTTATCCGGGCTGTTGTAGTATATGCCCATCAGGGGTCCGCCGGGCGCGGCGTTTTGGCCTTGCGCTTCCTCCGCCATCCTGGCAATCGCCTCCTGGATCTGGGTGAACGGCCCCTTATATTCTATGCAAAAATAGACGAAAGGCTCGATTGTCTGGATGCTGACGGTGATGTCCTGGGCGGCGCTCGACCCGCCGGACAGAGTAAAGCCTGAAAAGGCGCAGATAAGCCACAGTCCGATTGCCGTAGTGTTCTTTTTCATGGACTTAACCTCCCCGGATGGTTTCTATCCATCCACTTTATAAGATTCTATCATGGCCCGGATAAAAATCAACCTCGGCCGCCGGGCCTACTTCTTCGCCTTCATAATGTCCCATTTTCGGAGGGCGACCCCCAGCTCCGGCAGTGTTTGGTCGATCGACATGGGAGTTATCGAGATATACCCCTGGGTCAAGACCCAGGTGTCGCTGTCCTTGTCTCCCCCCGTGAGCGGCCGGTAGACGGACCAATATTCCGTCTTCCCCTCGGGCGAAGTCTTTTTCGCATAATGTTCATCAGCCGGGCGCTTGTCCTGTCGGGTCACGAGCACTCCCTTGATTTGGTCGGTTTGACGGGCCGGAAAATTGATATTGAGGTATGTCCCCCGTGGAAGGCCCCTTTTCCGCACCTCGAGGAGCAGTCGGGCGGTGAACTCGGCGGCCGCCGCGTAATCCATGTGAGCTCCCTCCTCCAGGGACACGGCGATAGCTGGGATGTCCCGGAATGCGGCCTCACGGGCACAGGCCACGGTGCCGGAAGAGAAGGTCACAACACCCGGGTTCTCTCCCTTGTTGATCCCGGAGACGACAACATCCGGAAGCTGAGGCAGAAGGGAGGTGAGGGCCATCCGGACGCAGGTCGCCGGTGTCGCGGTTATGGCGAACCATCGACTGCCCTCGGCCTCCCAGGATTCGACGGCTATCGGCCTCCCTAAGGTAAGAGCGTGTCCGACGCCGCTCTGGTTGGCGGCTGGCGCCGCCACCGTCACTTCACCCAGAGACTTGAGCCTGTTAAAGAGCGCTTTGATTCCGGGCGCCTGGAATCCGTCGTCGTTTGAGATCAGGATGCGGTACGGCTGCTGAGCTGGGAAGGTGCTCTGGGAAAGGCTTATGAGCACAAGGACAAGGGCGACAAGGATGCATCGGCCGGGCTGAGAACCTCTGGCGATACGCATGGCTTCCTCCTGGCTGTCCTTCTGGCCTCTTGGCTATTTCTTGTTCTTAACGTATTTATCGAACCATTCGAACATCTCGGCCAGGACATCGAGGATGCTCTCGCGGGCGCTGTAGCCGTGGCTCTCGCAGGGAAGCATGACCAGGCGGGCCGTCCCTCCGAACCCCTTAAGGGCGGCGAAGAGGCGTTCGGATTGAATCGGAAAGGTCCCCGAATTGTTATCGGCTTCACCGTGAATAAGGAGAATGGGTTCATTGATTTTGTCGGCGTGCATAAAGGGTGACATGTTGATATAGCTGTCGCGGGCTTCCCAGAGAGTCCGACGCTCGCTCTGGAATCCGAAGGGGGTCAGCGTCCGGTTGTAGGCTCCGCTCCGGGCGATCCCGGCGGCGAACAGATCGCAGTAGGCCAGCAGGTTGGCGGTCATGAAAGCGCCATAGCTGTGCCCGCCGACACCAACCCGCTTCGGGTCGCCGACGCCCATTTTGTCCAGGACGTCGATGGCCGCCTGAGCATTGGAGACAATCTGTTCGACGAAGGTATCGTTCATCGTTTTGGGATCGCCGATGACCGGCATCTGGGCCCCGTCCAGGACGGCATATCCCTGGGTGAGGAAAAAGAGCTGAGACGATCCTCGAAGAAAAGTGAACCGATATGGTGAGTCCCTGACCTGCCCGGCGGTCCGGGGGTCGCTGTAGTCCAGGGGATAGGCCCAGATGACGACCGGCAGGCGCACGCCGGGCGTGTAGCCGGGGGGAAGATAGAGCGTGCCCGAAAGCTCGACGCCGTCCGCCCGCTTGTACTTGATCAGTTCCTTTTTCAGCCCGGTGAGCTGGGGAGCCGGGTCCTTGAAGTCGGTCAGGGCCGCTTTTTTCTTACTTTTCAGATCGGATAAGTAGTAATTGGGCGGCTCGCTCGGCGATTCGGAGCTGATGAGGATCCGGTCGCGCGACTGGCCGGGGAAGGCCACGAAGGCCTCGTATCTCCCCTCGGGGCAGGAGAAAAGCCGTTTTTTCTCCAAGGTCTGAAGGTTCATCTTGTCCAGGAACGGACGGTTGCCCTGGGGAGAGGCGCCGGCTCCGCGGAGATAGACCCAGTCTTTATCCTGGAGGGCGACTTGCTCCCCTGACAGCGTCGTCGTCATGACCACATTCCCCGGGTCGGCGTAGTCATCCTGGCTGCTCAGGTCGAAGATCTTCCGGGGCGCAGCCTGGGGGTTCTCGATGTCAATCAGCTGGGTCGTCTGCCATCTTTTTTTCCAATCAAACTCCGAAATCAAGGCGGTCCCCGGAGTGGCCAGCCATTCAACGCCTCCATAGCGGTGCTGGGTTTTCTGCGCTTCCTGAGGCTCTGAGCTAAACGGGGCTGCCAGCGCCAGGAGTCTATCTCTGAAAGGCACCTCCTTCTCCGGGTCTCCGCCGTCGAGCGCTTCTACCCAGACCAGCGTGGACGGCCTGAGGGGCTGCCATTCAGGAGAACGCGGGCCGGTGGGGACGCCGTTGAGCGGGACCTCCTCGGCGGCGGGGAGGTCAGCCAGGACCTTGATGAGCTCTCCGTCTTTGTTCCAGACCTCCAGCGTGTGGGCAAAGTTGAAGAAGGGGACGCTGTGCGAGAACGGCTTCTTGATCCGGCGCACGAGGAGATACTTTCCGTCCGGTGAAGGGTCGGCGAATAGGGAAATTCCCGGCGGGCCGATCTTGCGTGTGGCTCCGCTGGCCGCGTCGACCTCGACGAGCTGGGAGGTCGCGTGATACTCGAAGAGGGAGTCATCATAGGTGGATTTGAGGAGGTCCTGGTAAGTCGCGACCTTGGAGACCTTCCCGTAGGTCTCCTCGATCACCGGTCCGACCGGGACAGCAGGCGGCTGGGGAGGGTTTCCCCGGCCCTCGACGATGGAGTGGACGAGAAGATGCCGGCTGTCGGGCAGCCAGCCTAACCCGGAGCCTAAGACGGAATTCAGGATGGCCGGAGTCAGCGGCTTGGCTTCGGCCGTTGCGGCATTGACGACCCAAAGCTCGGCTCCGTCCTCTTTGTACCTGGCGAACGCGATCCAACGGCCGTCATGGGACCACTGCGGGAAACCCATTTTGACGGCCTCGGGAAGAGCGACCCTGCGGGTTTTCCCGTCCCGGAGGGAGACGAGCGAGAGCGCCGTATGAAACATCAGCTGCTGACGGCCGTTGGTCCGGGGCGTTATCCGCAGCCCGGCGATCCGGAGAAGAGGCTGAGCCAGATCGGAAATCCGCGGCATGGTCTGATATTCTGCCAGGAGCATCAGGTCGCCTTTCGGACTCAGCACAGCCCGCGGGAACGGCGGGGCGTCGAGTATGTCGATGACTTCCTTGGGTGGAAGCTTGTACGGGGCCTGCCCGGACGTAAAGATGGCCAAGATGGCTACGGCCACTAAGAACACGAATAGCTTTTTTTTCAATTTATTCCTCCTAAAGGGCCCTTAAGGGCTTTTTATATATGAATCGGAGGGGCTTTTCAAACGGCGTTTTTTTCTTTTGACAGGAGGGTTGGATAAAAATATAATCCCGAAGCATGGGGAGTCGGCTCCTCGCCCCGGTCATAGGGCAGTACGGTGAGATGAACTTTTAGCTTGAACAAATTTGTAAATTGCCGAATAATATGAGCTGAGACGGCGAGGCGAGAGATGGCCAAGATATTGCTCATAGAAGATGACGCGATTCAGATCGAGCTGATCAAAAAGCACCTTGAACCGCAGGGACACGTCGTCGTCAATGCCAAGAACGGCCAAGAGGGGATCAAGCTGGCCCGCGAAGGGAAGCCTGACCTGATTCTGATGGACATGATCATGCCCGGAATGCACGGCCTGGAAGCCACCATCAAATTGAAGGAAGATCCGGTGACCATGGACATCCCGATCGTGGCCCTGACCATCATGAGCTCGCCGAAGTTCGTCCAGGAATGCTACCGGGCGGGTATTATCGGCTACGTCAAGAAACCGTACGACCCCAAGGTCCTGTTGGAGAGCGTGGAGAGGATCGTGGGGAAGCCGGAAAAGAGGGTCTCCAGGATCATGATGGTCGCCGGCGCCTCCCGGCTGGCGACGATGGTCGAGATGAGGCTAGTCCGGCAGGGCCATCAGGTCGATACCTTTGCCGGCGCCAAGAGCGCCCTCGGACGTCTAGCCGAGGACAGGCCGGACGCGATCCTCCTGGATGTTTCGCTGCCGGAAAAGCATGTGGCCATGGTCTTCGAGGAACTCGGGAAGTCTACGGCAACGAAGGACATTCCGATTATCCTTTTCTCGCCCCAATCGGGAAAAGAGGCCTTAGAGTCGGCCGTCACCCGCTGGGGGGCCAAGGACTATATCTCCTCCGCCTCCGACCTCGACGACGTCCTGCGCAAGATCAAAGAAGAGGCCGGCACATAGCCGGCGCCCCCCGTCACAGCATCACCACCCGGATCCTTCCCGAGATGGCCAGCGTAATCCGGCAACTTCCCGCCGCGTTGGAGATTGTGATCGTCGCCAGGTTGGAGACGGTGCCCTCCGGATGGAAGGTCGGGCTGTTGTTGGCGTCGATCGTCACGCCCTCGCAAGTGCCGCTCGCCTCCGGACGCCAGCCATTGATAACGCCGTCGAACTCTTCGACGATATATCCCGTCGGTCTGAACCTGACCCGGAAGGGATGGCCCTCGAAGACCGCTTTATGGCGGGCGTAGTTCAACCGCGTCTGGACCTCCCAGGCCGCCTTGTTGAGGCGGTGCTTCGGCGCGTGTCCCAGGAAGGCGTTTGAGGCGCCGTAGATGACCAGAGAGACTAAGGCCAGCACGATGATTGTTTCGAGGAGCGAATATCCCCTGTCCATTTAGTATTCCTTCCACTCGGAGGCGCCGAACCGGGTGATAAGAAGGACCGGCTGTGCGGCGCGCGGCGCCAGGAGTGAAGTGTTTTCCGAGTCAGGCCTCGGGGTCCAGGGCGTCAGACTCAACTGGTTGCCCGACGACGAGTAGGCGGTCGTCTGGATGCTCCCCAGAACCCGGAGAGCCTTGTTCTCTCCTTCGACCTTGAGACCCTCGCCACCCGCCGTCAGCTCTGCCTGGACCTTGAGGTCTTGCGGAGCACCCTGGGCGATGACGATCCCGCCCTCGTCGGCCTTCTCTGTCCAAAGGTCTCGACCAGTGGAGAAGATGACCAGCTGCGCCTGCTCGCTTTTCAAATAGGGGATGCCTTCCTGCCAGCTGAGTCCCTGCTGGATGAGATGTGAGGTGAGAGTGATCTTCCCAGAGGCGACCAGAGTGAGGTTGACTCCCGGCAGGATGGAAGGGACTTCCCGGTCGGCGACGAGGCGGACCTCTCCCCCTGCTTCGACGACACCGCCGCCGAGAGACAAGACCTCCCCGCTGATGATGATCAAACCCAGGGGAACGAGGTCGAAAATCTCCTCGCCCTGCGGTGAGAGGAAGGACGTCTTGCTCTCCGCCGGGCTGTATCTCAGGACCCAGACGCCATCCTCCAGGCGGAACGAGATGACCTGAAAGCTTCCCTCGACAGCGGCGACCATTTCCTGAACGTCTCCCTGGACATAGATTCCGGCCAACCCCAGGTCGTTCCGGATGAGATAGACGCCCTCGGGCACCGGATCCTGGGACTCCTCCAGGCCGAGCACGGAGCGGAGCTTGGCGGCCGTTATGTCCTGGGGCCGGAAGATCTCGATATCGAGGGCCTTTTCGAGAAAGGGAGCCGCGCTCTGCGGGATGAGCGGTGCGTCGGCGAAGCTCACCTGGGGCGGCAGGATTTGCCGGGAAGATGGCAACAGGGTAATATCGTTTTCCTCGACGAAATCCCGGCGCTCCTCCGGGCTGAGCGTCTTGTTGAGCAGAAAAGGAAGGGCCGAGAGAGGGATCCGCCCGGCCAGGACCTCCGCTCTCGCCTGCAGGGATGTGGGCCGCCGGAAGGGCAGGCTCCTGAGCCGTCCCTCTGCCTGTACGGGCAGGCTGTACACGGCCAGGAAAAAGTCGCCTCTTTCCACGACCCTCTCGAGCAGGCAATCCGTCCGGCTCTGCCAGATCATCGTTTCTTCCTGGGCTTGGATTTGGACCGGGAAGAGGACGCCCGCCGCTTCTTCGAGGAGACGGTTGCCCAGACCCCGGGCGTCATCCCTCAATTCGATGTACCTCTCTTCTGATATCACGGCCGGAGAGGGCGCGCTTCCGATGGCCGCGGCGAGATGATGGAACCCTTCTTTGATTCCGTTCTCCGAGCAATAGTCCAGACGGGATGAGTTCTTCTCGTAACCGCCGATTTGAAGATAGACCTGGGAAAGATAAATCATTCCGAGGGCAAGGGTACTGAAGGCCAAGAACAGGAAGATGGTCACAATGAGGACCGTCCCTCGCCTTTTATTCTTATCGTGCTCAAGGGAGGATGAGCCCGAGGTTCTTGGGGAAAACCGATAGTTCATGCGCCTTCTCCATGTTTTTTTTATCGGCCAGCTTGACCCTGACCAGGTTGTCTTCCTTGAGATAGGAGAATTCGAACAGGCCGGCGTTATCGAGGAGCGGCTGGGCCGGGCTGGCGTTGACCTTCCGCCGGAGGACGGCGGTCCTTTCGTCGAGGAAATAGGTGACCTCTTCGAGAAGCAAAAGCTGGGCTGCCGGCGCGTCGAAGGAGTTTTCGAGAGGCTCGGAAAGAACGACCGTGTTGCCCTCGAGCGCGGCGATTATGTGTCGCTCCGCCTTCTCCTCGTCGGCCAGGCAGACCCGGCCTCCGGCGCTGAGCCCGGACGTTTTCTCCAGGGTGACCCTCGTCTCTCCGGAAGAGCAGTCCCCGGCGAGGGCGTACCTTGCCTCCTGGCTGAGGATGACGAGAGAGCCGCCGGCGGCGATGCCTTCGACGACGCCGGCCCGGATCGCCAGCTCCAGGCCGAAGCCTGCCCGGAGGAGGTCGATCCGCAGCTTGTCGAGCGCAGCCTGGACGGCCAGGTTGTCCTCCTCGGCGTCCTTGAGCTTGAAAAAAAGGCTCCGGGTGATGCCGAAGAACTCGAAGGCGGCCAGAAAAACAAGAAGAGACAGCCCCAGGACGAGAAGCATCTCAATTAGGGAGAATCCTTTGTTTCTCATCTCTCAGAACTCCAGTTCCCGGCAGAGGAGGAGACAGAAGACCGCTTTCCTCCGGGGCTTATTCGGCGAAAAAAAGTCGAGGACGACCTTCTTCAAGTTTTGGTCCAGGTCCTCGACCCGCCAGGCTATCCGGTACCTCTCCGGAGCTGACGGGTCGTTGAAGTCTTCCTCATGATTTCCCGCTTCGAGGTCGGCGCTGTCATGAGGGAGGGACTTGAGATGCTCCAGCCGCGAGGAGGCCAGGCGGGCGGCCCGGAAGTGGAAGTCCGCGTTTCTTTTTGCGGTGAGAGAAAGCCCCAAGAGCTGGGCTGTCCCGGCGATCAGGAAGAGGATAAGCGAGGAGGAGATGAGAAGCTCGATCAGGCTGAATCCCGGTCTTCTCTTTCTTGGGCTCATAGGATGGTTTGTTTTGCCAGAGACGTGCCACATGTTGGAAGCTTGGGCTTAAGGGGAGAATGGCGCCTTCCACCATAGACGCGTCAACCGAGATTTAATAAAGAGGGAGTTGATGCGCTCTTTGAGTAAACCGAAGTCTACTTGTTCAGCGCCTTAGCTTCGCTCGCTTGTGAATTTGACTCTTTTTTCATCGGCTGATATTATTTCCCCAGCTCAAGATAGGGGATGGAGTCAATGAAGTGCCCCAAGTGTCAGACCGATAATCCCGGAACGTCTCGCTTCTGCGCGGATTGCGGAACGCAGCTCATTCGGGGACATGAACCGAATTCTCATGAATTCGGTATCGTGTCCCCGAACTTGCCAACAGAAACTCTCCAAGCGCCTATCCAAGAATTAACCACCGGCTCGACCTTCGCCAACCGGTACCAGATTATCGAGGAGCTGGGCAAGGGAGGCATGGGCAAGGTTTATAAGGTCTTCGACCAGGAAGTCCAGGCCAAGATGGCCCTGAAGCTCATCAAGCCCGAGGTCTCTGTTGATAAGAGCACCATCGATCGCTTCCGGAATGAACTCAAGATTGCCCGGGATATTTCTCATAAGAATATCTGCCGGATGTATGACCTGGGCAAGGAAGCCGGCAACTACTTCATCACCATGGAGTACGTGTCCGGAGAAGACCTCAAGAGCTTTATCCGGAGGTCAAAGCAGCTTGTAGTGGGAACGGCCATTTTCATTGCCAAGCAGATCTGCGATGGGCTGGCCGAGGCTCACCGGCTGGGAGTTGTCCACCGGGATCTCAAGCCGGGCAACATCATGATCGACCGGGAGGGCAATGCCAAGATCATGGATTTTGGGATTGCCCGGTCTATTTCGGTCAAGGGAATCACGGGCGCCGGAGTCATGATCGGCACTCCCGAATACATGTCCCCCGAGCAGGTGGAAGGAAAAGAGGTCGATCAGCGCTCGGATCTCTATTCGCTGGGCATTATCCTCTATGAAATGCTGACTGGGCAGGTGCCGTTTGAGGGAGATACGCCGTTCACCATCGGCGTCAAACACAAGAGCGAAATCCCCAAAGACCCCAGGGAGCTAAACACCCAGATTCCCCAAGACCTCAACCGCCTGGTCCTCAAATGCCTGGAGAAAGACAAAGAAAAGCGGTATCAGAGCGCAGTGGAGCTCGAAGCCCACCTTGAAAAAATCGAAAAGGGGGTCCCGACCACAGAACGTCCGGTCCCAAAGAGGAAGACCGTCACCTCAAAGCCAATAACCGTGACCTTGAGCCGGAAAAAAGTGCTCATCCCGACACTGGTCATGGCTTTGGTCGCTGTTGCCGCAGTCATCTGGTTTGCCTTTCTTAAAAAGGAAGTGCCCCTCCTCCCCGAGCAAAAGCACTCCATTGCCGTCATCAGCTTTGAGAACCAGACCGGCGACAAGGCTTACGACAATCTGGGTAAGGTCATTCAGAATCTCCTGATCACAGACCTTGAGCAATCAGGCTACTTTTATGTCGCCACCTGGGAAAGGCTTCGGGACCTGCTCAAGCAAATGGGCAAGGGAGATGTCGAGTTCATTGGGCCTGACCTTGGCTTTGAGCTTTGCCGGATGGATGGCGTCAGCGCCATCGTCCTGGGGAGTTTCGCCAAAGCAGGCAATATTTTTGTCACGGATGCGAAGGTTCTGGATGTCCGGACAAAAAATCTGCTTGGAACCGCAAGCTCCAGAGGTGAAGGACCCGACTCCGTTCTCAGTAGGCAGATCGATGAGCTAAGCAGGCAGATCGCCAAGAGCGCTGGTCTTTCTGAGCGCAGAGTAGAAACCGGCAAGATGCAGATTCGCGATGTGACGACGAGTTCAATAGAAGCTTATAACTATTATTTGAGGGGAATGGAGGAGCGGATAAATTTTGACTGGGATGGGGCCAGACAATCTTATGAGAAAGCCATCGAACTCGATCCGACCTTTGCTTCAGCCTATTTGCGCCTTGGTTGGGTCCAGACTGTATTGAATAATGCCCGGGAGAGAGACGAAGCGATTAAAAAAGCTTGGAATTTTTCCAAAAAAGCCACCGAAAAAGAGAGGCTTTTGATAGAAGCCGTGTACGCCGATTGGATAGAAAAAAATCCCGAGAAATCTCTACAGATCCTCAAAGAAGTCGCCGAAAAGTATCCTAAATATAAAGAAGCGCATTGTTTTCTTGGGGAGTCTTATAGTTTAAAAGAAATGCACGAGCAATCCATCGCGGAGTACAACAAAGCCTTGAACCTCGATCCCAACTACGCCGATGCCCTTAATGGTGGTGCCTATGCCTATATGTACATAAAGAACTTTGAGAAGGCCATTGAATATCTCAAGAGATATGCAGCTCTATTGCCCGGAACACCCAACCCCCTCGATTCTTTGGCTGAAGCCTATTTCCGGATGGGAAAACTTGACGAGGCTATAGAAAATTACCAAAAAGCCTTGGAGATCAAGCCTGATTTTTATCTGTCAATGGATATACTCGCCTACGTCAGAGCTTTAAAGGAGGATTATTCTGAAGCCTCAAAATGGCTTGACAAATATATTGAAGTTGCCCCGTCCTCGGGTGTTAAGCTCATTGGCTATATCGAGAAAGGATTCTATAGTTCGTGGCTTAGCAGCCTGGAAAAGTCGCTGAGCTATCTTCAGAGAGCCGAAGACCTAGCAGACGCCATAGGCAATAAACGGCAGAAAGCGTCTGTGAACAGGCTCAAATCATGGATTTATTATGATCGGCACGAGATCGAACTCAGCCAGAAATATAATGAGGCCTGGCTGAGTGTTTTTATAGAAGATGATCCGGAAAACAAAATCTATCATGAAGCCAGCTACAAATTCGCTTCAGGCCTAATAGAACTAGAAAAAGGGAAGTTAGATTCAGCCAAGAGCAGATGGAGAGAGATAGAATCTGTTTTGCCTGGGCTAAACCTGAGACAAAAAGAGGAGATGGGATTCTATCGCAATCTCCTGATTTCAGAAGTTTCGCTGGCAGAAGGATTTCCCAGGAAAGTCATAGACATTTTCGGAAAAGCCTTGCCTCCAGCGGCTCCTTCGGCTTATCCGAACGAAGTATTTGGCCTATTTTATAACACGCCTTTCCTCAAAGATATCTTGGCCAGGGCTTATGTAAAGATGGGGGACCTGGACAAAGCCATAGTCGAATACGAGCGGCTGATCACCTTTGACCCGAAAAATCCATCGCGCTTCCTCATCCATCCCAGATATCATTACAGGCTGGCTAAATTGTACGAGCAGAAAGGCCTAAAGGCGAAAGCGGCGGTTCAATACCAGCGCTTCCTCAACCTCTGGAAAGACGCGGACCCCGGCCAGCCTGAAGTCGAAGACACCAGGAAACGCCTGGCCGCCTTGGAAAAAACTAGGCCCTGAGTTCCTCCCCGATCTCCCCAGGGGTCCCGGGGTCAGAAGGGCGTCCGGAAGAAATTTATGAAAAATATCCTTGCGGCTCTTGACAATTTTCGGAAATACGCCTATATTAGGTTCGCCTTCTGGCTATAACGTCAGAAGTATCAAACAACCTAACCGGTTGATAATTTGATCTTTTTATGTTGGTTTGAGTTTCTTTCTCGGGTTAGAAAGAACCAGTTCTTTGAAAAAAAAAGCGGAGCGACTTTGATTGATCCAATTTGCCAAGACTTCAGAACGAAAAGAACTCGCAAGAGTTCTTTTATAACTGGAGAGTTTGATCCTGGCTCAGAGTGAACGTTGGCGGCGTGCCTAACACATGCAAGTCGAGCGCGTTCCGGGGGCAACCCTGGGACGAGCGGCGAACGGGTGAGTAACACGTGGGTAATCTCCCTCCGAGTGAGGAATAAGCCCCCGAAAGGGGGTCTAATACCGCATGATGCCATGGGGCATAAGCACCCATGGTTAAAGCCGTAAGGCGCTTGGAGATGAGCCTGCGTCCTATTAGCTAGTTGGTAGGGTAACGGCCTACCAAGGTTATGATGGGTAGCCGGCCTGAGAGGGTGATCGGCCACACTGGGACTGAGACACGGCCCAGACTCCTACGGG
>JAFNEO010000036.1:0-241 GCA_017886205.1 Candidatus Aminicenantota bacterium | reverse complement strand
GAGAATGGAATTCCCGGTGGAGCGGTGAAATGCGTAGATATCGGGAGGAACACCCGAGGCGTAAGCGATTCTCTATCCTATTCCTGACGCTGAAACACGAAAGCTAGGGGAGCGAACGGGATTAGATACCCCGGTAGTCCTAGCCATAAACGATGGACACTAGATATTCCTGCGTTCATGTGGGAGTGTCGAAGCTAACGCGTTAAGTGTCCCGCCTGGGGAGTACGGTCGCAAGGCTGCA
>JAFNEO010000035.1 GCA_017886205.1 Candidatus Aminicenantota bacterium | reverse complement strand
ACTTCCTCACCCACACCCTTCGCCTTTGCAAAGAAGAAATATGCCCGTTCTTCTGCGGAGGGCTTTCGTCAGGGACCCTCCCTCGCCTTAATCCCAAGGGAAGATCGGCTGCCCTCCAAAATCATCGCGGGAAGGCTAAACCTTCAACGTTCGCTCTAACCATCCCAGGTTTGGCAACTGAGAACAGAGGTAATGCTAATGAAAGCTAGGGCCAGTATCACAGTTCTGATTACATTATCCGTTTTTTCCTCTGTGCTAATTGCGTATGCCCTCGCTCAGCCGAAATCATCTGGTGCGCCGCCGAATGCGCCGGCGCAGGTCAAGGTCGACGGGACAGCCCTCGATATCGTCTATAACGGCCGGACTATCTTCAGCGGCCGGATCGAGAATTCCGCCGACCTGGATCGCCTGACCACAAGTGATTTCAAGGTCGGAGATGCCGTTCATCAGGTGGTCGCCTTTAACGCCAAGACATGGGATAAACCGGTCGTCCTCGCCGGCCTCATTTCCGGGAGCGAGGAATCCTTTCCTTGCGAGTCGGACCGGAATCCGCGGTCGCCGGCCATTGTCAGGCACAGCTCCGGGCTGAGCAAGAGCCTTCTCAACCAGGCCGTCTATGACCGGATGTGGGACTGGGTGCTGTCGGTGGATGACCAGCCGCGCACGCGGACTACGGTCAGCCCGGAACGGGCTTCGGTCGCCGGCCACGACTTCTCCCTGCGGGCCCAAGGGTACGAGATCATCCTCCGTTTCCGGCCGCGCTTCTACCAGGCCCACCGCAGACTCGAGCATTTTGAGCCTTGGACATACAAGGTTTGGGATAAACCGGTCGTCGGGTGGTGCTCCTGGTTCGCCTTTTTAGACAAGATCACCGAGCAGGACATGCTCCGTACGGCCGATGTCCTGGCCGAAGTCCTTGCCCCCTACGGTTACGAATACGTCCAGATGGACGATGGCTACCAGCGCGACATCGGACTCCCCGAGCTCTGGCTTGAGCCCAACGAGAAGTTTCCCCACGGCCTGGGCTATCTGGCATCGTACATCAAGCGGAAGGGGATGAAGCCAGGCATCTGGACTAACGCGACCTTCTCTCAGACCGAGTTCGCCGAGAAGCACAAAGACTGGTTTGTCCTGGACGGAGAAGGGAGGGTGGCCAAGGGGAACTGGATCCGCCACATCCTGGACGCCACGGTGCCGGCCGCGCTCGACGGCGTCGTCAAGCCGATCTTCCGGGGCCTGCGCGAGGACGGGTTCGAGTATTTCAAGGTCGATGCCCTCCGCCACCTGCGCTACGAAGGATATAACACGTTTAGCGATCATTTTCGGAAGAAGCGACTTGATGTTACGACCGCCTATCGCAAGTACGTCCAGACCATCCGCGACGTGATCGGCCGGGAATTCTTCATGCTCGGCTGCTGGGGTGTTCGGCCCGAACTCGTGGGCATCATCGACGGCTGCCGGCTGGGCACGGACGGTTTTTCGTTCGCCGGTCTGTCCCAGTACAATTCGTTCAACAATGTCGTTTGGCGGAACGACCCCGATCATATCGAACTATCGGAGGCCGAAGCCTACAGGTCGACCACGGTGACGTCCCTCACCGGATCGCTGATGCTGCTCACGGACAGGCCGGAGGTGTACCGGACGCCGCTCGTCGAGCCGGCCAAGAGGTCGGCGCCCGTCCTGTTTACCCTTCCCGGCCAGATCTTCGACCTCGATCCATCGCGCTCCCAGAACCTCTGGCGGGTTGATGCCGAAGTCAGCGGCAAAGAGCCCAAAGTCTTCGATGCCGGCCTCACGCCGGGATGCCACCTCTATCTCCTCGAGGTCAACCGCCCCTTCGAGGATTGGATGGTCCTGGGCCGGACGGGCGGTGAGAATACGGCGATCAAGTTCGAAGACCTGGGCCTGGACAAAGAGCGCGAGTACTTCGTCTTTGAATTCTGGAGCCGGAAGCTCCTCGGCGCATTCAGCGGGGCGTTTCTGCCGGGAGAGGTCGACCCGAAATTCAACTGCCAGGTCTTCTGCATCCGGGAACGTCGAGCTCATCCTCAAATCCTGGCGACAAACCGCCATATAACCGGCGGGGGAGTCGACCTCGTCGATGTCAGGTGGGAAGGCAATCGGTTGTCCGGTAAAAGCCGAGTCGTGGGCGGGGATGTCTATGAGCTGTTTATTTCTATTCCGCCCGGTTTTGCTTTTAATCGTGCCGAGTGCGATGGCGCGGCGGTTCTCGAGGGCCAGCGGGATGGAGCAGTGTTGTGCCTCAGCCTGAAGTCCGATCAAAGCCGGGAGGTTGCCTGGGCTGTGCTTTTTCAGGAGTGAGACGAGATGGGAGGAGGTTATGATGTTTACGACTCATAGAGCAAACCTAGCCTGTCATGTCTTAATTTTTCTCTTGGCTGGGGCGGGGACGTCTCTCTTCGCTAAGACTCTCGAACTCTACTCGCCGGATAAGAAAATCAAGGTCGTCATCCAGGTCGACCGTGAGATCTCCTACTCGATTTTTTGTGATGAGAAAGAGATCCTGAGCCAGTCCCCCATTTCCTTGACCATCGAAGGCGCCGGCATCCTGGGAAAAGAGCCGCGTCTTTCCGGCGTTAAGTCAAGGACAGTCGACGATAAGATCATGCCGCCAGTCAAGGAAAAGAGGGCGGTCATCACCGATCGCTTCAATGAGGCGGTGCTGACGTTCAAGGGGAATTACGGCCTTATTTTCCGCGCCTACGATGACGGCGTCGCCTACAGATTTTTCACCAAGCTCAAGGGCCGGGTGAAGGTGGTTTCGGAGGAGGTCAGCTTCAAGTTCGGCCGTGACCATTCCGTCTATTTCCCCGTCACCGACAGCTTCCTCAGCTCCTTCGAGCGCAATTATTCTTATCTTCCGCTCAGCCGGATCACGGCCGAGAAGATAGCTTTCCTGCCCGTCCTCGTCGAGATCCCGGACGGCCCTAAGGTAGCGATCACCGAGGCCGACCTCGACGACTACCCCGGCCTCTATCTGACGGGTTCTCCGGACGGGTCACCTAACCTCAGCGGCAAGTTCGCCGCTTACCCGCTGAAGGAGGAACTGAAGCGGGACCGGACGCTGGCCGTCGTAGAGAGAGCGGAATACATCGCCGACACAAATGGCGTCCGCGAGTTTCCCTGGCGGGTTCTGGCGATCGCCCGGCGCGACGGCGACCTTATAGAAAACGACATCGTCTACCGGCTGGCCCGGACGCCAGCACTCAAGGATACGTCCTGGATCAGGCCCGGCAAGGTCGCCTGGGACTGGTGGAATGACCTCAACCTCTTTGGGGTCGATTTCGAGTCGGGGATCAACACCCAGACCTATAAATATTATATCGATTTTGCCGCCAAGTTCGGGATCGAGTACATCATCCTCGACGAAGGCTGGTCGGACCCGGCGGACCTCCTCAAGACTAATCCGGCCATCGACATGGCGGAGCTCCTCTCCTACGCTCGAGAGAAGAATGTCGGGTTGGTGCTCTGGTGCGTCTGGCTGACGCTCGACCGCCAGCTCCAGGAGGCCCTGAACCTCTTCGAGAGTTGGGGTGTCCGGGGGATCAAGGTCGATTTCATGGACCGGGATGACCAGAAGGTGGTCAATTTCTATAAAAAGGTGGCGGCCGAAGCGGCCAAAAGGAAGCTCGTGGTCGATTTCCACGGCGCCTTCAAGCCGACCGGTTTACGGCGCGAGTATCCGAACATCCTGACCCGGGAAGGGGTGCTGGGGCTAGAGTACAATAAGTGGAGCAAGTCGGTGACGCCCGAGCATGACCTCCTCATCCCCTTCATCCGGATGCTGGCCGGGCCCATGGATTTCACCCCGGGCGCGATGCGGAACGCCGCCGAGAAGAACTTCCAGCCGGTGTTCTCCGAGCCGATGAGCCAGGGGACCCGCTGCCACCAGCTGGCCATGTATGTCGTTTACGAGAGCCCTCTCCAGATGCTCAGCGATTCACCTTCCGCCTACATGCGTGAGCCGGAGATCATGGATTTCCTGGCCAAGGTCCCGACGGTCTGGGATGAGACCAAAGCGCTCGACGCCAAGGTCGGGGACTACATCATCGTTGCCCGGAAAAGCGGGGAGGAGTGGTATGTCGGAGCCATGACGGACTGGACGCCGAGGGAGCTTGAGGTCGACTTCGGGTTTCTGGGGGCCGGTAATTACAAGGCCGAGATATTCGCCGACGGCGCGAACGCATCAAGATACGCGAGCGATTACACGAAGACGAGCCTCGTCATCAAGGCCGGCGAGCGTATGAAGGTCAAGTTGGCGCCCGGCGGCGGGTGGGCCGCCCGCCTGTTCAACAAGACGAAATAGAGGTCTTCTCTAAGAGGGACGCTATCGATTATTTTTTCCGGACGGCGCGGTTCTCCAGGGATTTGAATTCCTTCCCGTCGGGACCGACCATGTACATCTCATAGCTGAACTCATCGGGGCTGATCATTTTGGTGATGCCCTTTACCTTCATGTTTCCGCCGGTCATCGGGTCGGGCCAGAGTCCCGTTTCAGTCGTAGTTTTGGAGGACGCATCGAGGGTGCCCTCGGTCAGGAAGAAGGCCGTGCTGGAGTTGTCGATCCAGAAGGTGATGAATTTCTTCTTCATATTGTCGTAGCCGATGATCTGGACTCCTTCAAACGGCTGGCCAAACATCGTCCCCTTATAGTTCATCTTGAGGAAGCGGCCGCCCAGGATCAACTCACCTTGAGCAGTGGTCTGACTGCTCTCCGGGGCCTGGCCGGGCATCATCCAGGATTTGGATGACATGTTCCACTCGCCGGTGAACTTCCCGAGATGGGCGTGGTTTTCGTTCGTCGCCATCATCTTCATGTAGGCTTCCATGGCCTTCTGCTGGTCATGTTGGGACTGCTGAGGACCGGCGGCGAAGCCGGAAGATGAGAGGCCGAGAGCAAGGGCGAGAGCCAATATCGAGATTTTTTTTACGGACATGTTTCCTCCTTTCCGTAAAACTTACTAATATTATATAAATAGTCGACATTCGGTGCAAGTCTTTTTGTATCCTTTTTCCTTATAGGGAGCCGCTTTGGGCGAGTCAGACCGCCAAAGAGTCAGCAGACTCACTTTGCTTGACGAGGCGAGGGGGAGTCCGTCAAAAAGCCCTTTGCAGCGGTGCGGACATCGCGAGGCGACAAAGCTCGGCGAACCGGAAATGCTCCTTCTCAAGTTGTGCTATGATCAAGCTTATGATAATAAGATCATAAGGAGAAAAGAATGAGAGCTAGAAATCTATTAGCGCTTCTGGTCGTGGGTATTTTCGTCTTCGCTGTAGGCTGCAAGAAGAAAGCGGAGAAACCGGCGGCGGAAACGAGCAAGATCAAAGCCCAAATGGAGACCGTCGAGAAGGCTGAGTCCGAAGAAAGCGAGGCCGAGGAGCAGGGAGAAAAAGAAGAGGGAGCCGAGGCTCAAGAGGCAAAAGTGGACCTCATCGCTTTGCCCGAAGCGGTCCTGTCGGCGTTCAAGACGGCCTATCCCGATGCTGTGATCAAAGGGGCCTCCCAGGAAACGGAACAGGGCGTTACCTATTATGAGGTCGAAAGTGTCGAGGGGACCCTCCACCGCGATCTTCTCTATGCTGCGGACGGCAAAGTGGTGGAAATCGAAGAAAGCATGGCCACAACGGACATGCCAGCGGCTGTTCAGGAGACTCTGGCCAGAGAATATCCCGAAGCTAAAATCCTCAAGTCCGAGAAACTGACCAAGCGAGACCTCGTGCAATATGAGATGCAGATCCAGGTCGGAGAGAAAACGATCGAGTTGACAATCGACCCGACCGGGAAAATCGTGGAAAAACCAGGGGAATAAGGCTAGTACGGAAAAAAGTCAGTCCGGAATTCCGGTCAATACCGGAGTGTTATCGGCGGCAAGGTCTTTATTTTTCATATGGCATAGTGGAGAAGGAAAGAAGTCTAGAATTGTAAGGGGAAAGGTGTCATGACCAGGCGGGAACGGGTGCTCTGCGCTATCAGCCATCGGGAGCCGGACAAAGTGCCGATCGACCTTGGCGCCATGCGCTCCACAGGAATCACGGCCGTCGCCTACGGAAACCTCAAGAAATATTTGGGCCTCTCGGCCGGATCGACCGACGTATACGATGTCGTCCAGCAGCTCGCCCAGCCCGAGGACCCGATCTTGGACTACTTCGAAGCCGACGTGATCGACCTCGGACGGGCCTTCCTGACGGCGGACGAAGATTGGAAGGACTTCACGCTCCCTGACGGTTCAGCCGCGAAAATCCCCGCTTACGCAGGCTTCGAACCGGATGGCTCAGGCGGGTGGCTGGTCCGAAGCGCCGGCGGGACGATCATCGGTTCCATGCCCCAGGGCGCTTACTACCTCAGCCAGGCGCACTTTCCACTTTTGGAGTGGGATGGGCAGGACCTGTCGGTCCTAGACAAGCTCCCTGACCTGATGGCCCGGGTGACCTGGGCAGCACTGCCTACGGCCCCCTGGCATAAACCCCTGACCCGAGAGCATCTGGCGGACATCAGTAGGCGCGCTAAACGGCTCTCTGAGACCACCGATTTTGCCGTCATGGCCGGCTTCGGCGGAAACCTCCTCGAATGGGGTCAGTACCTGTGCCGGAATGACCAGTTCCTCATCGACCTCGTGGAGAGCCCGAGGAAGGCCGAGGCGCTGCTCGACCGGCTGACCGAGATACATCTCGAGAATTTGGAGAAGTTCCTCGACGCCGTCGAGGGCTATGTCCAGATCATCCAGATGGGAGACGACCTGGGGACCCAGCTCGCGCCCCAGATATCACCGCAGATGTATCGCCGGTTCTTCAAGCCGCGGCAAAAACTGATCTACGAGAAGGTGCGGAGCCGGTCCGGCCTCCACCTCTTCTTCCATTCCTGCGGCGCCATCGCCCCGCTTCTTCCCGACCTCATCGAGATCGGCGTCGAGATCATAAACCCCGTCCAGACGAGCGCCCGGGGGATGGAGCCGGAGAGGCTGAAGCGCGATTTCGGGCAGGATCTCACTTTCTGGGGCGGAGGGTGCGACACCCAGAGGGTGCTGCCGCTCGGCACGGAGCGGGAGATCGATGGACACGTCCGGAGGCGCATCGAGATTCTGGCACCGGGCGGCGGCTTTGTCTTTACGCAGGTCCACAACATCATGCCCAACGTCCCTTCGCAGAACATCGTGGCCATGATCGAGGCGGCCAAAACCTATCGGACACGCTATGATTCCCTCTCCCCCGGTGGGAGAGGATAGAGGTGAGAGGGATGAAAAAAGATTGGAAATCCAGGATCAGCAGAGGTGCGTGCTGTGGTGGAGTGGTCATCTGCGCTCTGGCCGCCTTTGTTATATGGTCCTGGGGAAAACCCGCTTCTCAAGAGTTGCAGCCCCAGGCATTCCCGGAACCCAAGATTCCCTTTGTCCCACCCAGCTATATTTGTTACCGTGCGCCGCAGCCGTTGACAGTCGACGGCAAGCTGGACGAGCCGGCCTGGAAGAAGGCCGCCTGGACCGAGCTTTTCGTGGATATCGAGGGCTCGCTCAAGCCCAAGCCGCGGTTCAAAACCAGCGCCAAGATGCTGTGGGACGATGAATATTTCTATATCGGGGCCGAGCTCGAGGAGCCGGATATCTGGGCGACGCTCACCGCGCGAGATTCGATCATCTTCTATGATAACGACTTTGAGGTCTTCATCGACCCTTCCGGCAGCACGCACCTTTATTACGAGCTCGAGATGAATGCCTTCGGCACGGAGTGGGATCTTCTCCTGACCAAGCCTTATCGCGATGGAGGCCCGGCCGTCCATGCCTGGGACATCCAGGGCATGAAGGCGAAGGTCTTCGGCGACGGAACGGTCAATCAGCCGGGAGACAAAGACACGAGATGGAGCGTCGAGATCGCCATGCCGTGGAAGATCCTGAAAGAATGCGTCCCGGAGAAAAAGCCACCCTTGCCTGGAGACCAGTGGCGAGTGAACTTCTCCCGGGTCGAGTATCGCGTCGAGGTCAAGGACGGCAAGTATGCGAAGGTCGCGGACCCCGCGACGGGCAAGCCCCTGCCCGAGGACAATTGGGTCTGGGCGCCCACCGGCCTCATCAACATTCACTATCCCGAGATGTGGGGCTATGTACAATTTTCAGAGCAGGTTGCAGGGGAAGGGAAGGATACATTCATCCTCCGGCCGGAAGAAGAAGCCAAGTGGGCCCTGCGGCAGGTCTATTACAAAGAGAAAACCCACTTTCTAAACCACGGCACATATGCCGATAGGCTGGCGGATCTTGGCCTGGGAGAGCTGAGGGTCGAAGGCTACAGCCGGCCGCCGCAGATCAGGACAACCTGGAAGCAGTGGGAAGCTCTGCTCGAAAGCGAGGACGGCAAGGAGCGGTTCCGGATCACCCACGACGGCTGGGTCGGCAGAAATTAAAAGCCCAGCACCAGGTGAGCCCCGGCGGTTTCGGGGACGGCCAGCACATAGTTTTTGTCTAATGCCATCCCTTCTAGCTCTTGAGTCTTATCCGGCTCTTCGCTCGTGGTGATGGTGATCTTCTTGGGCTTGTTGATCCCCTTGAAATGGAGGATGACTCGCCTCGGCAGCGGGCCCGACCAATCGAAGGCGATCCCATCCTTTCCTTGATCGCACTTGAATTCCGTGACTCCCTCGTCTTCATAGAGATGATAGCTGGATGATCCATGCGGCCAGACCTCGAGGATGAGCGGGTCGATGCGCTCTTCCGGGACTCGCCAGGTGCGCTGCATCCGGGGAATTATGGCGCCGCCGCGGACATAGAGGGGCAGCACATCGAGCGGGACATGGATCCGGAGATTCTTGGGCCCTTCTAGCTCTTCTCCCGTCCAATAGTCAAACCAGGCACCTTCGGGTAGATAGACCTCACGCTTTCCTCCAGGCTCGATAACCGGAGCGACAAGAAGCCAAGGCCCGAACATGTACTCGAAATCTTTATCATGGACATTTGGGTCATCGGGAAAGACAAGGGGCAGCGCCCGGATGACGGGAAGCCCTTTCAGGCCGGCCTCGAAAGCCGTGCTGTAGATGTATGGGAAAAGCTCGTACCTCAGGAGCGCGTATTTACGAACGATAGAGACTACCTCCTCGCCGAAAGTCCAGGGTTCGCGCGGGCTGTCACCGTGCATCCGGCTGTGGGAGCAGAATAAACCGAACTGAGCCCAACGTACATAAAGTTCGGCCGACGGCATCCCCCGGTAACCGCCGATGTCGTTCGACCAGAAGGGGAGGCCTGATAACCCGGCCGAAAGCCCGCCTCGGATGGTCGAGGCCAGACTTTGAAAATCCGCCGCCGGGTCGCCCGACCAGACGAGGGGATACTGCTGGCTCCCGGCAAACGCCGACCTTCCCCAGACGACTCCGTATCCCTTCTCTTCTTGAGTGACCTCGAAGACGGCGCGGTTATAGAGCAGTGGATAAAGATTGTGCATGGTTGCGCCGGTTTTGCCGTTGGCAAACATGGCATCGGCCGGGATGTTCTCGCCGAAATCGGTCTTAAATACATCGACTCCCATCCTCAGAAGCGGCCGATGGAGGTCCTTGAACCAGGCTGTCGCCTCCGGGTTGGTGAAATCGACGATGGCCACCTCAGCGTTCCAGGGATCCTTGCCCGAGGCAGGGCGGATCCGGCCGTCCGGCTTGGGAGCGAGGGAGAGCCCGTAATCGATGATATAGACCTTGCCGTCCGGCCGCCGGACAAAATAGCCCTTTTCTTTTCCGGCGGCGAACAATTCGCTCTCGACAGAGATATAAGGATGCTCCCAGAGGGACAGCTTCAGTCCGAGGCGATGAAGCACCTCGATCAACACCTCCGGCCTCGGGAAGGCCTGCCGGTCCCATTGGAAATCGCAGTACCTGCGCTCCCGCATCCACCAGGTATCGATGTGGATGACACCGGCGGGGAGCTCGTGCTGTTCGAGGTCGCTGACCAGCTTCTGGACCTCTTCTTGTGTCCTGTGCGTGCCGCCCGTGGAGAGCCAGGTCCCGAATGTCCATTTGGGCGGCACGGGGGCCCGGCCGGTGAGGCCGGCGTAATGGTCGAGGATCCGGGCCGGCGATTCGCCGCTGATGAGATAGGCGTCGAGGACGCTATCTTCGATGCGGATGGTTGCCGATTGGCAGGAGGTTGCGCCCAGGTCCCAGGTGATGCGCGCTCCGGAGTCGATGTACAGGCCATAGCCGCGGCTACTCCAGAGAAAGGGGATGTTCTTGTGGGAGCGCTCGCTCGTCGAGCCCAGCGCATCCTGCGTCCAGGAAACGACGCGCCGGCCAGCCTTGTCGAGTGCCGTGAACTTTTCCCCGAGGCCGAAGAGACATTCGCCGGGCCGGAGTTTGAAGGATTCGGAGATTTCTCTGACGGCGCCGTTTCTTGCCACATAGCCGAGGGGAAAGACGAAGGGCCGGCCGAGCCCGTCCACGTCGTCCGCGTTTTCACCGAAAACCTCTTCGCCCGCACTATTAAGGAATCGTACGAGCCAGGGACGAAAGCGGATTTCCAAGGCCAGGTCGACGCCCTGGACTAGCAGTCCGCCGGCCGTTTTTTCGACCTCAAGGGGAAGCGGCGTCAACACAGGCCTGGCCGCTACCGGTTCCCGGTATTCCGGAGGGACTCCGGGCGGAAAGAAGGTGATCCGCCAGACGGCCGGCTGTTCAGCGCGGAACATGATCGCTGCGTTTTTTCCGGACCGGGTCAGGAGCGAGACGATCAGGGCGTCATTCTCGACCTGCCAGTCGCGTCCCCCGGCAATCCAATCAAACCCCTTCGGAGCGTCGTACGGTCTGGTCGTTCTAGCCATTGGTCTTCCTTTTCAATCGGCGCCAAGGAGGCCGTAGATTTCAGCCAGATCCGTCTCGGGCCAGGCATCGTCGATCAGGCCGTTGGTGATGTCGACGTTGATGAACAGGCCGCGGTTCGTCTTTTTCGATTTCAGGATCGCGGCGACATAGTCGGCCATTCCCTTGAACTTGATGTCCCGGTGGAGACCGACGCGGCAAGCGAGGACGACACGGCCGTCGAAATATTCGGCCACCGGCGCGAACGGCGTTTCGCTGACGCCGAACTCCAGCCCGCGCAGGCCCCGCACTTTGGCCAAACTCGGGATCTGATGGAGCCAGTTGCCGCAGGAATGGATGTATAGGCCGCCGAATGCCCCCGAGATCTGGTTGAGGTAGGGAATGCAGAACTCATCGTGTTCTTCAGCCGAGATCATGACGCAGGCGTCGTTGGAGACAGAGATGCCGAACCCGTCGGGGATCCAGGGCTGGAATAGGCTGGGCACGAATTCGACCCCGCGTCCCCGGACCAGACTGCGCTGTCCTTTGGCCGACTCGATAGTGAAATCGGTGATTATTTGGAGGAGGTGGTGGGCCTCCCAGGGATGGGTTTTGATCGCCGTGAAGAATTCGGTGTGGCCCATGATGAGCGCCGCCGAATCCAGCGGCCCCTGGATATCGGTCAGGCGGATGGGGATACGGCCTTCGGTTTTTTCTATGAAGTGCCGAGTGGTGTCGAGGATGCGTCCCATCTCGCCGGAGGACAGGGTTGGACGGGGAAGGTCATAGACTCCCGCTGGATCCCGGAGTGCCAGTGGCTTTACCGACGGGAAATTGTCCTCCCTCCAGACGACCTCGCAGCCGAACGCGGCCGGGATGTTGATGACTCCGAAGGCCGGGCAGAGACAGGGGACGAAATCGCCCTGGAGCGACATCTGATCGTCGATCTCGGCGAGCTGCGCCTTCAGGAATTTCGCCGGGTCGAGGAGACGGTCGCGGACCGTGTCCTCTCCTTCGGTCGAGAAGAGGGCGGAGCGGATGGGACGGCTGCCCCGAACCCTCGGTCCGACATAGCTGATGAGAAAGGCGGGCCGCTCGGCGTTCTCCAGGCACCACAACCGTCGCAGAAAAGCCTTGCTCTTTTCTATCTGGCCTAAGTTGATGCTGGTCATTTATCTATAGCCTCCGTACATTTTGGCCGCTTCCATCATGGCGTTGATGTTCTCGAGAGGTGAGCCGGGCGGGATGTTGTTCCCGTCCTGGACGATGAAACCCCGGAGCGGGGCCAGCACTTCGATAACCCGGCGGGTCGCCTCCCGCACCTGCGCCGGCGTCCCCGAGCGGATGAGCATCGGGTTGACGTTTCCGAGCAGGACGACCTTGCCGCCCATGACCCCGGCGATGCGCGCCAAGTCCACTTCGTAGCCGAATCCCTGGTACTCGTGGATGCGCAGGTCGTCGACGAAGATGTCGAGCAGGTGGCCGCTGCGGCCGCACATGTGGAGGCTCACCCGGCCGTCGAAATGGAAACGCAGCTGCTTCTCGAAGGGAAGGACGAGGTCGCGGTAAGTCTCCGCCGAGAGAGAGACGGCCAGGTCGTCCGTCCAGGCGAAGTCGCGCGGCTTAGGCAGGCTCTCCTCCTCCCCGCAGAAGTCAAGGTAGGCGATGAGCTTGTCGGTGACGATCCGGAGAAGCTCGCGGACGAAATCGGCACGCTCGGCGACGGCCAGGAAGATCTCCGTCTTCCCCATGAGGTCGCCGGCGACGCCGAAGGGTCCGTCGGAGGTGTGGGTGAGAGAAGCCTGCGCGCCGGGATTGAACACAGGGCCGCCCTTGAACCGGACGGGATACTTGGAGGCGATGTCGATCATCGTCCTCCGGTAGGCGATCTGCTTGGCGTTGAGGCCGGAATGGATGAAGTCCATGGCCTCGAGCCGGCGGAGGTCGGCCTCCGTCTTCACCCAGCCGGGTCCGACCCAGGGGATATCGTCTTCAGGAAAAATGACCTCGCAGCCGAGGCTTCCGGCCTCGAAATTGTTCTGGAAATCGGTCCAGGCTCCGACCCAGGGCCCGGTGATGGAATAGGCATCGGTGCGGACGTTTTCCAGCAGCCATTTCTGGGCCAGGATCTGGGTCCGCAGCATGACCTCGGGGTCGGCGTAATAGTCGCGGAACTTCGTCCCCACTCGCGGGACGAGGAAGCGGTGGGCGATGGTCGGGAGGACGGGGACACGGTCGGGTTCCTCGAACCGCCGGGCCGCCTCGACGCGACGACGCCGCGCCTCGATCTCTCCTATCGAGACATTGATTTCGATGGCTCGAGTCATGTTTTCTTGAAGATAACATAGCAGACCGGCACACCAATAACAACATGAACTATTTCATGAAATATTGCTTGACAGTGCGCTTTGAAAGAGTTATCATTTTATGGCCTCAAGAAGAGGTTAAAAATGAGAAATCGGGATGATGTCAAACTGGAAAAACTCCTGCAAAATGTCGTTCCCTACCTTCGGGAACGTCTTCAAAAGGAAATCAGAAAAGAACTCTATAGAGAGATCTATGAAAAGCTGAATCGAACAAGGGAAGAGGACGCAAAAGCCATAGTGAAGAAAATAGCCCCTTTCATCATCGATCCGAGTCATAATGCCAATAAGGTGATGGAATCGGTGCGCGAGCAGATGAAAGTGATAGGAAACGCAATTTGGGAGATTGAAGGCCATCTGCCCATGAGCAAGAAAATCCCAAAAGCGGGGCCTGAGATTGGGCAGACCGTGAAATATGTAAGAGAAGGAGGCATAAATTATCAGGGCTTGCTAAAAAAGCAGCGTTCTTCCGAAAGCCAAGAAAGACTAAAAAAACTGAGATTATTCAAGAATGCTTTTGGGTTGACGAATAGAGAATTGGCTGAGGTCGTGGGCGTAAGCGAGCGAACGATATTCAACTGGCTTAGCGGGGAGGTTTCATTGAATCGCCTTGCCCGGGAGAAAATCGATAAGCTGTTCAGAGTCCATGAAAAGGCTGCCAAAGAATTCAAACCGGAGGCTCTCCGCCGATGGCTGTTTGCCCAAAACGAGGTGTTGGGAGATAGTGCACATGATCTCCTGGTGAAAGGTGAGTATGAAAAGGTTCTGGCCGATATTGAGGCCATGAGAGAAGGAGTCCATGTTTGAGCCTTTCTTCCATGGGATTCAGTGGCCTTGCGTATCGGATACACGCGGCAGACAAGGATGCCCTTGATACGGCAGCGTCAAAGGAATTAGGGGGAAGATGGAACAAGGCTAATAAATTTGGAGCTCTCTACGCCAGCCTGACGAAAGAAACGGCTCAAGCTGAACACACAAGCCAACTTCTGAAAAGAGGGCTGACACCC
Source organism: Candidatus Aminicenantota bacterium (assembly GCA_017886205.1). Classification (GTDB taxonomy): domain Bacteria; phylum Acidobacteriota; class Aminicenantia; order Aminicenantales; family UBA8522; genus UBA8522. The sequence goes on along the minus strand of JAFNEO010000035.1, from coordinate 107,717 downwards.
GGAGATCTGTCCTATCGTTTGATAACGACAATTCAAGTGCACATGACTCAGGTCCTTGATCTAACAGATCCCGGCCGGCAGAAAGAGTTTGGAATAACGAAATCCGAGCTCCAGTCAGACGAGGAAGCCTGCCGCAAAAAAATCATCGAGGTTTCCGAAAAGGCTCGGACCCAAGGCTATGAAGCTATTCTTTCGCCTTCGGCTCGCTTTCCAAATGGCAAAAACCTGAACATTTTTCCTGATAAGCTGAGCAAGAAATCGTCCCTGAAAATCATCAAGTCAGAGCGCTTAAAGACAAAGCCGATTGGTTCATAGATGCGAATTTTATCGGTCTATTTTCGGCCGGCGCCGGAGACGAGAATCGGTCCAGATGTCATTTTCATCCAGGCTCTTCGAGGAGAACTCCGAAAGAATCGCGCCCTTGTCGCCGGCCTGGAACCAGTGGAGCGTATCCGGAGGCAGCGTGTATTGCTCGCCGGGTCGGAGCACGATCTCCTTCCCGATCGTGAAGAACTCCCTGTATTTTTCCGGGATCCTGGCGCGAGGGTGCGGGGTCGGCTCTCCAGGAATATAGAGAAAGACCTCGCCCCAGCGGCAGCGGAAGGTCTCCTGCTTGCCGATGTTTTTCTCGCCGACCGGAGGATGCCGGTGCTCCGGGCAAATCTGACGGGGCAGGAGGACGATCTCCTTGGCGCAGTAGCGGTCGTTGTTCTCATAGATGACGACCAGGAGCCCGACATTGTCCAGGTCTCCCAGGCCGAAGTCGGAGATTTCGATGTTCTCCTCTTCCCGGGGAGTGATGGCGATGCGGGCTTTCTTGAGCATGCTGGCCGCCCCTTTCCTGGCTTTGACGACCTCCTCGAGTTTCATGGTCGCGCTCCTATACCAGAAGTTTTTCAATCTCCGTTCTGACGGCGAGGGAGGGCTGGGCGCCCATCTTTGTCGTCGCCAAGGCGGCGGCTGCGTTGGCGAACCGGGCGGCCTCGAGGAGCGGCCTTCCTTCGGCGAGCGCCACGGCCAGCGCTCCGTTGAACGCATCGCCGGCCGCTGTTGTGTCCACGGGTATGACCTTGAAGGCGGGCACAACTTCTCTCTTTTCCCTGGTGGCAACATAGACGCCTTTTGCACCCAGGGTGATCAGCACCGCCTCCATCCCTTTTGCCAGCAGCACGTCAGCCGCCTTGGCCAGGTCCGATTTCTTGATGAGCGTAATCCCCGTCAGGATCTCGGCCTCGGTCTCGTTGGGTGTAAGATAGCTCACCCGTTTGAGGATATCATCGCTCAGGGCCCGGGCCGGAGCGGGGTTGAGGACTACCGGGACACCGGCGGAGGAGGCGACCTCCGCTGCTTCCCGCACCGTCTCCAGAGGCGATTCGAGCTGCATCAGGACAATATCCGCGGAGGTGATGACCGGTTTGGCCTGGCGAACGTCCACGACCCCCAGGCGCGCGTTGGCCCCGGAGGCGACGGCGATGCAGTTCTCGCCATCGGGGCCGACGATAATTAAGGCTACCCCGGAAGGAGCGTTCCTATCCCGGACGATGCGCTCGACATGAATGCCGTCGTTTATAAACCCGTCCACTGACTCCCGGCCGAAGACATCATCACCGACCCTGGCGATGAAGTGGACCTCGCCCCCCGCCCGGGCGGCGGCCACGGCCTGGTTGGCGCCCTTTCCACCGGGGGCCATGAAGAACTCCCCGCCGAGTACAGTTTCGCCGGGCCGTGGGATTCGCGGCGTCCGGATCACCATGTCGGTGTTGGAGCTCCCGATGACCACAATTTTTTTCTTAATCGCAGAGGCGGACATGATATCTGCTCGTTTCCAAGATTATATTCCTGAACCTTTCCGCTGGCAACCTGGCAATGGAGAGGGGCGGAAGGGCAAACGCCAAATTGACAGCCCTTCCCACCTATGCTAAACGTATCTCAGGGATCGATTGAGAAGTAGCCTGATTCGAAACCGGACGATCGCCCTTTGCGTATTTCTAGTGGGTCTTCTTACGGCGGCTTTGGCCATGGGTCAGTCTCAGATACCCGACAAAGGGAAAATCCTCGCGGCTTTCCCTCTCCGCCAGGCTCTGCCTCCTGAGATCTCAGGCTGGAAGACCGGCCGGGAAGACCAGGTTTTCACCCGGGATAATATCTTCGATTACATGAACGGAGGCGGTGAGATCTACCTGGCCTACGATTTTCAGTTTGTCTTTGTGCGCGAGTATGTCCGGGACGACGCGCCGTCCATCGTCGCCGAAATATACCAGATGTCCTCCTCTAAAGATGCCTTCGGGGTTTTTAACCATGATACCGACGGCGACGAAGTCGAGCTCGGGCAGGGGGCGATCTACGCCGCCGGGCTGCTCCGCCTCTGGAAGGACAAGATCTTTGTCCGGATCATGGCCGACCGGGAGACGCCCGAGGCCAAAGCCGTTATCATGCAATTGGGCACCACAATTGTCCGGGCGATTTCCCAAGACGGCGAAAAACCGAATCTGCTTCGGGCCCTCCCCTCCGAAGGCTTAAGGCCTAAGAGCCTGCGCTATTTCCACACCCTGATTTCGCTCAACGCCCACTATTATCTGGCCAACGTCAATATCCTGAACCTTTCGCCGGAGACTCAGGTAGCGATGGCCCGCTACGAGAAAGAAGGCTCGGAAGCCCGGCTGCTCCTGGTCGAGTATCCCACGGTTGAGCGTGCTGTCGATGCCCACGGAAGGTTCGTGGAGATGTTCCTGCTGGAAAGGTTCGAGGCGGACCGGAAAGTGCCGCCGAAAAAGCTCGAGAACGGGAAATTCGCCGGCGTCGTGCGCGGCGGAAAATACTTAATCATCGTCATCGAAGCCGATAAAAAATCAATCTTGGACTGGATCACCAAGACGACATCTCAAAACCTGGAGGAATAATTCCCATGAAAAAAAGAAGGGCTGGAAGGGCTTTCACCCGGCGCGACTTCATCAAAGGCGCGGCCATGGGGACTTTAGGGATGGCCTTGTATGGGAAGGGCAAGCCTGTTTTCGCCGGAGCGAAAGCGGACGCGGTTCCTTTTACCGCCGAGAATCCTGAAAGTGTCGTTGTCTTGATCAGGAACGAAAGGGCCATCGGCGCGGCAGATAAAGTGGATGCGGCTGTTGTCCAGGAGATGATCGATACCGCCGTCAAGCAGTTCTCGGGGGAGGCAGATGCCGCTAAGGCCTGGGCGAAGTATGTTCGCGCCGACGATACGGTGGGCGTCAAGTTCACCCGCTGCGACTATATGCGGGTCCACACCGATCAGGCCGTCATCGATGCCGTCGTGAAGAGAGTGGGGGAGGCCGGTGTCGGCCAGGACAGAATTTACGCCCAGGATGGCGGGCTCCCGTTCGCCAAGTGCACCGCCTTGATTAACGTCCCGTCGGTCAAGGTGCATACGCTGACGGGGATTGCCGTGTCGATGAAAAATTACATCAATTTTTCGCCGGCTCCGTCCAAATATCACGCCCCGAGCACCAACCTGGGCGAGATCTTCCTTATGCCGGATGTGAAAGGGAAGACGCGGCTGATCGTCGTGGACATCCTGAGGCCGTATTTCGGCCCCGGGCCCCAGATCAACCCGCTTCATCGCTGGAATTATCACGGCATTATGGTGAGCAATGATCCTGTTGCTGTGGAGAGCGTCTGCCTTAATATCTGTCAGGCCAAGCGGAACTTGTTCAAGGGTGAGGCCTGGCCGATCACACCACCCCCCGACTTCATCGCCGCGGCGGACAAAACTTATAAGCTGGGGACGAGCGATCCGGCCAAGATCAAGCTCATCAAATTGGGCTGGGACAAGGATATTTTGATCTAAGAGCTATTCTTCCGACCCGCGGCCGGCGAGCTTGTCCTGGACCCGCCTCAATTCGTCTTGGACTTCCTTGAACAGCTTGGACTTAAAGGCGAGCGTGTCGAGATCTTTCGTCTCGTTCATCCTCTTCTTTATTTTATCGATCCGCTCGAGAAGCTCGGCTTCGCGCCGCCTCAACCTATGGATTTCCGTGCTGCTCAATCGGCTCTTTTCCATTGTCCTTTCCTTTTTTACAAACCCCTTGGCTCAGGCAGGAGTCAGTATAGCCGATATCGACAACGCAAGCAATGCTCCGTTTCTTGACTGGACCGTGTTCTTCCTGTAATATGACACTCCCTCAGGTGGGGCTGTAGCTCAGTTGGGAGAGTGCTTGACTGGCAGTCAAGAGGTCGCCGGTTCGATCCCGGTCAGCTCCACCAGATTATTTTCCCCTTTTCCCCTGAGATTTAACGACTTTTGCGTTTTCCTCATTTAAGCTCCATTAATCCAAATTAAGCGGGTTTAAGCAAATTCTGTTACACCGGCGTGACACGGGGAGAGGTCTAGGCGATTTCCGGTGCTTTTATGGTTTCTTCGTATTCTGAGTTGACCGATCGGTATTTTTTGCTCAACTTGACACCCGGGGACACTGCGATTTATCATTCATAATGATGGGATGAGGCAAAATCGGTTCATGAACGCTCATTCAGCGGCGCAGCGGAAAAGGAAATTCCTATCCTCATCCTCAATAGATAAAAAGAGGCATAGAAAATGAAAAGAGTTCTTTCGCTTTGTCTTTCAGCCTTTTTTCTTTTTAACCTAATGACTTCTCCAGGATTCAGTCAGAAAGCCGCTGACATCCTGGAAAAAATAATCGAAGCTCAGGGCGGAAGAAAAGTCCTCGAGAGCATTAAGGACATGACTCTTATTGGCTCCGTTGAATGGGAAAGGATGAGCGGACGTTTTACCGAATACAGAAAAGCACCCAATAAATTTCGCCAGGACGTGGAAATCATGGGAATGAAAAAAACGGATGCGTTTGATGGAGAAATCGCCTGGACAATTGAAGCGGATAAAACGTTCACAAGGACCGGGAGAGCCGCGGAGGAATATAAAAGTAATGCTCAAAGTTACCCCGCGCTCCTCCATCCGGGAAAGTACGGCATTTCCTATGTTTTGAAAGGCCAGGAAAAAGTCGAAGGCAATGACTATTTCGTCTTAGAGCAGACCATTCCCGGCGGAACTCCAATAACTCATTTCGTTGATTCCAAGACGTATCTAGTTTACAAAACCGAGTCTCCTGGCTTTACAGATCGAGAAGGCGTTCAGAGAAAAGAGGTGACCTTCATGTCGGATTACAAAAAGGTCGACGGCGTGATGATAGCCCACACTCTCATTTCCGGTCCAGAAGGCTGGGAGACCGTTAAAATCACTGTTACCAAGGTGACCTTCAACACGGTTTGGATGATTCCCTGTTCAAGATGAAAGAATAAAAACGTCCCCATTTTGACAGCTTTTGCTTAGAAAAAATTTCAAATAAAAATAGGGGTGAACAAGTGCCTGTAAAAAGAAATATTCATAAATTTTTAGCCTTGATGGTCGCGAGCGTTTTTTCCTTCCAAAGTTGTGCAACGTTAATCAGCAGGACATCCAAAAAGATTCCTGTGACAAGTCATCCCTCAGGAGCCAGGATTGTGGTGAATGGAGAAGAGATGGGCTATACCCCTTTGATATTAAGATTAAAGAGAAATAAAAATCATATCATTCGTATCGAGAAGCAAGGCTATAATCCCCTGGAGATTCGAATAAAGCGAAAAATCTCAGGCTCATTGGCGTTATCCATTTTAGGCAATATTGCCATTATTGGTCCTTTATGCATGGCAGCTGTGCTCGTCATCGGAGGAATTGACGCTAGTTCAGAAAAAGCCGGGTCTTATGACGCTATAGGCCACCTGCTTTTTGGAGGGGTTGGGATATTATTTGATACAATATCTGGTGCAAATTTTACCCCATCTCCTGCCGAGCTTGACGTTGCCCTGGAAAAAATAAAAGATAAACCTCAACCCGATATCACGGTCATAGACTCAGAGCGATTCCAAAACATTAAATGGATCAGGATCAAACTTTCTAATTCTGATAAAGAAAATGAAGTTCTTTTTTATCATCCCTGACGATGGGATGAGGCAAAATCGGTGCCATCAACGCTCATTCAGCAGGCCTACCAGGAAACGAAATTCTTATCTTTGTGATAAGCGATGCTGTTATGCATGAGAAAAGTTCTAAATTCGTATATTAGCGCACCCTCCCTTATTTTCCCTATAACCCCCTTATAACGATCTTCTGGCGAATTCTTGATCATCCGCAATATTCAGCCATTTTCCGCATTAGGTTGGAGTCAAAGTGGAGGTGTCTTTGGAGAACTTTGATCTCTAGGATCCTATCATCAACTTGACATCCGGTGAAACTGTGATTTATTATCCCTAACGATGGGATGGGGTAAAATTGGCAGAGGAACGCCTAATCAGCCAACCCTGCAGAAAAGAAAATTTCTATTCTTTCATATATATTGCTACAAAGGAGGTGCCTTTCATGAAAAAAAGTTTTGGGAAAAGTGTTTTTGTCGGACTTTCTATTCTGGCTGTCTGTGCAATGTTTTTGGCATTACAGCCAACTCCAACAAAGTTTCGAGTAGGGACATTTGATTCCCGGGCTATTGCCATTGCGTATGCTCGCTCCGCTCTATTTGCCCCGGTCATGAAGGATTTAAAGGACAAATACGAAAAAGCCAAGACCGAGAAAAATGAGAAGGCTATCAAAGAGCTTGAAGCCGAAGGGATCCTTATGCACCTACAGGGCTTCAGCATAGGCTCAGTTGCTGATATACTTAAAAAGGTCAAAGATAATTTGCCCAAGGCAGCCCAAGAGGCTGGCGTTGATATTATTGTGAGCAAATGGGAGGTTGCTTACAAGAACCCATCCATCGAAATCGTCGATGTGACCTCTCATTTAGTTAAGTTATTCAATCCCGACGAACAAACACTCAAGATAATTGAGGGACTGTCAAAGCAGCCTCCAATCTCATTATTAGAAGCGCTGCAAATTAAGGAAGGGTAGCAGGGAAAAGTCCCGGCCAGCCCGAAGTTGAGGATGCCAGGAAGAGGCTGGCGGGGCTGAAGGCAAATTGAGGCGAGTGGAGGCCGGACCTAATCCCTGGCCTCCCGATTAAGAATTAGACGCCTTGGCAGCTGATACGCGCCTCATTGATAGAGACGGCAAGAGGGAACGATTATTCTCAATAGGGAGGTCTTGGCTACCCTGATGGAGGCTAAGGTTATTGTAAGGGCTGGTGCATTGATCGGGGGCAGATCAGTCATGATGAGAGTTTCAAGCAAATCCACCATCGTATGGCTGGCCTCGCCGGCCTCGATCACAACCATTTAATCTGCCTGACACCCTGCAAGAAAACCTGCAATATGCTGTCTCTCAATTTCCCAAATTCTTCGGGTGACGGTTGGAATTCGGAGACAAAATCAGCCCACAACTCATCGCCCAAATCCCAATACCGCTCCGTGACGGCAAGAGCAAAGTCGCGGCAGTAGGCGGTTATAAACGCCCTGGCTTTATCGGGATTCTCGGGATATAGCTCCAAGGCTTTCTTTTCGATCATCGGGATCTCGTCAAAAGCTCGACCTTCGATATCGCTGATCAATCCCTCGACCATCTTCCGGGTCTTGCCCCAGCCGAGCTGGGCGAGGCGGGCCGCCCTCCTGAAGGCCCAGGCCGCGGACTCTGTCGTAAAACCGTTCTGGTTGCCGAACTTGAAGCTCGGGGGGAGCTCGGCGATACCGCAAAAAAGCGGGATGCGGGCGGTCTGCGCAGGATTATCAAATCCTAACCAGACGATTCCCCCGATGGGATCCGGGAGCCAGGCCCGGCATTGGATGACGGTGGAGTAGGACGTGCTGTTATTGGCGATTGTGTAGTGCATAGGGGCTGAATCCGGTTTCAGCGAATTCAAGAGGATCGCCATGTGGGCGGACATCCACGGGCTTACGACAGGGCTCTGGACCAGGTTACCTTTAGGATCCAGACGGTTCTTTACGAGGATCTTCGGCGTGCAGTCGAACGGCGTGTTCTCATACGTGTCCCGGAACCAGGCCATGATGTCCCGGACTGAAAGTTTCCTCTCAGCTTTCACCGAAAAGGGCAGTTCTTCGGCTTTGGGGTCGAGATTAAGGGAGGGAGCCGCGAGACTCAGCACGCGCCATTCCCGATACGGCCAATAGTTGGTCTTTTGTTTGCTGTAGGCTTTATAGAACTTAAAGGGTTCGTTGCCCTTAGGGTCCCACCAGCCCATCTCCGCAGCCAACGAGTAGACGTTTTCCGAAGCCATGTAATAATCGGGGTTTTTCAGGTCGATCTCTCCGATTCGCAGACAGTTGGCCGAAACACCGACATGATCATCGGGGATCCTCACGGCAGCCCACACGGCTCCGATATATTTCTTGGTGGCGCCAAGGATTTCAAAATGCCAGACCTCTTTCTTGTCCGCGATGGTCAGACATTCCCCATAGTCGATATAACCGTACGTCTTTGTCAGCTCGTCGGCGAGGTGGATGGCCTCTCGGGCTGTCGTGCAGCGCTCCAGCATCAGACGTTGGATCTCCTCGATCCGGAACACGCCCTGGGGATTCCTGAGCTTTATCCTCCCGACGACCGTGGTTTCTCCCATCCCGAGCTGGTGTTCGTTCATGGCGGGATACGCCGTATTGAAGAAAGAATAGCTCTCCGCGACCTCGGGAATTTCGCCGGTCAGCTTCAACCCCCGCTCGTCGTCCGGCATCCTTGTTCCCATGCGGCCGGAGAAAATCGTGTTCTTCGTGCCAGCGTCGTTCTTCCGATGCGGGGAGATCTCCACCCAGGTTCTATAGGTGCCGTCACAGGTGTGCGACGTGAACACGGAACCATCCGCGGTCGCGAGGCGGCCGACCATGATGCTTGTGCAGCTGCGCTGACCGAAAAACCCGAATTCGGTTTCTGTTCCCCGGCTTGGAGAGAGAATCAGACCGACCGCGAGTACGGCCAAAAAAGGCGGACAGCCGAAGCGGAAAAAACGATAAGCGTTGAATCTCATCAGCGAACCTCCTCTTCAGAGGATTAGGGACAAAAATTTCTTTTTCTTCTTCGTTGGCCGGGCAAACGTTTATCCGCCGATTTCGCCTCGTCCCCTCGCCAGGAATGATAAAACGTGATGCGCAGGAGTGTCAAGGTGGCCAGAAAGATGGTGTGAAGCCAGGGCGAGAACCCGGTCCCGCCCGCCTCCATATTTCGGATAATGGACCTCTTGCCAAAAAAATGGCTAAATCGAGAGAGCAGGTCCAATACAGCAAAATCTTATCACAGCGGCAGGATCGATATGAGGGGGACAGGTCAATTCTCATAGGGCCAGAACTAGGCGGGCTTAGTCAATTATTGGCACAAAGGTGACACCTGGGAGAGGTCCATTCTCAGTTGACTATCCTCCCCATTCCTTGATAATCTTTAGCCACACCTTATAAAAGGAATCAGCAGTGGCCAGCAAGTGCCCGAAATGTCATTCCGATAACACCGATTCTGCGAGGTTCTGTAGCAACTGCGCCACGCAGCTCACGCCGGGTGCCCAGGCTCTGCCTGCCCTGGAAAAAACGCTCGAATCGCCTGCCTATGTCCTAACCAAGGGAAGCCTTGTCGCCGGGAAGTATCGGATTATCGAAGAGATCGGACGGGGCGGGATGGGGATTGTCTATAAGGCCGAAGACACCTCCTTAGATCGCAAAGTCGCTATCAAATTCTTGCCGGAAGAGATGTATCAGAATCCGACGGCGCGAAGCCGATTTATCCATGAGGCCAAAGCAGCGGCAGCTCTGGATCATCCCTATATCTGCAGCATCTACGAAATCGGAGAAACAGAAAATAGGCTATTCTTCGCTATGGAATACGTGCCGGGAAAGACGCTGCGTGAAAGAATCTCGGAGGGGCCGCTTCCTCTCAAACAAGCGCTCCAAATCGCGACGGAAATCGTCGAAGCCTTGGAAGTCGCCCATGAAAAGGGGATGATCCATCGGGACATTAAGCCCGCGAATATCATGTTGATGGAAAAGGGTCATGCCAAAATCCTGGACTTCGGCCTGGCCAAGCTGCTCCTTAAGCCGTCCGAGCGGGAGCTAGCCACGGCATCCCTCATGGCGAATACTACTGAACCCGGCATAGTCATGGGCACGGTGGCTTACATGTCACCGGAGCAGGTTCGTGGGCAAGCCGTCGACCACCGCTCGGACATCTTCTCCTTCGGCTGCGTGTTTTACGAGATGCTGACCGGGAAGAGTGCGTTCAGCCGCGGTTCCGCAGCCGAGACGATGGCCGCAATTCTCAAGGAGGAGCCTCTCGAGCCAACGATTATCGAGGCTTCTATTCCGGCCTCGCTCTCCCGTGCAATCGCGCACTGCCTAGAGAAGCAGCCGGAGCAGCGCTTTCAGTCGGCGAGGGATCTCGGTTTTACGCTCCAGGCGGAAGCGAGGGAACTTCCGGCGTTGCGTGGGCGCTCTGGCGGCGCCACAATATCGGGCCAGATTCGCTCCATCGCAGTGCTGCCGCTGGTGAGCTTCTCGGCCGGGCCCGAGCAGGAATTCTTCGCCGACAGTATGACGGACGCCGTCATCACCGACCTTGCCAAGATCGGCACCCTGCGTGTGGTCTCGCGGACGTCGGTCATGCGGTACAAACGGACGCAAAAGTCCATCCGGGAGATCGCCAGAGAACTCGATGTCGACGCGCTAGTGGAAGGATCTGTTGAGCGCGCCGGGGGCCGGGTCAGGATCAGTGCACACTTGATTCGTGCCGCTACAGACGAGCACATCTGGGCCGACGCGTACGAGCGAGACTTGGAGGATGTGCTTGTACTACAGAACGAAGTCGCCCGTTCGATCGCTCGCGAGATCCGGGTGAAGCTCACCCCGGAGGAGCAAGCGGCCCTCCGGAGCGCCCGCCGGGTGGATCCCGAAGCGTACCAGCTCTACCTGAAGGGCCGCTACTTCTGGGTCAAGAGAACGCCGGAGTCCGTTAAGAAGGCCATCCGGCTCTTCGAACAGGCCATTAGCGCTGACCCCACGTACGCCCACGCGTACAGCGGGCTTGCCGACTGCTATATGTCGCTGGGTTTTTCATTCGATGTCGGCTCGCTTCCGCCGAACGAGGCCATCCCAAAGGCCAAGGCGGCCGCACTAAAGGCGTTAGAGATCACCGAGTCGATCGCCGAGGTGCACAATCCGCTCGCCTTCATCAAGCTGAACTATGATTGGGATTTTTCAGGAGCGGAGACCGAATTCAAGCGCGCCCTGGAGCTCAACCCCGGCAACGCGAACGCACACCACTGGTACGCACACTACCTAGTCGCGGCTGGACGCCCTAGGGACTCGCTTGCCGAGAGCAATCGAGCGCTCGAACTGGACCCGCTGAGCCCGATCATGAGCGTGCACCTGGGCTGGCTCCACTACTTCCTCCGCGATTACGAACGGGCTTTGGACCAGCTCAACAAGACAATCGACCTTGATCCAAACTTTGGGCTCGCCTACTGGTACATCGGCCTTGTAAAGGAACAGCAGGGCGCGTTCACGGAAGCGCTCGCTGCCATGAAGCGCGGCGACGAGCTGCTCAAAGACAATCTTGTTGTCAAGGCCGACCTGGCACATACGCTCGCAGTCTCCGGGCGCAAGACCGATGCAGCTGAAGCTCTGCGGAGCCTGCTCGCGGTATCGCGCGCACGTTACGTTAATCCGTTTGAGATCGGGCTCGTCCACATCGGTCTCGGCCTCATCGACGACGCCTTCCTGTGGCTGAACCGGGCTTACGAGGAGCGTTCCGATTTAATGGTCTATCTCAGGGTTGACCCGCGCTTGGATCCTATTCGTTCTGACCCGCGCTTTCAGGAGATGGTAAATCGGATGAATTTCCCCGAGGGGGACAAGGAATGATCGTCACTCGACTCGGTCTTTACGATATCCTTGCCCAGCGAATGCTTTCCGTGGAGCGCCTCTCCTTCAATGAAAAGTGAGCTCAGGTTTGCTGCCGGTATGGGAAAGACCTTCAAGAGGTGAAGCATATGGACTGCCTGGAGTTTGTCGCCCGGGTCATTTTGCTTAACCCCGACAATAGCTAAAAAAAAATATGGTCCGCCATAACCGCCGGAGTGTGAATCCCCAGTGAGGATGTCGGATTTCCCATCTGTCGCTTTGCAGGAAGATATAACTCTCATCTCAAATAGATTATAAGATGCAGTTCTTTGAAATCAGAGCCATTTGTGACCAGATTGTGACCAGGGATGATTGACTCGATTTATATAGACGCACTGGACTCAAAATCCATGCTAGCCTGAAGGCTGGTTTTCTCTGTTTTCCCCTGAAAAATCCCCATAAATGCTTTGATATCAGTCCGTTAAGCCGTCCTAAATAGTCTCGGGTATTCTTAGGCATTTCCGTTCAATCACGTCAAAAAACCCGTCAATTTTTCTGCACAAGTTTTGTCATAGTCTTTCGTCCGCGGTGGGCGAGGTGAGGCGGGTGGGGCCGGGCCTGAGCCCTGGCCCCCCGGGATGCTATGGACGTGTCGCCCCAAAAGGCGGGTACGCTGAGAACTTCCATGAGAATATATTCCCTTTGAGATGCAAGCAGTTGAGAAGCTTATTTCTCTGTCTCTATTTTTCTTCATGACCATCATTTTGCGAGACCATGGAAAACACTTGACAAGCTTGGCATTCAGTTTATATATTCCCGTATAGATCGACTCAAGAAAGAGCCACCTCATAAAAAGATTGGCTTTTTCTGAGGAGGAATTTTTGAAAGGAGGATTTTCATGAAGCGCAAGGTGTTTTTCGTTTGTCTTCTCGTGGGGCTGTTTCTTCTTGGTACACAGCGGGCGTTCTCTCAGTCGGCGGCCAATATCAAGGAGACGATGGCCTTTGTGAACGGACAACTCCAAGCTCGGGGAGAGAACGTGAGGCTGGAAGTTGTTGAGTACAACACGTATTCTCATCGCGTCGGCCAAACCGTGTATTTCAACAATCGTACGCATCAGCTAGGTCATCACTGGGTGCCTGGAGACCCGAACAGATGGGGAACAACAGAAATCTACTGGCTTTCCGATCAGGTTGATGGGACGGCAACAGGCCTCACAATCGCAGAGACGCAGGCCGCCCTCAACAATGCCATGAATACCTGGAACACGCAGAATTGCGCCGTTATCCCCTTGGTTCAATGGCCCGATTATGGAATGGATTGGGGGTATGTGCAGTGGGCTCTAGGGTTCGGCGGCTTTGGGGGCTGGTATGCCGACTTCACCCATGCCGGCTGGCTGGCGGGCGCATTCTTCGATGAGGCCCTAGGTTCGGAAGCGAGTAACAACGTCCTCGGCGTCACTTTTACGTTTATCTGGGTTGACGATGAGGGCTATCCCACCGATATCGACAACAACGGCAAGCTTGACGTCGCCTTTAGGGAAGTTTACTATAATAACCAATTCCCTTGGGGAGTCGGCACAGCATATCCGATTGACGTCGAAACAATCGTTCTGCACGAATCTGGTCATGGCGTGAGCATCGGCCATTTTGGAAAGCTCTTCAGGACTGATGCCAACGGGAAATTTCACTTTGCCCCGTTGGCCGTGATGAATGCCGGATATACGCAGGTCCAGCAAGATCTCAAGGCCACGGATATCGCGTCCTTCTGCAGCATCTGGGCGCACTGGCCCATGAGATAGGCTAAGGCAAACCTCTCTGCCAGGACCAACGGGTTTGATGCGGATGATATCTCCGGCCTCTTTCTGAAGTCAAGAATACTGAAATTGTCATGAACGTTTCTCAGCCGCTAGCTCGAGAACCTTTAAGAGGCACGCTGAAGGGCAGTCGATATTGAGGCGGGTGGAGGCCGGGCCATCCTCGGCCTCTTGACTATGCTACCCGAGATATCTTAAAGTTATTTTTTGAACGTTGGTCCCTTGATAAAAAAGGGAGGGGCAATGAAAAGGCTAATTGTTTTGTTCACCCTAATTGCTTGTTTATCTGCGCTTAGCCAAGCTGAAATAGAAAAAAAATACGACCGATTTACTCAGACGACTACGGTTGCCAGTAAACCAATACCTCCAGAAAGAGGAAACCCGCGGTTATTCTTATTGGCAACCTATCCAGGTGAGAAGCCCCCGGCAAATTTAACAGATGTAGGTTTTTTCTTTGTTTCTTGTTCTAAAGATTGGGAATACCTCAGCTGCAATTCTACGAACTTCTTAATTGACGGAAAGCCTTATAGCCCAGGCGCTGCAACACATAAAGGACATGTGAGTTCTGGAGATGTATTAGAGTATTTGATATACCCCAAGGCGACATTTAGCACTATTAAAAAGCTGGCTGCAGCAACGAAGGTAGAAGTTAAAATCTGCAACACCGAATTTGTTTTGTCAGCAAAAGGAATGAATGACCTAAAAGAATTTGTGCGTCTATTGACTCCCGAATAATTCCATAATCCCGTCAATGTTTTCTGCACAAGTTTTCGTCATGGTCTTTCGTCCGCGGTCGGGGAGGTGAGGCGGGCGGGGCCGGGCGAGAACTACTGCGCTTCACCCCTCCTTCGTGCTTGTCGTGACGCCACGAACGCGCCAGCGATTGTGCCCGCGAAACATGCGAGAAGAATTCCGAGAGCCTGGATCAGAAAAACCGCTCCCTGCTTTTCCACAAGAACCGAAACGAAAAGGACCCCGATAATTGTAGCATTTAGCACTAACATAATGGGCCAGTCCCTACGAAAGGCGTGGGCATTGCCGCGCGACAATCGGAACTGGCAGATGAAGAAGTATGCCGCCATCAAAATAAATGTTGCGATAAAGGCCGCTATATCGCCGAAGACATTGTCCGCTGTTTCGCCGACGAACATAAACACCACGAAGGATAAAACCCCCAGAAAAAAGGCCCCTAACACTTTTATCATTTTCGCTCTCCCTTTTCAGACTATATCTCAACTGGAGTTATCATCTCTTGCGCCATCGACCTTGTCAAGAAGCACTGACGTGGAAAGCGACGATGAGGCGGGCGGCGCCGGGGCGCAGCCCGGGCCCCTGGTCAGTAATAGACGCCGCATGATAGCAGGCGGATGATCGCCTCAATAATGAAGACGCAGGGACCGGGGAATAATTCTCACTGGTTTTTCCAAACGTTTGGAAGTCCGGGGTAGTATTTCCATCGTCCCATAATGAACCACCCATCCTCTCCTTGACGTACGCTCAAGTCGCAAAATCAGAAAGATAAGGGGCGTCCTAAGACAAGCGGTTTACAATCAATAATGAAGGCGACATTTTCTATCCAATTCTGCTCCTAAACCAAGCTTTTTCGGCCCGAAAAATACATGGCAACAGATTCAATCCGGACATAAAATTCCCGTTTCCTTAATTCCGCCTGGGTTAAGAACGAGAATATCAGTACCGAGGAAAAAAATCAGCAGTCCAATCTAGGACCGTGTTCCTGGTGGAATGATCTCCAGCCAGGAGAACCAGATCGGGTGGTTTTTCTTGTACCAAGTCAATATTTCCAGCAGTTTTTTCTGGTTGTCAAGGGAAATGACCTCGGGCAGGATGCGGTCGAAATGGATGCAGATGATTCCATCCCTGCGGAACTCCAAGGCTTCTGAGCAAAGAGTCTGGAGCTCGTTGCGGATGCGTCCCGAATCCGATATCTTGAGCGACCGTGTTTGGTAACCTTCACCCGACATGAACCGGATTAAAAGCGGGTTGAAAGCAAACCGACTCTGCTCCCGAGGTTTCATTAGTTTTAACGTAAAGGAGATCAACTCTTCTCCCCGGGTTGACGATATTCGCACGCTAACGCGGTAAGTATCATCCGTGAGCTCCTCCACGCCGGGCGCACCCGAGTACGGATCGGGGCCCATGTAGCCCGTAACGGCCAGCATATCCCAGGCTTTATCGGGCAAGAAATCGTTGGCCTCAATGGACTTCTTGTGTACAGGAATTCCGGCCTCTGTGGCTTTGCGGATCATGGTCTGGTACTTGGCGACAGTTTTCTCGTCGACCCCCCGGGCCATCAGCGCTTCGAGCCGGCTCCTGAAATCAGGCGCCTCAGGATCCAGGCTCATGAGGGTGCGCTCTTTGTCGTAGGAGAGAATAAAGCTGGACGTGAAGACCGAGAGAAAGGCCCGTAAGTTGAGCAGGGGGGCCAGGCTGGCCGCCTGCACGGCCTCGGCGGACGCCGCATAGCCATCGCAGATAAAAAGATGAGGTTCTCCGTGATCATCCTTCCAGGCCCTGATGCTGTATGTCGGCGCATAAGTTCCCGATTCGGTGAAAGCTTCCATCCCCGTGGGCAGTTTCCAGCCGTCGTCGATGATATGAACGCCCAGGCTCTCCCATTCCTGCCACAGTCCGCCGATACGGGCGAGGCGGCTTTTGCCACGGAGGGTCCAGACATGGACATGGTGTGGTTTTATTCCGGGATAAGCTTTCTGAATACTCTGCCAGACCAACGAGCGCGGGGTCTGAAAGTCGATGAGAACGGAATCCTCGGCAGCCTTGGCCACCACGTCATCGGGCAGAAGGAGATTGCCCATGTAGCCTTCATAGGGTTTGGCCATGCGCAAGGGCTGATCAAAAACGTGCAGGACGGTCATCGGGCCGGTGGAATCCCCCTTGGCAAAGCGGGACGTATTTTCCAGGGTATCGATGGCCGTGCCCCAGATGGTAATGCCCGCCTCTTTGATCTCTCTGTAGAATTTGTTCCAGTCGTACGACGGATCATTTAACAACCGGACGACTTTTTGGTCCAGCCACTTGGCCACCTCAGGACGGGCATACACGCGTCCAAAACCCAGTTGCGGGTTGGACCCCATCTCGGGTGTTTCCCCAACCTTGGGCATCAGGCCCTCTCCCAGACAGACCATGACGGCGTGGTTTTCGGGCAGTTGTCGGGTGAGATACCAGAGACATTCACTCATGGCGTAAGCGGATATGGCGTCGGCATCTTTCTTCACCTGATTGAGGCCGCCCTTGTCTAAGTCGGCGCCTTCTCCGAAACGGCCGAAGAGACGCGTGCCCACGGCCGTCACCGCGCCGGTCATGGCAAAACACCTTTCCATGGCTCCACTTAAGAAAGAAAGGTGAGAAGTAAACTCCGTGGAAGATTGACCGCGAGTCCAGTTGACCTCCACATCCTCCAGCCAGAGATGGAATCGGCCTAAAATGGCTTTGGTATCAAAGGCCCATTGGGCGACGCGATTTTTCTTTTCTTGCGTCATCGGATCCATAACGTGACCTACCTTCGCTCAATGTACCACTTCTAGAGTGAATTTTTCAACCTCGGGAGCCTCTATGGGCAGGGTACGGTTCACGCTGGAACAGTTCATCACCAGGTTCCGAGACACTGAGTTGAAAGATAATAGAGGCGCGCGGGGCCGGGATGAAACCTGGCCCACCAATTAATCTACCAGTTTCCAGACACCCTTCCTGCCATATGTCGGTTTGGCCAAACTAAAACGCGCCAGAAGGCCCCCGAGTTTCTTAGCGTCAACTCCGCGATCTCTAAGTCGAGACTTGAACTCCTGACGTGAAATAGGACCAATGTCCCGAAGCGCCTTAAGGAGATTGAGCGTTTCGGTCATATACAGGGCTGCCACACTAGAGTATTGGCGTTCTATTTCCTTAATTAGATTATAGAAGTTCCTCACCGTCGACATTCGCTCAATATGCTGAAGAAGCTTCTTGTCAAGGGTCCCAAACGATTTGTAATCGATTCGGCTTAGATGACTGATATCGCTTAAGAGCCAATCTGTTTGCTCCGGACTCGTGCGCCCGCCCGGCGTAAGGTCGCGACAGATAACAATCTGACCGGCTTGCTTATTTGCCAAAGCGAAGCCTAGCTCCAAAACGACATTTGGACGGAAAGATGTAACATCAAATATCGCAAGATTGGCTTCCTTAATAGTAAGCGTGATGTCTTGCCAAAGGTCCCGCGCGCCCCCCGCTACGACCTTGTCGCTGAGATACACACGTATTGGGAGGTTATCCTCCCAGGACCGCTTCAACGAATTGAAGTGTCCCTTAACGCGCTTGTTTCCAAAGTTGCATGCGAGAAAAACGGTATTAGCGCTGATGCCGGAAAGGCGCTTACGAGCTCCGCCTTTTTGGACTGACTTTGTGGCCAATTTGTTCCGGTATCACAACGCTGTAATAAATCTCTCCTCAGTCACGGCAAATTGCCTCTTAGTTGGTACCGAATGCTTAAACATTTTCGACTCGATTATCCCACCCAACCATCGTGAGGAAGCATAGATCGAGACATCAGACCATGTCAATAGGGTTTCGAGAGTAGGGAAGCGTCGATGGAAATGGCTGAGCCTCCCGAGTGATAGAAGGACGTGTTGCCACCGATCTGCGCCTCATTGATATAGACGGCCAAGGGGCGGGGGAAATTCTCAGGGGCAAATTAACTGGCCTGACCAATGTTCAGCTTGACATCCATTGCCAGGCGAGGTCTAATAACGTCATCCTAATCAGGGAGGAGGGTATTCATGAAACGCATTGCTTTTGCGGTCAGTTTAGCAGTCTTGGTCATCACAGTTTCAATCTGGGCGCAGACAGCGCTTCCGAAACCTGATCCTGAACTCAAGAAGTTTGAAGTTTTTGTAGGCCATTGGACGTACGAAGGAGAATACAAGGCAGGACCACTGGGATCCGGTAGTAAAGTCACTGGCGAATTGACCATTAAGCCGGTTCTCGCTGGGTTTTTTTTCCGGAACCAGGGGACAGAAAAGGGACCTATGGGAGAGATGGAGTTTATGGAGATTGTCGGGTACGATCCGGTGAAAAAGAATATAGCCAGTAACGAGTATCATGACGATGGAACTATGCTTTCAGGGGCGTACGCCTTCAATGGAAACACATGTACTTATACGGGAAAGTTTATCGTTGGGGGAAAGACGTATATGGTCAAGAACGTCCTGATACTTGCAGCGGATATGATGAGCCTAATGGCGAAAGGCGATATCTCTACTGACGGCAATACATGGACACCCTGGCTCGAGGCGAAATATACCAAGACCAAGCCCGCTCCAAAGAAGTAGCTGATAGCTGATACGCAATATCAAAGTACTGCTTTCCCTTTGCCCAGGGCGGTCTGTGCACCACTTAGTTTAAGGCCGCCAGGAAGAGGCTGGCGGGGCTGAAGGTGAATTGAGGCAGGCGGGGCCAGGCGGTCACCCTGGCCCCCCGAGTGTGGAATAGGCGGCAGAGCCGGATATGCGCCTCAATGGGATAGAAGCTTGAAAAGTGGGTAATTCCTACGGGGAAAGATAAATCAATGGGCAGGCCAAAGTCCCCAAAAAGACCCGATGCAAATACACTTAGAAAGTTATATATAAGCAGTCAATGTCAATACGAGAGATTGCCAAAGAATTAAGCCTTCCTCCCGATACAGTTCATTATTTTCCTTTTTCTTGACATCAATCAAACGCTGAGAATACAATTTTTTGGGTAAGGTAGCTATATATTTACCGGTGAAATGGAGGACGAAAATGAGCATTCGTGCGCTGACTATCTTGGTCGTGTTCATGGCGGCGGTCTTGGGGACGACTACCGCGTGGGCTCAAGTGGACGTGGAAGGCAGCCACGATCATCCGCTCGTGACCCGGATGCCTGGCTTCTATATCGACAGCTACGCCGTCGAGGAATTCGCGGCGTTCACTCCGACGGTCGTGAGCGGCAAGGAGGTTAATTGGGAAGGCAAAAAGTACTCGATCAGCTACTCGCGGAAAGAGGGCGCTCCCCAGGTCAGCATGCTGCAGATTTCTCGCAACTACGAGGACGCCCTGAAAGCCGCGGGCGCCACCATCCTTGGAAGCGATGAGAGGCGGGTTGCCGCAGAACTCCGCAAGGGCGGCGCCATGACTGGGGTTTATGTCGAGGCCTTTAACGAAGGCAACATATATAGCCTCACGATCGTTGAGAGCCAGCCCATGCGGCAGGACGTCGTCGCGGATGCTGCCGCGATGAGCAAGGACATCTCCGTGACCGGCAAGACGATCATCTATGGGATCTACTTCGACACCGGTTCGGCCGCGATCAAGCCAGAATCGGAACCCTCCCTTGTGCAGATGGTCAAACTCTTGGAGAATCGCCCGACCCTCAAGGTGTATGTGGTTGGGCACACCGACAACACCGGGACTCTCGAAATCAACCTCAAGCTGTCGGCCGGCCGCGCCGATGCTGTGGTCAAGGCGCTCGTCGGACGCGGGATTGCCCCGAGCCGGTTGAAGGCGGCCGGCGTGGCGTCGTATTGTCCCATCGGCTCCAACGCCAACGAGCAGGGAAGGGTGCAGAACCGCCGGGTGGAACTAGTCGAGCAGTGAACGAGGGAACCGCGAAGTGCTATCGTAAATGCCTCGACCTCAGGAAGGACCCCGACCCCGGCCTGCCCGAAATCGAGGATGCAAGGAAGAGGCTGGCGGAGCTGAACCAGTAAGTTGACTTACTCCCCCTTTCCTTGATAATCTTTAGCCACACAGGTTAGGAGGGACCATCAGTGGCCGTCAAGTGCCCGAAATGTCATACTGAAAACGCCGAGACTTCTCTTTTCTGTTCAGACTGCGGAACGAAATTAGAAGCGGCCAAGGAACTCTCCCTGTTTCAAACGGAGACACTTCAGACTTCCCTCAACGAACTTAGTACCGGCTCCACCTTCGCCGGCCGCTACCAGATCATCGAAGAGCTCGGCAAAGGCGGCATGGGCAAGGTCTATCGAGCCCTGGATAAGAAGCTCGGCGAGGAGGTGGCCCTTAAGCTAATAAAGCCCGAGATTGCTTCCGATCGAGAGACGATCCAACGCTTTTCGAACGAGCTCAAGCTGGCGCGCAAGATTGCCCACCGGAATGTCGGCAAAATGTACGAGCTCATGGAGGCCGAGGGAACGCATTTCATCACCATGGAATACGTCCCCGGCCAGGACTTGCGGGCACTTATCCGGCAAACGGGACAGCTGACAGCGGCAAAGGCCCTCTCCATTGCCAGGCAAGTCTGCGAAGGACTGGCTGAAGCGCACGCCTTGGGGGTGGTCCATCGCGATCTCAAACCCGGCAACATCCTGATCGACAAGGACGGCAATGCCCGCATCATGGATTTCGGGATCGCCCGGTCGCTCCAGGGGAAAGGCATCACAGGGGCCGGGGTGATGATCGGGACGCCCGAATACATGAGTCCCGAGCAGGTGGAAGGCAAAGAGGCGGACCAGCGCTCGGATATCTATTCGCTGGGTATCATTCTCTATGAGATGCTGACGGGACGTGTGCCTTTTGAAGGAGATACACCTTTAGCGATAGCCGTCAAGCATAAGACGGAGGTGCCTCGAGATCCTCAACTGGTCAATGCCCAAATCCCTGAAGACCTCAGCCGAGTAGTTCTGAAATGCCTGGAGAAGGATAAAGAAAAAAGATATCAGGGTGCGGACGAGCTTCATTTGGAGCTCGAAAAAATCGAGAAGGGTATCCCCACCACAGAACGGGTGATAACCAGGAGAAAGCCCTTCACCTCAAAAGAAATCACGGTCAAATTCAGCCTGAAGAAGCTCCTCATCCCTGGTCTTGTAATAGCTGCTCTTATCATTACAGCTATGATTATCATTTGGCGAGCTATCCCTCAAAAAGCGGCCCCTCCAGCCAAATCAGCTAAGCATTCCATCGCTGTGCTTCCTTTCGAAGATCTGAGCCCCACAAAAGACCATGAATACTTATGCGACGGTATCGCTGAAACGCTCATCAATTCTTTAAGCAACATCAAGGACCTCTGGATTCCTGCCAGGGCTTCCTCGTTTTCGTTTAAGGGGAGAAACCTCGGCATCCGGCAAATCGGCCAGCAGCTCGGCGTGGACAACCTGTTAGAGGCTAGCGTTCAGGTCATTGGGAATAGGCTCCGAATAACACCAAAGATCATCAAGGTGAATGATGGCTCCCAGGTCTGGTCCGGTCAGTATGACCGTCAAATGGAAGATGTTTTTGCCATCCAAGACGAAATAGCCCGGGAAATTGTCAAAGCTCTACAGATTACACTGCTGGGAGAAAAGGAAGCGCCTCTCATCAAAAGTTATACGGATAACTCCGAGGCCTATCAAGCCTATCTCAAAGGACGTTTCTACTGGAATAAGCGGACAGAAGAGGGGATGAGAAAATCTATTGAGTACTTTGAACAAGCGATCGAGAAAGATGCCTCCTTTGCTTTAGCCTATGTCGGAATTGCCGATTCTTATATCATACTGGGCGAGTTTTCTTTTCTCCCAGCAAAAGAAGCCTTCCCTAAGGCAAAAGAAGCTGCCGTAAAAGCTCTGGAGATAGATGATTCCCTTGGAGAAGCCCACAACTCATTGGCTGCCGTTAAGCGTGATTTTGATTGGGATTGGAAGGGAGCTGAGAAAGAACATAAGAGAGCCATTGAACTCAGCCCGAGCTATGCAACCGCTCTTCAATGGTATGGCGAGTTTTTAACAATAATGGGACGGTTTGACGAGGGGCTGGAAGAGATAAAGCGGGCTCAGGCGCTTGACCCATTGTCACTCATCATCAACGCGGTTGGAGGATGGTTTTATTTTTTTGCCCGTGATTATGATAAGGGAATAGATCAGTGCAAGAAGACACTTGAGATGGATCCTGACTTTCGCCCTGCACACATCTACCTCATGATGAATTACGATGGCAAGGGGATGTACCAAGAAGCCTTGAGAGAAGCTCAAAAAACAAATAATCAAGTTAACATTGCACTCACGTATGCAATGATGAACAGGCAAGAAGAGGCGCGACGATTGTTAGCCGATATATTAAAACACCCTCAACAAATCGAGACTGTACTTGCGGGAATATATTTTCGCCTCGGCGAGAACGAAGAAGGCTGGAAATGGCTTGAAAAGGCCTATGATGAACGTTCGTTTTTTTTGACATGGCTCAAAGTGAGCCCTTTTTATGACAATATTCGCTCGGACCCGAGGTTCCAGGCAATGCTGAAGAAAATGGGCTTTGACTAGGGTTAAATACGCATAAGAAATAGGGTTTAAAAAAGCCCATTGAACATCGCTGGAAATTCGCCCCTCTGGAAGGCCGCCCTCCGGCCTGCCTGAAGTTGAGGATGCTAAAAAGAGGCTGGCTTGGCTGAAGGGCAGCTGATCCTCCTATAATGCGGTGGCTTTTTGGTGAAAACCTTGGTATACATACCCTCGGCAATTATCTGCCGGGCAGGGAAGAAATAGCTCCGCAAAACCTATGATCTGCCGGAGAAAAAGAACTGAATCGGAGAGGAGGAACAAATGGGATTAAAGCGGAAGCAGATGCAACTGCGGCAAAAGGCATATTTCGAACAAAAACTGAAAGACCGATTGTCTTTCCTGTCTGGAAAGGAGATCGAACCTCCCAAGGCCGACAAAGATTCTCTCATTAGAAAGTTGCAGGCAAATATCAGGGCCGTGAATAACAGGCTGGGGCTGATTGTAGACAACGAAAAGAGAACGGAGGAAAGGGCGAAGATGAAAGCGGAAAGGGCGGCAGCCCCCCTGAAAGAACAGGAAAGCGGCAAGGCCGAGAAGCCTAAGAAAATCCCTGAAGAGGTCAAGGATAAAAAGATAAAGGCTGAAAAGAAAGCCGCCCCACCGAAAGCGCCGGAGGGCGGCCAAAGCCAGACCCCGGCGGGATCCCCCGAAGAGGGCAAGGCGACAACGAAGAAGTAGCTGATCGCTGACGGGGCGAGACAAAAGCGGCGGGGCCACCTTGTCTAAGGTGGTCTGTGCACCACTAACTTTGAGGCCTCCAGGCAGAAGGTGGCCGGGCTGAAAGGAACAACTTTTAAGGGTTTCTTTTTGTCGCGCCTCCCACGAGGAAATTGTCCCCCTTCCTGTCTCCACCAGTTAAGAAACGTCCTGGAAACAGTGGAGAACAACGATCTCAACCGAGGCTGTAGGACCCCCACAGGCTCTTTTGGCTGGAGGCTAAGACTATTGCTGGGGAGCCTCACCCGAGAACTGGTCCAGCCAAAAGTGGAGTTTTTTGGCCTATCGGCCCGCGGCCCGGCGGGCGATGACGGCGGTGGCGGCCATCCAAGTGAAGATGATGAGCAGCGCGAGCCGCTGGACTAGGCCGCGGAACGACGGCGGAACACCGGGATAGAAGAGGCCGGCCGCGGCGACCAGAACGAGCGCGACGGCCGAGAACACGACGGCGGGCACCCTGGCCGGGCGCCGCCAGCCGGCTGATCGTGTCGGAGGACTGGTTGATCCCGGGCGTCACGGCTGAGGCCCAAACGACGGCGATGACGAGGACCGCTCCCGCCGCCGGGCCGCAGCCCAGGAGAAAACGATCGCGCCGGTTCACACCTCTCCTTCATTCACGTTACTATTGAATCACAACATCGTAGGGCCTGACAAATATCCCATTCGATATAGTGCAGGTCAAGCTTATGTTCCTTTTCAATATTATTGGGAAAATGATCCTGCCTTATTCATTGAGCCTCTTGCCGCGGCCTATTACAGATCGGGCAATTTGGGGAAGTCTGTTGAAGAATATGAAAGGCTCGTTTCTCTCACGGCTGGAAGGCTCTTTTTCGGCGACATCTATGCCAAGAGCTTCTACACGCTGGGGAAGATCTATGAACAGCAAGGCAAAAAAACAAGAGCCATAGAGAACTACAAGAAATTCCTCGACCTCTGGAAAGACGCCGACCCCGGCCTGCCCGAAGTTGAGGATGCCAGGAAGAGACTGGCTGGGATAAGCTAGCCAGGTCCGGGGGAGCAAAAGATCTATAAACTTAAACTCCTTTTGAAATGTGTTTTTTCTTGATGTATGATATATAAAGAACTCAATATAAAGTAAGAAGGTGAAAATATGGCAACTATTGTAAAAAAGAGTCTAAACCAGCCAGAAGAAACTCAGACGCCTGAAAAGGTAAAGGTTGAGATTGTTACGATTGATGGCATTAAAATTCAGCGAATCACTGCAGAGCCTGGATGGCAGTGGTCAAAACACTTAAAGCCGGTTGTTGGAGGTGAGAGCTGTCAGAAACACCACCTCGTTTATGTGCTTTCGGGCAAGCTGCATGCCAAGATGAATGATGGAAAAGAAGAAGAATTTGGTCCAGGCGAGGTAGGAGTTATACCTCCCGGACATGACGGATGGAATGCCGGAGACGAACCTGTAGTATGGCTTGAAATTCCCCACTAAAAAGGTAATGGCGGGGTGTCCTTTGCTCAACCGGAAGGGGGGAAAGACCCCCGCAAAGTCCTGAAAAGGATCAGGTGCTTTCCTGACTTGAGGGACACAAACCCAGGCCTTCCTTTAACTTGGGATGCCAGGAAGAGGGTGTCTGGGTCGTCCTAACCCATCCACCTACTCCCGTATGCTTCCCAGTCGCCACTAGAATGGCTTTCTGTCCATCGGCATACTCTTCCGCCATCCTTTTGCCTTGAACCGCCATTCTGGGGGCATTCTGGTGCTAAATCCAGCCGTTCTGGCGTCGATGGCCGCTTCATTTCCTAGAAAAGCGGTCTGAATTGTCTGCACTATTTGTATTGTTGGATGCAATTAGGTGACACAGTGGGAGAGGGAGGGAGGCGAGACCAGCTTTACTGGCAGTCAAGAGGTCGCCGGTTCGATCCCGGTCAGCTCCACCAGCGATTTCATCGTCTTTCTTTATTAGTCAACTTTATCCATATTCAGGGAAGTTTATTCAATTGTTGGAACACTTGTGTCCCGGGGGGGAGGTTTGCTTTTCGCTGAAATGGACACGTGGAGAGGGCGAACCGGACCCCTTACAAATATTATCGGCAATGGAAAAGAGACTCCAGACAAGAGGCGTTGCCTATGTAGTGAGCCGGTTCATCCTATTGACAGAACGTACGCAATAGCGTACCATGGCATCCGGAGGCAATCATGACCGTTATCAAAGCCAGCGCCGCGCGGGCCAAACTGTACCGCCTGATTGACGAGGTGGCCCTCTCTCACGAACCCGTGCTCCTATCCGGAAAACGCCGCAACGCCGTTCTTATTTCCGAGGACGATTGGAGATCCATCCAGGAGACTCTCTATCTCCTGTCTATTCCGGGCATGCGTGAGTCCATCATCGACGGTCTCAAAAAACCTGTCTCCAAATGCGCCAAAAAAATCGCCTGGTGACCTGGAAACTGGTCTACACGCGTCAGGCGCAGAAAGACGCCAAAAAACTGGCGGCAGCGGGCCTGAAAGAAAAGGCCGTCGAGCTGTTCGAAATTCTCGAACGCAATCCGTATGAGACCCCTCCTCCATATGAAAAGCTGAAGGGTGACCTGACGGGCGCTTGTTCTCGACGGATCAATGTTCAGCACCGTCTGGTCTACCAGGTCCTTGAAAATGAAAAAATCGTGAAGATCATCCGGCTCTGGACGCACTACGAATAGCCGGGATCTTCGTTATATACTCCGATCCGGGGGAGACAACTCAATTATTTCCTGTACATCCGACATTTTTATCTGCTGATGGGACAAGTCGGAGCGGCATGCGTTTTTCATGGATTCTCTGGCCCAGGCTTATCTTCAGGCAATCCCCGTTTTCCCTGATTGCTGAATTATTTCTAATCCGAGCGAATTAGAGCCCGACTGGCCGCACACCGGCCACCAAATTCACTTGGTGATCGTCCAAGTGTATCCGTTGTCCCCGACGACTTCAATGTGGGTCGAGGCCAGGACCTGGCTCTCGTTCGGTCTTTTGGCTTCGAAGAGATGCTCGCCATAGGGAATATTCGTGATCGAAACGGAGCTTTGATTTCCGATGTCGGTCCGGTAAGTGCCGTCTCCATAGAGGCTGAGGGTTTCTCCGTAGTTATTGGTGATCATAACGCTGGCCGTACTACTGATCGTCCACGTATAGTCCGTGTTTTCTGAGATCTCTGCCGATTCGGATTTGAGCAGCGTTTCGGTCCCCTTTTTCTTGGCTTCAAGCTCATGAGTCCCCAGGGTCACGTTCTCGATGTAGTAGTATTCCTTGTTTTCCAGAAAGAACTGGTAGACTCCGTCCATATAGATATCCACGGCGAGGCCGCAGTCATTGCGGACGGTGATCGTGGGTTTCTTGTCCCCATCGGGGGTGGTCGTATTCTTGCAGCCCGACGACGCCAACAGGAAAATTCCCAGGCAAACGGCCGCACCTAAGAACTGCCTTTTTGTCTGCTTTCTCAGCTTGCCCATACTAATATTCACTCAACTCCAGATTATACCTATCTTCTCAGTCCGTCAAACAAAGCTCCCCGGTGTTATCCTACCCCCAGAGGTGATATTTCCCTTTCAAACATCACCTTTCGATTCCCCCCAAAAGATGATTGACCAGGGGCGGGGGCTGTGGGAACCTGGGTTCGGCTTCAGGCGAAACCCGTCCCTATGTCTTCAGACGGGAAGGCGAGGAAAGGGGCCGGGCCGGGAAATGCATAAGAGCCGTAACTTAAAAGCCATTTCGAGGAGACAGAGCGATGGAACATCAGGAGCAACAGCCGGTCAGCGTGCCCTATAAGAAGAAAGTGCTCATCGCGGATGATTCTCAAGTGAGCCTCGCTTCTCTCGAGAAGGTGTTCTCCACAAGCCTCTTCCACACGATACGAGCGTCGAACGGCAAAGAGGCTTATGAGAGGGCCGTCTGTGAGCTCCCCGACCTGATCTTGTTGGACGTTATGATGCCGGAAATGAACGGCTTTGAGGTGGCCAGAATACTGAAGGAGGATTCCCGGACTCTCAGTATCCCGATCATCATGGTCACGGCCCTGGACGATCCGGAGAACGAGCACGCCGGGCGGGAGGCCGGAGCCGAGGAATACCTGTCCAAGCCGGTCCGGCCGCAAGAGCTCATCGCCCGGGCGAACTCTCTGATCGCCCTCCGGCAGTACCGCGATCAACTGATCATCCGCGATCATTCGCAGTGGTCTTTTATCGTGGATAAGCACTCCGACGACGCCGCTCCGGAGTCGCAGAAGGAACTGCCCTTGGTCCTTCTGGTCGAAGATAACGAGAGCGACGCCGAGTTGGTCCGGCACTTCTTAAAGGATCTTCCCCTCCGGCTTGAACCCCTGGCCAACGGGGCGGATGCGGTCGAACTCTGCCAAACGGGGAGAGTGGACCTGATGCTGTTGGACCTCCTTTTGCCCGGCCTGAATGGGTTCGAGGTCTGCCGCCAGGTCAAGGGCTCGGAAAAAGGCAAGGACCTCCCCATCGTCGTTATCACCTGCCTGGAGGACATGGACAGCCGGCTCAAGTGCATAGAGCTCCAGACCGATGATTTCTTGGTCAAGCCGATCGTCGGCCGGGAGCTCCAGGCCAGGGTCAAAATCCTCCTGGAGAAGAAAAAGCAGCTGGACAGGCTGCGGTCCCATTATGAAGAGGCCTTGAACTTGGCCGTCGTCGATTGGCTGACGGGTCTCTACAATCACGGCTATTTTAGGAAATTCCTCGACCTTGAAATCAAGAAATCTCTCCGCCAGCGATTCCCCGTCACCCTGATCATGATCGATATCGATAATTTCAAGGCGGTCAATGACGCCTATGGACATCCCACCGGGGACGTGATCCTCCAGGAACTGGCCCAGGTTGTCAGGAAGGTCGTCCGGGAGGTGGACCTGGTCGCGCGCTATGGGGGAGACGAGTTTGCCGTCGTCCTCCCGTATTCGGACGGCCATCGCGCTCTACGGGTTGCCCATAGGATTGACAAAGCCATCAAGACGCACGGCTTCTCTCCGAAAGCCTCCGCCCCGAAAACTCGGCTTACCGTAAGCATGGGGGTGGCCGGGTATCCCGAGGATGCCGTTCATGTGGATGAGCTCATCCACAGCGCGGACCAGAAACTCTATGAGGCCAAGATAAAAGGAAAAAACCAGATCTCCGCTTGAAGCCGCATCATTGACAACCTCTTTTCTCGTGTGCTAATTCAAACCCGTGTTCAAACCCCTGAAGATCGGCGAGGTCGAGGTCGGTTTTCCGGTGGTCCTCGCGTCGCTGGCCGGCTACAGCGACTTGGCCTATCGCCTGATCTGCCGCTCCCTGTCAGCGCCCTACTGTACGACAGAAGCCATGCTCGACCGACAGTTTTTGATGGAGAGCAGGCTCCTGCACAGGCTGGTCAGGCTGGACGACGGCGACCACCCTGTGGCAGGACAGATCATGGGAAGCGAACCAGCCGTCATGGCCCAGGCGGCGGCCGTGCTGAGCCGGTCAGGATTTGACGTCATAGACTTGAATTTTGCCTGCCCGGTCAGAAAAGTCCTGGCCCGGAAGCGTGGCGGGTACTTGATGGCTCATCCCGACCGCGTGCTGGACATCGTCAAGGCGGTGCTCGAAGCAGTCCCCGACCGGCCCGTGACGCTCAAGCTCCGTCGGGCCTTCCAAGAGAAGGATACAAGTTCGCAGGCCTTCTGGAAGATCGCCCATGGAGCTTTCAAGGC
Source organism: Candidatus Aminicenantota bacterium (assembly GCA_017886205.1). Lineage (GTDB taxonomy): Bacteria > Acidobacteriota > Aminicenantia > Aminicenantales > UBA8522 > UBA8522. Next base: position 78,415 of record JAFNEO010000035.1, on the reverse strand, counting down.
GGGGATCGCGGCGATCTGCGTCCATGCCCGCAGCGTCGAGCAGAAATACAGGGGCCCGGCCGACTGGGCGTTCTTAGCGAGGGTGAAGCGCGAGTTTCCTGATCGGACGGTCATCGGATCGGGTGACGTTCACACCGCTGCCGACGCTCTGAGGATGATCGAGCAGACGGGCGTGGACGGCGTCATGGCCGCTCGCGGGGCCATCGGCAATCCCTGGATCTTCCGGCAGGCCCGCGAGATCGCCGCCGGCAGGGAACCGCGCGCGCCGGGGATAGACGAACAGCGGGAGCTCATTTCCCTGCACTTCCGGACGGCTTGTGACCTGTACGGCCCAGGGCGGGGACTCAGAATCATGCGCAATTTCGGTATCTACTACGCCCGCCAGCATCCTCACCCCGCGCGGGCCCGGATGGCCGTCATCAAAGTCAGGAGCGAAACTGATTGGCGGGACTGGCTGGAGACCTTCTATGGCCAACCGGATTCTTGACAATCCCAGGAGATAGGGCTAGATTCAGCTCGAGGGAGGCAATGCCGCGGGAAGTCGTCCTGGTGAACCGGGCGCCGGTGCTGACGCTCTGGGCGAGTCTCGTGGCCGAGCGGCTTGGCTATGATCACGAGGCCGCACTCTCCCTGGGCAAGGCGCTGGCCGGGCTGAACGCCCAGTCCAAGGGACGCCGCCTCGGCATCTACAAAGCGCCCGAAAAGGTCGAAGGTTTGCCGCCGAAGAAGGCCCGGCGTGGAGAGGAATTCTGGGTCGAGCTTCTTGGGCGGCCCATCCCGGTGACACAGACCGCGGGCGGGGTAAGAGCCGTCGAGGGGGACCGTCTCATCGAGCCCGCCGGAGTGGAGAGATATCTCCAAGGCAAGTTCGGAGAGGCGTTCGAGACGGTTCGCCGGGCCATGGAAGAGCTGGCCCGTACCTTTTCTCCCAAGGAGCTGGCGGTCAGGGCTTTTTCTCTTTACGAGCATTTCCGGCCCGGCATTCCGGAAGGTGTGCGGGGCTGGGGGGCAAAAGGAGAGCTGGACCTGGACCGGATCCGCGGCCTGTCTGATAATTCTTGAGGCAGCCGGCAAAAGAACTCATTGAAAATGAGCACGACAGCTGACCATCGATTGATCCTCCCAAGAGGCTTACTTCGATGAAAGCGATGATGATGACTCAGATCTGCGATCTCAGCGAAAACCGGAATCCGTTGGAACTTAGAGAAGTTCCAATTCCGGCGCCCAGGAAGGGCGGGCTGCTGCTCAAAGTCCTTGCCTGCGGGGTCTGCCATACTGAGCTCGATGAGATCGAAGGGAGGACGCCGCCGCCGCGGCTGCCGGTCATCCCGGGGCATCAGGTAGTGGGCCGGGTAGAAGAGACGGGCGTCGGGGTCGGTCGCTTCAAGAAAGGAGATCGAGTCGGCGTCGCCTGGATATATTTGGCTTGCGGGAGATGCGGACTCTGCCGCAGCGGGCGGGAGAATCTGTGCGCAGATTTTCGGGCTACGGGGAGGGATGTGGACGGCGGATATGCCGAATACATGGCCGTGAGCCAGGACTTCGCCTATGCTATCCCTGAGGTTTTTTCCGACGTCGAGGCGGCACCGCTCCTCTGTGCGGGCGCGATTGGCTATCGCTCCCTGAACCTGACGGGCCTCCGGGACGGCCAGAGGCTCGGGCTGACCGGCTTCGGCGCGTCGGGCCATCTCGTCCTGCTCATGGTCAAGCACAAATTTCCAGATACCAAGGTCTTTGTCTTTGCTCGGGCCGAGAAAGAACGGGAATTCGCCCGGGAACTCGGGGCGGTATGGACGGGCGACCCGGATGAGGCCTCGTCGGAAAAGCTCGACGCCGTTATCGACACGACGCCTGTCTGGAAGCCGGTGGTCGAAGCGCTGCGCAATCTGGACGCCGGCGGCCGTCTTGTCGTCAATGCGATCCGAAAGGAGAACATCGATCAGGATTACCTGTTGAAATTGGATTATCCTACCCATCTCTGGATGGAGAAGGAAATCAAGAGCGTCGCCAATGTGACGAGAACCGATGTGACCGAGTTTCTGACGTTGGCGGCCGAGATCCCGATCAAACCGGAAGTCGAAGTCTATCCCCTTGAAGACGCCAACAGGGCCCTCCTTGAAATCAAGGAGCGCCGGATCCGCGGCGCCAAAGTTCTGCAGATTTCCTGAAGGAAGAAGATCGGCGTGCGCCTCGCCCCCTCCGTTCCTAGGTTTTATCCAATCTAAGACAGGGTTTGATGGGCGTGGGCTTCCAGTCGCTATCCACGGCCACGAAAACAACCTCGGCTTCCGTCACTCTCACCGTCTCCTGGCTGTCCGAACGGGTGGCCTCGACCTCGATCTTGATGGTGATAGAGGTGCGGCCGACTCTGACCGTCTCGGTGTAGAAGCTGACCACGTCGCCCACAAAAACCGGCTTGTGGAAGACGACCTTGTCCATGGCCACTGTGACAAAGTTATAGGGTCCGCAGGTTTGGCGCGCCTGGACGGCGCCGGCCAGGTCGATGTGGGTCAGGATGACGCCTCCAAAGATCGTGCCGTGTTTGTTGGTGTCGCGGGGGAGGAGTGTCACTCGGAGAGCGGGATCCCGGTATTCTTTCATGACGCTGGCTCTTTCGTCAGCCTTTCCCTATATCACAGGCGGTTCGCGCGGTCAAACAAAAGGTGCCTTTTTTAATGACCTCTCGACCGCTCGGGCCGAGGCAGAGCAGGAGGTCGAGGGCAGAGAGGTTCGGCAGGAAGTCACCCCAGAACTGAGGATATTGCGGCGGGGAGTACCGCAAAAAGCGCAGCCTGATTCCGGCCCTCTCGAATTGAGCGCACTCCACCGATTTTTCCGAACCGTACGGCAGTATGGCTTCATCGGCCCGGAGCTTTTCAGCGATGGAGACGAGGAGGGGAGTCCCCTTTCCCGCAATCCCCAGGCTCGATTGAAAGAGCACAGCATTTTCGATGCCGAGGTGTCTTTTCAAGCCAGTCAGCAGTCCGATCGCCAGCTTCATAAAACTGTCATCTGCCCCTGTTGCGATGGCCTCGATGTCCCTGAAGACGGCCTCGAAATAGATGGACTTCCCGTAGTAATGCCTGAGCGTGGAAAGGAACTTCCTGGCCCAGCTCGCCTTATCATAGATCTCGAGGTCCTTGATTTTCTGTTGGCCGCGGCCTTTCCTCTTGAGCGGCACCGTGATCCAGACTTCGCCCTCCGGTCCTTTGACGCGGTTGCGGTTGACGAAGGTGAACCCGTGAGCGAGCAAGGTGTCATCGAGCAGGACCATCCGATCGGAGCTCAGTAGCCGGGCGAAGAATCCTCCCCACGGAATGAACGCCGGCTGATTGAAGCTGATGATCACCGGTTAGATTGTTGAGAATTTGTGGATCGCCAGGCTCTTATAGACGGCTCCCGGCCGCAGGATGGTCGAGGGAAAATTCGGCTTGTTCGGGGAATCGGGAAAGTGTTGCGTCTCCAAGCAGAAGCCGCAATGCTTCAAGTAGGCCTTACCGCCCTTCCCGGTGATCGTCCCATCCAGGAAATTCCCGGAGTAGAACTGGAGGCCCGGCTCGGTCGTGCTGATCTCCATGATCCGGCCGCTCTTTGGCTCATACACCCGCACCGCCAGGTCCATCATCCCACCTCCCCCGCGCAACACGAAATTGTGATCGTACCCGCCTTCAACCTGGGCGATCCGTTCGCCGATGCTGTGCGGCGTCGTGAAGTCGAACGGCGAGTCCTTAACCGGCCGGATCTCACCCGTCGGGATCAGCCCCGCATCGACCGGCGTATAGCCTTCGGCGTTGATCGTAAGCTCGTGGCCGAGGACATCGCCTCCGCCGGCCAGGTTGAAATAGCTGTGGTGGGTCAGGTTGACGGGTGTGGCCTTGTCCGCTGTGGCCTCATAGGAGATCCTGAGCTCATTAGCATTCGTGAGCGAGTAAACGACCGTGACGGCCAGGTTTCCCGGATAGCCCTCTTCGCCGTCCCTGCTCAGGTAGCTGAATTTGACGCCGACGGCGCCTGCCTCGCGGACCGGCTCGGCCTTCCAGACCACCTTGTCGAACCCTTTGATTCCTCCGTGGAGATGGTTTTCACCGTTGTTTGTGGCCAGTTGGTAGGTGGCACCGTCTAGAGTAAACCGCCCCTTGGCGATGCGGTTCCCGTAACGGCCGACGATCGACCCGAAGTAAGGGCTGTTCTTTATGTATCCGTCAAGCGCCTCATATCCCAGCACGATATCGCCCAGTTTTCCGGTCCGGTCGGGGACCTCGAGCGACACCAGCGTCGCTCCGTAGGTCATGACGTGCGCTTTGAGGCCCTTGTCGTTGGTCAGAGCGTAGATCTCGACGGCCGTGCCGTCCGGTGTCTGGCCGAATGGTTGTTTTTGAACATCCATGGCTGTCCCTCCTTCCGCAGGCTCCCCGACTGCTGCTGGTTCCGGCAGATCGGCTTTATTGCCTTTGCAGGCGGCGAGTCCCATGAGCGCCAGCAGGCCGAACGCACCGACCGCGATTATTTTGGTCGATCCTTTCACTCGTTCCTCCTGCCCGGTTTTGGCTTTCTTCCTCTGTTGCGTTCATCCTACTTTATCATGGCCGAATTTTCAAATCTTTGACATTGACCTCTCTCTAAGATATAAGATGGCCTCTGAAGAGGGCGAAGACGTTCGCCCCATGGATGAGCATGCCCCCCTTGACCTTAAACGACATTCACTCCGGGAGATGTTTTCCATGTCCAAGAAATTGTCGCTATTGTTGATCGGATTCTGCTTCTTTTGGCTCGCGTTTTCACTCACCGCCTGCCAAAATAAAAAAGCGGCCGGCCCCGATAAAATCCAGCCCCAAGTCCCCATCGCGGTCCGTCCGTTTCCGCTCCAGAACGTCCGGCTTCTCGACGGGCCGTTCAAGCAGGCCATGGACCGGAACACGCGATATCTCCATGACCTCGACTCCGACCGCCTGCTGCATAACTTCCGCCTCACCGCGGGCCTTCTCAGCTCAGCCCAGCCCCTCGGCGGATGGGAAGAGCCTAAAGTCGAGCTCCGCGGCCACTTCGTCGGCCATTTTCTCACGGCATGTGCCCTGACGTGCGCGGCCACCGGAGATGAAGCGCTCCGCCGGAAGGCGGATGCTCTCGTGGCCGAGCTGGCCAAATGCCAGAAAGCCCTGGGCAAGACCGGCTACCTCAGCGCCTACCCGGAGGAATTCATCGACCGGGTCATCGAGGGAAAGCGGGTCTGGGCGCCCTGGTACACGCTCCACAAAATCATGGCCGGCCTTCTCGACATGTATGTCCACTGCGAAAATAGGCAGGCTCTCGACGTCGTCAAAGGCATGGCCGCCTGGACGAAGCTGAGAATGGACAAGCTGGATGATGAAGCGATGCAGCGGATGCTCAAGGTGGAACACGGCGGGATGACCGAAATCCTGGCTAACCTCTACGCCGTAACCGGCGACCCCGACCAGCTCGCCTTGGCCCGGCGGTTCGACCACAAGGCTTTCCTCGACCCGCTGTCCGGACGGCGCGACGAGCTCAAGGGGCTCCATGTCAACACGCAAGTACCCAAAGTCATCGGAGCCGCCCGTGAATACGAGCTGACCGGAGAAAAATCCTACAGTGACATCGCGACCTACTTCTGGGACGAAGTCGTCAACCATCGCTCTTACGTGACGGGCGGAACCAGCAATTACGAGGGATGGCGGACCGACCCGGACGTCCTGGCCGCCGAGGTGAGCAATGCCAGCCACGAGACCTGCGTGACCTACAACCTGCTCAAGCTCACCCGTCAGCTCTTCACCTGGAGCCCCGACCCCAAGCTTGCCGATTACTATGAACGAGCCCTCCTCAACGGCATTCTATCGACGCAAGACCCGGCGACCGCGATGGTAATGTACTACGTGCCGATGGAGTCGGGCTGGTACAAGACCTTCTGCACGGCCAACGATTCCTTCTGGTGCTGCACCGGAACGGGCGTCGAGAACCATGCTAAATACGGCGACAGCATCTATTTCCATGACGACACTGCGCTCTACGTTAGCCTCTATATCGCCAGTGAGCTGCGCTGGCCGGAGAAGGGATTGACCTTGCGCCAGGAGACGGCGTTCCCCAAAGATCAGGGCACAACCCTCGTCCTTAACGCTCCAGGCGATGTCGAACTCGAGCTCCGCATCCGGGTGCCCTATTGGGCGACAAAAGGACTTGCTGTCAAGGTCAACGGCGAGACCCGTGAGGTCACCGCGCAGCCCGGCAGCTATCTGTCGCTCGGCCGCACCTGGAGAAACGGTGACAAGATAACCGTAGATATGCCGATGTCGCTCCACCTCTGGCGGATGCCCGACGACCCTAATCTGGCGGCTATTCTTTTTGGCCCTGTGGTTCTGGCCGGAGAGCTGCCGACCGAAGACCTCGCCGGGGAAAAGATCTACGGGCCTTATCACTCTGACGGGAAGCCGGCGTCCGCGCCCGACCTGGTCCCCTCCGGCGAGAACCTGGAGGGCTGGATTAAGCCGGTCGCCGGCCGTCCGCTGACGTTCCAGACTGTCGGCGCGGGACGCCCGGGCGATGTCAATCTCGTGCCCTTCTATGAACTCTTCGCCAAGCGCTATGCCCTCTACTGGCATCTTTACGCCGAGAAGGAATGGGCCGAAGTCAATGCCAAGCGCAAGGCCCGCGCCGCTGAGGAAGCCGCCCGGAAGAAAGACATCGAGAAGCGCCTAGTCGACCGGGTGGCGGTCGGCGAGACCGAATCAGAGAAAGAACACAACCTCCAGGCGGAAAAGAGCGAGTCCGGCGAACTCAGGGGAGAGCGCTGGCGGCAGGCCTTCGCTGGCGGCTGGTTCAGCTATGACCTCAAGGTTCTCCCTGACAAACCGATGGTGCTTCTCGGTACGTATTGGGGGAGTGAAACCGGCCGGACTTTTGACATCCTCGTCGAGGGGATGAAGGTCGCCACCCAAACAGTCAACGTCAATTTCCCCGGCGATTTCTTTGACGTGGAATACAAGATTCCTCGGGAGCTGACCCGAGGAAAAAAGACAGTAACGGTTAGATATCAAGCCTCGCCCGAGGGCGCGGCCGGAGGGCTGTACGGCTTGGTCATGCTCAAGGAAAGGTGATAAAATAGAGGTCTTTCATCAGACCGATGAGGAGGCGAAGCGCATGCCAAAAAGAACTCGGCTGATACTATTCGGGATCGGCGCGCTCCTGGTTTGGCCGCAGGTATCCTGCAACAGAAGCGGGGGAATGGACTACCCATACACCGCTGTCCCCCTGACGGCGGTCAAGCTCAACGACGCTTTCTGGGCGCCCCGCCTCGAAACCAACCGAACGGTCACTATCCCGTTCGCCCTGGAACAGTCCGAGTCGACCGGCCGGATCAAGAACTTCGAGATCGCCGGCGGAATAGCCCAAGGCTCTTTTTGCACGAAGTACCCCTTCGATGATTCCGACGTCTACAAAGTGATCGAGGGCGCCGCCTATTCCCTGATGGTCCATCCCGACCCTCAGCTCGAAACTAAAATCGACGAGATCATCGCCAAGATCGCCGCCGCCCAGGAAAAAGACGGCTATCTCTACACGGCCCGGACCATCGACCCGGCAAACCCGCCTGTCGATTGGGTGGGAAAGGAACGATGGTCAAACCTCTATATGAGCCATGAGCTCTACAACCTCGGGCATCTCTATGAGGCGGCGGTCGCCTATAACAAGGCGACGAACAAGAAAAACCTCCTGGCCGTCGCTCTCAAGAGTGCCAGCCTTATCGACAGTGTCTTCGGCCCGGGGAAAAAACACGGTACCTCGGGCCACCAGGAGGTCGAGATCGGCCTGGTCAAGCTCTACCGGCTGACCGGCAAGAAAAAGTACCTCAACCTGGCCAAGTACTTCCTGGACGAGCGAGGCAATTCCAAGGACCGCCAGCTCTACGGTGAATACTCCCAGGACCACAAGCCGGTGGTCGAGCAGGCCGAGGCCGTCGGCCACGCCGTCCGGGCGATGTACATGTATTCCGGAATGGCGGATGTAGCCGCCCTCACCGGCGACGCGGCCTACATCCAGGCCCTCGACAAGATCTGGGATGACGTCGCCAATAAGAAGATGTATGTCACGGGAGGGATCGGGGCGGCCGGCGGGATCGAGGGCTTCGGCCCCGCCTATGAGCTGCCCAACGCCGCCGCCTACTGCGAGACCTGCGCCTCGATCGGCTATGTGCTCTGGAACTGGCGGATGTTCCTCCTTAAAGGCGACTCCCGGTATATCGATATCCTTGAGCGCACACTCTATAACGGCATCCTCTCGGGAGTGGGGATGAGCGGGGACCTTTTCTTCTATCCCAACCCGCTCGAATCTTTCGGCCAGTACCACCGCAGCCCCTGGTTCAACTGCGCCTGCTGCCCGAGCAACATCGTCCGTTTCGTCCCGGAAATACCCGGCTTCATCTATGCGACGCAGAACGACTCTTTGTTCGTGAACCTGTTTGTGGGCAGCGAGTCAAGCCTGACGCTTAACGCACAGAAGGTCCGCGTCGAGCAGCAGACCCGCTATCCTTGGGACGGGACAGTCAAGATCGTCGTCCACCCGGAGTCGGCCGCCGAGTTCGGGCTCAACGTCCGCATTCCCGGCTGGGCACTCGAACGCCCCGCGCCTGGAGACCTGTATCAACATATGGAGCATGAGTCGAGTGCGGTGACGATCTATGTCAACGGCGAGGCGATCACCCCGGAAGTCGTCCAGGGATATGCCCGCCTCCGCCGGGCTTGGAAGGATGGGGATACCGTCGAGGTCAACTTCCCCATGCCCGTCCGGCGGGTCGTGGCCAACGCCGCGGTCAAGGACGATATCGGCAAGACGGCCCTGGAGCGCGGGCCGATCGTCTACTGCGCCGAATGGCCGGACAACGGCGGCCAAGTGACCCACCTCGTCCTCCCCGACGATACTCCGCTCGCTGCCGAGCGGCATGATGACCTGCTCAACGGAGTCACCGTCATCAAAGGAGAGGCAACTGCGCTTTTCGCCGGCCGCCGGGCCGGGCAGGTCGACCGGAAAAAACAGGAGTTTATCGCCATCCCATACTATGCCTGGGCCCACCGCGGGGAAGGCGAGATGACCGTCTGGCTGCCGCGCGAGGAGTCACTGGCCAGGCCGGTTCCTCGTCCGAGCTTAGCTTCGGCAAGCACGGTCAGCGCATCCGGGGACAAGCCGGCCGGTTCAGTTAACGACCAGCGGGACCCGTTGAACTCTAACGACCATGCCCACCCTTACTTACACTGGTGGCCGAACAAGGGCACTCAGGAATGGGTTCAGTACGAATTCGAGCGGCCGGCCACCGTCTCTGCGGTCGAGGTCTACTGGTTCGATGACACCGGACAGGGGGAATGCCGGGTCCCCGCCTCGTGGCAGCTCTTCTACCGTCAGGGAGAAACCTGGCTTCCGGTCCAAGCCAGCGATCCCTACGGGGTCGAAAAGGACATGTTCAACCGGGTGAAATTCCGGCCCGTGTCAACCAACGCCCTGCGCCTGGAGGTCCAGTGCCAGAAGGACTGGTCGGCCGGCATCCATGAATGGAAAGTGGAATAGGCTGCTGAGTTGGGTAAGGAACGAGGAGGAGAGATGCTGAGATGAAAAAAAGAGTGCTCGGTCTGGGGCTTGATTTCGGGACCAATTCCGTCCGGGCGCTTCTCGTAGATGTAGCGAACGGAGGCGAGCTCGCTACGGCGGTTCACGCCTACGAAACGGGAAAAGAAGGGATCATCCTCGATTCCTCCGACCCTAACTTGGCGCGGCAGAACCCGGCCGACTATGTCCGCGGGACTGAAGTCGTGGTCCGGTCGCTCCTGGCCGAAGCCAGGAAGGCCGACCGCTCGTTCGACCCGGCCCAGGTCGTTGGCATTGGAGTCGACACCACGGGCTCGACCCCGATTCCCGTGGATAACACCGGGACGCCGCTGAGCTTTCAGAAGAAATTCAAGAACAACCCGAACGCCCAGGCCTGGCTCTGGAAAGACCACACCGGCCATGCCGAAGCTGGTCTGATCACCGAGCTCGCCGCCAGGGAGCATCCCGAGTACTTGGCTAAATGCGGCGGGACCTATTCCTCGGAGTGGTTCTTCAGCAAGATCTTCCATTGCCTGCGCGTCGATCCGGCGGTTTTCGACGCCGCCTCAAGCTGGGTGGAGTGCTGTGACTTCATCCCCGGCCTTCTCACAGGCATAACCGATCCGCTGGTTATGAAACGCAGCCGCTGCGCCGCCGGGCACAAGGCCATGTTCAGCGACGCCTGGGGGGGCCTGCCGGCAGAGGAATTCCTGGCCAAGCTCCATCCTAAACTGGGTGAATTGCGCCGGCGTCTCTACGGAAAATCCTATACGTCCGATAATATCGCTGGAAAATTGACTCCCCAATGGGCCGGCCGGCTGCGCCTTCCGGCAGGGATCCCGGTCGCCGTCGGCGCTTTTGACGCCCATCTGGGGGCCGTCGGGTCGGGTGTCCGGCCCGGCCGGCTGATTAAGATCATCGGGACCAGCACCTGCGACATTGCCGTCTGGCCGAACAGCCAGCCGCTGGCCGATATCCCCGGTCTCTGCGGCATCGTCGATGGGTCGGTCCTCCCCGGCTGTTTCGGGCTCGAGGCGGGGCAGTCGGCCGTGGGCGATATCTTCAACTGGTTCGTGGGCACCATCCAGCCCGGCGGCGCGGCCAAAGGATCTCACAAAGCGTTGACGGCCAAGGCAACCCAGCTCCGGCCCGGCGAATCCGGGCTCCTCGGCCTCGATTGGAACAACGGCAACCGGACTATCCTGGTGGACCAGAGGCTGACCGGTCTCCTCCTGGGCCAGACCCTCCACACGACACCGGGGGAGATCTACCGGGCATTGATCGAAGCCACTGCCTTCGGCGCCCTGATCATCATCGACCGGTTCGAGGAATACGGCGTTAAAATCTCCGGGGTCATCAACTGCGGAGGAATCGCCGAGAAGAACTCGCTGCTCATGCAGATCTACGCCGACGTGACCGGCCGGGAGATGAAGATCGCCCGTTCCGGCCAGACCTGTGCCCTGGGCTCGGCCATCGCCGGTGCCGTGGTTGCCGGGAAGGCTAAAGGAGGGTATGATGATTTCGTCCAGGCCCAGGCAGCCATGTGCGGGCTCAAGGCCGAGACCTTCCGGCCAAACCGGGCGAGTCATGGAGTCTATGGACAATTGTATAAGCTTTATTCCCAGCTCCATGACGCCTTCGGAACCAGGACCGCGTCAGGGACTCTGCACAACGTGATGAAAGACCTCCTGGCGATCCGGGACCGTCAGAGAAAGGGCGGCTGATGCTCAGCGAGCTTAAAGAACAAGTCTGGAGGGCTAACCTGGACCTGGTGCGGTTTGGTCTAGTCACACTCACTTTTGGCAACGCCAGCGGCCTGGACAGGAAAAAGGGGATCATGGCCATCAAGCCCAGCGGTCTCTCCTATGAAAAGATGAAGCCTTCGGACATCGTGCTGGTGGACCTCGCTGGAAAACGGGTTGAAGGCCGGCTCAGTCCTTCCTCGGACACACCGACCCACCTTGAGCTCTATCGAGCCTTCCGGACAATCGGGGGCATAGCCCATGCCCACAGCGAACACGCGACCATGCATGCCCAGGCATGCAGAGAGATCCCCTGCTTGGGTACGACGCACGCCGACATCTTCAACGGGCCGGTGCCGGTTACGCGCTTCCTCAGGCGTGATGAGGTCGAGAGGGACTACGAGCTCAACACGGGCAAGGTGATCAGAGAACGCTTCGAGAAGATCAAACCGCTGGAGAGGCCGGGCGTGCTGGTGGCCGGCCATGGTCCTTTTGCTTGGGGCAGGACGCCCGGGGAGGCGGTCGAGAACTGCCTGGCCCTGGAGAAAATCGCCAAAATAGCGCTGGGGACTCTGTTTTTAAATCCCTCGGGTCCGCTTTTCCCGCGCTATCTCCTGGACAAACACTTCCAGAGGAAGCATGGTCCCGGAGCCTATTATGGTCAGAAAAAAGGAGAAAAGAGATGAAGAATATCCCGAAGCTAAAACTGGGCATCATCGCCGTCAGCCGCGACTGCTTTCCGGTGGAACTGTCGCGAAAGAGACGGATTCAGGTGGTGAAAGAGTGCCGGGCCAAGAAGATTCCGGTCATCGAGATCCAGACTGTGGTCGAGAACGAGGCCCATGTGCTGGCCGCCGAGCAGGAGCTGCGCGACAAGGGTATCAACGCGCTGGTCATCTTTCTCGGAAATTTCGGGCCGGAAGGTCCGACGACGCTGCTGGCCCAGAAATTCGACGGGCCGGTCATGCTCGCCGCCGCCGCCGAGGAAACAGGCCAAGACCTGATCAACGGCCGCGGGGACGCCCTCTGCGGGATGCTCAACGCCAGCTACAACATCGGGTTGAGGCGCCTCCATCCCTATATTCCTGAGTACCCCGTCGGGAATGCCGCCGAAGTGGCTGATATGATCGCGGGTTTCCTGCCGGTCGCCCGCATCATCCTGGGTATCCGGAAGCTCAAGATCTTTGCCTTCGGGCCGCGACCGCAGGACTTCCTGGCCTGCAACGCGCCGATCAAGCCCCTCTATGACATCGGCGTCGAGGTCATGGAAAACAGCGAGCTCGACCTCTACGATATCTTTCTCGGAGCCAAGGGCAACCCCAAGATCAAGGCCGTCGCCCGGGACATGGCCAAGGAGCTTGGCCAGGGGCTGGCCTACCCCGACCTTCTCGAAAAGCTGGCCCAGTACGAGGTCGCGCTGACCAAGTTCATGCAAGCCCACCTGGGCGCATCGGAGTTCGGAGTTTTCGCCAACAAGTGCTGGCCGGCCTTCGAGAAGTATTTCGGGTTCGTCCCCTGCTACATCAACTCGCGGCTGACCGGGCGGGGAATCCCGGTCTCCTGCGAAGTGGACATCTACGGCGCGTTGAGCGAGTACATGGCGACCTGCGCGACTGAGCTCCCGGCCACCCTCCTTGACGTCAATAATTCTGTGCCCCATGACATGTACGAGGCGGCACGGAAGCGTGTCGGCTCCTACAAGCCGACCGATCTTTTTATGGGCTTTCACTGCGGCAACACTCCGTCCGTTTGTATGATCGGGAGCACGCTCAAGTACCAGCTCATCATGCACCGGCTGATGGAGGGCGACAAGGAGCCCGACATCACCCGCGGCACCATGGAAGGCCGTATCAGGCCCGGCGGAGTCACCATCTTCCGGCTCCAGTCCACGGCCGATACAGTGCTGCGGGCCTATGCGGCCGAAGGGGAAGTGCTCGATATCGACCCCAAGTCATTCGGCAGCATCGGTGTCTTCGCGATCAAGGAGATGGGGCGATTCTACCGGCATGTCCTGATCGAGAAGCGGTTCCCGCACCACACGGCCGTCGCCTTCCAGCACGCCGGGAGACCGCTCCACGCGGCCGTGCGGATGCTGGGTGTCGAGGAGGTCTATTTCAACCGGCCGGCGGGCCTGCTCTATCCGACCGAGAACCCTTTCTGATCGGTGACCTAAGTTAAGTTTTCGGGTTTTCCTGTCCCCGGGAAGGCAGGCGGACAGGGAGGGAATGGCAAGGCGATGAAAGCGGCACTCCTTACCGGAATAGGCAAGATCGAAGTCCGGGAAGTTCCTGAGCCCCAACTGACCAAGAACACCGACGTGCTGATCCGCGTCGGCGCGGTCGGGGTTTGCGGCTCGGATATTCATTATTATTCAGAGGGAGGGATCGGCGATCAAATCGTCCGCTATCCTTTTATCGTCGGCCACGAGTGCTCCGGTACGGTCGAAAAGGTCGGGCCCTCGGTCCGCCGATTGAAGCTGGGCGATCGGGTCGCCGTCGACCCGGCGATCGTCTGTGGCGCCTGCGACCAATGCCTGGCCGGACGGCCGAACACTTGCCGCCGCCTCCTTTACCTCGGGACACCCAACCAGCTTTCCGGCGCCCTCTGCGAACGCATCGTGATGCCGGAAGAGAACGGCTTCTTGCTACCTGCCGAACTGAATTTGGATGAGGGTGTTCTTGTCGAGCCCCTGACCATCGCCGTCCACAGTCTCAAGCTAACCGGCGAACCCGTGCCCGATACGGCCGCCGTCCTCGGCGCCGGCCCGATCGGCCTGAGCGTGCTGCTGGCCGCCCGGGCCGTCGGCGTGCGCGCGGTCTACGTGACCGATAAGATCGATGGCCGAGTGGAAGTCGCCCGGAAGGCCGGGGCGTCTTGGGCGGGGAATCCCGACCGGGAAGACATCATCGCTCGGATGATAAGCCTCGCGCCCGAAGGGCTCGACGCCGTTTATGAATGCTGCGGCGACCAGTCCGCTTTCTCCCAGGCGGTCGAGCTTCTCAAGCCCGGCGGCCGCCTCCTCATCATCGGAATCCCCACCGGAGACCGCATTTCTTTCGACATTCACGCCCTCCGTCGCAAGGAGCTTTCTCTCCACAACGTCCGCCGGCAGAGATTCTGTGTTCGAGAAGCCATCGACCTCATCCGGAACAAGCAGGTGGATGTGCGTTTCATGGCCACGCATAGGTTCGCCCTGGAAGACGCCCGGCAGGCCTTCGAGCTCGCTGCCGGCTATCGCGACGGTGTTATCCGGGCCATCATCAGTCTGTAAGCCAAGTTCACTGGAGAAAATCGGCGCCGGTTGACTTTGATGGGTAGCTGTGCTAAACGTTGACTTGAGGAGGAGGGGACATGAGCACCGAGGGGAAAAAAGCTTCGATTCATCTCACTCTGGTCTCACAGAAACTTGTCGACCTGATCGAGCGCAATGCCGCCGACCTCACCAACTCCTGGCTGGCCGATATCCACAAGGATACCAGCATGCACACCTATCACCATTTTAATCATGCCGCGCTTTACGAGCGGGCTTTCCGCGTTTTCAGCCAGCTCGGGAAATGGGTCTCTCATGAGACCTCTAAAGAAGAGGTGGCCAAAGATTACTCCGCTTTGGGGGCCGAACGCCGCCGGGAAGGGTTCGCCCTCTCGGAAGTTATCCAGGCGTTGATTCTCATCCGGCGAAACCTTTGGCGCAAGATCATGGAGGAGGGGCTTCTGGACACAACCCATGATCTCTATCAGGCCATCGAGCTCAACAACCGCGTCGTCCTCTTCTTCGACCGGGCCATTTTCTACACGGTCTGCGGCTACGAACAAAAACAGCGGGCCGTCGATTGACCAGGAGGCCCGGACCAGGACGGCGCCCTTCCTTCGTGACGGGCCGTCCGGTTTGATGTCCATTCAGGGCGCGGACCCACAGACAATGAGGAGGAACTGACATGGTGACCTACGAAGATATCGCCGGGATGATCGATCATTCGTTGCTCAAGCCGAACTTAACCGACAAAGAGATCGAGGAGGGCTGCCGGACCGCCCACGAGTACAGAGTGGCGACGGTCTGTGTCCGGCCGAGCGACGTCCGGCGCGCCGCCGAAATCCTCAGACAAAGCCCGGTCCGAGTGACGACCGTCATCGGGTTTCCCCATGGGTCGACGACCACGGCTGCAAAAGTCTTCGAGGCCGAGGAGGCCATCCGGAACGGCGCCCGCGAGCTCGACGTCGTCCTCAACATCGGGAAGCTCAAGTCCAGAGATTATGACTATGTTCGAGCCGACCTCGAAGCGGTCACGGCCGCCGCTCATGCCAGGAGCGTTATCGTCAAGGTCATCTTTGAGAACTGCTACCTTGAGGACGAGGAGAAGATCGCAGCCTGCCGGATCTCGTCCGAGGTGGGAGCCGATTTTATCAAGACCTCCACGGGTTTCGGGACTGGCGGCGCCGAGGACCGGGACCTCAAGCTGATGAGGGAACACACCGCCCTAGCCGTAAGGCTCAAGGCGGCCGGCGGGATCAGGACGCTGGAGCGAGCGATCGAAGTCCGGAAGTTGGGCTGCACGCGCATCGGAGCCACCGCCACCGTCGGCATACTGGAAAGGCTGAAATAACGGTCTGGCGGAAGGGAGTTTGCGGACTAAGTCCGCGTCAACCAGCGGCTCAAACGGGCCAAAGCCCGGAAGGAGAGGGCGTGCATCCGGCCGCGGACAGGACGAACGGGTCCTTGATAAGAGATCGATCTCTCCCGGTCGGGGATTACCACCCTTTCCTTGAAAGCGGCGATGACCGCCGGGTCGCGGACGACGGCGACGATCTCCTGGTAGATGGAGTAGCTGAAGAAGTCGAAGTTGGCCGAGCCCATGATCAACTCGCGGCCGTCCACCAGGATGGCCTTGAGGTGGGTCAGCCGGCCCGGGTAAAGGCGCAGGTCGATCCCCGAGCGCCGGGCCTCCCAGGGAAGATAGTGGCGCATCTGCGGCCAATTGTTGACCGCGGAGGTCAGGAGGACAGTCGGAGGCCGGCCTGGCCCCATCTCTCGCAGCCGGTCGAAGAAGGGCAGGGCGAAATACGTGCTTTCGATGAAAATGTCCTTATGGGCACCGCGGACGAGGTCGAGGATAGGCTCGAATGCCCGGGCATTGGAGCGGCCATCCAGGAGGTAGAGATCGATGCCCGGGAACGACCGGAAAGCGGACTTGTTTCGGCCGTCCCAGGTGGACAGAAAATCCTCGCCCAGGAACGCCGCTATGTCCGGGTCGTCGACCCGCAGCATCATGTCGTGCCAGGCAAAGTTGTGGTCGCTGAAGTTGATGCCGCCGATGTAGCAGATTCGTCCGTCGATGACCACCAGTTTTTTGTGGTTCCGGGCGAAAAACCGCAGCCAGAAGCGGCCATAGGGATTGGTGATTTTGACGCCGACTCCCTGACGGCGGAGCTCCTCGGCCAGGTTTCGTGTGGCCCGCCATTCCCGCCGCAGGTCTCGGTCCCGCCAGTTGCCCGGGGAATAAATGAAACGGTCGCTGACGATAAACCGGGAGACCTCATCGATGAGGACGCGCCGGTCAGCGGCAGCGGCGTCCATGAGCGTTTGGGCGACGCGGAGTCCGGACCGGTCGGCGTCGAAGGTCATCGCCTGGACGTAGACCGTGCTCCGGGCAGTGGAGATATCCTGGAGGAGTTGGGCTGCGAATTCGTCGGAATCGACCAGAAGACGAAAGCTCATCGGCCCAACCGTTGCCTCAACTGAACAAACCCTTGAGGAGATGGGGGAAGAAGACGGCTATGGCGAAACGGAGGAACCGTCCCGCCAGTCCCCAGATGAGGAAAACGGGAAGAGGGACGCGGCAGATTCCCGAGGCAATGCTCACCACATAAAAGGGGGGGACTCCCAGAAAGGCGCTGGAAAACATGAACAGCCCGATCCGGTGCTGCCACTTGGCCATCTTCATCTGGACGGCCTGGAGTTTTTTGCCCGGTTTCTTGACGGAGATCTTAAGGATGCCGGCGCCGGCCAGGTACATGAGTGTCTTGGCCGTCATCTGGCCAAACGTCGCCAGGACAGTGATGGCCACGCCTTGAGAGCTGGGAGTCAGCGCCGCCACCCAAACCAAGTAGACTTCGAGGTTGATGACCGGCACAAACCCGCTGATGACTCCGACGACATAGGTCGTGAGATAGAGCCCGTACCGGCCGATCAAGTGTTCGAAATTCATTGTCTCCGCTCTTAACGCTCAAGAACGTCTCGATGGGTCCATTATTATTCGGTGCGCCAGGGGAAAAGTCAAACCCACTCCAGGAGGGAAGAGATGCCTGCTTTTTGAGTTATCTTGAGGCTCGGTGAGGCGTCCTCGACCTGGACAGGAGAGGGCGGAGAAAGAACTCAGAACAGGTTGGAAGATGCCCTCGAGCTAAAAAGACTGGTCCCTTTAGGCCGGTCCTCCGACATAGCGAGTTTCTAGCTCGGCACTGTCTTCAGAGCTTCGCTGAGGCCGTGACAACGGCGTCAGGCGGGCCCTGGCGATCGGCTGCGGCCAGCACGGTCCACTCCTGTCCGGACCTGAGGAGCTTGCAGAAGCAGCCCGAGCAGGTGATGAAGTTAAATTCCAAGAAAGTCAGGAACATGGCCGCCAAGAGGATGATGATTTTTGTCTTTGCTCTCATCTGAACCTCCCTCCACCGCCCATTCCCTCATCCATATATACGGTTCAGCAGCTATAAAAGTTGCTTCAGGGCAGCGCACCCATCGTCTGAATCGGTTTGATGGTATAATGAGCAGCATGGCGAAGCTCCGCGAACAGGCCGCTCTATGGCGGGCGATCTCCAGGAATGCCCAGGTCCTCAAGGCCGGTCTGCGGACCAACCGGTTCCTGCTCCGGTACATGAGGCGGTTCCGGGTGCGGAAGGTCGGTGGGAATCTGATCATCCATTCGCATCTCCCCCCGATCAACAGTCCAGCCTACAAGCGCTTTATCGACGAGCACCTCCTTAAAAGGACCAATGGACCGTCTCATGCTCAGGTCGGATTGACCAACGCTTGTCCCCAGCGCTGCACCTATTGTTATAACAAAGGACGGGCCGGCCGGGTTATGGATACGGCGACGATTAAGCGCGTTATTAGGGAGTTGAAGGAACTGGGAGTTTTTTGGCTGGGACTTACCGGGGGAGAACCTCTGCTCAACAAGGACCTTCTGGAGATCGTCGAAAGCGTCGGTGCAGACTGTGCGGTCAAGCTCTTCACGACCGGTTCGACCCTGACCCCGCGACTCGCTTCCGACTTGAAGAAGGCCGGCCTTTTTTCTGTCTCGGTCAGCCTCGACGACTGGCGGGAAGAAGAGCATGACAGGGCGCGGGGGACTCGGGGGGCATTCCGTGAGGCGCTCCGGGCCATCGAGGTATTCAAGAAAACCGACGGTTTACACGTCGGAGTCTCGGCCGTCCTGTCCAGGGAGATGATCGTCCGGGACGAAGTCGAAGAGCTGCTCTCTTTCCTGAGCGGTTTGGAAGTCCATGAAGCCTGGCTCAGCGAGGCCAAGCCTTCGGTCCAGGGATTCTGGAAAAGTGATCTGGTGATTACCGAAGCGGAACGGAGAAAGCTGGTTGTTCTGCAGGACCGCTATAACCGGGACGGGGGGATCACCGTCAACTACCTCGGGCATTTTGAAGGACGGGAGCATTTCGGCTGCAACGCCGGCCACAGGATGATCTATGTGGATTCCTTCGGCGAGGTTAGTCCCTGCGTGTTCGTACCCATGACCTTTGGCAACGTGATGGACCGCCCGGTCGGGGACATTTATGCGGACATGCGGCGGCGCTTCCCTTCTGAAGAGAGCTGCTTCATCAACCAGAACTATCCTCTGCTTCAGAAACACGGCCGCGGGCAGATTCCTCTTGGAAAGGCCGAATCGGAAGAGCTCCTGGCTGAGGTCCGGTTCGGGCCTTTGGCCAAATTTTTCGAAATTTTCTATAGCTGAGAACTTACCATGAAGCGCTATCGTGCCGCAGCGCTGGCCATGACGGCCGGATTCGTGATCGTGGGAGTGCTCTTCCTGGGCATCCCCGACGGCGTTCTCTCTTTTTTCAATCGTATGTCCGGGCCTTTGGGCTTGCCGGAGGCTCCGCCGGTGGGCCGCCCTTTCTTTCTCATCCTCGCCTCCGGGTACATGTACCTGGTTTCACTGCTGGCCTGGCTGATGTTCAGGCATCCTGAAAACAAGACGTTCCCTTTGCTCCTCGTCCAGGGGAAACTGGCCACGTCGCTCCTCTCGCTCGTTTTTTTTATTGTTCACCGGCCGTTCCTGATCTATCTGGCCAATTTCCTTGTCGACGGACTGATCGCCGCCGGCATCTGGTGGATAGCGAGGCTTCGGAGAGACGGAAGCCGATGAACCTAGTCCTGGCGACGCTGGACTTCTATGCCCCGGCCCCGGTCAGGAAGAGAGTCCTCCGCGATCTTTTTTCGGCTACCGCCCGGGCGTTTGGCGTCGACCCGCCTCCAACCAGGGGCCTTTCGGCCCGCCGCCTGCTACAGGCCTACGCCCTTTTCACTAGAGAAGAATCCGAGAGGCTCTGGGCGGAGAACAGAGACCAGAGCGCGGTTGAACGCCGGCTCTTCCAGAATGCTTCGAAGCTGGGTGCCGCCCTGCGCCGAAGGTTCCGCGTCCGCTCCCGGGACGATGTCATCCGGATGAGCCGGGTGCTGTACAGAATTCTGGGCATATCTTTTGAGGGCCGGCCCGACGGCGCGGTGATCATAAGCGATTGCGCCTTCAGCCGTTTCTATACGGGCCGCGTCTGCCGCCTGATCTCGGCTCTGGATACCGGCGCCGCCGCCGGAATATCGGGGGGTGGAAAACTCGAGTTCACCCAAAGGATGACCGAGGGCCACGACTGCTGCCGGGCCCGCCTTGTCTTTGAGGACGGTCCGCCATGAAAAAAGCCATTATCGTAGGAAGCGGCGCCGGCGGCGCGACCGTGGCCAACGAGCTTCAAGGCTCGTTCGAGGTGACGGTCGTGGAGGCTGGACGGGAGTTCCGGCCATTTTCCCGCGACCTCTCTGCGGCGGCAAAATGGAAGAAGTTCGGCCTCTTTTTTGACGAGCGGGAGATCGGGCTCCTTTTTCCCACCATGCGGATCCTCAAAACAAAAGAAATGATCTTGGTCCGGGGTCGAGGGCTTGGCGGCACGACCACGATCTCCGCGGGAAACGCCCTACGGCTGGACGCAGACCTCAAGAATTTGGGCATTTGCTTGGACGAAGAGTTTGAAGCGATCGGGCGGGAGATCCCTATCTCCGTTGAACATGAGAAGCATTGGCGGCCGGTTACCCGACGCCTGTTCGATATCTGCCGCGACCTGGGGCTCTCTCCGTGGCCCACGCCGAAGATGGGCGAATATGCGCGCTGCCGGCATTGCGGCCGCTGTGTCCTGGGCTGTCCGCAAGGAGTCAAGTGGGACAGCCGGCGATATCTGGATTCAGCCCTGGCCAGAGGCGCCAGGCTGATCAGCGGCGGCCGCGTGACCAGGGTCATTATCGAAGACGGGACAGCCAGGGGCGTCGAGGTCAGGCTCGGCCGGCGGAAAAAAACTCTGGCCGCCGACCTGATCATCCTGGCCGCAGGAGGGCTTGGAACACCCCTTATCCTCGAGAAATCGGGGATCGCCTGCCGGGCGCGGCTGTTTGTGGACCCGGTCCTGTGCGTGGCCGCGGAATGGAATAACTCCGGCCTGGACAGAGAGCTCACCATGCCCTTTGTCGTTGAAAAAGATGGATACATAATCTCTCCCTACTTCGATTTCTTGAGCTTCTTTTTCAACAGGCGATGGTCCTATCCCTCCGGGGATATCATGAGTCTCATGATTAAGCTGGCCGATCGCCCCGAGGGACGCATCTCCTCTCGGGGGATCAGGAAGACCCTGTATCCGGAAGATAGGGCGAGACTCGATGAGGGCGTCGCTTTGTGCAAGGACATACTTTCCCGGCTCGGGATCCCCAAGGAAAAAACTTTCTTGGGCACAATCAACGCCGGCCATCCCGGCGGCATGCTCCCTTTGACGGAACGGGAGAGTGTATCCTTCCATCACCCTGCCCTTCCGGAGAACGTGTTTGTGGCGGACGCCTCCCTTTTTCCTCAATCACTGGGCAAGCCTCCGATCCTGACCATCATTGCTATGGCCAAACGCGTCGGCCGAATCTGCCGGGAACAGATGTCCTGATAAAGGAGATATTGGAAAAATGGCCTTCATCAGCATCTTCAACGATGTCTTGGGACCGGTCATGCGCGGGCCGTCGAGCTCACACACGGCCGGCTCCTATCGGATCGGCCGGATCGCCCGGTCGCTGCTCGGAGAGGAGCCCGTTTCGGCCATTTTCACTTTTGACCCCGAAGGCTCTTATGCCAAGACCTACAAACAGCAAGGGGCCGACCTCGGATTCGCGGCGGGCTTGATAGGATGGCCGATCACCGACGAGCGCTTTCCGCAAGCCCTGGAATCTGCCGCGCGGGCAGGGATGAGTATCGTTTTTCAAACAAGCCCCTTGCCCGGCGCCGATCACCCCAACACGGTCCTTGTTGCATTGACCGGCCGGCAGGGGAGACGTCTCCAAACGCTGGCCCAATCGATCGGCGGTGGTCTGATCGTTTTCAGAAAGGTTGACGACTGGGAGGTCGAGCTAAACGGGAAAACCCATGACCTCCTCGTGGAGTGCGAAGAGGCGGTTTCCCCACAAGTGGAAGCGTTGGCAAAAAGCGGGAAGCCGTTTGAAAGCATCACCGTGAAGGACCCCTCTCAGGACAGAGTGCTGGTCCATCTCCAAGGCCCGGTCCCACTGAGTGAGGAAATCCTGCGTCCAATTCGGTCCTTGAGCGGCATTCACCGCATCTGGTCGGTCCCGCCTGTTTTTTTCGTGCAGCGCGGGGAACCGCTTTTTTCGAGTGCCGCGGAGATGGCTCTCAGGGCAAAGAGCCGCGGGACCAGCCTGGGCCGGGTCGCCCTTGATTATGAATCCCGCCTTCTCGGATTCTCCGAGAAGGAAGCCAAGGAAGAGATGTTGAGGCGCTGGGATATCATGATCGCGGCCATCGAACGAGGGCTCGGCGAGCGCGACTTGAGGATGAGTCTTCTTCAGCCGTCCGCAGGCCGGATCTTTAAAGCCGAGGCGGAAGGGAACTTGGCGCTCGGCGGCCCGGGAACGCGAGCGGCCGCCCGGGCCATGGCCGTCCTCCATGTCAGCAACAGTGGGGGAGTGATCTGCGCCGCTCCGACCGGGGCATCATCAGGGGTCATCCCCGGGGTCATGGCCACTCTGGTCGAGACAAAGAAGCTGTCGTCTGAACAAGTCGCCATGGCCCTTTTCGCCGCCTCGGCCGTCGGCCTAATCATCGCCCGGAGGGCGACCTTCGCCGCCGAGGTCGCCGGCTGCCAAGTAGAGATCGGGGCGGCCGGCGCGATGGCCGCGGCCGCGGCCGTGGAGGCGATGGGCGGCGCCGCAGAGCTGGCCCTGGACGCGGCGGCCGTTTCGCTCCAGAACAGCATGGGATCGGTCTGCGACCTGGTGCAAGGGCTCTGCGAGATCCCCTGCCACACCCGCAATGCCGTGGCCGCCACCGGCGCGCTTGTCTGCGCCGACTTGGTCCTCGGCGGTTACGTCAACCCGGTCCCTCTAGATGATACCGTTGATGCGGTGTTTGCCGTCGGAAAAATGCTGCCAAGAGAACTGCGCTGCACTTCTCTTGGGGGGCTGGCTGTGACTCCGTCGGCGCAGGCCCTGCGGAACATGAAGTAAGCCGGCACAAAGCGCCGGCCGCGGACCCTCAGACCCCTCGCTTCTCCCGCTCCAACCTCTCGCGGGCTTCGGCGAACATCGGCTCGGCGTACTCGGAGCTCCAAGTGCGGTCCTCGAAAGTCCTCTTATCAACCAGCGACAGGAAGCCCTTGAACTCCCCGAAATAGGACCCATAGATGTGGAAGCTGTCCACGAGGTCGGCATACCGGCCGACGCGCACGGGACGGCTGGTCTTTTCCGCGATCCGGCCGGCGATGACGCGCTGCAAATCGGTCAGGGCGAAGACATTCATATAAGCCGCCTTGTATGCGTCCCTTGAGCGCCAGTGGGTGTTCATGTTGAGGACCAGTCCGCCCTGATCGTCCGGGAGCAGCCGGCACCAGATCCGCTGCAGGCAGGGCGGATCATAGGTCGGGGGGTCGAGCTTGGGGTTCCAGGTGATGGCCTGGGCCCGCCGTGAGTGCCCCGCTTGGCTGAGCTTGTCGATGATATAATTGACCTGGTCGATGACCTGGCCTTCGATCTCATAGGCGAAAAGGCGCTTGTGGTAGGTATAGGTCCATTTCCTCTCTTCGGGCGCGATCCAATGGTCATGGATGCCGTCCACCACTTCCTGGCGATAGACTTCGAGGTCCTCCAGGCCGCCCGGGAAGGCGCGGTGGATGCGCGGCTCTAGGAACGGGTCTTCGACCACCCACATCATAGTGCAGTCTCGGCTCGGCGGATCGCCCGGCTTGTCGTATTCGGTCTCGATGGCGGCCCCTTTCTCCCAGCAAGCCAGGACGGCCTTTTCCCAGGCCTCGGGCAGCGTTTTTCCGACGACGTGCAGAGTGGGAATCAATCCTTCCATCCGGGGCTCACTTTTTAGAAAAAGCGGAAATAAGGACGCCGATACCGACGGCGATAAGGAGCAGCGGCCACCACTCTTCAAAACCGATGAGGTGAGCGCCGCCAATTACGGCCAGGATAAGCCCGGCGACGATCCTGCCTCCGACGCCGCGGCGGCCCTCGGCCGAGAAGGACCGGAGGAGCGCTTCGATCAGGAAAATTCCGCCCAATCCCACCAGGAAATAGGCCCACCAATCCGCCCAAGAGATCCTGTCCATCTCGGTCAGGAGGAAAAGGACGCCGAGAAGAATGAGGATGAGCCCGCCGGTGAGTTTAGACCGATAATCCTGTTTTGGCTTGACGCTTTCGTCCATGCTGTCTCTCCCGATTCAAGCTTTGGTTATCCACCTATATCACAGCCACAGCACTCGGTCAACGCAGGAAATGGTGTGGGAGATAAAATTGGGGATGGAGGAGTGAAGGGGGGAGGGACGGCCCTGCCCCCCTCCGATCGTTTTGATAGGAAGGAATTCCGGTTCAGGCCGCCCGGCCGAGGGCCGTGAGCGATTCCGCGACCCGGCCGACAGCCAGGATGTAGGCCGCTTCCCTCATGGTGACGTTGTGTTTTTCCATCACGGCCACAACATCCCAGAAGGCCTTTTTCATCTTCTTCTCGGTCTTCTCCAGGACCTCCTCCTCGGAGTAAAAGTAGCGCTGCAGGTCCTGGACCCACTCCAGGTAGGAGACTGTGACCCCGCCGGCGTTGGCCAGGATGTCGGGGGCCACGAGGACCTTCTTTTCTTTTAGGATCTCGTCCGCTTCCAGGGTCGTCGGGCCGTTGGCGCCTTCGAGGACAATGCTGGCCTTGATGGTATCGGCGTTATCCCGGTGGATCTGGCCTTCCATGGCCGCCGGAATGAGGATGTTGCAATCCAGAGCAATCAGGCCGTCGTTGTCGATCGCCTCGGTCCCGGGGAAGTTGACGACGCTGCCCGTCTGGGCGACCTGCTTCTCCAGTTCAAACGGGTCAATCCCCTTATCCGAGCGGATGCCGCCGAACATGTCGGTGACGGCGATGATCCGGCAGCCGGCCTGGTGGACCAGCTTGCCGATCGAGGAGCCGACGTTGCCGAACCCGAGGATGGCCACGGTCTTTCCGTTGAGCGGGGTTTTCAGGTGCTTGCAGGTTTCCTCCAGGACGAAAAACAGTCCGGTTCCGGTGGCCATCGCCCGGCCCAAAGAACCCCAGAGATTGACGGGCTTGCCGGTGACAACGGCGGGCTCCAGGTATCCTCGGCCCTGGCTGTAGGCGTCGGCAATCCAGGCCATTGTCTGGGCGTTGGTGAACATGTCCGGCGCCGGGATATCCAAGTAGGGGCCGATGATGTCCCGGATGGCGAAGGTGTACTCCTTGGTCAGCTTCCTGAGTTCATTCTCCGACATCTTCAGCGGATCGCAAATAATGGCCCCTTTGCCTCCCCCGAAGGGAAGGTCGAGGACCGCGCATTTCCAGGTCATCCAGGAGGCCAGAGCCTTGCATTCGCTCAGCGAGGCCTTTGGGCTATAGCGGATGCCGCCTTTGGCCGGTCCGCGGACCCTGGAATGCTGGACCCGGAAGCCGGTGAAGGTCTCGGCTACACCGTTGTCGAGGGTGATGGCCAGATGGACCGTCAGTTCCCGCTCGGGATGCTTGAGCCTCTGATAGACCCAGGGATCGAGGTCAAGAAAATTGGCGGCTCGCTCGAACTGGAGAGTAGCCTCCAGGAACGGGTCATACTCCTTTTCTCGAAGCTCCGGAAGGGGGCTGATGTATCTGATCTTAGCTTCGTCTTTCATCTTCGGCTCCTCTTCAACCGATTTCCTTGACCAGGAGTTTCAACAGCCGGTCATAGCCCGATTTCTGGAACTGCAGGATGGGTACCTTTTTCCCGTGATGATAGAGGTATTTGCCCTCGAGCCGGACTCTTTTTTTTATCTTCGGCTTTCGAGCGACGATCTTGTGGACATCAGGCCACGGGATGATTTCCGCAAGCTGGCCTTCGGCCGCCTCGGGAAGGGATTCTTCCCGGATGTCCCTGACGGCGCTCGCGGATTTTGAATGATTGCTCATGTTGACCTCCTATTAAAGCAGGCCAACACTAAAGCAATTCTCATGCCAATCCGTAAATAATTGAAATTAAAGAAATTGTGTTATTTTAGATGCAGGACTATAGCGTTTTGCGCTATAGCAAATCGCAATAAAGCGGCTTCGGCGGCCGGTCCCTCAGTGCTTTTCCCAGGACTTTATTTTCCTGAAGAGGGAGGTAGGATGTATCCCCAGGACTCTGGCGGCCTGGGTTTTGTTCTGCCCCACCGCCGCCAAGACCTTCTTGATGTAAACTTTCTCCAATTTCTCCAACGTCGGCAGCGAACCGACGGCCACGATGTCCTCGAGACCGGGAGCTTCGGGGACCTCCCTGTAATCCCTGATCTCCGAGGGAAGATGAGTGAACCGTACCTCCTCATCGGAGAAGAGGGAGAGGATCCTTTCCATGATGTTGCGGAGCTCCCGGACATTGCCCGGCCAGGGATAGGCGAGGATCGCTTTGGCGGCCTCTTGAGAGATGCTCTTGTAGGCCCGCCTCAGCTCCTGGTTGAGCTCCTGGATAAATAAGATGGCCAGCGGAAGGATGTCTTCTTTCCGTTCCCTCAGCGGCGGGATGACAAGAGGAACGACGTTCAGTCGGTAATAGAGGTCGGGACGGAATTTTCCGCTTTCCGTCGCCTTGGCCAGGTCCGTATTCGTGGCAGCAATGATCCGGACATCGACCCGGATCGGCTGGATTCCGCCGAGGCGGCCGAAAGAGCCTTCCTCCAGGACGCGCAGAAGCTTGGCCTGGAGGTTGAGCGACATATCTCCGATCTCGTCGAAAAAAACGGTCCCTCCGTCGCCCCTCTCCAGGAGCCCGATCTTCCTTTTCCGGGCGTCGGTGAACGCTCCCGCCTCGTATCCGAACAGCTCACTTTCCAGCAGGTTTTCCGGGATGGCGGCGCAGTTGATCTCGACGATGGGCTTCTCCGCGCGCGGACTGTGATAGTGGATGGCCTTGGCCAGGAGCTCTTTTCCCGTCCCGCTTTCTCCCTGGAGAAGGACGGTCGTCCGGTCTGCGCCCGCCACCCGCTTGGCCAGGCTGACGACCTCCTTCATCTTCCGGCTCTCGGCGATGATCCGGCCGAAGTAATAGCGGCCTTTTTCGGATTCGAGATGTTCCAGGACCCGGATGCGCAGGGAGAGAGTTTCCAGGGCCCGTCGGACGGTGTGCTTGAGGTCGCTGATTTTGAACGGCTTCAGCAGGTAATCGTAGGCGCCGAGCTTCATCGATTCCACGGCCTTCTCCAGGATCTCATAGGCGCTCATCATGATGACGATCGTCTCCCGGTCGATGTCCTTGATCCGACGTAGGACCTCGAGACCCGAGATGCCGGGGAGCATCAGGTCGAGCAGGATGAGCTGCGGCTTGTAGCGGTCGTACATCTCCAGCGCCGTTTCGCCGGAATCGGCGACCAGCACTTCGTAGTCCTCTTTAGCCAGCGCTTTCTTGAGGTTATTCAGGGTCAGGACCTCGTCATCGACGATGAGGATAGTGAAAGCGCTCACGAGATCACCTCCTCGTCCTTGAGAAGCGGTCGGCCCTTCTGGCGGACGGGCAGGAGGATCGAGAACATGGTGCCTTTTCCGACTTCGCTCCGGACCGAGATCTCGCCGCCGTGGCTCTTGATGTAGCTCAGACTGATGCTCAGTCCGAGCCCGGTGCCCTGGCTCTTCTTCGTGGTGAAGAAGGGGTCGAATATCTTCTTCAAGTTCTCTGGCGGGATGCCCACCCCAGTATCGCTGATCTGGACCTGGATGAGCTCCTGGAACTTGATCTTGGCGGTCTCGGCCTTGAGCTCTCCGCCGCCGGGCATGGACTGGGCGGCGTTGATGAACATATTCGTCAGGACCTGACGGACCTGGTTGAGGTCGGCAGTGATCTGGGGCAGCCCGGTGGGAAGGACCTTCTCGATCCGGATGCTGCGGAAGATGGGCTGATGGCTCAGGAAGGATAGGGTGTCGTCGACTAACTGGTTGATGTTGACCTTGGTGAACTGAGGCGGGGTCGGCCGGGCGAAGTTGAGCAGTCCGCGGATGGTCTCGGAGATCCGGTAGACGTTTTCCAGAACGACCTCGATCTCCTGCTTCTTGGCTTCCTCGGCGGCCTCATCCCGGAGGATCTCGAGATAGGATGAGATCCCCAGGAGGGGGTTGTTGATCTCGTGGGCGGCGCCGAGCGCCAGCTGACTCAGGGCGGAGAGCTTCTCGTACTCGGCCAGCTGCCCATGGAGCTTCTCCCGCTCAGTGACGTCTTCGATGAGGATGCTTACGCCCCGGACCTTGCCGCGGGCGTCCTCGACCGGGAAGAACGAGAGGTTGAAGTACTCCTCGCCCCGCTTCCGGTCGATCCGTTTCTTGTCGATCCGTTTGGGCCGGCCGGTGAAGATGGTGTTTTCGAAAGCGATCTCGATGTCCTTGTCGTTGAGCCAGGGCAGGGCCTGGAAGATGCTCTGGCCTTTTTTGAGGTCCGGCAGGCTGAAGAGCTGGCGGATCTCCTTGTTGAAATGGGTGATCAGGCCCGTGGAATCAAGGCCGATGACACCCAGGGAGATGCTGTCGACGAGGTCGGTGATGTATTCCTCCGAAAGACGGAGCTCCTCGGCCAGGAGCTCACTCTCCCTGGCCTTTCTCTCGAGCTCGACGTTCATCTCGTCCACTTCCTTTTTCTTGGCCTGCGCTTCGGCGAGGGCCTGGCGGAGGTCGAGCGTCAGCCGGCGGAGGAGGGATGTCGTCCGCCTCGAGTGGAGGTTGGAGATGAGGACGAGTAGAAGGAAGAACGGAAGGAAGAGGTAGAGGATGATCCGGTTGATCTGCCGGAGGGGCAGCCTGGCCTCTTTGAGGTCCATCTCGGAAACGAGATAGTCGGCGGAGCCGGGGATCCTGGCATAGGCGCAGAGCACGCGCTGGCCCCGATAATCGATGTGGGTCTTGACACCCCTTTCGCCCAGATGGGGGTTCTCCTCCTTCTCGAGATAGCTCTTGTCGAGAAGCGGACGGCCGCCCAGCTTGGTCGGGGAGAGCAGCTGGCCCGAAGCATCCGTCAGGAAGAGCTCGCTTGTCTCTCCGATGCGCAAGTCAAAGAGCAGGCTGTAATAGCTCTCGAGGTTCAGTCCGGCGGCCACCGTGCCGATGGTCTGGTTGCTTCGGTTAAGCAGGGGATGGGAAAGGATCATGACTCTCATGCCCAGCATTTCGGAATAGAAAATCCCCGAGTTGAAGAACTGGCCGTCCCGGGCGGCCCGAAAATACTCTCGGTCGGCCACCGAACCGGAGACATCCCTGTTGAGGGAGAGGACGATGCGGCCCTCGAGGTCGGTGATGAGGATGAAATCGTACCATTTCTTGGCGGCCAGGCGGGATGTCAGGACCGGGGCGAGGGCCGGGACGTCCGTGATGCGCTCTACATCGAAATGCGAAAACGAACGCAGGTCTGTCTCGCGGTCCTGGAGAAAGATGGCGATCGTCTTGGTGTTCTCGGCGACAGTCTCGGCCAGCCGGCCGTAGATCTGTCCCTTGACGAAGGCCGAAGCCTCGTAGTTGACGGCCAGATAAAGGAGCAGGATCGGGCTGACAAAAAGGATGATGGTGAGAATCGTGTTCCGGGAGGTCAACTTCCGGTACTTCGTTTCTTCGTTGCCCTGGAGCGTCATGGAGGCTGCAGTCCTATGCCAAGGATTTTCTATTTTATCAAAACAGGAGAGAAATGTAATGGCCCTTGGCCGGAGAGGGATGCGGGATGTTGCCATGTCCGGTGTTTTTTAATACAATAACCCAAAACCGCCATGACCGTCCGAGCTGTCATCAAGTCCATGAGGCCGGCCCAGTGGACCAAAAACCTGTTTGTCTTCGCCGCTCTCATTTTCGCCCAGAAGTTCTTTTCCGCCTCTCTCCTGCTCAGAACGGTAGGGGCCTTTCTCTCTTTCTGCGTGATTTCCGGGGCGTTCTATATCTTCAATGACCTCCGCGACCGCGAGGAGGACAGGGCCCATCCCAAGAAATCGCAGCGTCCGATCGCCAAGGGTGAGATCCGTCCGTCCGAGGCGCTGGTCCTCTTTCTGGTGCTGGCCGCGGCCGGCCTGACGGCGGCCTTTTTTCTGCAGCGAAGTTTCTTCCTGGCCGCCGTCGTCTATTTCTTCCTCCAGGTGGCCTATTCGCTCAAGCTGAAACAGGTCGTTATCCTCGATATCTTCGTCATCGCCGCCGGGTTCGTCATCCGGGTGGTAGCGGGCGGCCTGGTCATCGCGGTACCCATCTCCTCGTGGCTGCTCATCTGCACGACGCTCCTGGCTCTGCTCCTGTCCATGGGAAAGAGACGCCATGAGCTCATCCTTCTCGAAGACAAGGCGATCGAGCACCGGCCCATCCTCAAAGAGTACAGCGCCTACCTCCTCGACCAGATGATCGCCGTGGTCACCGCGTCGACTTTGATCGCCTACTGCCTCTATACGATCTCTCAGGAGACCGTAGACAAGTTCGGCACTTCCCACCTCGTCTGGACGGCCCCCTTCGTTCTCTATGGGATCTTCCGCTATCTCTACTTGGTCCATCTCAAAGGCAAGGGAGGGAGCCCGGAAGAGATCATCATCCAGGACAAGCCGATGCTCCTCAACATCGTCCTCTGGATCGGGGCCGTGATCCTCGTCCTCTATTTGAGGAAGTGAAGGCTTTTCGGTTCCCGCTCGAGATGATAGATGATGATGCTCTGGAGGGTTTTGCCGATGGCCTCCAGCTGGCCGGCCGAACAGGCAGGACCCCCTTCTATGGAAGGAGCGTTTTTCCGGGCCCAACCGAGGAAGGGGACGAATTCGGCCGGGACCGCTTCCTTTTTTAGCGGTGCACAAACCCCGCAGTAAACACCGTCCATCCGGGGAGACAGCCAGCCTCCCTCGGTCAGGCGTTTTCGGCACTTCCGGCAGCGCCGGAAATCGGGCAGGAGCCCGTTGATCTGGAGGAACCAGGCCTCGAAATACCGGCTCAGAATCCCCAGGTCCCCCTTTTCCTTGATGGCCTGCAGGACGGAGAAGAGGAGCCGGAAGACGAGGTCCTCCTTGGCCCGCGAGGGGAAGAACTCCTCCACCAACTCGGCAAAATAGCTCAGGGTGCAGGCACTCCGGAAATCCCCGTGCACCTCGAAGAAGGACTCGATGAGGTCGGCCTGGCTCACCGTCACCAGGTCCTTGTGCTCCTTCTCATAGTAGAAGACCTTGACCAGCGACATGGGTTCGAGGCTGCTGCCGAACCGGTTGCCGAACTTCCGCGCTCCCTTGGCCACGCCACGGAGCAGTCCTTTGTCCCGGGAGAAGAAGACGACGACCTTATCCTGGTCGCCGATGTTGAAGCTGCGCAGGACGATGGCATCGGTCTGATCGAGGGGCATGGACGGTGGCTCAGGATACAAAGGTGATGTTCAACGCCTTGATCTTCTCCCGGAGCTGGCCTTCTTCGACCTTGAGGTCGGAGGCGGACTGGATTATGTCCCAGCCGTTCCTCATCAGGACGCCGTGGATGTACCGTCTTTCGAACTGCTCTCTGGCCTTTTCCAGCGTCCGGCCCTCCCGGCCTTCAAAGAAGCCGGAGATGTATTCGAGCTCGCGCGTCTCGACGAGGAGGGTGAGGTGGGAGCCGGCGATGACGTCTTCGGGGACCATGATGACGAACCGCTCGATGACGTTCATCAGCTCGCTGACGTTTCCCGGCCAGACATAGCGCAGGAACGCTCCGACGGCCTCCGGGGACATGGTTTTGGGCTTCTTTCCGTATTCCGTGGCGAAATGCCGGAGGAAGTGGTCGATCAGATGGGGGATGTCATCGGGCCTCTCCCTCAGGGGCGGCAGGGTGAGGGGGATGACATTGAGCTTGAAGAAGAGGTCCTCGCGGAAGCGTCCCTTAGCCATGAGCTCGCGCAGGCTCCGGGAGGTCCCGGCTATGATGCGGCTGTCGAAGGGCAGGGGCTCCGACGCGCCCAGCGGCTCGAAGCGCCGCTCCTCGATCGCCCGGAGGAACCTGGCCTGCGTCTTCAGGCTCAGGTCGCCGACCTCATCGAGGAAAAAAGTGCCTTCATCGGCCAGCAGGATTTTCCCTTTCTTATCCCTGGCCGCTTGGGGGAAGGCGCCCTTGAGGTAGCCGAAGAGCTCCATCTCCATCATCTCCTCGGGGACGGCCGAACAGTTGACCTCGACGAACCGCTTCTCCTTGCGCTGGCTCAACTTATGGATGAGACGGGCGACCAGATCTTTTCCGGTCCCGTTTTCGCCGTAGATGAGGACCGGGCCGCCGGACAGGGCCGCCAGGTCGATCTCTCTCCTCAGCTTCTGGATGGACGGGCTCTCGCCGATGAGATAGTAGCGGCCGCGCTGGCGCTCGCGGAGCAGGACGTTCTCTTCCTCGAGCTTCTTCTGCCGCAGGGCGTTGCGGACAGTGAGCACGACCTTCTCCAAGGAGAGCGGCTTCTCCAGGAAATCGTGGGCGCCCAGCTTGGTCGCCGTGACGGCTGTCTCGATCGTCCCATGCCCCGAGATCATGACCACCTGCGGGCTCTCCTCCATGGCCTTGATCTTCTTGAGGACCTCGATGCCGCTCATCTTGGGCAACCAGATATCGAGCAGCACCAGGTCGACGTTCTGGCTCTTCAGGAGCTCCAACCCCTGCTCTCCCGACTCCGCGGTCTTCACCAAGAAACCCTCGTCCTCGAGGATTCCCTTGAGAGAGGAACAGATGCTGGCTTCGTCGTCGATGATGAGGATTTTTTCTTTGATCATGCGGGTAGCTGAATGGTAAACCTGGCCCCGGTCGGCTGCATGTTCTCCACCCGGATCGACCCGTTGTGCTCACGGATGATCTGGTTGACGATGGCCAGCCCCAAGCCCGTGCCCTTCTTCTTGGTGGAAAAATAGGGCAGGAAAAGCTTGGTCTTGTCCTCAACCGAGATGCCCGGTCCCGTGTCCGAGATCTCGATCGAGACCTGCTGCTGTCTCTTCTCGAAGACGGCCCGGACCCGGATTTTTCCCTTCTTGTTCATGGCCTCGATGGCGTTGTCGAAGATGTTGATCAGGACTCTTTTCATCTGCTCCGGGTCGAGCTGGAGCGAGGCGGGAAGGTCGGCCGCCAGTTCGGCCTCGAACTCGACTTGGGCGAAGATGCCGCGGAAAAGGGCAACGGTCTGTTCGACGAGGAGGCGCAGGTCGGCCGGCCGGAGCTCGACCTTGGGCATGCGGGCGAAGTTGGAGAACTCGTCGACCATGGACTTGATCGTCCGGGTTTCCTGGATGATGGTCTTCGCCCCTTCCTCGATTACCGTCGGGGAATTCGGGTCCTGCTTCTTTAGCGTCTTGATGATCCGTTCGGCCGAGAGTTGAATCGGCGTCAGCGGGNNAGCGGGTTCTTGATCTCGTGGGCAACCCGCTGGGCGACCTCTTTCCAGGTGGCGATCTTCTGGGCCTTGATGAGTTGGGTGAGGTTGTCGAAGACCACGATCATCCCCGAGAAATCGCCGTTGGCCTGAGGCAGGGGAGAGAGGGCCAGGGCCAGGGTGGTCGTCTGCCCGTTGGAGACGATGCTGATCTCCTTGTCGGACAGACGGTACTTGTTCTTGATCCCCCAAGCGATGTTCTTGACGATCTCGCCGTACTTCTCATCGACCAGGACCTCCCGGAATCCCTTGCCCACCGGGTTTCTATCCTCGAGGGCCAGCATCTCCCAGGCTGACGGGTTAATGGTGGTGATCATCCCCTCGGAGTCGAGGGTGATGACACCGGTGGTGATGTTGTGGAGGACGGTCTCGATGTACTGCTTCCGGTTCTCCAGTTCGGCGGTCTTCTGGGCAATATGGAACTGGCTGTCCCGGAGGTCGGAGATCATCTGGTTGAAGGAGTCGATAAGCGTTCCCAGCTCGTCCGATGCCGCGTCCTCGACCCGGACATCCAGGTTGCCCCGCGATACCTCCTTCGTGGCCTGGGCGAGCTTCTCGATGGGGATGGTGATCCCCTTGGCGAGATGGAGCCCGCTCCAGCTGGCGGCGAAGATGATCAGCAGGGTGATGAACATAAGGATGAAGATATAAAAGGTCTTGACGGTGATCTTTTGTGGAGCGAGGAGGCGGTATCTCTGGACGTAGGCGTTAATCGTGTTGATCCGCTGCGTGTAGCTCTGGGGGAAAAACCGGCCCGCGGTCACCAGGACATGGCCGACGCCGGCGAAGTCGAACCCGACTCCGCGCCGGATCATCTCCCCCATCCCCATCGGCTCGATGCTGCTGAATCGGTCGTCCTGACGGGCTTTCTGGACGAGACCGGGCTGGACTGACTTGTAATCTTGGAGCGGGAGCCCGGGGTTGAGATAGGTGAACAGCTCCTCGTCGTCCAGGTAGATGCCGATCTCGTCGAGCTTGTATTCGCTGAGCTTCTGGCGGATGAAATCCCTGAGGGCCAGCCTGTTCTCCATTTGGACGAGCCTCCGGCCCTGGATTTCGCGGCTCAGCACGACGGCGTAGTGATAGGCTGTCTCCTCCGCGTTGGCGTAGACACCGTCGGCGACGCTCTTGGTGTCCTCGATGACTTTGTCTAACGGCGTCTTGAACCAGAGTTCGATGTTGCGGCTGATCAGGTCGCTGGCGAAAAAGAAGAGGAGGAATGTGGGGATGATACTCAGGGCGATGAAGAACAGGACGAGCTTGGTTTTGAAATGGGAACCGACAATGTTCCGTTTTCGTTCCAGGTAGAGCTTGACTAGGTTCCGGCCCAAGATAAAGAAGAGGACGAGGAACAGGATCAGGACAATAACCTGCATCATGGACAGGAGGACATTGGTGACTGAAGTGGGAGAAAACTCCTGGGAGGCGCGGATGAAGTACTCGATGGCGAAGAAGAGGATGACGAGCACGATGATAAAGGCGGCGATGAAGCGCGGTCCTTTTTTCCGGGGCGTCTCCATCGTCCTAAC
Organism: Candidatus Aminicenantota bacterium; assembly: GCA_017886205.1. GTDB lineage: Bacteria > Acidobacteriota > Aminicenantia > Aminicenantales > UBA8522 > UBA8522. Next base: position 43,422 of record JAFNEO010000035.1, on the reverse strand, counting down.
CTGTTTTTTCTTGTCTCGCGATAAGGAAATCGAGGTAATTCTCCGGGGTGATCAGGATGTCCAGGCGAACCGCTCCGCTGGGGCCGAAGGGCTTGGCCTTCTGGCCGTTGATGGTCAGGCCCGGACCGCTGGCGTTGCCGATGTTCAACCGCACCTCCCGCTCGGCCCGGACCTCGAGCGACTCTCCCTTGTTCTTGATCCCGTCCCAGACGGATTGGCCATCGGCATAGATATGGAGCCACGTCTCCTCGACGAACGTCATCTCGAGGCGGAGTCCTTTGGTCTTCTCGACCACAGGCTGGGGTTCCGGCGGCGGGGTTGGCTTCGGGGTCTCGACCTGAGCGACGGGCTGAGCGGATTTGGCGGGGATAGGCTGCTTTTTTTCCGGGGCTAATAAAAGGATGTAGATAAGGACCAGTCCGAGCCCGATGATCGCTACGGCCAACGCGGCTATCCAGACGCTCTTACGCCTGAAAAGCCGAGAGAGAGGCCTCGGCCGTTCCGGGGACTCCCCGTATTGGAGCTGTTCTTCGAAAGTGTACATCTCCTGGTACTTGTTGAGCACCTGGTGCTCATCGATGCCGATGCTCCTGGCATAAGAGCGGAGAATGGCGCGGACGAAAAACGGTCCCGGGATGGCGTCCAGTTTGTCCTCTTCGAGGGCCTGGAGCAACCTCAGGTTGATCCGGGTGGAGTCGGCGATCTCCCTGAGAGAAATTCCTCTGAGCTCTCTTTCTCTCTTAAGTTCCTGACCGAGGGATGCCATTGGGGAAAATTGTAGGCTAATCTCTGGGATGTGTCAACCGCGCCCCGAGCGATTCGACTCCGGGAGGCCCATCGCCTGAGCCGGGAGGTCTTCTAGATCTTCAGGAAGCGGGAGAGCGAGCTCATGCTTCCGAGCACCCCCATCAAGGCGCCACCCACGATCAGGCTCAGCGATTGAGACAGGGAGAGATACCGGAAACCGACGATCTCCTGGAGCGCTCCCAGAGAATGGCCGAGATAAAGGGGGAAGAGTTCTATTAGGAGGAAAAGGAGCCCTAGAGACAGCAGGCTGCCCAGGATCCCGAGGCTGATGCCTTCGATGAGAAACGGCAGGCGGATGAACGTGTTGGTGGCACCGACCAGCCGGAGGATTTCGATCTCTGCCTTGCGGGCGAAGACGTTCAGCCGGATGACGTTGGAGATAATGAAGAACGAAGCCAGGATGAGGATACCCCCGAGGAAGAACCCGATGGCCCTGGCCAGGCGGCTCAACGACTGCATCTTCTGGACCCAATCCCGGTTAAACTGGACGTCTTCCACCCCGGCGACGTTCTTGATCTCCTGAATGAACCCGAGGATATCGTCCGACCGAAAGGAGTCCTTCTGTAAGGTGGCTTCGAATGAAGGAGGGAAGGGATTGGTGCCCACGTTCTTGAGGATCTCCTGGAGCTCGGGGAAGTTCTTCTGGAACCGTTCCCAGGCCTGCTGGCGGCCGACGTAATTCACCCGGACGACGGAAGGGGAGGCCTTGATCCGCTCCTCGATCTGGCTAAGATCCTTGGCCGTGACGTCCGGCGAGAGGAAGAAAACCACCACCATACTTTCGGACATCTCGTCGGCGATATGCTGGAGGTTGTTGGACAGGGAGAAGAAGACTCCCAGGATGAGGAAGGAGAGGCAGATGATGGTGATGGACAGGAGGTTCCGCGCCCTGTACTGCCAGAGATTGTTCTGGGCATCACGCAGGAAATACCTTATCTTTTGGAGGATGGCAGGACCTCCTTGCCTATGATCTTGCCCTTGAAAAGGAACAGGATCTTATCGCCGAAGTGACGGATCAGCTCCTTGTCATGGCTGCAGATGATGACGGTCGTCCCCTGCTTGTTGATCTCCTTGAAGACGCTCATAATTTCCGAGGCCAGTTCCGGGTCGAGGTTTCCGGTCGGCTCATCGGCCAGTAGGATTTGGGGCTCATTCACCACGGCCCTGGCGATGGCCACCCTCTGTTGTTCCCCGTAGGAGAGATGCGACGGGTACTCCCACATTTTCTGATGGAGGTTGACCAGCCGCAGGGCGTTGAACACCCGGCGCCGGACCTCTTTGAGGGGAACGCCGAGGACGTGGAGGCCGATGGCTACGTTCTCGAAGACCTTCTTGTGGAAAACAAGTCGGAAATCCTGGAAGACGATGCCCATCGACCGGCGCAGCCGATAGATCCGGTGGTCGGGAAGCCGGAGGATGTTGATGCCGTCGATGACGATCTGGCCGCGGGAGGGCAGGATTTCGCGGAAAATGATCTTAAGGAGAGTGGATTTCCCGGAGCCGCTGGGACCGGTTATGAACCAGAAATCCCCTTTCAGGACATGGAGGTTGATGTCGAGCAACGCCCACTGTCCCTCCTGGTATTGCTTCGAAATGTGGTAAAGCTCAATCATTACGGCCGGGCGCAAACGGCCTGCCCGGTCACGGATTATAGCATATCAAATGGGGGATTCCTAGGAGCGGAGGGACCAGAAGAGGGATGGCTTCAGCGGGCGAAAAGATACATGAACCAGCCGAAGGCCAGAGCGCTGACGACCATGATCAGGAACAGCGAAAGCCCGTACTTGAGCCGGCTTTTGGGATCGTCCCGGCGGATGAGGGAGAGGACGACGGAGACCAAGAAGGCGTAGACGATCATGGAGAGGAGATGGCTCCGGAAGATCATTTCTTCTTCCCTTTGGCGATATCGTAGGCATCGATGGCGATGAGGTAATTCAGCAGCCCGGCGCCGGCGATATAGGCTGTCCCGAACTCGAAAGTGACGCGCTCCAATGAGCCTTGGCCGAAGGCTAGGATCCGGGCCAGAGCGTAGACGACGAAGTTGCCGAGGTCGGCGAAGAAAGCCAGGATGGTCAGCGGGTTCTCCGTCTGGAAGGGATAGACCCGCCCACCCATGGATAGACCGATGGCCGTCAGAGCACCGATCGAAACAAAGAAGATGGCTCCGCGCCAGAATTTCTTCTGCAGAACGTGGCCCAGGCCCGGGACGAGCCAGCCGGCAAGGAGACAGAGGATCGCTTTCATGGCCTTTGAGCTTCAGAATATAAAGGAAACGGCCAGCTAATTCAAGAGGGATGTTGGAGACAATCTGAAATGGGGCCTATTACGGCGCGTCCCCGTCCGTCGACCATTCCGGAGACTCTTACCTTATGGAGGCCCCTTTTATTTCTCTAAGAGGTGAAGGGGAGATAAATACCCATAGGAAGGAGTCTCAAAAGAGTCTACGGAAATTCCGGGCGTTGCGGGGACTGGCGCCGCGCCACCCATTTCATATTATCGCGGCCCATGAGGATAGTAGCGCATTGAGAGAGAGCTGGCTGATGGGGTAGAATGGCGTCATGCCGGAGCTCCCGGAGGTTGAGACAATTGTCCGCTGCCTGCGCCGGCGTCTCATCGGCCTCGAGGTTGAAGCCGTCCGGGTCGTGTTCCGGCCTGTCGTCCGAAACCGGGAGGCATCCTTCCTGAATAGGATCGTCGGCCAGGAGGTCATCAACCTGCGCCGGCGCGGCAAGATGGTCCTCGTAGATTTTTCCGGCGGGCTCACGGTGATCGTCCACCTCAAGATGACCGGACAGCTTCTGTTCTGCCCGAACGCCGAAGCTTGGGATAAACACACCCATTTCGCCATCACCTTCCGGGCCAGTGACGAAGAGCTCCGCTTCCGGGACGTCCGGAAATTCGGGTTCATCCTGGGGGTGCGGACGGCCGACGCAGAGGGGTCGAAGGAACTCAGCTCACTCGGTCCCGAGCCGCTGACCCTCGATCTTTCGTCTTTCCTCGATCGATTCCGGGGCCGCCGCGGCCGGCTGAAGAGCCTGCTCCTCAACCAGCGGGTGATCGCCGGAGTCGGGAACATCTACGCCGACGAGATCCTCTTCAAGGCCGGCCTCCACCCCAGGGCCGAGGTCTCCCGTCTCGGCCACCGGCGTTTGGAAAGGCTTTGGTCGGCCGTTGGCACAGTCCTCAACGAGGCGATCGCCTTCAAGGGAACAACCGTCCGTGACTACCGGGATGCCGAAGGGCTCGAAGGCCTGTTCCAGAACCGCCTCCAGGTGTACGGCCGGGAAGGGGAGCCCTGTCCACGCTGTGGCGCGGTGATCAAGCGCATCCGCCTCTCCGGGAGGGGCACCCACCTCTGTCCCCGCTGCCAGCGCCGCTGAACCAGCCTGACGGGGGCCCCTTTTTTTATGGATTTTGCTGCTTGACCATTGCGGAAGGGCAGAGAATAATGATGGCGATTCGAAAAGCCCGATGAACGGCCGGACGGGGAGCGAACAATGAAGAACCGCGGTTTCTTGGCAATCGTAGGAGCATGTTCCTTGCTTCTTTTGGCCGGCGCAAAGGCAACCCAGTTTGATAGCCCCAAGAAAGAGGCGGGTCATTCTGTACGGTTTCAATGGCCCCAGGGAAAGCGAGCGGCTGTCAGCCTGACCTTCGACGACGCCCGCCCGAGCCAGGTCGATAATGGCCTCCCGATCTTCGAAAAATACGGCGTCAGAGCGACCTTTTACGTTTCCCCAGACAACATCGAGCAGCGCCTCGAGGGCTGGAAAAAGGCCTTGGCTAGCGGCCATGAAGTCGGAAACCATACCCTGACCCATCCTTGTACCGGGAACTATGCCGCGTTTAGGGAGCGCGCCCTGGAGGACATGACCCTCGGCCGCATGGCCGAGGAGATTGACGACGCCGGCGCCGCTATTTTCCGTCTGCTGGGTGTGAGGCCGCGGACTTTTGCCTATCCGTGCGGGCAAACTTATGTCGGCCGCGGCCGGAACGCGGCCAGTTTTGTGCCGCTTGTCGCCGAACGGTTTCTGGCCGGGCGGAAGTGGCTCAGCGAAGACGCGAACGACCCGGCGTTCTGCGACCTGTCGCAGCTCCTCTCCTCCGAGTCCGACGGCAAGAGCTTTGACCAGATCAGGCCGCTCGTCGATAAAGCCGCTGCGGAAGGGCGCTGGCTCATCCTGACCGGACACGAGATCGGCCGCGGAGGGTTCCAAACGACCCTGTCGACGACCGTCGAAGAATTATGCCGCTATGCTCAGGACCCGAAGAACGGCCTGTGGATCGATACGGTCGCCAACATCGGTGACCACGTCCTGAGGTCGCGGCCGGCGGTCTCCGGCGGATCCGAGCCGACGACAAAATCGGGGCCTACCTTTGCTCCTGAGCCGGCTCAGGCCCTTGAAAAGCGCATCGATGGCCTCATCAACCGTATGACCCTTGAGGAGAAGGTCGGGCAGATGAACATGCCCTGCGTTTACGAGGGAGCATTAGGAGAATCCATCCCTGAGAAGATGGCGGCCTGCCGCCAATTCGCCCAAGGGAGCTACATCGAGAATTTCGGCCCCGGCGGCGGCTTCTTCACCCTGCCCAACACCATCCTCCATGAAGGCGCGCGCCAGCAGGCCGAATTCTTGAACGAACTCCAGCTCATCGCCCTCAAGAGGACGCGTCTGAGAATTCCGCTTCTCATCACTGAGGAAGGCACTCACGGCCTGATGTGCTCGGGTGCGACCATTTTCCCGGAAGGCCCAGCCCTGGGCAGCACCTGGAACTTGGACCTGGTCTCGAGGATTTATGCGGCGGCCGCGGAGGAGGCCCGGGCGATCGGCGTCCATCAGATCTTCACCCTCGTGGTCGAGCCCATCCGCGACCCGAGGCTCGGCCGCAACCAGGAAGCCTACAGCGAAGACCCGTATATGTGCGCCCGCTTCGCCGAGGCCATTGTCCGGGCGGTTCAGGGGGATGATATCTCTGCTCCCGATAAGACCGTGGCCGGCCTCTGCCATTACCCCGGACAGAGCCAGCCGGCGAGCGGGCTGGAGCGGGGCGCCATGGAGGTCTCCGAGCGCATCCTCAGGAGCATCTTTCTCCCGCCATGGGAGGCCGGGATCAAGACAGGAGGCGCGCTGGGCGTGATGGCGACCTACCCGGCCATTGACGGAATCCCCGCTCATGCTTCGGAGAAGATCCTGACCGGAATTTTGCGCGGGGAATTGGGGTTCCAGGGCCTCGTGCTCTCCGAGGGCGGCGGTATCGGGACGCTGGTCTACGAAGGGCTGGCTCCAACCCAAAAAGAGGCCGGACAGCTGGCCATCCGGGCGGGAGTTGATGTCGGAATCTCCTACGAACCGGGATATATGAAGGAGCTGATCGAGTCGGTCAAGGAAGGGACGATTCCGATGGACCTTATCGACCGGGCGGTGCGGCGGATCCTTCGTCAGAAGTCCAAGCTCGGCCTGTTCGAAAACGCCTTGGTCGACCCGGCTCGGGCGGAAAAGATCGTCCATTCCCAAGAGCATCAAGACCTGGCCCTCGAAGCCGCTCGACAGGGGATCGTCCTCCTCAAGAACGAGAATCGCCTGCTGCCTCTCCGAAAAGACGTCAAGTCCATCGCCGTCATCGGGCCGAACGCCGACCATCCCCGGAACCAACTCGGTGATTATGTGGCCGCGAAGGTTTTGCAGGACATCGAGACCATCCTGGATGGCGTCAAGGCCGTTGTCTCTCCCCAGACTCAGGTCCATTATGTCAAGGGCTGCGACGTCGTCGGCACGGAGGTAGACGAGATCGGGAAAGCCCGGCAGGCGGCGGCGGCCGCAGAGGTTGCGGTTGTCGTCGTCGGCGAAAATGAGTGGCAGTCGGAAGGGGGGAAGGGGACGAGCGGCGAAGGGTATGATGTCGCGACGCTCGAGCTGACGGGCCTTCAGGATGATCTCATCCGGGCGGTGGTGGAGACTAGAACACCGACCGTCGTCGTCCTGATCAATGGCCGGCCGCTGGCCGCGAGGTTCGTCGCCGAGCGCGTGCCCGCCGTCATCGAAGCCTGGATCAGCGGCGAAAAAGGCGGCCGGGCAGTGGCGGAGGTCTTGTTCGGGGATCGAAACCCGAGCGGCAAGCTGCCGGTGACCGTCCCGCGCCATGCTGGCCAGCTCCCGGTTTACTATAATGCGAAAAAGTCCAAGGCCTATTGGCTCAAGGAAGGCTGGGGACATCCCTATGCCGACCTCGATCCGGCGCCGCTTTACCCCTTCGGGCACGGCCTGAGCTATACCACCTTTGAGTACCGCAACCTCAGGCTGAGCAGCCAGACGATCGGGCCGGCCGGCTCGGTCGAGGTCAGCGTCGACGTCGAGAACACGGGAGACCGCTTCGGCGAAGAGGTCGTCCAGCTTTATGTTCAAGATGTCATCAGCTCCGTCTCAACGCCCATCAAAGAGCTCAAGGGATTTGCCAAGGTCGGGCTCGAGCCCGGCCAGATGAAGACCGTCCGGTTGGTCCTGAGCCCCGAGCATCTGGCGCTCTATGATCGATGGCTGGATCGGGTGGTCGAGCCGGGCGAGTTCAAGGTCTATGTCGGGAGTTCATCCGAAGATATTCGTCTCCAGGGCGGGTTCATGGTGACGGAGCGCTGAATTGGGCCTGACCGTATTCGAGCTGGCCACCTTTGTCGTCTATCTCGTCGCCGTCGCGCTCATCGGGTTCGTGTCCGGGAGGAAAGGCCGCCGAAGCACCGCGGATTTCTTCCTGGCCGGCCGGGGCCTTCCCTGGTACGTCATCGGATTCTCCTTGATCGCCGCCAGCATCAGCTCGGAGCAGTTTATCGGCGAGGTCGGCTGGGGATACAAATACGGCCTGGCCGTGGCCAACTGGGAGTGGCTGGTCTGGCCGGCCCAGGGCCTCCTGCTCCTGTTTTTCCTGCCGGTCTACCTGAGAAACAAGATCTTCACGATCCCGGAGTACCTGACGAGGCGGTTCGGCCGGGTCACCGGGACGGTTTTTTCTTGCGTCTGCATGATCCAGTATCTCGTTATCAATTTGCCGCTGGTCCTTTACTCCGGCGGGTTTCTGATCAACAGAATATTCGGACTGGACCTCCGCCTGGCCATCTGGCTGCTAGTGATCGTTGCCGGGTCCTACACCATCTTCGGGGGCCTCAGTTCGGCCGCCTGGGTGGACCTCTTCAACGGGGCCCTTCTCATCGTCGGCGGGCTGCTGGTTTTTGGCCTGGGCCTGGCCGCCGTGCCCGGTGGCTTCAAGGCCGTAGTCGGAACGGGAACCCGGGCTCACCTCATGCTCCCCGCATCCCATCCCGACCTGCCGTGGACCGGCATTCTTGCCGTGGCCGTTGTTCTGAGCGGCTACTATTATTCGACCAATCAATACATCACCCAGCGCTGCCTGGCGGGAAAATCCCACTGGCACGGCAAAATGGGGATCGTGCTGGCCGCCGCACTGGCCCTCCCGCTCGGTCTGGGCGTCACCTGGCCGGGGATGATTGCCCGGGCCCTGAATCCCGGCCTGGAGCACCCCGACGGCGCTTATCCTTTTCTTATAGGCCGTGTCGTCCCGGTTGGGCTGCGAGGTTTCATCTTCGCCGTGCTCTTCGGGGCCATCATCTCCACCGTCGATTCCCTGGTCAACTCTACGTCCACCCTGCTCACGTTGGATATCTACAAGGGGCTCGTCCGCAAGGCCGCCGCGGAGCGGAGCCTCGTCAGGTTCGCCCAATGGACGGGATCGCTGCTTCTCGTTTTCGGGGCGCTCTGGGCGCCCATGGTCGGCAAGTTCAGCTCGATCTTCGCCTACGCCCAGGACTCCTGGGCGCTGATGCTGGCCCCGGTCATGGCCTCCTTCTTGCTGGCCATATTCTGGAAGCGAATGACCGCGGGAGCGGCCCTAGCGGCGCTCCTCCTCGCCGTCCCGATGCTTGTCTTGGTCTACCTCCGGCAGTTTTATAGGGTCCTTTCCGGCATCAACATCTTCAACCTTTCAGGAATAATCTTTTTAATCTCGATCATGCTGATCGGAGCGATCAGCCTGCTCACCCGACCCCCGGAACTCGAAAATATCCGGCCGATGCTGTGGCGACGCGGGCTCATCGCTCTTCCCGAGGCAGAGACAAAGAACGGATATCCATGGTGGAAGCGGGTGAGCTTCTGGTTTGGGACCGTTACGGCCCTGTTCATCATCATTTATGTCATCTTCTGGTAGAGATGTGATCAGAGGCTGGGAAGTGAGATAAGGAGGAAACATGGCAGGACCCGGAAGTCAATGGATCGGAAAGGAAGAGGTCCAGGAGCTCCTGGAGGTCATGTCGTCCGGCTATCTCTTTCGCTATGGGAATCTGGATGACCCGGGCTTCAAGCACAAGGTCTATTCATTCGAGCAGGAATTCGCCGCCAAGTGCGGCGTCCGGTATGCGCTGGCCACTAGCTCCGGCACCGCAGCTCTCGTTTGTGCGCTCAAAGCAATGGGCATCGGCGAGGGAGATGAAGTCATCGTCCCGGCCTACACCTTTATCGCCACCTACAGCGCCGTCATCTTTGCCGGTGGCATCCCCGTCCTTGCCGAGATCGACGAAAGCCTGAGCCTTGACCCGCCCGACATCGAGCGCCGGATCGGCGCGAGGACCAAGGCCATCATGCCCGTGCACATGCTGGGCAATCCGTGCGACCTGGATGGGATTATGGCGGTTGCCGATAAGCACGGCCTCCGGGTGATCGAAGACGTCTGCCAGGCGAACGGCGCTTCCTATAAAGGCCGGCAGCTGGGAAGCCGCGGAGAGGTCGGCACGTTCTCCCTGAACATCTTCAAGACGGTGACCGCGGGCGACGGCGGCGTCGTCGTGACCGACGATGAGAATCTCTACACTCTCGCCTTCGGGTTCCATGACCAGGGCCATTCGCCCCTCCGGGCCGGCGTCGAAGTCGGCCGGCGGAGCATCCTGGGGATGAATTTCCGGATGAACGAGCTGACCGGAGCCGTTGCCCTGGCTCAACTTAGGAAGCTCGACCGGATCATCGCCGTCCTGCGGGGAAAGAAGAGATTGTTCAAGGAATCGATCGGCGCCATCACGGGGATGAAGTTCCGCACCCTCAACGACCCGGAAGGGGAGTGCGCGACGCTCTGCACAGTCATTTTTGATAACCCGGAAAAGGCGGACCGGGTGAGCCGAAGACTGGGGACGACAACCGTCGACCACAGCGGCTGGCATGTCTATTCCAACATGGAGCATTTCAACCGTTATCTGCGGGAGAGAAACCTGCCCCACGGGAAGGGCGCCTACCCGCGGACCGACAGCATCCTGAGCCGGGCGATTAACCTCAGTGTCGGTGTCGTCGATGCCGGCCTGGGTGCGGCCTTCGGGATCAACATCGACTCTTCGCCCGAGGAGATCCGCCAAACGGCCGCCCGGTTCCGGGGCGCCTGCCGCGATTCCGGGATGGACCTTGATTGTGTTTGACAGAATCAGTGCGATCATTATAATTCAAGGTGTCAACCAGAGCTAGGCTCCGAAAACTCGAATCGAACCGGATATTCTGAGAGGAGGAATGGCGTCATGAAATTCGGAAGCTTTAAGAGCGTCATGGAGTTCGCCATCCGGCGCGAAGAAGAAGCCGCCAAGAGCTACGGAAAACTTTGCCGGATCGCCAAGGACGAGGCCGCGAAGAAACTCCTGGCCGACCTCCAGCACGAGGAAAAGAACCACAAGAGGATCCTCCAAGGTCTGACCAAAGCCAAGGTCCGACCCTCGGCCACCAAAGATGTGAAGGACCTGATGATCAGCGACTACCTTGTGGAAGAGCCCCTCACTCCGGAGATGAATTTTCAGGACCTCTTGATCTTCGCGGCCAAAAAGGAAAAGAAGGCCGTCGACCTCTATTCCGACCTCGCCAAGAAGTCCCTGACCAAGGAGCAGAAGGCGCTGTTCGAGTTCCTGGCCAAGCAGGAAAAGGCCCACAAGCTGCGCCTTGAGCTCGAGTATGAGAAGCACGTCCTCTGGGAGGATTGATCCTCTCCCGAGGCATTCGGTGATCTGATTCCAGCAAGGAGACGCGTCATGGAGAAATGGGAATGCCAGGCCTGTGGCTACATCTACGACCCCGAGAAAGGAGATCCTGACAACGGCGTCGCGCCCGGGACTCCCTTCGAAGACCTTCCCGAGGACTGGGTTTGTCCTCAGTGTGGCGTAGGCAAGGAGTTTTTCCAGAAGCTGGCCTGAAGGTCGCCCGGATGCAAAATAAGGGGGAATTCGGATGAAAGCGGTAATCATCGGGAACGGCCTGGCCGGGACCATGGCCGCTAAGACACTGAGGGAACTGGACCCTCTGGTGGAGGTCGTGGTCTTCGCCGAGGAGAAGTACCCCTACTATCCCAGGCCTAACCTCATCGAGTACATCGCCGGCAAACTCCCTTATGAGCGCATATTCGCCTTTTCCGAGGAGTGGCACGTCCGGCAGAAGATCGATATCCGGCTCGGGAACGCCGTCCGCAAGATCCACCCGCGATCCCGGGAAGTCGAGCTGGACGGTGACAGACGTGAACCCTACGATGTCCTGCTGATCGCCAACGGCGCCTCCGCTTCCGTCCCTCCGATCAAGGGGGTCGACAAGAAGGGCGTCTTTGCCCTCCGGACCCTGGACGATGCCCAAGCCATAATCGACTATGTCCAGGACCACCGCCAGGTGGTCATTATCGGCGGCGGGCTTTTGGGCCTGGAAATCGCCCGGGCCATCCGGTCGCGGGGCGCCGAAGTGGAAGTCGTGGAGTTCTTCGACCGTCTGCTGCCCCGCCAGCTCGATGTCCAGGGCGCCTCCGTTCTCCGAAGCCAAATCGAGGGCCTGGGGATAAGGGTCCGGCTGGGTGTCACCACGGAAGAGATCCTCGGTCAAGAAGATGTTAAAGGGATCCGGCTCAAGGGCGGTGCGGACGTCAGCGCCGATATGGCCGTTATCGCCGCCGGCGTCCGGCCGAACCTCGGCCTTCCTCAAGATGCCGGGCTGACCACGGACCGCGGTCTAGTGGTCGATGACCGCCTGCGGACGAGCCATCCTCAGGTGTTCGCGGCCGGCGACAGCATCCAGCACCGGGGAAAAGTGTACGGCATCATCCCCGCTTCTTTCGACCAGGCGCGCACGGTCGCCTACAATATGCTGGGTGAGGAAAAGAAGTACGAGGGCACGATTCCCGCCAACACCCTGAAAGTCGTCGGCCTGTACGTGACGTCCCTGGGCCTGGCGAATCCTGAAGGCCAGGGCTACGAGGAAATCAGGAAATTCAAGAAGGAGGAGGGGATCTACAAGAAGGTCGTCCTCCAGGACGGCGCCCTGGTCGGGGCCATCTGGATGGGGACGAAAAAAGGCGTCAGCGAGATCGCCCGCGCCGTGACCGCGAAGACCAAGGTTAACCCATGGATACACACCCTCCTCGACGACAGTTTCGATTTTTCCGTGCTCTGAAAGCTCGGTCCACTTCCATCATCCTGGGCTGCCTGCTTCTCTTCCTGCCGGCCGCCGCCCAGTACAAGCTCAACGGGTACCTATCCGCCCAGTACGAGAACGGGCAGAAAGAAAGCGATTTCCCGGAGGGGACATTCGGCCGGGTCCGGGCCGGCCTTCTCTTTTCCGGACTGGCCGCGGACATCTTCACTTACGACCTCGAGTTTCGGTTCAAATCAGAGAGCCGGTTGGAGATCGAAGAGGCCTGGGTGGGTATCGCTCCTTCCCAGTCCTTTGAGCTGAAACTCGGGTTTTATCTCGTTCCGTTCGGAAAGTACAACACGGCCAATCGCCCTTATGAAAACCCTTTTATCCAGACGCCCCTGCCGCAGGCCTCTCTTTATCCGGAGAGCTGGCGGGACGTCGGTGTTTTGGTTGGGGGCAAGTGGGGGTCCATGGGGTATTCGGTGTACCTGGGGAACGGCCTGCGCGAAGGCCGGGATCTTCAAGACGGCCAGCAGTTCAAAGACAACAACGGCGATCCGGCCGCCGGGGGCCGGATCTCCTTTTTGCTGAGCCAGAGTTTCGAAGTCGGGGTTTCCTATTACCGAAGCCATTATGACGACGCCGGCCAAAGGAACCTGGAGCTCCGGGGCGCCGACATCAGCTGGAAATCTGAGGCTTTCCTTTTGACCTACGAATACGGAAAAGCCGATCTTGGTAATCCGGAAGGCTATGACCGGGGAACGGCCCAAGGCCATTTTGTCCTGGCTTCCCTGACCCTGGGGGAGTTCAGCCCCTTGGTCAGCTTTCAAACCCTCGTGTACGACGATCCCTATCACGGGGAGGACCCTCTCAATCCCTCGCTCGTCGTCGGCATCGCCAAGGATATCAGCCGCTGGGCCGTCGGCCTGGTTTTCTCGCCGGCTCCCAATTTCATGCTCAAGGTTGAATATGACTTCAACAGAGAAGCCGCGGACAAGCTCGACAATGATATTTTTCTGGCCCAGGTGTCGCTCCTGTTCTGACCGAAAAGTGAACTGAGAAAGGAATCATATGGCTAACATTGTCGTTCTCGGTACCCAGTGGGGGGACGAAGGCAAGGGCAAGATCGTCGACCTGCTCACGCCCGCGTTCGACGTGATCGCCCGGTACCAGGGAGGCCACAACGCCGGCCACACGGTCTGTATCGGAGGCCGGAAGATCGTCCTCCACTTGATCCCCTCCGGCATCCTGCATCCGGGAAAACTGTGCGTTATCGGAAACGGCGTGGCCTTCAGCCCGGCGGCTTTTCTAAAAGAGGTGGCGGCGCTCGGGGACTACGGTGTTGCGCTCGATGACCGCCTGGTCATCAGCCGCGGCGCGCATCTCATCCTTCCTTATCACCCCGTGGCCGAGAAGATCGCCGAGGAGCGGAAGGGCGCCAGGAAAATCGGCACCACCAGTCTGGGCATCGGGCCCTCGTATGAAGATAAGGTCGCCCGCTGCGGCATCCGTGTCGGAGACCTCCTCGACCTTGAGGTCTTCCGGGAAAAACTCATCTCCAACCTCCAAGAGAAGAACGCTCTGTTCCGGGCGGCGGGCCTTCCGGCCGTCGACGGCGAAGAAGTCTATAGAGAGTTCGCCGACCATGCTTCCCGGATCTCCCGGTACATCGGCGATGTCTCGCTCCTCCTCCACCGGAAGATGCGCGAAGGAATGTCGGTTCTGTTCGAAGGCGCCCAGGGCGCGCTGCTCGACGTCGACCACGGCACCTACCCCTTTGTCACGTCTTCCAATTCGACGGCCGGAGGGGTGGCCACTGGATTGGGGATCGGCCCGACCCGGATCGATGAGGTCCTCGGTGTCGCCAAAGCCTACACGACTCGAGTGGGTAGCGGTCCGTTCCCGACCGAGACCCAAGACGAACGAGGCCGGCTGATCTCGGAGCGGGGGAACGAGTTCGGCGCCACCACCGGCCGGCCCCGCCGCTGTGGCTGGTTTGACGCCCTGGCCGTGGCTTACAGCTGCCGGGTCAACGGGATCGAGCGGATCGTCCTGACCAAGCCGGATATCCTGGATATTTTTGAGGAGGTCCCGGTGTGTATCGGCTATGATTACAGGGGATCGAGCCTGAGCTCTTTTCCTGCCGAGCCGTGGATCCTGGAAAAGGTCGTTCCGCGGTATAGAATAATGAAAGGGTGGAAGACGCCCATCCATCACCTCACCGACCGGCGTCGCCTCCCGGCCGCCTTCCTCGACTACATCAAACTCATCGAGGACATGATCGAGGCCAGGGTCTGCCTCGTCTCGACCGGTGTCGAGAGGAAAGACTCTCTCTTTATCGACGAAGAGCTCGAGGGTGTGGTCGACCTCGGCCGGATAAGAAAAGAGTTGGCCTGAGCGGTTCCCAGCCTGGCTAATATCGGAAGGAGGGCCTGATGAAAATCGACTCCCGCACGAAGATCGACGACCTGCTTAATAAATACCCTTTCCTGTTGGACTTCCTGGCCGGCCTTTCTCCACGCTTCGCCAAGCTTCGGAGTCCGATCATGCGGAAGACGATCGGCCGGGTGGCGACCCTCCACCAGGTCGCCGGTTTTGGCGACCTGCCGCTTCCCGAGCTGCTATACAAGATCCAGGCGGAGATAAAGAGAGTAGCAAAGGAAGACGTCGAGGTCGATGTCGGGGGTGCCTCGCCTGAGCCCATCGACGCCAAAGAAGCACGGCAGGAGGTGCTCAAGGACATCATCCGCGAGCTCCATGAGGGCGGAGACCTGGAGGAACAGAAGAAGCGCTTCGCCGAATTGATCAAGGATATCAGGCCGACCGAGATCTCGGAGATGGAACAGAAACTGATCGAGGAGGGCCTGCCCGAGGAGGAAGTCAAGCGGCTGTGCGACGTCCATGTCCAGGTTTTCAAAGAGTCGCTCGAAGGCCGGCCGCTTCTGTCCGCGATCCCGGGACATCCGCTCCATACCTTGACCGAGGAGAACCGGGCGCTCGAGAAAATCCTGACTGAGTTCAAGGGGCTCCTGGGGAGAGTGGCGCCCGCCGACGGCGGTGTCAGCTTGGAAAAGCTCCGGGGCGAGATCAAGTCTGCCCTTGAAGAGCTCGCCGAGGTGGAGAAGCATTATCTCAAGAAAGAGAACCAGCTCTTCCCGCTCCTCGAGTCGAAAGGGGTGAGCGGTCCTTCCAAGGTCATGTGGGCCATCCATGACGATATCCGGATGATGATGCGGGAATTCCGCGGGCTCCTCGTCGAGGAGAAGGCCGCCGAGCTCTTGGCAGCGGGCCGCCGACTCTCCGAGATGATGGCCGACATGATCTACAAGGAGGAGAAGATCCTCCTGCCGATGAGCCTCGAGACCCTGGACGAGGAGGACTGGGCGCGGGTGAAGAAAGGGGAGGAGGAGATCGGCTATGCCTGGGTGACTCCGGGGAGCGAGTGGAAGCCGGCGGTGGCCATCGAGGAGTCGCCTCCAGCGTCGGAATACGGCCGGCCCGCGGCGACGGTGGGGCTCGACACGGGCGCCCTGACTCCCGAGCAGGTCAACCTCCTGCTTAAGAACCTCCCCTTTGATGTCACCTTCGTTGACGAGGCGGATACCGTGCGCTACTTTTCGGCCGGCGCCGAACGCCTCTTTCCGCGGAGCCCGGGAATCATCGGCCGGAAGGTCCAGAATTGCCACCCGCCAGCAAGCGTCTACGTCGTCAACAGCATCCTCGAAGCCTTTAGAAAGGGCGAGCGGCAGGTCGCCGAGTTCTGGATCCAGTCGAGGGACCGATTCATCCACATCCGCTACTTCGCAGTCCGCGATGATAGGGGACGGTACAGGGGTTGTCTCGAGGTCAGCCAGGATGTCGCGGCCGTCCGCGGTCTCCAGGGTGAACGACGCCTCTTGGACTGGAAATAAAATAAGGAAAAGGAGGTCCGTCATGCCAGCCAAAGCCAAAAAGAAGGCGGTCCAGAAGACGAAAAAGGGTGAGTCCTACCAGTGCGGTGTCTGCGGCTATCGCGTCATCGTCGATGAAGCCTGCGGCTGCGCCGAAGAGCATGTCTTCGTCTGCTGCGACAAGCCGATGAAGAAGAAGGCCTAAAAGAGCCAGCTGAGTCAATTCGCCCGTATCGATTCGATCGGCAGGGCCGGAGTCTGATCCCCCAGCCGGAGCCGGGGCGCTTCCGACGGATTCAAGAGCAACTCGGGAGGTGAACATTGAGCGGACTGGTGTTCTCTATTGTGGATGTCTTCGCCGAAGACAAGTATGCCGGCAATCAGCTGGCTGTCGTGCGCCGGGCCGAAGGCCTCACGGGAGCGGCCATGCAGAAGATCGCCCGTGAGATCAATTTCTCCGAGACGACGTTCGTCCTCGGCGACCGGAAACGCCGGGGCGGGTACGATGTCCGCATTTTCACGCCCGCTGCGGAGCTTCCCTTCGCCGGGCATCCGACGCTCGGCACCGCCTTTGTCATCCAGCAGGACCTGATCAAGGAGCCGGTCCGGAAAGTTGTCCTCAACCTGAAAGTCGGGTCCATCCCGGTCACTTTCGGCTTTCGCGGCCGGAAGCCCGACGTCCTCTGGATGAAGCAAATACAGCCGCGGTTCGGGATCACCCTGGAGGCCGGCCGCGTGGCGCCCGTCTTGGGGTTGAAGACGGACGACCTGGACCCGCGGTTCCCGGTCCAGGAAGTCTCGACGGGCATCCCGTTTGTGATCGTCCCTGTCAAGACGCTGGAGGCGGTGAAAAGGAGCGGCTTTCGGGCGGACAAGCTGGCCGGACTAACAGCCGAGGGGAAGGCGTTCCTCGTTTTTGCACCCCAGACCTACAGCCCGGGGAATGACCTCAACGTCCGGGTGTTCGCCCACTGTTACGGTGTGGCTGAGGACCCGGCCACGGGGAGCGCCAATGGCTGTCTGGCGGGTTACCTCGTCCGGCACCATTATTTCGGCGGGCCTCGGGTCGATATCCGCGTCGAACAGGGTTACGAGGTCGGACGGCCGTCACTCCTCCTTTTGCGGGCCGGCGAGAAGGCGGGAAAGACCGATGTCTTCGTCGGCGGCCGGGTCATCCTGGTGGCCCGGGGAAGGCTCGTTTAGCGAAGGCCGGCTGACAAACCTTACTATTCCTATAGAAATATTGTATTTTGATGGCCAAAGGAGTAAGATGTGCTGTACAATTAGGGCTCCTGAACCCTTGGAGTGAGCCAGTCGAAACGAGTTCTCGATGATCAAAGACCTCAGCGTGATGATTGCCGGCAAGGCCGGGGACGGCGTCCTGTTTACGGGCAATGTCTTGGCCAAGTTGCTCAAGCGTCACGGCTGGGAGATCGTCACCTCCCGCGATTTTCCCTCCAACATCCGGGGCGAGTCCACCTGCTACACCGTCCGGGCCTCCCTGGACAAGATCTACGGGCTGAGCGACCAGGTGGATATCCTCCTGGCCTTCGACTGCGAGGCGATCCTGGCCCATCTTCCCGAGATCGCCGCGAACGGGATCGTCTTCTGCGACGGTCAGGGGTTGACGATGCCGCCTCCGGAGCAGACGCGAGGCAAGACGTTCCACCGTTTCTCCCTGCGAGCCCTGGCCCGGGAGCAGTTCGGCCAGGAAATCTTCAAGAACGTCATAGCCCTGGGCGCGCTGAGCTATCTCCTTGACCTGGACCCCTCGCTCCTCGACGGGATATTCTCCGAGATGTTCCTGAAACGAAAAGGGGAGGAGGTTGTCCGGAAGAACGTCCAGGCCGCCCGTTTCGGCTATGAGAAGGCCAGGGAGATCACTGCCGAGGCGGAACGGCACCCGCTGACCAAGAAAGCCGATGACGACCGGATCCTTATCTCCGGGAACGAAGCCATCGGGTTGGGCGCCCTGGCGGCAGGCTGCCGCTATTTCGCCGCCTACCCCATTTGTCCGGCCTCCGAGATTTGGCAGTGGCTCGTTCATTACCTGCCGGATTTCGGCGGCGCCGTGGTCCAGACCGAGGATGAGCTGGCCGCTCTCAACATGACGCTCGGAGCGTCCTTCGCCGGCGCCCGGGCGATGACCTCCACCTCCGGGCCCGGCGCCTCGCTCATGATGGAGGCGTTCAGCTTGGCCGGCATGGCCGAGATCCCGGCCGTCATCGCCCATGTTCAGCGTATGGGTCCGGCCACGGGGATGCCGACCAAAAGCCAGCAGGGCGACGTCCTGCAGTGGATCTTCGGCTCTCACGGAGAGTTCCCACGAATTGTCCTGGCGCCCGGGACCGTCGGGGAGTGCTTTGACCTGACGGTCGGAGCATTCAACCTGGCGGACAAGTACCAATGTCCAGTCGTCATCCTGACCGAGCTCGACATGGGCCAAGACTTCCGGACCACCCGGGCCTTCGATTTTTCCAGAGTCCGGGTCGACCGCGGCAAGCTTCTCAGCCCGGAAAAACTCCTGGGGACGACGGACTTCAAGAGGTACGAACTGACAGCCGACGGGATCTCCCCCCGGTCGCTGCCGTCCTGGAAGAACGGAGTCCATCTGGCTGAGAGCCTTGAGCACGATGAAAAAGGCTATCGGGACGAAGACCCATTGAACCGACGCCGGATGATGGAAAAACGCATGCATAAGCTGGATCAGGCGTCCCCGGATCTCTTCCCTCCTCAGACCTGGGGTTGCCAGAAAGCCGAGGTCGGGTTCATCGGGTTCGGTTCCACGCTCGGCGCGATCCTTGAGGCCATGGAGCAGCTGAGAGTAAAGAACGTCCCCTCGCGGTTTCTTCAGCTCCGGACCCTCTGGCCTTTCCCGGCCCCTGAAGTCAGGGAGTTTCTGGCGGAGAGCCGGGATATCTTTGTCGTCGAGCACAATTTTTCCGGCGAGTTGGCCACCTTGATCAAGAGCCAGGTCAGCCCCTGCGGTGAGCTCAAGAATATCCTGAATTACTCGACCCGGCCGTTCACGCCCAGGGAAATCGTCGAGCCCGTCCTGAGGTCACGCCGATGAAAGTGAAAGAATCCTACCATCGGCTCGACCCCACCTGGTGCAAGGGCTGCGGCCTGTTCGGAGTCTTCGATGCCCTCAAGAGGGCGGCGGTGGCGCTCGACATCGAACCCGAGGAATTGGTCATCGTCACCGGGATCGGCTGCCACGGCCGGCTGAACAACTATTTCCGGGCCTACGGTTTCCACGGACTCCATGGCCGCACCATGCCGGTAGCCACAGGGATCAAGCTGGTCAACCCGAGCCTTCAGGTCGTGGCCGTGAGCGGCGACGGAGATGCCTACTCGATCGGTCTGGGCCACTTCCTCCATTCCGTCCGCAAGAACATCGGCCTCACCTACATCGTCGTCGACAATCGCATATACGCTCTAACCCTGGGCCAGGCCTCGCCGACCACGGACTTCGGCACGGTGACGGTGTCGACCCCGCTGGGGTCCAAGGATTTCCCGATCGACGGGCCTTCTCTCGCCCTGGCCGCCGGCGGGACCTTCATCGCCCGCGGGTTTTCCGGTGAGGTCGCCCATCTGGCTTCGCTCATCGAGCGGGGGATGAAACACAACGGTTTAGCCCTGATCGATATCCTCAGCCCCTGCGTCACGTATAATAAGGTGAATTCTTACGATTGGTACAAGAAACATATCTTCCACGTCGAGGACCTCCCCGGCTACAGCCCAAAGGACAAGGCCAAAGCGTGGGAGGCCCTGATTAGCCCGGAGAAGATTGCAGTCGGCCTGATCTACGAAGAAGACAAGCCCTCTTTCGAGGAGCTTGTCCTTCCCGACAGGGAAAGGCCGATCGCCTCGCTCGACCTCAAGGTCGACGTTCTGCGGTTGGGGAAGATCCAGGACAGGTTTCGCTGAGACGCCGATCATGGTACAATTGCTTAAAAGGAGTTTTGTGAGATGAAAGAGAAAATCGAAGCCGCCCTGAACAAGGTCCGGCCTGCCCTGATGGCCGACGGCGGGAATGTCGAGCTGGTGGATGTTCAGGACGGAGTGGTCAAAGTGAGGCTCACCGGGGCCTGCGGCGGCTGTCCGATGTCCCAGATGACCCTCAAGATGGGGATCGAACGGCACTTGAAGAAGGAAGTCCCGGAGGTCAAAGAGGTCGTCGCCGTCTGAGTCGACGGCCGGAATTACGGACTAGAGATATGCGGCAGGTCTACCTGGATCACATCGCCGCCACACCTCTGGACCCCCAGGTCCTGGAAGCTATGCTCCCCTTTTTGCGGGATAAGTTCGGCAACCCCCAGAGCCTGCATTCGGCCGGCCAGGAAGCCCTTGTAGCCCTTGAAGAAGCGCGCTCGCGACTGGCGGGGCTGATCGGGGCCGAGGATTCCGAGGTCTTTTTCACCTCCAGCGGTTCGGAGGCCAATAACTTTGCCCTCAAAGGCATGGCTTTGGCGCGGCGGGACAAGGGCAACCATCTTGTCCTCTCCGCCGTCGAGCACCAGTCCGTCCTCCATTCCGTCAAGAGCCTGGAGAAATTGGGGTTTTCCTCGACCCTGGTTCCGGTCGATAAATACGGGCTCGTCGATCCCGAAGCGGTCCGGAGGGCCATCCAAAAAGAGACGGTCCTTGTGTCCGTAATCCTGGCCTCGAACGAGGTCGGAACGGTCGAGCCCGTGATCGAGATCGCCCGGATCTGCCGCGCCGCCGGCGTCCCGCTTCACACCGATGCCGTGGCCGCAGTCGGAAACATCCCGGTGGATGTCAAGGAGCTCGGGGTGGACGCGCTGAGCCTGGCCGCCGACCAGTTTTACGGACCGAAGGGGAGCGGCGCCCTCTTTGTCAAGAAGGGCGCCCGGATCCTCCCCTTAATCGACGGCGGGATCCAGGAGGGCGGCCGCCGCGCCGGCACCGAGAACGTCGCCGGGATCGTAGGAATGGGCAAGGCGGCCGAGCTCGCCCGGGCGAGACTGTCAGAACGGCAGGAAGGGATGAAGACCCTCCGCGACCGTCTGATCGACCGGCTCCCCCAGAGAGTAGACCGGGTGTATCTGACCGGACATCGGGAAAGACGGCTGCCCCATCACGCCAGTTTTTGCATCGAGTTTATCGAGGGTGAGGCCATGCTCTTGAACCTGGACATGAAGGGCATCGCCGTCTCGAGCGGCTCGGCCTGCACCTCGCGGGCGCTCAAGGCCTCGCACGTGCTGTTGGCCATGGGCATCGATCATGCCCTGGCCCAGGGCTCACTCGTTTTCAGCCTGGTGGATAGCACTACGGCCGAGGACATCGATTATCTCCTAGACGTCATTCCGCCCGTCATCGACCGACTGCGGAAAATGTCTCCGCTCTACACGAAATTCCTGGAGGAGAGTCAGAAATGATCTACACCGATAAAGTCATGGACCATTTTCAGAACCCTCGCAATGTCGGGGTGATTAAGGACGCCGACGGCATTGGACAGGTCGGGAACCCGGTCTGCGGCGATATGATGAGCTTCTATATCAAGGTCAAAGATAGCAAGCTGGAAGACATCAAGTTCCAGACCTTCGGCTGCGGGGCCGCCATTGCCGTCTCCAGCATTGTCAGCGAGATGGCCATGGGAAGGACCCTGGAAGAGGCCATGAAGATCACCAACGAGATCGTGGCCGAGGAACTGGGCGGCCTGCCCAAGAACAAGCTGCACTGCTCGAACCTGGGCGCCGATGCCCTGCACGCCGCGATCGCAGACTACCGGAAAAAACACGCCGCCGAGAAGTCGGAAGTGTCTCCAGAAGCTGAAAAATGCTATTGTCCGTATTGCGAAGGCCCTATCGAGGGCCTGGAAGCTGGCTGCACCGCCTGCAATGTTGAGTTGGAGGAGTGCCCGCACTGCGGCAACCTGACCAAGAAGGGCGAGGAGAAATGCGCCAAGTGCGGGGCCGATCTCGAGGCAGATTGAGCGAGGCCACGCCGACCTCTCACGAACCCGCACCCCTGATCGGCCTGGGTCAAGCACCTGAGGAGAGAAAGTGAAGTCGGACGCCAAGCTGGACTGCTTCGGACTCCTCTGCCCGATGCCCATCATCCAGACGGCCAAGAAGATCAAGGAGCTCCGGGTCGGCGAGGTGCTCGAAGTCATCTCTACCGACCAAGGCATCGAGGGAGATATGCCCGCCTGGTGCAAGATGACCGGCCAGGAGTACCTCGGGCTGGAGAAGGACGGCGATATTTATTACGTCTTTGTCCGGAAGCTCAAGGATTAAGGGTGGCGGGAGAGCGCATGACCAAGGAAGAGATCCTCAATAGGATCGCGGAGCTCCGGAAAGAACGGAAGGCCGTCATCCTGGCCCACAACTATCAGATCGGTGAAGTCCAAGACGTGGCGGATTATACGGGAGACTCGCTGGGGCTGAGCCAGGAGGCCGCCCGTAGCGGGGCCGAGGTCATCGTCTTCTGCGGCGTCCATTTCATGGCCGAGACGGCCGCCATTCTCTCTCCCCAAAAGATCGTGCTGCTGCCCGACCTTCACGCCGGCTGCCCCATGGCCGACATGATTACCGGCCAGGAACTCCGGGACTGGAAGGCGCGGTACCCCGGCCGCAAGGTTGTCAGCTATGTCAACACGACGGCCGAGGTCAAGGCCGAGTCCGACATCTGCTGTACGTCGTCAAACGCCATCAAAGTCGTGGACTCCCTTCCCGACGATGAGATCCTCTTCGCCCCGGACAAGAACCTGGCCGCCTATGTCTCCCGTCATACTAAAAAGAAGATCATCGCCTGGGACGGCTACTGCTATATCCACAACCAGATCCTGGCCGCGGACGTCCTGGCCAAGAGGGAAAAGTATCCGGAGGCCGAGGTCTGGGTCCATCCAGAGTGCCGGCCCGAAGTCATCGACCTGGCCGACAAGGTCCTCTCCACTGGCTATATGGTGAAAGCGGCACGGGAGACGTCGGCCAAGGAGGTCCTCGTCGGCACTGAGGCCGGGATCCTCTACCGGCTGCGCAAGGAGAACTCCCGGACCGCCTTCTACCCGGTCAAGGACCTGGCCTTTTGTTCGAACATGAAGAAAATCAACCTCATCAAGGTCTGGAACGCCTTGGAGGAAATGAAATTCCGGGTCGAGGTCCCCTTCGCCGTCAGCCAGAGGGCACGGGGAGCCATCGAGAAAATGATCCAAATTTGAGGAGGCTCAGATGAGAAAGATGACGGAAGAGAACGTGAAGGGCGCCTTCTCCGGCGAGAGCCAGGCCCACATGAAGTACATGACCTTCGCCGAAGCGGCGGAGAAAGAGAAGCTCGCCAACATCGCCCGGCTGTTTCGCGCCAACAGTTTCGCCGAACAGGTCCACGCCACCAACCACCTGCGGACGCTCAGCGGGATCAAGAAGACCGCCGAGAATCTTCAGGCGGCTATCGAGGGAGAGACTTTCGAGGTCACGGAGATGTACCCGGCCTATATCAGAGTCGCCGAAGACCAAGGTGAAAAGAAGGCCATGTTGTGGTTTAACTACGCTCTGGTCGCCGAGAAAATCCACGCCGGCTTCTATAAGCGGGCCAAAGAGTCAGTAGACAAGGGCAAGGACCTCGACTTCTTTCCGTTCCAGGTCTGCGGCGTTTGCGGTTTCACTGCCGAGGGCGAAGCCCCGGACAAGTGTCCGGTCTGCGGCGCGCCCAAAGAGAAATTCGTTCAGTTCTAGGGCGATGCCCAGAACGAAAGGGGAGGAAGACCGTGGCTCTAGACACCAAGTTGCGGCCCTACGAGGTCCTGGCGGTTGCCATTCGGGCGGAGATCGAGGCGGCTGATTTTTATGCCGGAATCTTGGGACAGGTCAAGAACATTCTCCTGCAGCAGAAATTGAAGTTCCTGGTGATGGAAGAGAAGAAGCACCGCAAGATTCTGGAGAGGCTCCATGGCCAGCGCTTTCCCGAGGTCGAGCTCAAGATTCCGGATAGGCCGGCCCGGCCGGGGACGTCGGCCGCCTGGAACGAAAAGGCTTCGATCCTCGACCTGTTCAAGATAGCGCTCGAAGCGGAGAAGCTGGCCGAGCAATATTACAGGGATGCCCGGAGTGTTGTGGCTGATGCCGGCAGCCAGAAGATGCTCGAGTACCTGAGCCGGGTTGAGCGCAGCCACTACTTCCTGATTAGATCCGAGATCGACCTGCTCAGCCGCTTCCCTGATTACTACGACGCCGAGGATTTTCACCTGGGCGGCGACCTTTTCCACATCGGACCTTAGGCGGACCATGGTTCCGGCCAAAGCGCGGATCGAGAAGATCATCACAATTCTCCGCCGGGAATATCCCCGGAGCCGGACGGCGCTCGAGTTCCAAACGCCACTCCAGATCCTGGTCGCCACCATCCTGGCGGCCCAATGTACAGACGAGAGGGTCAACCGGATCACGCCGGCCCTCTTCCGCAGGTATCCGACGGCGGCCGCCTTTGCCGCTGCCGACCGAGCGGAACTCGAGGCCGAGGTCCGGCCGACCGGGTTCTTTCGCAACAAGGCCAAGAGCATCATCGGCGCCGCCCGGAAAATCGTCGAGGACTTCGGCGGCCAGGTGCCGGCGAACATGGCCGACTTGGTCATGCTTCCCGGCGTCGCCCGTAAGACCGCCAACATCGTCCTGTCCTCCGGTTACGGTATTGCCGAAGGGATCGCCGTCGACACCCACGTCAAGCGTCTTTCCGGTCGACTCGGCTTGAGCCGGCAGCATGACCCGGAGAAGATCGAGAAAGACCTGCTGAAGCTCGTCCCCAAAAAAGACTGGCTCGACTTCAACTACACGCTGGTCAACCACGGCCGGAAAATATGCCAGGCGCGGAAGCCCCGCTGTCCGGAGTGCCCTCTACAGAAACTCTGCCCCTCGGCGACCAGGCTGCATCCTGAACTTAAGCCCAAATCGTAAACGTCCGTTCCCCGGCAACGGGAAACGGGCGTCTGTAGGCCCCGTCCAGATCGGGTCTTCAGGTCTCTTCTCCCGAAATTTCTCCGTCCAATTTCTTGCCCATCTCCTGTTCGAGACCAGGAATCAAATGGCAATCCTCTCTCCCGGGCTAAACCGCGGCCCGCAGCGGAGGGTTCTTTCTTTCCGGAAAGGATGTCGATATAATGAACGAGGGTTCATCTTCATGAAGTCAGGGGAATTCGGATGATCAAAGAGGCCATGCTTTGGCGCGTCCTGGAGGAGGGGAGGGTCGAGTGTTTCCTCTGCGCCCACCGCTGTCGCGTCGCGCCCGCCAAGGTCGGCGTCTGCGGCGTACGTGAAAATCGCCAGGGCCAGCTGGTCACCCACGTCTACGGGGAGGTCATCGCTGCCCACATCGACCCGATCGAGAAAAAACCTCTTTACCATTTTCTGCCCGGGACGACTTCGTTTTCCATCGCCACCGCCGGCTGCAACTTTCGCTGTCCCTTCTGCCAGAACTGGCAGATCTCGCAGGCTGGGAAGAAGGACAAGGGCTTCGGCGGGGGCCAGGCGCTTTCTCCCGAGGAGGTCGTACAGGAGGCCAAGAAGAGGGGCTGTCGGAGCATTTCCTACACCTACACCGAGCCGACGATCTTCTTCGAATACGCCTACGACACGGCCAAGCTCGCCCGCGAGGCAGGCCTGGCCAATGTTTTCGTGACCAACGGGTACATGACCGCCGAGGCGCTGCGGTTGATCCAGCCGCACCTCGACGCAGCCAACGTCGACCTCAAAGCGTTCCAGGATGAAACCTACAAAAAGGTCTGCGGTGCGCGCCTCGGGCCCGTCCTCGATTCTATCCGTTTGATGCGCGAGCTGGGTATCTGGGTCGAGGTGACGACGCTCGTCGTTCCAGGGATGAATGACAGAGACAAAGAACTGGCCGCCATCGCCCGCTTCATCGCCTCCCTCAGTCCAGAGATCCCTTGGCATATCAGCCGCTTCCATCCGGACTACAAATACACTCAGACGCCGGCGACTCCGATCGAGACGCTGCAGAAAGCGGCTGCCCTCGCCAGGCAGGCCGGGCTGAAGTTCATCTATATCGGGAATGTCTGGGGAGAGTCGGAGGATACTGTATGCCCGCGGTGTGGGAAGGTGCTGATTCGTCGGAGCGGTTTCTCCGTCGAGGAGAACAGGGCCAAAGCCGGAAAATGTTCTTCCTGCGGCAGCCCCATCGCCGGAGTCTTCTGAGTTGAAGGACCTCGCCCTTATCACCGACCTCTATGAGCTGACCATGGCGGCCTGCTACTACGATCACCAGATGTTCGATCGCGCGGCCTTCAGCCTGTTTGTCCGGGACTATCCGCCGCGGCGCCGGTATTTCGTCGCCGCCGGGCTCGAAGACGCGCTCTGCTACCTTCGCGACCTGAGGTTCGCTCCCGACGACCTGGAATATCTAGATCGCCTGCAGTTCTTCAAGAAAGACTTCCTCTCCTACCTCGAGGGCTTCCGCTTCAGCGGGGATGTCCAGGCCATTCCCGAAGGCCGGCTCTTCTTTGTCAATGAACCTGTGCTCGAAGTTGAAGCGCCTCTCATCGAGGCCCAGCTCGTCGAGACGTTCCTCATCAACGCCGTCAACTTACAGACGATGATCGCCACCAAAGCCTCCCGCTGTTTCCAGGCAGCCGGGGAGCGGCAGCTCGTCGATTTCTCCTTACGCCGGGCTCAAGGGACCGAAGCCGGGCTCAAGGTCGCCCGGGCCAGCTATATCGGGGGTTTTATCGGCACGAGCAATGTCCTGGCCGGAAAGACCTTCGGCCTGCCGGTATTCGGCACCATGGCCCATTCGTTCATCACCAGCTTCGACCGGGAGATCGAGGCCTTCCGCGCCTTCGCTCATACTTTTCCCCATAACACTGTGCTTCTCGTGGACACTTATGACACAGTTTCCGGCGCCTCGAAGGCCGCCCGGATTGGAAAGGAGATGGCCGAGAGGGGAGAGAGCTTGAAAGGCGTCCGGCTTGACAGCGGAAATATCGCCCAGCTGAGCAAGAGAGTCCGGCAGGTTCTGGTCCAGGCCGGGCTCGGCGACGCCACGATATTCGCCAGCGGCGCGATTGACGAGGACAAGATTCTCCGGGTCGTCCGCCGCGGAGGCGACATCGACGCCTTCGGAGTCGGCACCAAGATGGGAGTTTCGGCCGACGCGCCCTACCTCGATATGGCCTACAAGATGGTCGAATACGCGCAGCGTCCGGCGCTTAAGCTCAGCCCCGGCAAAGCGACCTGGGCGGGGAAAAAACAGGTCTTTCGCTCCCAAACACCGGCCGGCAAGCTGAAAAAGGATGTCATCGGACTGCGCGATGACCGGCTGCCGGGGGAACCTCTGCTCCAGAAAGTCATGAGCCGCGGGACGATCGCGGCCAGGATGCCGTCGCTCCCCGAAGTCAGGAGGCGATTCCTTGACGAATTCGCGAAGCTCGACGAGAGATACAAAGTCATCGAGGGATGCGGCCCCTTTTTCCCGGTGAGCTTTTCTCCTCGACTCCGCCGCCTCCAGGCGAAAGCCGCCCTCACCGTCACGCGCCGGGAGCTGGGGGAGAGCTGATCAAAGCCCGGCGATCCACTCCTTTAAGGCCTGAATGTGGAGCGTGATGATCTCGCCCAGGCTTTCCGGCTTATCCCGTCTCTTCCGCCGGCAGTAGGAGACGACGGAGGCGTCGATGTCGAGCCAGGGGGAGAGCAGGCTGCCGAGCGGGGCAGCGCCTGAGTCCGCTGCCACCAGGTCGGCGGGATACCCCGGCACCTCGGCGGCGGACTTTACCCCGGATAGCTTCTCTATTAACTCCTTGTAGGCGGCCGAGTAGACCTGATCGTACCGAAAATAGGGCGGCGTGCCCTGCAACTCCAGGTAGGACTCTACCGTCCCTTCAGTGCCGAAGAGGCCGAGGCAGTCGGGGTGGAGCGGCATGGAGGCGTACTTGGCGGCGCCTTGGCTGTCGATGATCTGTCCGAGGGGAAAGAGACGGCAGACCAGCGGTCGGTCGGGGTGGACGTCGCAGCCGCGGGAATCCAGGAAGATACAACTCCCGTCAGGCTTATTGCGAAGGATAATCCTGCCTTCTTCTGTATAGGTCCGGTAGACCTCGGTAGTCGTTATTTTGAGGTTCCTGGCCAGGCGAAGGGCCTCGTAGGGAGCGACCCGGATGGCTTTGTTGTGGCAGCAGGCGCTGCAGACCTGGCACTTGAAGGAAAACGGGCTGTCCCTCTTCAGGTTGAAAACGAGCGCGGTGGAAACCCCGGCCTGGTCCACTTTTGCCTCAACGAGACGATCATTCCCCGTTCCTCCTTAAAGGTCGACCGGAACGGAGTCGAATCGTAGTACAGGAGAAGCTGGTTGTCAATCGAGGAACTCGGAACGTGTGGCCAATTTTCTGGAAATCGGTTCGTGTCGTTGGAGATTTCTGCTAGAATGAACGTAGGGGAGAGACGAAACAACATGATCGAGAAGTTCCGGTTCCTTGATCACACGGCCGACGCCAAGTTCCAGGCCTACGGCCGCACCCTGGAGGAAGCCTTCGTTAATGCCGCCCTGGCCACAGTCTCCCTGATGTGGGAACCGGCAAAGGTCGAGACGAAGCTCGACCACCCGGTGGACGTCCAGGGCCGGGACCTGGAACAGTTGCTCGTCCGCTTCCTGGGTGAGATCATCTACCTGATCGAGACCCGGTCGTTCTTGGTGGCTGTGGTGGATGACTTGACGATTGAGAAGGCCGATGCGGGCTTCCGCCTCCGGGCGGTTTTTCGAGGCGACGACCGGCCGGCAAAATATGCCATTTTCGGCGAGGTCAAGGCGATCACATACAATGAGATGAGGATCGATCAGGGCTGTCCAGTGACCGTCCAAGTCGTAGTCGATATCTGAGAGGTATCTAATGGAGCTGCGAAAAAAAACCGATCTGATCTGGGAGATCCCGAAGCAGGGGGAGATGAAAGTGGCGGCGACAATCTACGCTTCCTCACGGCTGTTGGAGAGCATCAAGAATGATCTCACCCTCCAGCAGGCCTGGAACGTCGCCTGCCTGCCCGGCATCCAGCGCATGTCCTACGTCATGCCGGATGGCCATCAGGGCTACGGGTTCCCGATCGGGGGGGTGGCAGCTTTCGATATGGACGAGGGGATCATCTCTCCCGGCGGCGTCGGCTACGACATCAACTGCGGAGTCCGCCTGCTGCGGACGGACTTTGCCGAACAGGACATCGCTGCCAGACGGAAGGATCTGCTGGCGGAAATCTTCAAGGAAGTGCCGGCCGGTGTCGGGAAGGGGGGGATCACCAGGCTCAGCCGGAACGTGCTCAAGGACATCCTGACAAAGGGTGCCGAGTGGGCCGTCGAGAACGGCTACGGGACAAAGGACGACCTCCTAATGACCGAGGAGTACGGCCGGATGAAGGATGCCGACCCGGCCCATATCTCCGACCGCGCCTTGGAACGCGGCATCCCCCAACTCGGCACACTGGGCGCCGGAAACCACTTTCTCGAGATCCAGAAGGTCTCCCATATCTATGATCAAGACCTAGCCCGAGTCTTCGGCATCGCCGCCGTCGGCCAGGTCATGGTCATGATCCACTGCGGCAGCCGAGGCCTTGGACATCAGGTGGCTTCCGACTATATCGAGCTGATGGAGAACAAGCTTGGGATCAAGGGGCTGCCCGACAGGGAGCTGATCCATGCGCCCATCCGCTCGCCTCTCGGCCAACAGTATTATAAGTCCATGTGCGGAGCAGTGAACTACGCCTTCGCCAACCGCCAGATGATCGCTCACTGGGTGCGCGATGTTTTCGCGAAGGTCATGGGAAGCGCCAAGGGGATGCGGCAGGTGTATGATGTCTGCCACAACGTGGCCAAGATCGAGAAGCACACGATCGACGGAAAAACGCGTGAGGTCTGTATCCACCGCAAGGGGGCGACCCGGAGCTTCGGCCCAGGGAGACAGGAGATCCCCGAGGCCTACAGAGCGAAAGGCCAGCCGGTCATCATTCCCGGGAGCATGGGGACGGCCTCTTATCTTCTCGTCGGGACGGCCGAGGCCGAAGAGTTAAGCTTCAGCTCGACGGCTCACGGCGCCGGACGCATCATGTCCCGGCACGAGGCGCTGCGCCGCTTCCGCGGGGAGCAGATCCGCGACGAGCTCCAGAAAAAGGGAATCGAGCTCCAGTCCACGAGCTGGAAAGGGGTCGCCGAAGAAGCTCCGGCCGCCTACAAAGACGTGGACGAAGTGGTCAGGGTCTCCCATGAAGTCGGCATCGGCCGCCTGGTGGCTCGGGTCGTTCCCGTCGGAGTGATGAAAGGATAGCGCGGGATGTCGCCTCGGCTACTCCACGGCGACTTTGACCTTGGCTTGGAACTCCTTGAACTGGCCGTCGCGGACCGCTCCGCGCTGCTCGATGACCTCGAAGAAATGGACCTCCTCGCCGCTGTCGATGAGCTGCTGGACGGCAGCCCGCACCGCCTCCGAGTAGCCGGCCTCGGAGCTTCCGATAACCTCGATCATCCTCAGCATATCTGCCTCTCCCGTATATCGGACCTGACGCAACCCAAGAGAAACGGAGCGACGGTCAGGTGATGACTTTGTCGATGTCCTTTTCGGCGTAGTCCTCGAACTGCAGAGCCAATATATACTCGCTCCTCAGCATGAGATAGTGGGTGTTCTCGACCTTGCTCAAGTACATCAGCATTTGCCTGTTCGGCGCTTTGATCCTTTTGGCCAGGGAGGCATAGAACTCCCGGGCGGACTTCTCCGCGTTCATGGCCTGGTTCAAGACATCGGCCAGGCTGGAGGACGGCTTGATCGAGACTGCGGGGAGCAGGCGAGCGTCCACGGTGCCGGGGATCTCCGGCTTTTCTCCACCCCACATCGAAGCGAAAAGACGAAGGATAATATCCTTGTGTTTCTTCTCTTCAAGCGCCAGGAGCTGGAATTTTTCCTTGAGCAGGGAGTTCCTCACCCGGCCCGCCATCCTGGTGTAGATCCTGTTGGCGTCGGCCTCCGCCCGGACGGCATATCCCAGCAGTTTCTTAACGGGCTGGTTGGCTATACTGACCATAAACATCTCCTTTCGAAAAACCCAAAATACACCAATGGCCGAAAGAGTGCAAACATTCTTTCCTTTAGTTTAGGAGTGAATGGGTGGCATGGACCCATGAACTCTAATACAAACGTATTAAATATATTTACATTGTCATCGCGAGCGCAGCGTGGCGATCTCTCGTTTTCTTGAGATTGCTTCGTCGTCCCACCGGAGCAGGACTCCTCGCAATGGGCATAATTGCCAAAAAATGTTGGTCGCTATATGTGTAACCATTTTGTATTTAACAAGATAGGCACGCTTTTCAGCAAATTCATTGAACTGGTTCATGGAAATGGGTATTAAATGCTTAAAAACAGAGCTTATTGGTTTGTCTATCTTCATAATAACATTAGATATTAGCATTATTGCGACTGAATGATCGATCAAGAGAAAGCCAACATTTTTTGGCAATTATGCCCGCAATGACACGGGAATTATTGCGTTTCTATTAGTTCATTTTTTTCTTGAACTGCCCCAGGCTGAGACAGTTGAGGATGTCGTTTTTCCCCAGCCAGGCGCGGCGGGCGATCCCGACGCCGAAGCGCATCATCTGGAGCCCACCAGATGAATGGGTATCTGTGCCGAGCGAGATGGAGACGCCGAGATCCTTGGACTTTTTGAGATAGAACTCGTTGAGGTCCAGCCGGTCATAGTAGGAATTGAGCTCCAAGGCTTTGCCCAGCCGGCGAGCGCCTTTGAGCACCGCCTCCAGGTCGACGTCATAGCCTTCGCGACCCGAGATGAGCCGGCCCGAGGGGTGGCCGATGATATCGAGGTAAGGGTTGTCCATGGCCTTGAGCATCCGGGCGGTGACGTTCTTCCTAAACCCGGAGTGGATGGAGGCCACGACCACGTCGAGCTCGGCGAGGAGCTCATCGGGAAGGTCGAGAGAGCCGTCGGCCAGGATGTCGACCTCGGTTCCCGTCAGGAGCTGGACGCCTTTCCGCTTGTTGTTGAGGGCCGTTATCTCTTTCATCTGCCGGCGGAGGCGGTCGGGCGTCAGGCCGCCGGCATACTTGGCGGCCTGGCTGTGGTCGCAGACGGCGAGGTAACTGTACCCCAGCCCGTGGGCCAGGTCGGCGAGGCCGGAGAGAGTGACATGGCCGTCGCTCCAGTCCGAATGGACGTGGAGGTCGCCGCGAATATCGCCATAACCGACGATCTCCGGGAGCCGTCCTTCGAGGGCCAGCTCGATCTCGCCCCGGTCCTCCCGCATCTCGGGGGGAAACAGGGGAAGGCCGAGGGCAGCATAGACCTCCTCCTCATCCCGGCCGGCGATCTTCTTGGCTCCGCGAAAAACACCGTACTCGGATATCTTCAGTCCTTTATCTTTGGCCATTCCGCGGAGCTTGATGTTGTGGGCCTTCGAGCCGGTGAAATACTGGAGGGCGGCCCCGAATTCCGAATCATCGACGATCCTCAAGTCGACCTGCCGTTCGCCCGCCTCGGAGGCCATCACGACCGAGCCTTTGGTCGTGCCCTCCGCCAGAATCCTTGTCACCCCTGGATGGGAAGCAAAAAAACGGATGATCGAGGCTCCGTCCTTGCCGCTGGCCAGGATATCGATGTCCCCGACTGTTTCCTTCATCCGGCGCAGCGACCCGGCTGCCGAGAGGCGTTTGATCCCGGGCGCATCCTTCATGTAGGCCAGGACCTCTTCGGCCAGAGTCAGAGCGACATAGATCGGAACGCGCTCCTGCGCCTTCTCGTAGCTTTGGATCCCCTTGAGGATGTTGTCGACCCGTTTTTCGCCCATTCCGTGGAGCGCGGACAGGGACCCGTCACGGATGATCTTTTTCAGGTCTTCGAGGTTCCGGACGCCCAGCTCCTTGTGGGCCAGCTGGACCGTCTTGGCGCCGAGGTTCCGGACTTCCAGAAGCTCGAGGAGGCTCTCGGGGATCCCCGAAAGAGCATCCTCGTATTTCTTCATCTTCCCGGTCTTCAGGTATTCCTCTATCTTGGCGGCGATGCCGCTCCCGATTCCAGGGACTGTTTGGAGCTTCTCCTCATCGGCCAGGGCTTCGACGTCCTCGCCGAGGTCCTCCAGGATGGAAGCGGCCTTCCGGTAGGCCAGGACTTTGAAGGCCACCTCGCCCTTGATCTCCAGAGCATCGGCGATCCTGTAAAAGAGCGCCGCGATCTCCTTATTCTTCATCGGTCCGGGCGGAACGCGGTTCGTGTTCCTCCTTTTATTCTATATCCGGCGGGCTTTTCAGACAATGATTGATGATACAAATGCAAGTGCAGCCCGTCATTCCGCGGGTTGACATTTTCGTCCTCTGCTTCTATGGTAAGTCAAGCATGAGAGTCGTCCTCGCCGGATACAACGTCGACAAAGAGGTCATCGACGAGTTGAAACGGCACTCGCCGGCCCGGGATGATGTAACGCCGGAGACGCTTTCGGCTTCTTACGCCCGGATCTCCCGTGATCCCAGGCCGGCCGACGAGCTGCGTGCCATTGCCCGCCAAGAGGTGGAGCGGGCGCGGCGCTCCAACCTGGCCATCATCTTCAAGATGGGACACCACTCGGTCGCCGAGCACGCCGTCTTCAACTTCGATATCATCGGGGTGAGCCGCCTGGCCCTCGAGGAGATCGAGAAATTCCGGCTCTGTGCCTATACCGAAAAGTCCCAGCGCTATATCAAGCTGGGCGATGATTTTATCATCCCCGAAGAAGTCCGGGGGGCCGGGCTGGAAAGGGCCTATGTGCGGACGATCCGGGCGCAGAACTCTCTCTATCATGGGCTTTATGAAAAACTGAAGCCCTACCTATTTAATAAATATAGAGAGCTCGCCGAGAACCCCAAGAATCATCCGGTGCTCGAAGGTTGGGCTAAGGAAGATGCCCGGTACGCGGTCAGCTTAGCTACGGAAGGGCAGGTCGGCCTGACCATCAACGCCCGGAACCTTGAGCTCCTGATCCGGCGTTTTGCCGCCAAGAAGCTGGCGGAGCTCCGGGAATTGAACAACCGGATCCATGCGCTGGCCAGGGAGGTCGCCCCTTCGATCATCCTTTTCATCGAGGCGACCGATTTCAATGCCCGGACCTATGACGAGCTCGAAGAGGCAGCTCAGCCTCTTTTTAGAGGAGGGGGAAGAGCCGGGGAGAAAAGAGGGCCTCGACGATCGGCAGGGGAGGAGGAAGTGACCCTGGCCGAGGCGACGCTGGATGGAGACGACAGGATACTGGCGGCGCTCCTCCATACCTCGATCGCGTTGCCTTACAGCCTCTGTCTGAGGCGGGTGCGCTGGCTGACGCCGGCCGAAAAGAAGGAGATCATCAAGACGGCGCTGCGGCATATGGAGTTCTATGATTTCCCGCCTCGTGAGTTCGAGTATGCCGACCTGACTTTTTCGCTCCTCGTTTCGGCCTCCTGCTTTGCCCAGCTCAAGCGTCACCGGATGGCCACGCTGACGGCCCAGGACTACGATCCGGCGCTCGGCGTGACTATGCCGCCGACGATTGAGGCCATCGGCGCCGACCGTGAATTCCGCGAGTTGATCGTCCGGACGAACGAAACGTACGCCACTCTGCTGCCAAAGACCGGTCCGGCGGCCGCCTACGTGCTGACCAATGCCCACCGCCGCCGCGCCCTACTCAAGGTCAATGTCCGGGAGCTCTATCACATCTCTCGGCTGCGTGAAGACCCCACGGCCCAGTGGGAAATCCGGGAGATCGTCGGCCGGATGACCGATCTGGCCCGAAAGGAAATGCCGTTGAGTTGTCTCCTTCTCGGCGGCAAGGACCGGTATCCCGACCTCTATAAAAAGGTTTTTGGGAAACTGCCGAAAATAACTCCGCCTTCCTATTTGAAGCAGGAGCCAAGAAAATCGGGGATGTGAAATTAGCCTTTCTTTTTCTCCGTTTTATAAAACTTCCGCTTCCCGATTTTGATGATGTGATCAGGCTGCTTGGCTAGGTCCACTTTCAGGCCGATATCGTCGACGCGCTGGCCATCAAGATGGACGCCGCCTTGTTGGATCAGACGTTTGGCTTCGCCTCGAGAAGAGACTTTTGCTTTCTCAACGAGCAGAGTCACGATCTCCGTAATCTTGATAGCATCTTCAACCGAAATCTCTATGACATTCTGGTCGATGTCCGCCGGGACCTTCCTATGTCTGTGCACCCGGTCGAACTCCTCCGCGGCTTCCCCGGCCTCCTTCTTCCCCCAGAAATCCGAGATGATCGACTTGGCCAACCCCGCTTTGAGGTCCCTGGGGTTGACTTTCCCTTCGTTTGCCTCCCGCTTCCAGGCCTCGACCTGAGACATCGGTACGTCGGTCAGGAGCTCGTAGTACCGGTACATCAGCGGGTCACTGATGGACATGATCTTGCCGAAAATTTCCTTTGCCGGATCCGTGATGCCGACATAGTTGTCCAGCGACTTGCTCATCTTCTCGACGCCGTCGAGCCCCTCGAGGAGCGGCGTCGTCATGACCACCTGCGGTTCCTGCTGAAACTCCCGCTGGATGTCGCGGCCGACGAGCAGGTTGAATTTCTGATCGGTTCCCCCAAGCTCTACGTCGGCCCGCAGCGCTACCGAGTCATACGCCTGCATCAGCGGGTAGAGAATCTCGTGGACCGAGACCGGGATGCCCTCCTTCAGCCTTTTGGTGAAGTCGTCCCGCTCGAGCAGCCGGGCAACGGTGTACTTGGCGGTCAGGTGGATGATCTCGAAGCTCGTGAGCTTTCCCAGCCAGCGGGAGTTGAAGTCGATGATGGTCTTTTCCCGGCTGAGGATCTTGTAGATCTGAGCTTTGTATGTCTCAGCGTTTTTCAGGATCTCGTCATGGGTCATGGCCGGCCGCGTCGCCGACCGTCCCGAGGGGTCGCCGATGAGGCCGGTGAAGTCACCGATGAGGAAGATGACATCATGGCCAAGGTCCTGAAAATGCTTCATCTTCCGGAGAAGGACGGTATGACCGAGATGGATGTCCGGGGCTGTAGGGTCGAATCCCACCTTCACCGTGAGGGGTTTCTTGTCGCGCAGCGAACGCGCGATCTTGGTCCTGAGCTCATCCTCCTGGATGAGCTCGACACATCCTTTGCGGAGGTAGGCCAGCTGCTCCTCGACGGCCTTGCTCATGCTTCCCTGATGAACACGCGTCTTCCGCGGACTTCCAGCCGGCCCTCGAAGAAGAGCCGGACGGCTTCGGGATAGATCTTGTGCTCTTCGACGAGGATCCGGGCGGCGAGTGAATCCTCTGTATCGTCCTGGAGGACGGGCACAACGGCCTGGATGATGATCGGTCCCATGTCGACATCCTCCGCGACGAAATGCACGGTCGCGCCCGAGAACTTGACACCCCAGTCGATGGCCTTTTGCTGGACATGCAACCCCGGGAAAGAGGGGAGAAGGGCGGGATGGATATTCATACAGCGGCTCTTGAACTCGCGGCAGAAATAAGGGGATAGTATCCGCATATATCCGGCCAGGCAGACCAGGTCCACGTCGCGCTTCCGGACCTGCCGGACGGCCTCCTTATCGTATTCCTCCCGGTTGGGGAAAAGCTTGGGGTTGAGATAAAACGCTTCCAACCCCCGCTCTCGGGCGGTCAGCAGTCCCGGGGCCATCTCGACGTTGCTGAAGACGAGCGCGACCGAGGCGTTGATCTTTCCCGCCGTGATGGCGTCATGGATAGCCCGGAAATTGGATCCCCGGCCGGAGAGGAAGATGGCGATCCTCCCTGTTTTCTTGGGGCTGATGAAAATCTCCTCCGCCATGGCTTGACCCTCGTTCGACGAATTCAGAATCTCAAAAGCAAACCTATTTTAATCGAATAGCCGCCGAAATCAACCACAGCCTCGCGGACGTTGCGGACGTTCGCGCCGCCCGGCTCTTCGGAGAGGACGTGCATCGTGGGCCGCCAGAAGCCGGCCTGGGGAAGGTATTCCTCGTAGGAATAGAGAATCCCCTTCTGTTCCAGCAGGTTCTCCCCGGTGAACCCGTCCACGCGGGCAAACTGGGCCGCGGCTTCGATGAAGAAACCCAGCGACTGGTCGAAGGAATAGCTCAGGCCGAGCCCGCCGAGATAGGTCAGCCGGCCGGCCTTAGCATTGTCATAGGCCGGATATGTAAAGCGTGTGTCTGTGACCTTCTTCTGCGCTTCCCGGGACACGTACCTGGCCTGGATCGCTCCCACTCCGGCGCGGAGGTAGACGTTGAATTTCCGGCCGAGAGGCAGGTTGAAATAGCCGGAAACCAAGAAGGGGAAAGCGCTGACCTTGGTCGGTCGAGCCCGCTCGAACAGAGTCCCAGCCTGTTCGATCGTCAGGAGCGTCGCCTTCTCATCGAGGGAGCCGTATCCATATCCGGCGCTCAGGCCGAGCTTAATCCACCGGGAAAAAGAGAGAACCAGTTCGGCTTCGAAATCCACTCCGAGGCGAAGGCGGCCGCCGTCTCCGCTGACGAACTGCATGTTGGGGTCAACATCGGCCGTTTGCTTCAGTCCGTCCCGCCAACCTACTAAGGCGGCATTGACCTCGCCCAGTTTCATCTGCCACAGGCCGGAGGACAATCTCAGCTGGATGTCGAGTCCGCGAGAGGAGGGAGGGATGAGAAGGAGTACTACGCATAGAGCGGCGATGGTCAGTGTCTTTTTCATACTCGGTGCGCCCACGTTTTACCGGACCGAGAGTGCTTCCGGAAGTGCGTTTTTCCAGGCCAAGAACAGGCGATGAACGGGAAGGCGGACGACGTCCCGGCCGCTCTGCCGGATGACGAGCTCTTTCCCTCCGGCCCGGCCGATGACTTTTGCGGGGACGCCCTTTTCTGCGGCCAGGTCGAGGAGCTTGGACAAGTGGGTTCCGGAAGCGCTGATCAGGATTCGAGACTGGGCCTCGCCAAAGAGTAGCGCATCCGGCCGAGCCTTATCCTCCAGGTCGAGGACACAGCCGATCTCCGTGCGGCCTAGGATGCAGCTTTCGGCGGCGCAGACGGCCAGCCCTCCTTCGGAGATGTCGTGGGCCGACCGGACAAGGCCACTGGCGATCGCCTGGATGCAAACCTCCTGGACGGCCTTCTCCCGTTCCAGGTCGATCCCGGGCGGCCGGCCTTTCTCCAGGCCGTGGATTGCCCGGAGGTACTCCGATCCCCCGAGCTCATCCCTGTTCTCTCCCAGGAGCACGACCGCGTCGCCTTCCTCTTTAAACCCCGGGCCGATAAGCCGGTCCACGTCACCGATCAGCCCGACGATACCGAGCACCGGCGTCGGGTGGATCGAAAGCCCCTCGGTGTCGTTGTAGAAGCTCACGTTCCCGCCCGTGACCGGGATCTCGAAGATCCGGCAGGCCTCGGTCATACCCTCGATGACCTTCTTGAACTGCCACATGATCTCCGGCTTTTCGGGGTTGCCGAAGTTCAGGCAGTTGGTGACGCCGATCGGCCTTGCCCCCACGCAGGCCAGGTTGCGGCAGGCCTCGGCTACGGCGATGGCCCCGCCCGTGCGGGGATCGAGATAGCAGTATAGCGCATTGCCGTCCAGGGTCATGGCCAGGGCCCTCTTCTGTCCCTTGACTCTGAGGACAGCGGCATCCGCTCCCGGCAGGAGGGCCGTGTTCGTCTGGACCATGTGATCATACTGCCGGAAAACCCATTCCTTGTCGGCGATGATCGGAGAGGCGATGACCTTGAGAAGGGCCGCGCCGAGATCACCGGCCAGGGGAGGAAGGTCGAGCTTTTGGACGGCCTGGAGATAGGCGGGTTTCCGGCTGGGCCGGCGGTAAACAGGGCAGAGGTTGACCACGGCGTCTACAGGGACATCCACGACTGTCTCCCCGCAGAAGCTGACCCGGAGGTTACGGCCGGCAGTGACCTCGCCGATATCGACCGCATCCAGGTCCCACTTGGCGAAGATTTTCTGGACCTCGGTCACGTTCTCCTTCTTGGCCACGAGGAGCATCCTCTCCTGAGATTCCGAAAGCATGATCTCGTAGGGCGTCATGCCCTCTTCCCGCTGGGGGACGAGGTCGAGGTTGATGGAGATACCGGTTCCCGACTTGGCGGGCATCTCCGCCGTCGAACAGGTCAGGCCGGCTGCGCCCATGTCCTGGATCCCCACGATCAGGCCTTTATCCATGACCTCTAGGCACGCTTCTAGGAGAAGCTTCTCCTTGAACGGATCGCCCACCTGGACGTTTGGTCTCTTCTGTTCGGTCTCCTTCCCGAACTCGGCCGAAGCCATGGTGGCGCCATGGATGCCGTCCCGGCCTGTTTTCGACCCGACGTAGAGGACCGGGTTGCCGACACCTTCGGCCTTGGCGTAGAAAATCTTGTCTTTTTCCACCAGTCCCAAGCAGAAGACGTTGACCAGGGGATTTTTGGAATAGCAGTCGTCGAAGTAGACCTCACCCCCGACCGTGGGAACGCCGATGGAGTTGCCGTAGGAGGAGATCCCGGCGACGACGCCGTCCATGATGGCCCTGTTCCGGGGATTGTCGAGCGGGCCGAAGCGCAGCGAATCCAGCAGGGCAATCGGCCGGGCGCCCATGGTGAAGATATCCCGGAGGATCCCGCCGACTCCGGTCGCCGCTCCCTGGAAGGGCTCTATAAAGGAGGGATGGTTATGGGATTCGATCTTGAAGACGACGGCCAAGCCGCCGCCGATGTCGATGATGCCGGCGTTCTCGCCGGGCCCCTGGATGACATGCTTTCCCTTGGTCGGGAGTTTCTTGAGGAATGCCCTGGAGCTCTTGTAGCTGCAGTGCTCCGACCACATCAGGGAAAAGATGCCCAGCTCGGTGATGTTGGGCTCCCGGCCGACGAGGGAAACGATTCTCTTGTATTCTTCGAGCGTCAGGTTGTGGTCGGCGAGCAACTTGGGGTCGATCATGGTTGAACCAGGGATTCGAAGATCAGCCGGCCGTCTTCGGAGCCGAGCAGGGCCTCGGAGGCCCTCTCCGGATGAGGCATCATGCCCAGGACGTTGCCGCGCCTGTTGATGAGCCCGGCGATGCCGGCCGCCGAGCCGTTGACGTTGGCCGCCTCGGTCGGCTTTCCCTTCTCATCGACGTAACGAAAAACGACCTGGCCGTGTTCTTCCAGATCGCGCAGGGTTTCCGGCGGGGAGAAATAATGGCCGTCGAAGTGGGCGATCGGGATGCGCAGGATCTGGCCTCGCCGGGTGCGCCGGGTGAACCGCGTCTCCGGGTTGTCGACGCGGAGATGGACGTACTGGCAGAGGAATTTAAGGTTCTTGTTCCGCAGCATCGCCCCCGGAAGCAGCCCCAGTTCGAGGAGCACCTGGAACCCGTTGCAGATCCCCAGCACCGAGCCTCCCCGGTCGGCGAATTCGCGCACTTCCTGCATCAATGGGGAGAACCGGGCGATAGCGCCCGATCTCAAATAATCCCCGTACGAGAACCCTCCCGGGAGCACGACGCAGTCAACGCCCCGGAGGTCATGGTCCTTGTGCCAGAGGAAAACGGTCTCCTGACGAAGCCCGTTCTTGAGGACGAAAAACGTGTCATAATCGCAGTTCGAACCGGGGAAGATTACAACACCGAACTTCAAGGGATCAAACCTTCTTTTGTTCTGTCAGGATCTCCCAGGTGAACTTTTCGATAATCGGGTTGGCCAGGACCTTATCCGCGATCTCTGGGATGGCCCGGCGGGCTTGCTCTTCCGTAATGCCGTCGAGTGCGATCTCGAAGACTTTGCCCTGCCGGACATCCTTGACGAACCCGTAGCCGAGGGTGAGAAGTGCGTTCTTCACCGTCTGCCCCTGGGGGTCGAGGACGCTTTCTTTAAAGGAAACGAGGATTCTAACTCGCATGCCCGAGAACCCTTTCAAAGATATGATCGATCTTTTCGAGGTACGTGTCGAGGGTGAAGCAGGCCTCTATCTCTTGCGGCGTGAGGACGGCCATGACTTCTTTGTCCGCCAGCAAGAGCTCCTTGAGGCCGAGGTTCTCTGTCCAGACGCGCAGGCTCGATTGCTGGACGAGCTCATAAGCCCGAGGACGCGGGATGTTCTTGTCGGTAAGGGCGAGGAGGACCCGCTGGCTGAAGATGAGTCCCTTGGTCGCTTCGATGTTCTGTTTCATCCGGTCTTCGCGGACGACCCAGCTCCCGATGATGTCCGTGGTTTCGGAGAGCAGGTAATCGGCCAGGATGAAGGAGTCGGGGAAGATGACCCGCTCGGCCGAGGAGTGGGAGATATCGCGTTCGTGCCAGAGCGGGATGTTCTCGAGGGCCACCAGGAGGTTTCCACGGAGGATCCGGGAGAGACCGGAGACCCTCTCGGCGCGCACGGGGTTCTTCTTGTGGGGCATGGAAGAAGATCCTTTTTGACCTTTCGTGAACGGCTCTTCAAGCTCAAGGACCTCGGTCTTCTGAAGATGACGGAGCTCGGTGGCGAACTTGTCCAGGCTCGCGCCCAGAAGCGCTAGGACGAACAGCACCTCGGCGTGCCGGTCGCGCTGCAACACCTGGGTGGAGACCTTGGCCGGCGCTAGTCCCAAGCGGCGGAGGGCGATCTCTTCCACCCGGGGTTCGAGATGGATGTATGTCCCCACCGAGCCGGAGATGCGGCCGACGCTGATGGTCTCGAGCGCCCGCTCGAGCCTGGCCTCATGCCGGCCCATCTCTTCGTACCAGACGAGCAGCTTGACCCCGAAGGTGATCGGCTCGGCGTGGACGCCGTGGGTCCGTCCCATCATGACCGTCTTCTTGTGGCGGAGGGCCTGTTCCTTGATAACGCTCTTTAGCCGAACCAGGTCGCGGAGGACCTTTTCCAGCGACTCCCTGATGAGCAGCGACAGGGCGGTGTCGACGATGTCGTAGGAGGTCAGCCCTTTGTGGATGTAATGGGCGTCCTCGCCGACGTGTTCGCCCACCGCCTCCAGAAAGGCGATGACGTCATGCTTGACGGTGCGCTCGATCTCCTCGATCCGGGAGACCGAAAAGGCGGCCTTTTCCTTGATCTTTTGGAGGGATTTAGCCGGAATGCGGCCGAGCTCGGCCCAGGCTTCGCAGACGGCCAGCTCGACGTCCAGCCACTTGCGGAATCTGTTTTCGTCGGACCAGACGGCTCCCATTTCGGGCCGGGTGTACCTGTCGATCATTGCGGATTCCTCGAAGGGAGGTCAAATCATAACAGGGACCATACCCCTTGTCAATTTCGAAATAAGAGGGGTTTTTCTTCGCTGAGCAAAGGACTTAGAATAGCTATTGTCTAATTACATGAAGGCAGTGATGGACGATGTCGAGGAAGGAAAACTCGTCGAACTGGCCAGAAGCGGCCGGAGACGGAGAGGATCCGGGAGAATATCCACCGGCTGCGCCTTCTGCGCATGACCGAAGCCCTCGACCTCAGCGAAGAACAGGCGGCGGAGGTCTACCCGGCCGCCTCCCGCCTGGAGAAGGAAAAAGCGGGGATTCTCAAGGCAATAGAAAGCGAGATGGGGGTTCTCAGGGGCCTCCTGGAAGAAAAAAGCCCCGACGAGGCCCGGCTCTCCGTCGGGATTGCCAAGGTCAAAGAGTTGAGGCAAAGCCTCCGGGAAAAAGACCGGGAATTCGAGGACCTTCTGGAACAGAACCTCAGCCCGGTCCAACGGGCCAAGTATGTCCTCTTTTCGGCCGAATTCTACAAGCGCGTTGCCGCCGGCCTGAAAAGAGCCCGGGAGCAGACCGCGGCCAGGCGGCGGTCCTGAGAAAAAAAACTCGCCTCTCTTGACAAAAAAGAGGGTTTCCTCTAATATGCTGCGAGTAGAGATTTAATTTCTCTTTATATCTATTTTAAAAGAAATTCATTAGAGCCGGTAAAGAGAAAGTATATTCACCAATCCGCTTCAACCTTTCTCTTTTCCTTTAGGCGGGAAGCGCCGTATAAGTGCTTTTCTTGGAGAGTTATCTGCGCCAGCGTAGCTCAGTTGGTAGAGCGGCTGATTTGTAATCAGCGGGTCGGGGGTTCGAATCCCTTCGCTGGCTTTGGCTCGGGAACGGGCCCCATGAAGACCCTGCTCGCCCGACTGGGACGATGGGTGAGTGAGCCCCGATATGGGCAGGTACCAAAGTGGCCAAATGGGGCGGGCTGTAAACCCGCTGCGGA
The DNA here is from genome assembly GCA_017886205.1 of Candidatus Aminicenantota bacterium. GTDB lineage: Bacteria > Acidobacteriota > Aminicenantia > Aminicenantales > UBA8522 > UBA8522. The sequence continues at coordinate 201 of JAFNEO010000035.1, read as the reverse complement.
AACGCTTCGGAGGTTCGAATCCTTCCCTGCCCACTTGTGCGGGAATAGCTCAGTGGTAGAGCGTCGGCCTTCCAAGCCGGTGGTCGCGGGTTCGAATCCCGTTTCCCGCTTGTCCGCAGGTGTGGAGGCCCACGTAGCTCAGTTGGTAGAGCACATCCTTGGTAAGGATGGGGTCACCAGTTCGACTCTGGTCGTGGGCTA
>JAFNEO010000034.1:81438-96272 GCA_017886205.1 Candidatus Aminicenantota bacterium | reverse complement strand
GATATCTTCCTGTCTCTCAGCGCCGACGAAGGAATCACGAGCCTTGCCTTGCTCGAGGCCATGGCATCCGGCCTGGCCATTGTCGGCAAGCAAACCCATGGGCACGCTGAGATCCTGGAGGACGGGAAGAACGCCCTTGTTTTTGCCAAAGGCGGCGCGGAGGAATGTGCACGCCAGGTCTCGAGGCTGCTCGACGACTCGGTGCTTTATGAGTCCGTGCGAACCCAGGCTAGGGCGACGGTTGAGCAGGGGTTCCGGATCGAGAACACGGCCAAGGCCATCGAAGGAATTCTGAAAAAGGCAGCCTTATCTGCCCCGGGAGTCGGAAAGTCGCCTGCTGTCCAAAAAGATATCTATCTCGAAGATCCAAACCCCGAACTCCCGCTGGCCCGGCTGATCGGGCCAGCAAAATGGAGGCTGCGCCTGGGAGCGGTGGCTGTAACGGGCCGGACGCTTTTCCGGCCCAAGTTTTTCTGGCAAAAGGGCAAAAGGCTGATCACCAAGGTTGCCTCCACAGCAATGGTCATCACTTTCCCCTTCTTTTACGAGGCTTTTTTCCATCTGGCCGGCCGGCGCTCCAAAAGATCAAGCGCGGCCGGACTGAGTCCCAAGAACATCCTGGTCATCCAATTGGCAGACATGGGGGATGTGCTGTTGAGCAGTGCCTTCCTCCGGGAGCTGCGCCGTTGCCGGCCCGACGCCTGGATCGGACTTGTGGTCCAGCCCTCCATGGTCAACCTGGTCGAAAAATGCCCCTATGTCGACGAGGTCATCCCGTTCCGCTGGCGGTCGTTTAAAGACTGGGGGAACGCCTTTTCCGGTCATCTTCGCTGGTGGCTCCAGGCGAGCTGGCTGACCGCCTGGAGACTGTGGTCACGTCAGATCGACATGGCCATTTCTCTTCGCTGGAACAACGATGCCCCCCAGGCCGCCGCCCTCACCCTCATGTACACGAGCGGAGCTCCCGAGCGGGTGGGCTACCGGGACGTTCCCCACGACCGCGTCCCCTACCGGGTGACCGATATCAACCGCCTGATCACGCGCGGCCCGGTCCGGAGCTATCTCAAGCATGAGATTGAATTGCAGCTGGAGATTCTTTCGTTGCTCGGAGCGGCTCCGTCAGATACCCGTGTCGAGACCTGGACCGGTCAGGCGGATGAGGATTTCGCCCAAGACGTCTTGAGCCGGGCGGGGTTTTTCGAAGCGTCTCCCCTGGTCGCCATCGCTCCCGGGGCGGCCTGGTCTTTTCGCCGCTGGCCGGAGGAACGTTTCATCGCCCTGGGCCGATGGCTGCAGGAGCATTATGGGGCGAACATCGTGCTCCTGGCGGCCCGCAATGAGCTGGCTCTAGCCCGCCGGATCGAGCACGGGTTGGTCAAAAACCGCACGATCAACCTGGGCGGCCGAACTACCATCATGCAAATGGCCGCCGTCCTCAGGCGCTGCCGTCTGTTCATCGGCAACGATTCCGGGCCGGTGCATCTGGCGGCGGGTGTCGGCGTTCCCGTAGTCGGGTTCTACGGACCGGGCGAATACGAAAGGTTCAGGCTCTGGGGCGCACGGCACGAAGCGATCCGCGTTGGTCTTCCCTGCAGCCCGTGCTCGCAGGATTGCGCATTCAACGACCCCCGATGCATCCGGGGGATCTCTTTGGACCGGGCAAAAGAGGTGATCGCCAAGAAGCTGGCCCCTCTCGGCCCGCCTCTTGATCAGAAGTAGCTGCTCAGGCCCTATTCATAGACCAGTATTTCCACCCGCCTGTTCTCGGTCCGTCCGTCCTTGGTCTTGTTGTCGGAGACCGGCGCCGTGCTGCCGTAGCTGAACACCTGCATCCTGTGGAGGGGGATATGGTACTGCTTGTAAAAGTATTCCATGACGGCTTCCGCCCGTTTCTTTCCCAGGAGCAGGTTGTAGCTTTCCACGCCGGTGTTGTCGGTGTGCCCCTGGATTTCGAGGTAAACACCCCTGTTTTCCTGGACGAGCTTCTGGACGAACACATCCAGCGCCGCCTTGGCTTCGGGGCCGAGCTCGGAGCTGTCGAACTTGAACTTCGCCTGGTCGTTTTTCAGGGTTTCCTGGAAGATAAGCTTGCCCTGAGTGGCTTTCCTGACCTCTTCGATCTTGCCGTCTACTCCCTTGATTTGGTCCTGCTGCTGGGTGATGAGCGAGCCTAGCGTTTCCAGGCGCTCGTCATGTTCCTTGATCCGCTTCTGGTTCTCCTCGATGGCGGTCTCGATCCCGACGACCTTCTGGTCGATCGTAGCCGCCTCCTGCTGCACGTATTTCTTGGTGGCGCAGCCCGGGACGAGGAGCAGACCGGCCGTGATCAGAAACCCGACTAAAAAAACGATCCGGTTGTTTTTCATTGTCTTATCCCTCCTGTCGGAAGATGTATTAGGCTCTCTCTATCCAATCCTTGTTTATTATTTAAGCACGAATTGCCCAGGAAAACAAGCCCCGGCCTCCGGTGTTCCTAATATCCTTCCCGCGTCCTCACTTTGAACTTCTTATTGGCGGTCTCGACCCAAATCTTCCGGTACTCGTTTTCTACATTCTTGTAAGACGTATAGCCGATGATGTACTGATGGCTGAGCTCTCTCTTGATCTCTCGGAGGGCAGCCGTGAGCTCCTCCGGCTGAGCGGCGATAAAGATCCGACCCCCCGTCGCCTGGGAGAACCTCTCGAGGGCGCTGACGATCCCGACCGAGGTGAGAGCGGAGGTTCGTTTGTACTTCCTCAGAAACTCCTCGTCCAGGGGAATCTTGTAACCGATGGTGAAGATGGGGACGTCCACCCGCCGGGCAATCTCCACGGCCTGGTCAACGGACGCCTGGCTGTCGTTCTCGATCCCGTCGGTGATGAGCAGGATCGCCCTCTTCTCGTTCTTCCCCCGGTTGGCAAATCCCGGGGATACGGCGACGGCATCGTTGAGCGCGGTCTGGCCGTAGGCTTCGGTATGGTTCAGCTCGGCGAGGAAGCCGCTCTTGTCTGTTGAAAACGTGGCGGCCACCTCCACTTGCCCGTCGGCAAAAATCAGGAGAGAGGCCTCGTCCTGAGGCCGGAGGAGACCAGTTAGTAGATAGCGGAGGGCCTCCTTGCTCTCCCTCAATTTATCTTGAAGACCCATGCTGCCGCTAACATCCAGGAGGACGGTCAGGCTGACAGGGGCTTCAAAATCGTGCTTGAAATAGGTGATAGTCTGCTTGGCCTTGTTTTCATAAACCGTGAAATCGTCCTGGGTTAGGTCGCTGATATACCTCCCGTCCTTGCCCTGGACGGTGACGGCGATGGAGATCGCGCTGACCGAGATCTGATGCTCGAGCTCCGTCTTTTTCTCCTGGGAGCGGGCCGGCAGAGCGGCAAGGGCCAATGCCGTCAGCAAGAGGAGAACGATTATCTGCGCCGGCTGGACTTTCTTCACTGTTCTCACCGAGAGACTACACTACCTGAAAAACCAGAATCTATAAAGAGGGGCCTGCTTCCCGCAGATCGAGCCATCCGGACTCGCCTGGAAAAAGACGGACATCGAGGGCGAGCATGTGAAAAACCTGTTCAACTTCGCCGTCAGCAAAGATGCCAGGACCGTCGTCTACGAACATTCGACGGCCAGCACTCCCACGCAGTGGTTCAAAGCGACGCTCGAGGGGAACCGGCTGGCGAACGAGGTCAAGATCACAGACCTCAACCCCGCTTTCAAAAACAAGGCCGGCGCGAAAACCGAGGTCGTCCGTTGGAAGGGCGCCCTGGGCGAGGAGATCGACGGCATCCTCTACTATCCGAAGGACTACGAGCCCGGGAAACAATATCCTCTGCTCACTGCGCCCCACGGCGGACCGGCGGGCGCGGACCTCGACTCCTGGGAGGAGAGCTGGGCTTACGCCCACCAACTCCTCAGTCAGCGGGGAACATCCATCCTCAAACCGAACTACCACGGGAGCTCGAACTACGGGCTCAAGTTCGTCGAGTCCATCTGCTGCGGCCACTACTACGATTATCCCGTCGAGGACATCGAGAAGGGCGTGGACTTCCTCGTCGCCAAGGGCCTGGTTGACCCGGACAAGGTCGGCACCAGGTACGGTCCTGAGGCGAAGGTCGAAGAGCTCGGCAGCGGAGCGCCGCTCCTCAAGGAAGCGGGCAGCTTCGCCGGGGCCGGAAAGAACGACGAGCCGCTCGTCTTCTACCTGGGCAGCAATGTGGCCGAATGGGTCATGGGCAAAGACGGCGGCGCTAAGAAAATGGGCGGAAGCGCCGACCGGCCGGCCGATCCGCGGGCTCAGTCCTGGTCTGCGGCGATGGAATACACCGGGTTCCGGGTCGTCCGTGGTGAAGCCAAGGCAAAGAGCTAGCCGAGGGCAGCAGACTCTGTCCTCAGCTCTCCCAACTTACCCGGCCAGTTTATTCATGGATGGCTGTATCTCCGGGCTCAGGGGAATGTCCGTGATCCGGAACTCTGCGTCTCTCGTCCTCTTTGGGCGCTCTGAACGGCAATTCCTTTACCAAACCCGACGCACTCATCCAAAGCCCTGTCATCGGGGTTCCAGAGTGATTTGAGGCCGCTATTCAGCAATTCAAACCCTGCCTTTTCCAGCCCATCATTGATCATCTTAACAGATTCTCCGCTCCAGCCGTAGGCTCCGAAAGCGGCGGCCCGTTTCCCGCTAAATTTCAACCCTCTGATTTGCTCCAGAAATCCGGCCACCGCCGACAGGATGCCTCTGTTTATCGTCGGGGAGCCAACCAGAATCGCCCTGGACTTGAAGACTTCTGTGATGACGTCGTTCTTGTCCGAACGAGAGATGTTGAAGAGCTTGACGGCCACTTTGTCATCCGTTGACCTTATTCCCGAAGCAAGCGCCTCGGCCATCCTCCTGGTCCCGTTCCACATGGAATCGTAGATGATCGTGATTTGGTTTTCGCTGTAATCCTTCGCCCATTCGAGGTATTTCGCTACGATCTGCGATGGATGATCTCGCCAAATCACGCCGTGACTGGGACAGATCATATCCAGCGGCAAATTCAGTTTTTTGAATTCATCTATTTTCTTTTCAACGAGTTTGCTGAAAGGCACGAGAATATTGGCATAGTACTTGATGCCTTCCTGATACAGTTCGGCTTGATCGACCAGGTCGTTGAACAGCAATCCACTGGCAAAATGCTGGCCAAATGCATCGTTGCTGAAAAGGATGTTTTCCTCTGTCAGGTAGCTGAACAAGCTGTCCGGCCAATGGAGCAAGGGCGCTTCTATGAAAAGCAGTTTGCATCTCCCCAGATCCAGTGTATCTCCCGTCTTAACAGGCACGAAATTCCAGTCTTTATGGAAATGCCCTTTCAATGATTTGGCTCCGTTGGCCGTGCAGTAGACAGGTGTATCAGGAATACGGCTCATCAGCTCCGCCAGGGCACCGCTGTGATCGGGTTCGGCGTGGCTGGCGATGATATAATCGATCTTGTCCAGGCCCACCTCCTTTTCCAGGGTCCTGACGAATTCTGACCCGAAGGGGCTCCAGACGGTGTCTACCAGGGCCGTTTTTCTGTCCTTGACAAGATAGGAATTGTATGACGTTCCTCTGTGAGTTGAATATTCGTCTCCGTGGAATTTCCGAATTTCCCAATCGGTTTTTCCTACCCAATAAACATTTTTTTTTATTTCTCTTAACATGATGACCTCTTCTATTTATAAATGAGCCTTTTTTCCATGACTGTCATTGACTTTAGTCAATTTCTCTTCGACTTTCAAGAGAAAGAATGAAGTGGTAAATTAGTGGGGCATCATGAGCAAAGAAATCCAGATCTCCCAAGTCGACGCCCTATTTTCAAACGGGAGCTACCCGATCGAGTTTCTTTTCTATTACGAGCCGGCGTTCGACACGAAGAGGTTGAGGAGTGCCCTTCAAAAACTTTCCTCGGTTTTCTGGCCGGCATTCGGGGAGTATCGGGACGGCGCCATCGTTTTTGACCGATACCGCGAAGCGGACTGCTTTGAGGAAGAAGCCGTTGACCGAGACCTCGATATTTCGGAGATCGACAAAGCGGATTACAGAGTCCTTTCCCGCTTTGCCCTGCCGGAACTCAAACGGCTGTTCTTCTTGAAGGCGATCCGGTTCAAGAACGGCCTGGCCTTGATCCCCAAGATGAACCACGTTGCCGGGGATGGGTACAGCTACTTTCTCTTCCTGTCAGTCCTGGCTGCCCTCTCCCGGCCGACAGTGGTCCCTTTCAAGTCGTTTTTAGTGAACTTGGCTCTTAGACCTCATCACCGGAGAACAGTCCTCCGGGATTTCTCATTCCGGGGAGTCGAACTCAAACCTCTGGCCCAACATGGAAAGCTCGCCATTGAATGCGACACAATCCTTCGCCAGGATGTCCAATCCGTCATCCAGGAAGCCGCATCGTCTGCCAACCTGCGGATTTCCACGAATGATGTGTTATCCGCTCTGGCTATGAAAAAGCTGGTCAGAGCACAGCCTGATTTCTGGACCGAGGATGTTCGCCTGACCATGCCGATCGATGTCCGAGGAAAAGTGAAAGAGTATAGCCGGGGATTCTTCGGCAACGGGATCATGTTTCACACGGTGATGTTCAAAAAGGAACAACTGGAAAATTCACCAGTTCAGAAACTCGCTATCGAGATCAGGAAATCCATGCCTCCCCTATCCAAGGAGACCTATCTCGATTTTCTCAGGAAGTTGGAAGAGATACTCTCCGCTGGAAAACGGGATGAATTCAGGCCCTATGATCCGGAACGCGGCTGTCTGGTGACTAACCTCTCCAGGCTGCCCGCGGATAAATTGGATTTCGGAACGGGCAGTCCCAAACTGGCCGTCCCGTTGACCGTAGAGAAGAATGCGGCGGGAATACTTGCTAGGAATGAAAATTTCGTGCTTAGATTGGCTTATTAATGCCTTTTCAGGGCAGCGTTGATGCCAAAAGCTACGGCCATGCCACCGAGTGCATCGAGAGAAAAATGATAACCAATGGAAATAATTGATAGTGTCAACGCCCCGATCATAAGTCCCACCGGCCAGGACGTCTTCTTATGATGGCGCCGTAAAACAAAGAACATCGCCCACGCCACAGCCACGTGCGAGCTTGGGAACGCCGCGCCCTGCACCGATCCCACCTTTTGAATCTCGTGAACCAGATTGGTGAAGAACCCGCCTTCGATCGTGAGCGGGCTTTCGCCGGGCAGCGCATGATGGGGCCCCCGCGCCGGGATCAGCATGAACAGCAAATAACACGTGAACATGGTCAGGCAGATCCGCGAGGTTGCCGCCGTTAGTTCGTGAGGATAGTTTTTTTGGTAGACGAGGAACAGCGTTCCCGGGATGATCAGGTAATAGCTCCAATAAGCAAAGGCGAAAAATTCGATCGCGACTGGAGAGAGATGCGCAATAACCCACTGTTGTGGCGATCCGCCGAACATCCACAAATCAAACTTGATGAGCAGGGGCTCAAACCAATAAGGGAAGAGGACCGTCGAGATGTGAGTGAACTCACTAAATAGCGCAATGAACAACAGCATCGGATAGAAATCGTGCAGCCGTCGCAGAACCCGGGAGCGATCGGCATAATTGGCCAGAAGCAGAACCCCAAGGATCGCAGCGCCGTGCACGACGGTGATGCGCAGCGCTGCCGATGGCGGATGCGGCGAGATGACCAAAAAGAACAGAACGATGAGAAGATATCCCAGCGTCAGGCAATCATAGGGACGGAGCTTTTGAAAAATGCGGCGGATAAAATCCATCTGAATAGTCTTTCCCTTAAAGAGTCTACTACTACTACGAAAGCTATTTTCAGGGCAAGAGCGCAAAAAATATTCCTCATCCTCGCAAATCAAGTTTTTTGATCAAGCGGTGTCCATCGACACTGCCATCGTAGTAGATCAAGCTACTCGAAACCTGGTGAGGCTTGGAAGCAGCCGGGAGGGTCATCCCGTCAGTTTTGAATTGCCTGTCGGAGAATAGAAGATTACGGTCCGGCCATTGATGCCGGATGACGTTCTCTGGAAATACATCAAAGGAAAGATGACGCTCTCCAGGCGATAGCCGCAATGCAGCAGGCGGCGGTTGTTGATTTGACCTCACCGCTGGCGTTGGACTCGGCCCGGTTGAGCCTGAAAGTCCATATCCCGATGGCAAATAGCATTATTTCGGCGACAGCCCGGGCTTTTGATGCGACGCTCTGGACGCAGGATGCCGATTTCAAGAATATGAAAGGGGTTCGATATATCAAAAAGAAAGCGTAGCGTGCTCCCTTCGCGCACATGAGTTGGCCGCTGCTAAATAGCCTAAATTGTCTTAGCGACTTCCATATCGTATAATCAGTTCATGAGAAGGACATCAAACAGCCCGGGTGGCGGAATAGGTATACGCGCGACACTTAAAATGTCGCGGCTGTAAGGCCATGCGGGTTCGAGTCCCGCCCTGGGCATTTTTTTTCACATACGCATAGCCGCAGGGGCTGAGATCATCCACTCTATTCTTTACAATCGGCTAAAGCTGGGTAGGATAATCCTCATAACATGACCATGTTGACTGTTAATAGACTCGTCGAACTATTCGCCTGAACCGGGAGTGACTTCATGGGACTCACCAGACATCCACTCAAGGATAGTTTTCCCACACCTCGCCAAACGAAAAAGTCCCTCAAAAAACAGATGACACGCTGGAATCGGCGTCAGGCGAAGAAAAATCCTGAGTTTGCCCTGAGAACTCACAGGCATAAGGGCTGGTGTTGGTGAGGCTTCACCGGTCCACTGCTAGACGGGTAGCTGATATTGCAGGAAAGGAGGCTCTTGTGCCCATGCCCAGACGGCTGAGCGTTTCTTTCTTTATTCTGTGGGGGCTGGCGGCCATCCCCTTCTTCTGCGGTCAGCAAGCAGCTGGAGAAAAAGACCTCGCAGGGCTCTTAGGCCCCATCAGGCAGAAACATAACGTCCCCGCTCTAGGCGGCGCGATCGTAACCAGCAACGGACTGGATGCCATCGGTGTCGTGGGCGTGCGCAAAGCAGGCACTGAGATCGCCGCCACAGCCGATGACAAGTGGCACCTCGGTTCGGACACAAAGGCGATGACCGCCGTCCTCATCGCCACGCTCGTGGAACAGGGCCGGCTGAAATGGGAGACGACGATCGAGGAGGCTTTTCCGGATCTTGCCGTCTCGATGTCGCCGGCGTTTAGAAAAATCAACCTCCTCGAGCTCCTTTCTCATCGGGCCGGACTCCCAGCTAACCTCTTCTGGGGTCTGATCCCGCATACCCAGATAATAAGGGAACAGCGCCTGGCCTCGATTAAAGCGGCCTCAACGGCCAAGCTCGACTCAGAGCCGGGGACTAAGTATTTTTACTCGAACCTCGGCTATGTCATCGCGGGAGCGATGGCCGAGGGGGCGGCCGACGAATCGTGGGAAGACCTGATCAACAGAATTCTCTTCCAGCCTCTGGGGATGGAAAGCGCCGGCTTCGGGGGAGTGGGAACGTCCGGGCAAATCGATCAGCCGTGGGGACACACGGCGGACGGCAAGCCCGTCAAGGATAACGGCCCCGATACAGATAATCCTCCGGTTCTTGGACCGGCCGGAAGGGTCCATTGCACCCTGAGCGATTGGGCAAAATTTATCGCCGATGGGCTGCGGGGCGCGCGGGGGGGAAAAGGCTCTGTTAAAGCCGGATATTTATCGGATCCTGCAGACGCCCCCTTTCGGCGGCGACTACGCGCTTGGATGGGTGGTTGTGGAACGCGAATGGGGCGGAGGGAAGGTATTGACCCACGCCGGCAGCAATACGATGAACCTGGCCGTCGCCTGGGTTGCACCGCTGCGTGATTTCGCGGTCCTGGTCGTTACGAATCAGGGCGGCCCGGCTGCGGTCAAAGCCTGTGATGAGGCGGCCTCCGCGCTGATAAATCTATACTTGCAGGAAAAATAGTGCCTTTTTCTTTGGCGACTATTTTGCCGAGCGGCTCATTTCTGCCCGAACCTCTTCACCGCTTCGTCGTAAAGTATCTTCTCCCGGTCGATAAGCTTTTGAAACCGGGGATCCCCACGCAGCTTGTCGTAGAAGGGATTGTGGAGCAAGTCCTCATAAAAGATATAAGGGTAAGGCAGGCTGCCGCGGATTTCCTTGTCGAGCTCCCGAAACGCATCGTCCTTCATCCCGAGAAGAGAAAAGATTTCTGAGTTCCTGTAGAGGGCCAGAGCCTTGTCTCTCTCCCCTCTCACGGCCAAGAGCGCCGCCCGGTATTTTTTCACCCATTCGGCATCCGGGGTTGTTTTCTCGCCCCTCGCGACAAGCTCCTCGGCCTTGTCGTAGCGCTTCATCATGATGTTCAGGGCGATGTACTTTCCCGGAAAAACGAGCGGCTCGACGGGGGCCAGTTCGAAATACTTCTCGAAATAGAACGCGGCCTTGGCGAATTCGCCCGAATACATGTAACAAAAGGCCAGCTTGTAGGGTGTCCAGAAGTTGTAGGGATCGAGCTCAATCGCTTTTGCCAAGTATCGAATCCCCTGATCGTATAAACCGTGATAGAGATAGCCCATCCCCGCCAGGAAATTGACGTCGCCCTGGTTCGGGTTGAGCGACAGAGCCTTCTCGAAGAGGCCGAACGCCCGTTCGCGGTCATGGGCGTATTCGTAGAGCACATAGCCGAGGACCGCGTTGTTGAGGGCCGAGTCCGGGTCCAGCCGCCAGGCCGTCTCGGCGCTTGCTTGGACCATCCGGGCATCCTGCTCATCGCCCGTGATCTGGTAGTGATACTCGTACGCCCAGCACAGGCCGTAATAGGGCAGCGAGTACGCGGGATCGAGCTTGATGGCGTTGTTGAACATCTCGACGCCCATCCGGAAATCCTCTTCCTTGAAATAGATGACGAACTTGCTTTTGATAAACGACATGCCTTTCATACAGTAGTCGTAGGCTTCTAGGTTCGCCGGCCGGTCTTTCTCGGGAATCGGAGCCGATCCCGGCAGTAACCGGACCTTCAGCGCCTCGGCAATGGCCCGGGAAATCTCGTCCTGGAGGTCGAAGATGCTCTTGAGTTCCTGGTTGTACTCGTTCGACCAGAGGACGAATTGAGTTTCACTGGCGATGAGCTGGGCCGTGACCTTGATCCGGTCCTCTTCACGCTGGACTGTTCCGTCCACCACGTTTTCGACGCCGAGCTCGGTGCCGATCTGGCGGACGTCTTTGCCGGAATCCTTATAGCGGAGCATTGAATTGGCGCCAATCACCTTTAGCCGCTCAAAATGGGAGAGGCGGACGATGATGGCCTCGGTCATGCCGTCACAGATGCCCTCCTGGTCCTTCTGGGGGCTGTAGTCCTTGAACGGCAGGACGGCGATGGAGTTTTTCCAGGCGGCGGGAGGGGCGGCCCCGGCTTGGGGCTTGCCCGGGCTTCGGACTGAGCGAAGAAGGAAAAACACTGCGATGGCGAGGATGATAAGAGCTCCGAGGATCGCACCCGGGACAAGGACAGCACGATAGAACTTCGGTCGAGCCTTATTCGCCGGTTTTTCGGGAGAGAGGGCAGCAGCGGTTGTCCGGGACTCCTGGCCGATGACCGCGAGCCCGGAAAGGAGGTCTTCGGGACGTTGGAACCTCTTGTCCCGGTCCTTCTCCAGGCAGCGCAGGACCAGGCGGCTGAGCGCTTCGGAGATTCGGCCGTTGAACTCCCGTGGGTCAGGGGGCACTTCGGCTTTGTGTTTGAGAGCGATGGCGAACGGCGTGTCGCCGCCAAACGGAACCCGGCCCGTCAGCATCTCGAAAAGAATGACGCCCACGGCGTAGATGTCCGAACGCTGGTCGGCCGCCTCGCCCTCCACTTGTTCGGGCGACATGTATTCTGGGGTCCCGATGATTACACCCGGGCCGGTCACGCCCTTGGCTTTGAGCGAACGGGCGATGCCAAAATCCATGATCCGGGCGTTGCCCTCCTGGTCGATCATGATATTCTGGGGCTTGAGGTCGCGATGGACGACGCCGAGACGGTGAGCTTCGGCCAGTCCCTCGCAGATCTCGGCGGCGATGCCGATTGCTTTATCCACGGTCAGCTGTCCCGACCGGCGGATGAAGCTCTTGAGGTTTTCGCCGGCCACGTATTCCATCGTGATGTAATAGACGCCTTCCTGCTGCCCGAGGTCGTACATCCGGCAGACGTTCTTGTGGGAAATCGTGCGGGCCAGCTTCAGCTCGTTCCGGAACCGCTTGATCGTTTCCTCGTCCGAGGCGATCTCCGGGTTGAGGAGCTTGAGGGCGACCTTCTCCTCGACCTCAGCATCATAAACCTTGTAGACGTTGCCCATGCCGCCTTTTCCGAGCTCTTCGATGACCTGATAGCGGCCGGCAAACGTGGTTCCCGTAGCCAATTTCAGAAGAGAAGTCCGGAGTGTCTGCGTCTGAAAAACGCCTTCCCCGCCGGCGGTCTGGAGCGGAGCCGCGCAATTCCCGCAGAACCGGGTATCCGTGGGGCTGTCAAAGCCGCATTTGGAGCACCTGGGCATAAGCACAACTTCCTGATAAGGATTCCGCCATAAACATAAGCGCAATCGCCAGGAGAGTCAATAGCATCTAAAACTGACAGACAAGGTTTACACCTAGGACTCTCTTGGATAGGCTTAGGGCATTTCGCTATCTTCAGTTCAACCGATAACAGTGGCCGTCGGGCTTCAACTCGGCTTGCTCAAACCTCGGGTTGCCGACAAGCAGGAAGACTAAATCCCCTAAGAACGTCGGACAGAATGAGTCCTGCAAATGCGGACATGGATCTCGTCTGCACTAGCAAATGTAATCTCAGCCCAAAAGGTGGAGTCAAAAATAGTAAAAAAATCAAAAAAAGGCTTGACATACTGTATGTCATCTACTATACTGTATTACACATGATATCTAAGACAAACAGTATTAATGACCAGAGGACAAGGAGACCGAGCCATGGATCCTGAAATCAGCCACTTCGAAACCGAGATGAACCGGGGATTTCTCCAGATCCTGGTCCTGGCCATGCTCGAGAAGGACATGTACGGATATGCCATGGTCCGGACCATCCGGGAGCTGGGGTATGAGGTTGAAGAAAACACCCTCTACCCCCTGCTCCGGAGGCTCGAGAAGAACGGCTGGGTCAAGAGCAAATGGGACGTCACTGAGGACCGGCCCCGCAAGTTTTACGGCATCACCGACGCCGGCCGCGGCCTCCGGGCCGATTTGCTCGACATCTGGAAAAAACAAGACAAAATCCTTAAAGAAATCATGAAGGAGACAAGCCATGTCTGAAAAACTGGAAGCCTATCTCGAAGAAATCAGCCACTTTCTTTCCGGCCGCGAGGAACGGGAGGAGATCCTCTCCGAGATCCGCAGCCACATCCTCGAAAAAGCCGACCAGGAATTCGGCGAAGCCACCGAAGCGTCGCTCGACAAGGTCATCGCCGCCTATGGCGCGGCCCGCAGCGTTGCCGATAAATACCTGGACGGCCGCCCGATCATCGCCCCGGCCTTCAAGCGCTTCCTCTTTCGTTATACAGCGCTCCTCTTCGCCTTCCACTTCATCCTCACCGTCGCCGCCGTCATCTTCAAGAAGAGCTTCCTCATGTTCCCCATCGTGTATGTGCCATCCATGGGCCCCTTCGAAGCCCTGTTCTACCTGCCGATGGCGTTCCTGTTCGACCTCGGAGTTGTCACCCTGGTCCTCTATCTCATCACCCAGAGCAAAAAGGACGTCAAGCTGCCCTGGCCCAGGTTCAGCGTCGACCTCGATGAGGTTAAGACGTCAGGCCGAACGATTGGACGGGTCATAGGGCTCGTCGCCATGACCGCGCTAACCGGCACCGCCCTCTACTTCTACATCCGCTATCAAACTATTTTTTTCGTCAACCTCGACTTCGCGCAGCACCGGCCCATCTTCACGCCCGAGGCCGGCCAATTGTATTCCCTCATCCTTATCGGGCTTTGGGCCCTTAGCGCGATCAGCCTGGCCGTCAAGCTCGTGACGTCTTCTCCCTGGGTCGATGCCGTTGAGAAGGCCCTCTCCCTCGTCCTTCTCGGGCTCGCCTTCCGCCAGCCCTTCGACGCGGCCCTCCCGGTCCACCTGCCCGAAGGCCTTGTCCGCTGGATCAACCTCAGCTTGACCTTCACCCTGCTCGTCATCTGCATTTTCGTCGCCGTCGACTTCATCAAGGCGCTCGTCCGCATCGGCCGGAGACGCCTAGCGAAATAAGGGGCTCCGCTGGTTGTTCGGGCCTCTTTGATAATTGTCCGATAACGGGATATTATTGATCACCCAGGAGGTTCCCTTGAAAAAACATAGGGTCACCAGATTTATCTTCGCTGTCATTCTGTGGATTTCCCAAATCGTCCTCTCCGCCTTGGCTCAACAACCCCCGAGCCTCACGGACCGCGCCTACAAGGAGGGGGTGCTTCAGAAGATCGTCGGCCTCGTCGAAAGCGAGTATGTCCTGGCCGATAAGGCCAAGGGGTTTGCCGACGAATTTAAGGCCAGATGCGCGTCCGGAGCCTACGACTCGTTCACGGAAGCCAAGGAATTCGCCGAAAAAGTCACGGCCGACCTCGTCGCCATTACCCACGACAAGCATCTAAACTTCCGTGTGATGGTGCCCAGCGATGTCGGGGAAAAAGCCACCGGCTCCCTGCATCACCCCGTCCGCTACTTCCGCTTGCGGGCCAAGGAGAATGTCGGCTTCTATAAGCTGGAATGGATCGAGCCGAGAATCGGCTATGTCGATCTTCGACGCTTTTATTCCTTCGACCAGGCCAAGGACATGGCCGTCGCCGCCATGAAATTCATGGCGAACGCCCAGGCCATCATCATCGATGTCCGGGAGAACGG
>JAFNEO010000034.1:0-81420 GCA_017886205.1 Candidatus Aminicenantota bacterium | reverse complement strand
CTCCGAATCCTTCGCCTACGACATGCAGTCCAGGAAACGGGCGACGCTCGTCGGAGAGCCGACGAAAGGCGGGGCCCACTCCGTCGACATCTTCGGCATCGACGACCAGTTCGAATTCTACATCTCGACGGAACGGGCGGTCAGCCCCGTCACCGGGGGGAATTGGGAGGGGACCGGCGTCATCCCCGATATTCACGTTCCCGCCGCGTCGGCCTTGGACGCCGCCGTCGTCGAGGTGAAAAAAGCGGCCGAGACGTATGGCCGAGGCCAGGAAGCGGCATTGAAAAAGGCCGTCGAGGAAATGCAGACCCTCGCGGACAACGCGGCCAAGCTCTATCGCGAGGGGAAGAACCAGGCCGCAGACGCGGCTTTGGATTCGCTCCTTAAAATCGCCCAAAACGCCGGGTTCGTCAGCCAGTTTTTCCTGGAGGTGTTCGCCTATAGCTTCCAATCCCCCCAGGATGAGCAAATGGGCTTCGCCATTCTCAAAAAAAGCGTCGAGTTCTTCCCCGAGTCCTTCACCGCCTGCGAACTGTTGGCCTCCGTTTACGCATCCAAGGGGAACAAGGAACTAGCCATGCGATATTTCCAGAGAGTCTTGGAATTGGATCCCGGCAATCGGAACGCGGCGAAAATGATCAAGGAGCTTAAAAAATAATGCCCGCAGGACCGGGTGATCTGCCCCGAAAACAAAGGCGATCGATTCCGGCTGTATTCTCGGGAAGGAAGATGAAGCCGCATCTCGCTATGAAAGCCGCCGCCCCCTTCGTCGCAGTCGCTTGCCTTCGAGCAACATGCCCTAATTTCGACCGAGAAGAGCCGGCGGTGTTTTTGTATTCTTGACATCGATCCGCAGCCAGGAATATCATTTCTTTATGAGGGGCGGTAGAAATTGCGGGCTTAGCCGAAGGGAAGGTTGTGCCGCGCCAAAAGGCGAATCCCAATCCCACGAGCCCAGAGCCCGCCTAATTTTTATCCTCTTCACCTGTTGCCTGGCTCTCTTTCCCGGCCCTTTCCCCCCTCCCGTTTTCTGCGGATACCCATTTTCTCCTACCCCTGGCTCCCAGATTGAGAGCGAATCTCTCGAGCGGATCCTGGCCCTGGCCGCGGACTACTGCAAGCGCCTATACGGCGCCTCTCTTTACTATGTCTGCCGGGAGGACGTACGGGAAACTCATATCTCCACCGTCGAACGATCGAGTCCGTACGGCCCGTTGACGCTCAAGACTTCTTCCTGGAGCCGGCACTGGGTTTACGATTATCAACTGGTGCGGACACCCCTCGGCCTTTCAGAGGTGAGGACTTTGATCGAGGCGGACGGGGAAAAGAAGAACGAACCCGGCGCGCGCCTCGAGACCGAGGACTTCGATTTCAAGACCGTCATATTGGGTCCCAACGGGATGTTCGGCGCCAAGAATCAGGCCGCCTTCGATTTTGCGCTCAAAGGAAAGGAAATCCTCAAAGGCGAGGATGTGCTCGTGGTCAAGGCCACCCCCAAGGAGGGCGTTCAGGTCCGCGTTCTCTACGGCACTGCTTGGCTCCGACTCCGCGACGGGGCCGCCCTGCGCGTCGACTGGGACAAAAAATCCATGCGAAACGTTTCATCTCTCGACGAGGAGACCAAGACGCAGGGGAAGGCACCCGACCTTGTCTTCCGGTCCGAGTATGGGTTCGAAAAAAACGGGCTGCGCTTTCCCAGCCGCTACTCCATCAGCCTTGAACGGAGAGAACCCACACCTCAAAAGCTTCTCCACTCCCCCGAAAATAAGATGAAAACCGCAACCCAGGTGGAGGTCGTCTACTCGGACTATAAGTTCTTCACGGTCGAGGTGGAAGTCAAGTACTCCGGAGATACCCATCCAGAAATATAGGGACACGATACTCAATTAAGAAATTGAGTTCATGTCCCTATATTTCTTCATCATGTCCCGGACTTGAAGCCGATCGATATGTGGGTGCCGTCGCAGAAGGGCTTGTGCTTGGACTGGCCGCAGCGGCATCCCTCAATCCCTGTTGATGGCGCAGGAATCGATGAGCTCGGTGAGCTGTTTCTCTTTCAACCCCGCCAGGTGCTTCCCGTCAAGCCGCCTATAAATCTTCCCGCCCTTGAAGAAGATCACCGTCGGGTAAACCTGGATGCCGTGCTCGTCGAACACGTTTTCGTTGCCGTCAAGAGTCATCCGGACGAAGTGCTCCTCGCGGCCAGCGGCATGCTTTTCATAGACCGGGAGAAATCCTAAAGAAAACGGGCACCAGGAAGCATAGAAAAGGACGAAAACCCTGTCACTTGATTTCAAGAGGTCGGCCAGCTCACGGCGTTCTCGGATAATTCGGCTCATGGAAACCATTATACACGAGCGGATCCGCAGGCCCAATATTGGACGGACGGGCGGCTTCAGAGCCCGCGTTGACATGGATAAGGCCCGACGATAGACTTCTGTCCCCTTTCTTTGCTGGAATATTGTTGGGCCAAAGGAGGAAAAAATGGTTAAAAAACGTTTGGCGGCCATATGGGCGCTCGCGCTTCTTGGTTTCCTTGCTGTTGATGGCTCTCAGGATCCGCTATCCAAAAAAATCACGGCCCGGGATGTGGAAACATACTTCCGCTCCCTCGGGCCTTGGGTGGATGAGGCCAAGACCTGCGACAGCTTCAAGGCAGGCGATCCGGACCGGGAAGTGAAAACCATGGCTGTTTCCTGGATGAGCACGATGCGGGCGCTCCAAGAGGCCCAGGCTCGCGGCTGCGATCTCTTCATCACCCACGAACCCACCTTCTACAGTCATTACGATAACGACCCCTCCTTCGATTCTGACCGGTCCACCATTGAAAAAAGGAGATTTCTCAAGGAAACCGGTATGGTCGTTTATAGGTGTCACGACGTGTGGGACCGCGTACCTGAGATAGGCATTCTTGACAGCTGGGCCAAGGCCCTTGGTTTTGAGGGGAAGCCGGTCGCTGCGAAGACGTACTACTCCGTCTGCAGCATGCCGGAAATAACCGTCGATGAATTCGCTCGAAAGATCGCCAAACGGCTCAAGATTTATGGACAGGAAGCTGTCCAGGTCGTGGGAGAGCGGAAAACGAAAATCCGGAAGATGGCCATCGGGACGGGCGCGATCACTAATGCGAAAGAGATGTACAACCTGGGCGCGGATGCAGCCGTTATCACAGAGGTCACTTATTGGAGGGACGTCCGCTGGGCCCAGGATATGGGCTTTCCGCTATTCATCGTGGAGCACTCGGTGAGCGAGTGCCCCGGTCTGGAAAGCCTGGCCCGGCATCTGAAGGAGAAGTTTCCCGGCGTTCGGGTCGAATATATTCAGGAAGGCTGCCCCTTTCATCTTGTCTTATAGCATTTCAATGGGACTTTTTTCAGATCCTCGAACCGCCGCGTCGTCGATCGATCCCCCGGAAAACGGAAAAAATTCTGGAGTGACCTTGCTCTGTTAGAAAAAACCGAAATCCGCTCCGGCTTATCCTCTGAAGTATAGGTAGGCCGCGAGGATGAAGGCCAGCACGATGGCGGACCCCAGCAGTTCGCGCCAATCCCAACTGGCCCGCGTGCGGCGGCGATCTTCCTCGGTCGCTGTGCCGAAAGTCAAACTCTTGAACTTCTCGTAGTCCGGCTCCCGCGTCAGATAGCTGACCACGATCATCACCACGATCGAAACAATCGTGATGAGCACGCTGAAATATTGAAAGTAGATATTGTTGACGATCCAGAGGAAGGACCCTTCCGGGTAGCCATTGGCGATCGTCCGGGCCGCATCGGCGTACCCAAACAAGCCGAGCGCCACCGGAGTATCCACCAGCATCCGGGACAGGCCGAGAACGAAACCGACGATGAGGGCCCAGAGGCAGCCGTTGGCATTGAGGCGCTTCCAGAAGACACCGAAGAAAAAGACGACGAATATGGGCGGCGCAAGATAGCTTTGCACAGCCTGAAGGTAGTTGTATAGGCCGCGAGCACCCTGGATAACCGGGATCCACAGCAAGGCTATGAACACCATGACACCGGTGGCGATGCGGCCGGTGCGCACGATCTGGTGCTGCGTCGCCAGCGGCTTCAATTTTTTATAGAAGTCCATGGTGAACAGGGTGGAGCAGGCGTTGAAAACTCCGGCCAGCGAGCCCATCAGAGCCGAAAGCAGTCCGGCGACGACGATCCCCCGCAGCCCGGCCGGCAGCATGTATTTGACCAGCAGCGGAAAGGCGGCTTGGGCCTGATGCGGGATGGGACTTCCGTCCGGCGACACCATGACCTCCAGTCCCGGGACCTTGCCGCTTTTGGCCAGGGCGAAGGCGATCAACCCCGGAATGAGGAACAGGTACACGGGCAGGAGCTTCAAAATGCCAGCAAAGATGCTTCCGCGGCGGGCGGTCCGCTCGTCGGGAGCACCCAGGGCCCGCTGAACGATATACTGGTCGGTGCACCAGTACCACAGGCCGATGATGGGCGCGCAGAAGAGCATGCCCAGCCAGGGGTAGTAGCCGTTGAAATACCAGGCCTGCTTCACCACCTGGCCGGCGGCACTCTTGAGCAGGACCGGCGCCCAGGTCCCCTGGACTCCGGGCGGGATGAGAGGCTTCCACAGGTTGAACATGTCCGAGCCGCAGAGCGCGCGCAATTCGTTCCAGCCGCCCAACTTCACGAGACCGTAGATCGTCAATGTGGCCGAGCCTATGATCAGGACGATAACCTGGACGGCATCGTTGTAAGCCACGGCGCGCATCCCGCCGAGCGCGGTATAGAGTCCCGTCAAGACGATGACCAGCACCGACCCGATCCAAAAACTGTTCACCTGGACTCCGCCCAGGTGCAGATGGAGCTCCGGAAGCAACGTCGCGAACACCACCCCGCCGGCGAATATCCCGACGGCGATCTTGGACACGACAAAGGTGATGAGCGACACGATGGACAGGACGTAGCGAGAGTGGCTGGAGAAGCGGCGCTCCAGGAATTCCGGCATGGTGAAGACGAGCGACCGGGCGTAGAAGGGAACAAAGACCCAGGCCAGGACCAGCAGACACCAGGCATGGAGCTCATAATGGGCAAAGGCCACCCCGTCCGTGGCGCCGGTTCCGGCCAGTCCGACGATGTGCTCCGAGCCGATGTTCGAGGCGAAGATCGAAGCCCCGATAATCCACCAGCCGAGGTTCCGGCCCGCCAGGAAATAGTCGGCGGCGGTGTCTTTCCTCTTGCGGATGACCCACCAGGCGACGCCTATGATAAGGCAAAAATACAAGCTTAGCGTAACCCAATCCAAGGTCTGTAAGCCCATGTGATTCCTCTTACTGAGCGAGTTTAGGAGTCCATTTTGACTTTGGGATATTGATCGTTAGGGAAATATAAATAACAAAGGCCAAAAAGTAAATAGCCAATCCATTCAATCTGAAGCCATTAAGAATAAAACCCGCATTCATAGGCCGTATCAAACATGGCGATAATATTTTCCGGCGGCACTTCTCCCTGGATGTTGTGGATGCTGTTGAACACATACCCGCCGTCCGGCCTGAACGCGTCCAGGTTGCGGCGCACGTTTTCCGCGACCTCGGAAGGGGTGCCGCGCGGCAGGACGCGCTGGGAGTCGCAGCCGCCGCCCCAGAACACCAGGTCGCGGCCGAATCGGCGCTTCAATTCGAAGGGGTCCATATGGCGTGCGCTAATCTGGACGGGGTTGAGGATGTGGATTCCGTTCTCGAGCAAGTCCGGAATAAAGGCGGCACAGGAACCGCAGGTGTGATACCAGACCTTGGCCCTCGTGCGCGAGCGGATGTATTCGACGAGGCGCCTGTGACGCGGTTTGACCAGGAGGCGGTAGATCTCTGGGTTGAAGAGCGGCCCGTCCTGGCCGGCGAGATCGTCGCCGATCATGACCACGTCCACGACATCACCGGCTTCGTCGAGGAACAAGCGGAACCAGTCCAGCCAGTACTTCAGCGTCTGGTCCAACATCGCCTTGCAGAATTCCGGGTCTGTCAGCAAGTCGCAAAACCACTGTTCGAGGCCACGGAGGTACCAACAAATTTCATAGACGACTCCGGAAATTCCGCTCACCACGGCGTAGGGTGTCTCTCTCCGCAGGCGGAGGGCCCGCTCGCGCAGGCCGGCGAAACGGCTGGGATCATCGCCCTTCGGCCAGGCGTAATCACTGACATCCTTGACGGTGGCTTTGGCCAGCGGATGGAGGGTGATGTCCATATAGAGCTGCTGATCGTCTGGCATCGACCAGCGTATGCCGAACTCGTCGGTGAGGTCATGCCACACCCGGCCGCCGCGCTCCGCCTTCACGATGCCGCCCTTCCAAGTCGAGGCCGGTCCCGCTGCGACGTAGCGCGTATCCACATGAAACCGTTCTAACACCCGCTCGCTCGGCCGGGCGAGCTGCTGGACCGCGTCCATGATATCGACCTCATCTGGAAGTCCCAGATAGAGGGCGAGCTTCCGGTAAGCGTTCTTGTGAATGCTGGTCTGGTTGCCGCCAAGGTCGATCGGAACGCGGTCCGGGACTTCGTGATTAAGCGCTCTCAATACCCGCTGGCGCGGCGTCATGGTCTCCCTTCTTAACTTGCCTGATGCCATTATCACTGCCCCTTTGGGACCGTCTGCCCTCCCCTGCCTTCGTCCCGGCTATCGGCCCGCCGGAATGGTGGCAAGATAGTTGCC
The DNA here is from genome assembly GCA_017886205.1 of Candidatus Aminicenantota bacterium. Lineage (GTDB taxonomy): Bacteria > Acidobacteriota > Aminicenantia > Aminicenantales > UBA8522 > UBA8522. The sequence continues at coordinate 74,752 of JAFNEO010000034.1, read as the reverse complement.
GTAGCCGACGATGATGGTCGAGAGGATGAGTATCGCTAGTCCCATGAAGAGAAGCGTTTTGGTGAACCCGCTGCTCGCTTTCCATTCCTTGAGGGCGATGCCCCACAGCGAACTGAAAATAATGATACTCGCCATGTGAATCGTCCAACTTGAGAATTTGTACTGGCCCATCTGCGTTTCGCCCATGGTGTAAAAGAAAAATTGCATGTACCAGGTGACACCGGCCAGGGCGCTGAAGAAATAGTTGCCCAGCATCGGGACGCGCTCAGGAGCGTCCTGACCTGCCTTCTGCGGATGCCCTCCGGCATCCTTATCAGGCGGGTCCGCAGCGGTCACCATGTTTGTCTCGGACGCCTGCTTCGGGGAGGCCTGGCGCAGCCGGCCGTTAAAATACTGGTATCCCGTCCGGTTTTTGAAGTTCAGGATAGCGCACCAGATGAAATTCGAAGTGAACCCGCCGAGAAGCACGATAACCAACTTTGGCAGTCCGGTCCAGAGGAGCGCCGTTCCGCGCTGAGCGGAGAGCTCGGCCAGGGGCGCCGCCACGTCGAGGCCCATGGCGAAGCAGGCGCTGAAAACGCCGGAGAAGGTGGCCACCAGGATGCCTTTAAGGAAATTGAACTCTTTGATGGACGACCGTTTCTGTTCCTCGGTCAACTCGCGCTCCTTAGACATGCCCGCCATGCCGGCGACGACGATACCGAGGATGCAGACGACGATACCGATGAGAATCACCAGTCCCGACGTCGTCCCGAGGACTTTTGTGGCAAACTCGTGATGGAGGATAGGGGGCACGAGCGTTCCGATAACGGCGCAATATCCCAACGCCACGCCCATGCCGAGCGACATACCAAGGTAGCGCATGGTCAGGCCGAAGGTCAGGCCGCCCACACCCCACATCGCGCCGAAGATATAGGCTTTGAGCAGGACGCCCGGCGGTGCCGCGCGCAGGACTGGCAGCAGGTCATTGGTTTTGACCGAGGCCAGAATCCAGGGGGCAATGATCCAGCTGAAGAAGCCGCCGGCGAGCCAGTACACTTCCCACGCCCATTTCCTGACTCCGCGAAAGGGCACGTAGAAGCTTCCCGAGGCCAGCCCGCCCAGCCAGTGGAAAACCACGCCGCGGAAAGGATTGACCGTCATCATAGAGAGCAAGACTATATCCAAAAGAAAGAATAGCTGTCAACCTGGGTTCCGGGCGCATGACGCGGCCGGGGGCGGGCTACTTCCTCAGCGAGGCCTTGGTGAAAAGGGACTCGGGGATCGCCGCATCGAACTCGACCGACCGGATGATGAATTCCGTCCCGTCTCCGGCTTTCAGGGCATCCTTGAAGACGACATCGTTCTGGAGCCAGCGGTTCTGGGCGCGGATGACGCTTTTGACTTCGAGAGTTTTGAGCTGCCTTCCGCTCTTGGCAAAGCGGACCTCGCGGAGGAGCACGAATCGCTCCCGGTCCACCCAGATTTTTCTTGAATAATAAGCCACAGCTTCGGCCTTGGCCTTCAATTCAAGGACCCAGCAGGGCCGGTCGATAAGGCGTTCCTCTCCGACGACTGTCGCCTCGTAGACTTGGCGGAGCTTCCGGTCCTCCATCATGTCTTCGTAGGACAGGTCGGAACCCATGACCGATTGACGCAGCATGTGGCCCGAGATGCTGATCGTCCGGTCCGCGTCCGGCGAGTAGGTCCAGAGCTGGTCGCCGAGCTTGAGCATTTTCGTCCCCCTCTCGCGGGCAGGCTCCAGGAACTCGGTGAACGCCTTGTCCTCTCCTTGAACCCATGATTTCAGCTTCAAGGTGCGGGTGGCCCTGCGGCTATGGATGATCATCTCGGTCACGCTGATCCGGTTTCCGGCGACTGCGTTCTCGTCGATCCGGTCGAGGATCTGGTCAGCTGGGAGCGTTTGGGCCTGGGCCGGCGCCGTCAAAACACAGGTAAAAGATAGGAACAACAGGATTTTATTCATGTCTCCAGCTCCTTGAACAGCTGGGCGGTCTGCCGTTTATAGATCCCCCGCCCGGAGATCGCCGTTCCCAGCAGGGTGGCCAGGAGTCCGGGGATAAACCCGATGACATAGGCGAAGGGAGTGACCTGGGAATGAAGGACTGAGGGGATCATGATAGCCGCGTTTTTTACCATCGAGGAGATGTCGATCCCCTTGACCTGCAGGTAGTAAGAAAGAGCCAAACCGAGCCCTGTTCCGGCCAGGGTTCCCAGGAACCCGATCATCAGCGATTCATAGATCATCGATCTGTAGAGATGCCCCTTGGACTCGCCGATGGCCAGGCGGACGCCGATCTCTCCATACCTTCTCAAGCTGCCAAGGAGTCCGGCGTTCCACAGGACGAGGGACATGACAAAAAGGAATACGCCCACGATCGCTGCCGTGGCGTAGGACAGGCGGTCGATCATGAGGACCATTCCGGGCTGATCTCTCAATGTCATCATGACGGGAGAGAGGTCGTCGCGGACGTCCCCCTGGCCGGCGTTGAACGCCGCCGCCATGCCGTCTACCTCACTTTGCCGATAGACGGAGTCCGTCGAGAAGCCCAGGACCTCGCCCGCGGCGTCTTTCATGTCCAAGGCATCCTGGATGTCGGCCAGGTCGGCGATCATGGCCGTTCGGTCCATGACGCTTATGCCGAAACGGACCGTCCCGGCCACGACAAAGTTGGTCAGGCTCATGCTCCCGAACATAGTCGAACTGATGAGCGTCGCCCTATCGCCGGGATTCATGCCGAGTCTGCGGGCGAACTCATCGCTGATGAGGACTTCCTTGGGTCGCTCCGGCAGGCGGCCTCTGACCAGGGCTTTTTTGAGGTCGAGGAGCTCGGTCTCCGGGGTTTCAGGGGAGAGCAACCGGACAGCCATCCCGGCGGCGGGGCCCTGGGAGCGAGTCTCTCCGTTCTCGTCGGGGACGTCGAGCAGGCCTCCAAACCGGATGCGCGGAGTCCAGATGAAACCTGGAAATCTGGCTTGAAGGTCCTGAATCAAAGACGGGAGGTCGGTGAGAGCCAGGTCGTTCGGGACCTGGTCGGCCTCTTTCGCATAGGCACCGGTCATGACTCTGACGTGCCCCGACAGGAGATTGGCATTCGATCGGATGAAGCTCATCATCGCGCCCTTGATGTAGCAGTACAGGGCCACGGTAAGAAATACGCCCGCCGTTACTATGAGAAACGGGAAGAGACTTCGAGATTTATCACGCAGGATGCCCTTGAATAAAAACTTGATCATTAGAGTTTGCCCCTCAAAGCTTCGGTCGGTTTCAGCTTGGCGATTTTTCGTGTCGGCAAAAAACTGACGATGGTCGTGATGATGAAGACCAGGACCGTAGTCCCGATAACGAGGCCCGCGCTGTACGTCGGGAAGAGCTTTTCGCTCATGGCGAAGCCAAAGCTATCCGCCGTGCCGACGGGCAATCCCAATCCCTTGGCCACGAAATAGGCCAGCAGGGGGATTCCGTAGACGGCGCCGATCAAGGCGGCCAGGATGGCGTGAAGCGCTCCCTCGACCGTGAAAAGCGCGATGACTTTCCCCCTGGTCATGCCCAGGGCCATCAGCGTCCCGATCTCCTTCCGCCGCCGGAAAATCGACAGGACCTGAGTGTTAAAAATGGCCAGCATGGCCAGGAAAAGGAGAAAGGCGTAGAAAATAGATGCGCCGACGGTCTTGCTCTTAACGATCTGGTGGATATCCTGGAGGAGGAAGTCCAGGTCTCGGAAGGTCCAGCCCGGGACGTCTTCGGCTTGGCCCAAGCCCTTCTTGACAATGACGATCGTGGCCTCATTCTCCACCCCGGCCATTTCTTCGAGCTTCTTCAGAGGAACCCAGATCTGGCCGATATCGATCGTCTGGATAGACGTGGTCATGACCTGGACAACCTGCAGGTCCTGGGCGTCGAACGTGCCGTGAACATCCCGCCACCGGACTGTCACCGTGTCGCCGGTCCCGAGCCCGGTGCTCTGGGCCATTCGACTTCCGATGAGCGCCGGGATTTCGCTATCCGAATCCTTCAAGAAAGACGAGGGAAACATCAACACCTTCTGTTCCGGGTCGATGCCCTTGAGGAGAGCGGCCTGCACCCGGCCATTGGGATAGATGGTGCCCTGAACGATCAGGACCGGTGCCGCTTCTCCCGACTGGGCCAACTCCTCCAGTTTCCCTGTGAGCTTGAGGCGGGCGTCCTGCAGGGTGAATGGATCGTATGGGTCATAGCCTTCCACCCAGTACTGACCGCCACCGACAGCTGCATCGATCATCGTCCGGGAAACCTGTCGGTCCATTCCTTGGTACAGGCCCTGGGTCCAGATGATCGTGACATAGGCGAGGGACAGGACCACGGCATTCAGCCAGCTCTTCATCCCCCCTCCGAGCAAGTTCCTGACCGCCAGCTTGAGGATCGTCATGGCCGTTTCCTCCGGTTCTCGTCCCCGATTGTTTCATCGTTGGCGATTCGGCCGTCGACGAGAGAGATCTTGCGGCGCAGATGTTCGATCACCTTCTGGTCGTGGGTGGAGAACAGGAAGGTCGTCCCCAGGTCCCGGTTCAGGACTTCCATGGTGTCGAGGATGTGGTGAGAGTTATCCGCATCCAGGTTGGCCGTCGGCTCATCGGCCAGGACAAGGTCCGGCCGCTTGACCATGGCCCGGGCGACGGCCACCCTCTGGCTTTCTCCGCCCGAGAGTTGAGGCGGCTTTGACTTGGCCCTATCGGCCAGGTGGACCCATTCCAGAGCGGCCATGACCGCCTTTTTCCTTTGGGAGGCGGAAAGGTCAAGCAGCAGCAGAGGAAATTCGACGTTTTCGTAGACTGTGTAGACGGGAAGGAGGTTAAAGGTCTGGAAGATGAACCCGATATGTTTGTTCCTGAGCTCGGCCGCCTTCCGGTGAGAGAGGGTTTCAACTTTTTCCCCGAGGACTTCCGCGCTGCCCCGGGTGGGGACGTCGAGGGAGCCGATGATGTTGAGCAGCGTTGTCTTCCCCGAACCGCTCGGACCGACCAGGCCGGCAAACTCCCCCTTCCTCAGGATCAGGTTGACCTGGTTCAAGGCGATGAGCTTCTGGTCTCCCATCGGATAGATCTTGACGAGATCCACAGTCCTGATCAGAACAGAATCGTCCATATTCGCCTCCCCTCCTCGGCTAGTGGTTGAAGACGATCATGACCTCAATTCCTCGGCCGATGAACACGCTCTTTCCCTGCTGGTTGGCGATGATTCGATAACTCTCGGGGTTCCAAAACCCGATGATATAGAAACTCCAGCGGTCTGTCACTCTTTGCCAGGTGAGGAAGCGGTACCAATCCCCGGTTTCCCAAGCATAAAAGGCCATTCCCCTGACCCTGTCAGTGATCCCGAGCGGGTAATCCAGGGAGAGGGCCGTGAACTCGGCCGTGTCTCCCCTCGCTAAGGCCTTGGCTGAGGACTGATTGATCAGATGTTCCCCCAGGATGTGGAGGCCGTTGCCGATTGAGAACGTATAATCCAGGCCGAGGTTGAGGGTTTTCTGGTATTTCATAGGAAAGAACCCAAAGTCCTGGCGTCCGAGCGTTCCCTCGACCCAGAGGCCGACACCGACATCCCATTTGCCGTCGACGGCGAACCTATCTTCAGGAACTGGACCTGGTTCGAGCGAAACCTGAGGGAGAAGGCTTCCCCCGGGGTCGATCCGGCGGTGATGGTAGCTGAAGGCCATTTCGCCTTTAAAGAGCGGGAATTGGAACCGGCCGCCGTACTCCGGAGTCTTCTTTTGGGTCGGGGTGGTCTCCCAACCCTTGAGGTCATCATTGCCGTAGAGCCCCCAGGCCCAGGCATTGGCGTTGTTAAGGAAAGTGTAGCGCAGGAGAAGGCCATAGACTCCGGTGGTGAGCTGCAGCGGATCATTGGGATCGAGGCCGTCAAACCACATCAGCGGCCGGAGGATTGCCGCGGACCCGAAACTGATCTTCTGGAGCCCGACCCTGGCCTCGAACTGCGGCGTGGAAAAACGCAGCCACATCCTGTAAGGACTGAGCGTCCCGCTAGTTCCAAGGTGCCCCATTCCCGGACCCATTGCGGCCGCGTAGGTGTTGACTGAGATCTCGGCGTCCAGGGCATATGAGTTGGCAAAGGATTTGGTGAGAGATAGCGTCGGGATATAGCGGAGGCCGAACTGGAAGTTGGAGGAGCCGGCCCGGCTCGCGGCCGCCCATCCGGAGAGCTGTCCTTGAAATTCAAAGTGCTGCGCGAACCCTGAAGGAGCGAGGAACAAGACGATGGCAACTCTCACCCAGGAGAAAAAACCACACGCCTTCAATAGAGGAATTGTATTACCCCTAAGCGTGGGACGTCAAGGAATCGGACAAAGAAACGGTGCCGTGCCGCCCGTTTGATCCTACGCCAGCACGCCTTTTTTGACGATCTCCTCCATGACATCGGCGAAGGTGTCGATTTCCCTCGCTGATAAAGACACGTTCACCACGACCCGAATTCCGTCGATCAGCCCGTCAGGGTGTTTCATCGGCGACACCACGATCCCCCACTTGTCGAGGAGATGCTCGGTGAGCTTCGCCATGTCCATTCCTTCGATGCCGACGGTAGTGACGCCGCAGGACTCTGAGGGTTCCAAACTCGAGTAGAACCGCACCCTTGAGAGCAGACGAAGCCGGTTGGCCCAGCGCTCTTTCAGGTAGCGGATGCGCGCCGATTTCCGCTCGATGCCGATCCCCTCGTTGAACGTGATCGCCTCGGCGATGGCGACCCGGTTCGCCGGGGTGCGCGTCCCTACGTCTTCGAAGCGGCGAATGTCGTTAGGGTTATCCGTCCAGGGCGGCGTCAGCGGCCAAACCTTGGAGATTCGGTCCTTTGGGATCCTGACGAAGCCGTTCCCGGGCGGCGCCATCAGCCACTTGTGCAAGCTCGCCGTGTAATAATCGCAGCCGAGGTCCGCGAGTTTGAAGGGTATGTGCATAAAGCCGTGCGCTCCGTCGACGAGAACCTCGATGCCTTTGGGGTGGGCCAGGTCTGAGAGCCGGCGGATCGGCGCCATCTGACCCGTCCAGTGCGTCATGTGACAGACATGGATCACCTTCGTCCGCGGCGTCACCTGCTGCTCCACCAGCTGGTAGAACTGGTCGAGCGGCACGGGCGGGGCGGGAAGCGGGACGATCTTGAGCACGATGCCCTCGCGTTTCTCGCGCTGCCTCCACGAGCTGAGCAGCCGCGGGTAGTCCTGGTTGGTGATGACCACCTCGTCTCCGGGTTTCAAGTCGAGGCCCATGATCGGGATCTGGCCGGCTTCTGTTCCGCCGCGGCAGATAACCAGCTCTTCGGGATCGCAGCCCAGATGCTCCGCCAGCCGCCGCCGGCAGCTCTCGATTTCTTTCCCGAGGATGGCCATCGAGTGCCACGCGGCGTTGCCCGAAAACTCACTGTGCCGGCGGACGGCGTCCTGGACGATGCGGAGGCCGTTCTGGACGGTGCCGTTGTTCAGGTTGATTATGTTGCGGTCTTCGGTGAACGCCTGCTGGACTTCGAACCAGAAATCCTCGTCGGCCGCGACCTCGTCGGGACTTAGGCCGGCCGTGTCGCGTCCGGCCGCGAGAATCCGCTCGAGGACACTGTCGCCCGCGCCGGCCAGAACGCCGAACCCAGCCGCACAGCCCTTGAGGAAATCACGTCTGTTCCACATATTGCCTCCTTCTTGTGTAGAGAAAGAATTTTTTCTTGTTGCCCATCGGGTCGAAATGATATCGCCGTCCAGCCAGCGATGTCAAACGCTGCCTTGACCTTAGGCGGAGCCCTGTGGTATGGAGTCGATGAGCATGACGAACCTCGATGAGCTCTCGGCCGCAGCCCAGAAAGAGATCGGCGCACTCAGGAGCCGCGTCATCCGGAAAGCCAACGGCGCCCTCCCCTATGATTATATTGTGCCCAACGGCGTCTATGAGGAGCTGTGGGACTGGGATGCGTTCTTCGTCGGCCTCCACCTCATTTCCGAAAACAGAGCCGACGGGATCTACCTAAAGAACTGGTGCCTGAACTTCCTCCACCACACGGAGCCGGACGGTCATACGCCCGGCGGGATCCGGCCCTGGGCCGGACGCGATGCCCGCCTCTACCATATCAAGCCGCTCCTGGGGCAGGCGGCGTACTATGCTTCGCTATCGCTAGAAGATTTCGGCTGGGTCGAGCCCGTCTGGGAAAGGATGAAGGCGGGCGTCACTTACCGTGAGCGCAAGATGAGCGATGCTGCGACGGGACTGGTCAAATGGTGGGACAGCCTGGAATCAGGCGCCGACAACAACCCGGCCCTGGTCCGCACCTACCACAACAGCATCGCCGGCGTCGACGTCAACGCCTTTATGGTCCTTGATTACCGGGCCATGGCCGTTATCGCCGACCGCCTGGATAAGCCAGACGATGCCGGGGCATTCCGGGAACGGGCTCAGCGCCTCGGCAGAGCGATCAACGTCCACCTCTGGGATCCGGCCGAGGCCACCTATTACAGCTACGACACCATCGAAAAGACGCGCCTCCGCCACATCACCTACAGCAACCAGGTGGCCTTATGGGCGCGGCTGGCCTCAAAAGACCAAGCCAAGGCTATGATCGAGCGGTATGTGCTCGAGCCCCGCAAGCTATGGGCGACGCATGGCCTTAGATCGCTGGCCGCCGACGACCGGCTCTACAACAACGAAAATGTGATCAAACCCTACTCCAACTGGCAGGGTCCCATCTGGCCGCACGCCAACTGGATGGTCATGCATGCGCTCATCCACTACGGCTGCGCGGAAGCCGCGGTCGAGGTGGCCGAGCGCGTCACCCGGCTGTGTTTGGAAGACCTCGCCCGAAACGGGATGATGCACGAAAACTATCACGCCGATACCGGAGCCCCGTTGGCCGCCCCGAACTTCATCAGTTGGAACCTGCTAGTGGCCCAAATGATGGAAGAAGCCAGAACCCGGGTCTTCAAACCCGACCCAACCCAAGCCCTCTGGAGCGAATAACAGAAAAGCTTATCCCTTAGAGGCCCGGGGGCCTTTCTTGTAGATTTTTCGTAGCAGATCGATCCGGGCCTTGGAGAGGAACACGCAGTCGCTGATCTCCGACCTGGCCAAGGCCACATCATCCGCGTGGTCCTTGCAGGAGGGCGCCCCGCACAGCCCGCAATTGAGCAAAGGCAGCCCTTTCAGGATTTCTTCCGCTCTCTTTCTCCGCATCACCCGTGCGCGTAGATCCACAACATCTTTGGCCAGACTGCGGGGCTTCACTGATCCGCGCAAGGAAAAATCTTCGCTGCCGTACCGCCGCGCCACTTCCCGCTCGAACTCGAGAGGGGGCTTCGGCATGTTGGCCTTTAAATGCAGGTTTTTGCTCCGGGCGACATAGAGGTTCTCGATGGTCAGGTTCCCCCCGTTGCACCCTCCCTGGCAGGCATGACACTCCAGGAACTCGATGTTGGTGAGCCTTCCCCTTTCGATGTCGTCAAAAACCTTGATGATGTCCGTCAGCCCGATGAGGGGGAGGTAATGCTCGCGGGAAAGGTTGGGGAACTCGCCCTCCGGATTTCCCCAATGGAAAAGCTCCCCCGAGTCCATAAGCCCCTCCTGGGTATCACTCTTGAGCTTGGCGGTGCTCTTGCGCAATCGATAGAGGACGTCGTTATAGATCTCGGAGATGCCCACCGCCCCATCCAAGTAGCTCTTGGACTCTTCAGCCGGCTGAAGAATAGAGATGCTCTTGGCCTGGCAGGGCGTGATGTAAATGGCGGCGATCTCTTCCGGCCTCAACCCCAGCTCCTGGCTATATCTGCGCTTCACTTCTCGGCCGGCGATCTCTCGCGGGACCTCGATGGGGATGATCTGTTCGACCATGCTGGGATAGGCGACCTGGATCAGCCGGACGATGACCGGGCAGGAATCAGATATCAGGGGAAACGGTCCCGGCCATTTCTTGACGCAGTCGGTGATGGCCCGGTCGACGAGCTCGATATCGACAGCGTATTCCCAGACCGCGTCGAACCCGAGGTCGAGAAGAGCCCGGCCCACCTGAGCCGGCGTATCGCCCAGGCCGAACTGCGTGAAAAGGGCCGGCGAGGCCACGGCCACCTTAAACTTGAACCGGTCGAGTTCGGCCAACGTGATCGTGGTCGCCGAGATGGCCTTGGAAGGGCACACGCCCAGACAGGATCCGCAATCGATGCACAACTCCGGAATCAGATGGGCTTTGCCGTCCTTCACCCGGATGGCATGGGTCGGACAGGCCCGCATGCAGTGCATCCGGCCAACGCACTTGGCCGTGTCGATCTTGAACCCGTGCTTCAGTTCAGGCATGAGAGTCCAACCGGACCCGGGCAAACACCGAAGTCCCCTTTCCTACCGCCGATTCGATGCAGAAGTCATCAGAGTTCTTCTTCATATTCGGCAGGCCCATCCCGAACCCGAAACCCATCTCCCGCATCTCATCGGAGGCCGTCGAATAGCCTTCTTTCATGGCCAGGTCGATGTCCGGGATGCCGGGCCCCTCGTCCTTGACGTCCAGGCAGATGTCCTGGTCGGTCAGGATCAGCGTGAGCGTCCCGCGGTCGGCATACATGACCACGTTCATCTCCGCCTCGAAGGCCACGATGACGACGCGCCGCAGGCAGGCGGCGTCGATGTCCAGGTCCTTGAGGATGACCTTGATCTCGCTCGAGATCTCCCCCGCTTTGTCAAAATTCCGTCCCTGGATTTGAAAACTCTCCCGCAGCAGTTCCGCGGCCATCAAGACACGCCCTTGAGCCCCTTATTATACAGGATACCGCAGATATCGAACATGACCATCTCGGTCACGAGTACCGGGATCCGTTTTTGCTTAGCGAATTCGATCACTTTCTTATCCGGACGCTTCCCCCGGCAGTAGAGGACGGCGCTGACACCGGCGATGTCCGCCGTGCGGATGGACTGGATATTGGTGAGACCGGTGATCATCAGCTCCTTGGATTTAGCGAACGCCAATATCTCGCTCATCCCGTCCGAGGCCACTACCTGGCTGACGTCCACCGACAAGTCTTCCTCTCCCGCCAGGACTTCGCACTTGAGCAGGTCTTTGATCTCTACGAGCTTCATACCGGTTCCTCCAGGCTCCCCTGTTATTCTTTGTTCATCAGATGCTTATGGATTGACGCCGCGGCGATCCTTCCGTCGCCCATGGCGCTGATGACCGTCGCTGCGCCCCTGACGATATCTCCGCCGGCCCAGATGTTGGGCCTTGATGTCTGCCCCGTTTCAGCGCTGGTGACGATGCCGCCTTTTTTACTGATCTCCAAGCCCGGCGTGGTCATGGGGATCAGAGGGTTGGGGCTGTTGCCTATAGCGATGACGGCAGCGTCAAAAGGCACGATGAAATTGGAACCCTCGACGGGGATCGGCTTGCGCCGGCCCGACGAATCCGGCTCGCCGAGCTCCATCCGTAGGCATTCCATCTCCTTGATCCAACCCCGCTCGTCGCCGATCAGCCGCACCGGTAAGGTCAGGAGGTCGAAGATGACTCCTTCTTCCTCCGCGTTCTCCACTTCCTCGATCCGGGCGGGAAGCTCGGTCCGGCTCCGCCGGTAGACCAGGTGGACCTCGTCGGCCCCCAACCGGATCGCGGTCCGGGCCGAGTCCATGGCCACGTTGCCGCCGCCGACGACGGCGACGCGGGACGGCCTTTTCACCGGCGTGTCGTATTCCGGGAACCGGAATCCCTTCATCAGGTTGACCCGGGTCAGGTACTCGTTAGCCGAAAAGACCCCGTTGAGGTTCTCGCCGGGGATCTCCATGAACCAGGGAAGGCCGGCGCCCGAGCCGACGAAAATGGCGTCGAACTCTTTGAGCAGTTGGTCCACCGTCCGGGTTTTCCCGACGACGAAATCCGTGTAGATCTTGACCCCCAGGCTCCTGACGTATTCCACTTCTCGGTTGACAATCCTCTTGGGGAGCCGGAACTCTGGGATGCCGTACATCAGCACGCCGCCGCACTCGTGGAGAGCTTCGAAGATGGTCACGTCGTGGCCCAGGATAATGAGGTCGTTGGCCACGGTGACGCCGGCGGGCCCGGCCCCGACGATCGCGACTTTCTTCCCGGTTTTCGGAGCCATGTCGGGGACCTCAATCTTTCCCTGCGCCGCCTCCCAGTCGGCCACGAACCGCTCCAGCCGGCCGATCGACAGGGGGTCGCCCTTCTTGCCCACAACGCACATCTTCTCGCACTGCTCTTCCTGGGGGCAGACGCGACCGCAGATGGCGGGCAGGGCATTGGTCTCCTTGATCTTCTTGACCCCGGAGGCGATGTCCCCTTCGACGATGCACTTGATGAAGCCCGGGATATCGATCCCGACGGGACACCCCTGATTGCAGAACGGCTTCTTGCACTGGAGACACCGCGACGCTTCCTCGACCGCCGTCTCTATGGGATAGCCGAGGGCGACCTCCTCGAAATTCTTGATCCGCTCCCAGGGGGTCTGCTTGGGCATGGACCGACGCTTTGGGTCCAGTTTTTTCTTTTCCGGCTTTTCTTCGCTCACGCTCGAAACCTCTCAGAAGTGCGACCGGCAGCTCGAGTGGCGCAGCGGGTCGACCTCTTCGGGATTGTAGCTTTTGCGTCTCGCCAGGAACTCCTCCCAATCGATCTCATGGCCGTCGAAATCCGGCCCGTCCACACAGGCGAACTTCATCTTCCCGCCGACGGACAGCCGGCAGACGCCGCACATGCCAGTCCCGTCGATCATGATCGGGTTCATGTTGACGATGGTCTTCCAGCCCAGCGGCTTGGTGATCTGGGACATCCGCATCATCTGGAAGGTGCAGCCGTTGACGATAGTCAGGTTGGGGACGATCCCGGCCTGCTGCAACATCTCCGGGATCTGGCCGATATGGCCCTTTTTTCCCCGCGTCCCATCCCGGGTGATAATGAACACCTTGTCGGAAACCTTGTGGAACTTGTCTTCCCAGTAGAGGAGGAATGAGCTCCGGGCCTCAAGGACCGAATAGACCTTGTTCCCGGCCTCTTTGAGCGCCCGGGCGATCGGGTAGATCGACCCGATGCCATAGCATCCACCCAGGCACAGGACCGCGCCGAAATTTTGGATCACGGTTTCCTTGCCGAGCGGGCCAACATAGGTCGGGATGGTGTTCCCCGGCTTGAGACGGGCCAACTTGGCTGTCGACCCTCCCACTTGCATGAAGATGGACGTCACCGTCCCAGCCGTTCGGTCCCAGTCGGCGACGGACAGGGGGATGCGCTCGCCGTGCTCGTCGGGACGGACGATGACGAAATTCCCAGGTTTCACAGATTCGGCCACAGCCGGCGCCTCGACTATAAACTCGTGCAGGTTCGGGACGATCATCCGCCGCTCTATGATTTTATACGCCATACGAATTCTCCATAGGTCCGTTCTCTTCCTCAGCCCTCCGCGCGTGCGATCCGGACCCGAGCCGGGTTCTGTCGGAGGCCCAGGAGCGGCCCCAGCTCACGCCCCTGCTTGATCCCGCCCAGGATGACCCGTCTGGTGAAATAAACCGCTCCCCGAGAGCATTCGGGATCGGCCTTAACCGTGGCCGCGGCACCCGCTTGACTATCGTCCCAGGTCACCCGGATGCTGTCTCCGTCCGCAAGCCCGAGCGATTCGACGTCCTCCGGATGCATCCGGAATCCTTCCTCCAGGGCCAGTTCGCAGAGCCCGCCAACCTTGGAGGCGATGTCGATCCCGCGGTGCCGGTAGCCGCCGGGCTCGGCCACGAGCCAGAAGTCGCCGTCCGCCGCCTTGTCTCCTCTCGCTGCGACTATCAGCGGCCGATCGATGGGTTTCATCCGCCGCGGTGTCCGGTCAACCTCGGCCGGAAAGCCGGGGACCGCCCCCCTAATTTCTTTAAAGACATCCGCTGCTGACTGATAACTCAGTGCCTGGCTCCCCAGAGCTTTGGCGATGTCGGTGAAGATCCTCCAATCGGGCCGCATGAAGCCAAACACCACCCCTTCCGGCGGGTTTTCGACCCGGACGACCTGCTGGACCCGGCCCTCCATGTTAATCAGGGTGCCGCCGGCCTCAACGAAGCTCGACGCCGGAAGGAAGACGTCGACTTTGAAGGACGGGAGATAGGTATCCTGAACAATCAGGAAATCGCAATCCGGTCTTTCCTGGAAGGCGACATCGCCGACACAGTAGATCACCTTCGGCCGCCTGGAACCGCTAAGGAGTTCGGTCCAGCCGAAACCCTTGCCGTTTCGGGAGACGCCGCCCGGACCGACCTCTGAAAAGACCCCCATCTCCAGCGCGCCCCGGGCATTGGCGCCGAAGTAGAGGGGGATAATATTGACCTTCTTGGCCCCGGCCAGAGTCATAAGTGCGTCCGCGAGAGCAGTGCCGTCGCTATAATGGAAGACGCGGGGGCCGATGATGACCGTCGGCTCATGCCCGGACGATATGATCGCCAGCGCCCTCTCGAGCATGTCGCTGTCGACGCCCGCTTCAGCCGCCGCAGCGGAGGTGTCAGCCTTTTGGCCGGCCAGACGGTCGGCAAAGAGTTTCAGCAGCGCTCCTTCTTTCCCCGGCGTCGGACTCAGCCAATCATCCGTGTATCCGGCCAAGTTGCTGTCGCAGGGGTCGATGGTCACCAGCTTGGCCCCGGCATCGAGCGCTTTCCGGACCTTGGTCCCGACCACCGAGAAATTGAACCGGCTGTCGAGTCCCACAGCCAGGATTACATCCGCCCGGGCGATGTCTTTGATGGAAATCGGGAGCGAGAAAAGGCTCGACCAGAGCCCCAGCCCTCCCCCGAGCTCCATCCGCGCCGTGGACTCGATGTTGCTGCTCCCAATGCACTCCCGGGCGAATTTCTGAGCGGCGAACAGGCTCTCATTCGACAAGTCGGGTGAGACCAGCATGACGAAGTCTTCGGGCGCAATCCCTTTGAGCTCGCCGGCGACCCTCTCCAGCGCTTCTTCCCAGGAGACCACGCGGAAATATTGCCCTTTCCTAAGCAGCGGACGCTTGGCCCGCTCGAAATGATGGGTCACCTCGGGCAGGCAGAATCGGCCCTTGACGCACAGTTGCCCATCGTTGACTTCCGGATCCAGGTTGGCCCTGGCCCCGGTGAACCGGCCGTTCTTGTGGTAGAGTTCGATCTGGCAGCCGATCGGGCAGAAGGGGCACGTGGAGATGAGGCTTCCGTCGGGCTTCCCTTCCCACTTGGAGGCCTTGTCCGCCAGGGCACCCGTGGGGCAGACGTCAACGCACGCTCCGCAGAACTCGCAGCCGGCCTCGGCATGGCTCCGGCCGAAGGCCGGGCTGATCTTGGCTTTGGGGCCGCGGTAGGTGAAGGCAAGGACGCTGGTGCCGCGGACCTCCTGGCACATCCTGACGCAGCGGCCGCAGAGGATGCAGACGTTGTAGTCCCGGTCGTAGAAGGGGTCGTCGTGCTCCGGGTCATAACCGTGGTAGTCGATCGGATAATCGATCTCGGTGACGCCGATTTTTTCCACCAGGTCCTGGAGTTCGCATTGCCCGTCGTTGGGACAGAAGCGGCAGCCCGTCGTCACGCCCGCTTTGCGGATCGTGCCTTGATATTCCTTGCATTCCACCCGTTCATCGCAGACCAGGCAGCTCGACGGATGCTCGCTGAGGATGAGCTTCAGAATCTCCTTGCGGAGGTCCCCCAGGGTCGCCGTGTCGGTTAGGACCTTCATCCCGTCCTGGGCCGTCGTGCTGCAGGAGAGAGGATAGCCGCGCATCCCTTCGATCTCGACCATGCACAGCCGGCAGCCGCCGAACGGAGACAGGTCCTTGTGGGAACAGAGCGAGGGGATGTCGATACCGTTGAGCTCGGCGGCCCGGTGCACGGTGACACCTTCGGGAAAGGTCACCGGCCGGTGATTGATCTCCATGGCCAGCTTGCGGGGTTCTTTTCGGGCCATGTTTCTACCTAGGATTCGATGATGATCGCGTCTCCGGCGATGGCGTCGAAACGACAGATCTCGTAGCAGGACCGGCATTTGATACACTTGGATCGGTCCAGGTTGTGCGGCTCCGACCGCGGGCCCGTGATCGCCCCGGTCGGGCAGACGCTCACGCAGCGCTGGCAGCCGGTGCACTTCCCGGCAACGACCCGGTAGTTAACCAGACTCTTACAGACGATGGCAGGGCACCGCTTATCCTTGATATGGGAGATAAACTCGGACCGGAAATACTTGAGGGAAGTCAGGGCCGGGTTCGGTGCCGTGGCGCCCAATCCGCAGAGCGAACCGTTTTTGATCGTCCGGCCGAGCTTCTCCAGCTTCTCCAGGTCGGCCAGCTCTCCCCGGCCGTCGCAGATCTTCTCAAGGAGCTTGACCATGTGCCGGGTCCCGACGCGGCAGGGAACGCATTTGCCGCACGATTCCTTCTGGGTGAATCCCAGGAAATATTTGGCGGTGTCCACGATGCAAGTGTCGGAATCGACAACGATCAGGCCGCCCGAGCCCATGATCGATCCGGCCTCGGCCAGATGCTCGTAGTCGATCGGCGTGTCCAGGAATTCCTCCGACAGGCATCCGCCGGACGGGCCCCCGGTCTGGACGGCCTTGAACGGCTTCAGAGTTCCGCCGCCGATGTCGAAGACCACTTCCCGGAGGGTCATCCCCAGCGGGACCTCGATCAGCCCGGTCCGCCGGACCTTGCCGACGAGCGAGAAGGTCTTGGTCCCTTTGCTC
This sequence comes from Candidatus Aminicenantota bacterium, assembly GCA_017886205.1. GTDB lineage: Bacteria > Acidobacteriota > Aminicenantia > Aminicenantales > UBA8522 > UBA8522. The sequence goes on along the minus strand of JAFNEO010000034.1, from coordinate 58,062 downwards.
GTCTCCGTGCCAGAGCCGGCATACCATTCCGCTCCGTTGCGGAGGATGTGGGGCAGGGTACCCAACGTTTCGACGTTGTTGATGATCGTCGGCTTGCCGTGGAGCCCCGAGACCGCCGGAAACGGCGGACGGGTCCGCGGCATGCCGCGCTTGCCTTCAATCGAAGCGATAAGCGCGGTCTCCTCGCCGCAGACAAAGGCGCCGGCTCCTTCTTTGATCCGGATGTCGAAGCTGAATTCCGACCCCAGGATATCCTGTCCCAGGAGGCCGACCCCCCGCATCTGGACGATGGCCTTCTTGAGCCGCTTGATGGCCAGAGGGTACTCGGCGCGGATGTAGATATATCCTTGAGAGGCGCCGATTGTGTAGGCGGCGATGAGCATCCCCTCCAGGACAGCGTGGGGATCGCCCTCGATCAGGGACCGGTTCATGAAGGCACCGGGGTCGCCCTCGTCGGCATTGCAGATGAGGTAGCGCTGGTCGCTCGGCGTTTCCCGGCAAGTCAGCCACTTCTTCCAGGTCGGAAATCCGGCTCCGCCGCGGCCGCGCAGGCCGGACCTTTTGATTATCTCCAAGACCTCCGTCCAGGACATGGACAGGCACTTTTCGAGCCCGAGATAGCCGTCCCTGGCCAGGCAGTGGTCGAGGTCGTCGGGGTCGATGATCCCGCAATTCCGGAGCACGATCCGCACCTGGGGCTTGAGCATGGGCATGTCGAAAAAGCGGGGAACTCCGTCGAACTCCGCGTCGCCGAAATGCCCGGCCAGCCGGGATTCCGCGACCTCGTTTTTCTCGAAGAATGACTCCATGATGAGGGGGACGTCCGACGGACGGACATTGGAGTAGCTGATCCGCGGCTTCCCCGGCATCTGGACATCCATGAGGGGCTCCAGGTAGCAGGGGCCGATGCAGCCGACCTGAATGATCCGGCCCTCGATCCCGTTCTTCTTCAGGTAATTTTCGACGACTTCCTGGACCTCGGCCGCGCCGGCCGCCAGCCCGCAGGAGGCAGCGCCGATGTAGATGAGCGGGACGCGGTTATTCTGGAGCTCGTCCCATTTCGAAGCGGCCTTCTGACGCCGCTCGTCAAGCGCTCTTGTGTTCATCGAGGATCCTCTGGATTTTCAGGACCGACATCTGGCTATGGACTTTTTGGTCGAAGGCGACGACCGGGGCCAGGGCGCAGCACCCCAGACAGGCCACCCGGTCGAGGTCGTATTTCCCATCGGGGGTGGTTTCGCCGGTGTCGACGCCGAGGCGCTGCTGGGCGGTCAGAAGGATCTGCTCTCCGCCTCTGACATGGCAGGCCGTTCCCAGGCAGACGCGGAGGTGATGCAGGCCGGGGGGATGGAAACGGAACTGGGCGTAAAAGGTCGCCACCCCGAAGATTTCGTTCTCCGAGATCTTGAGCCAGCGGGAGACGATCCGGATGGCCTCCGGCCGCAGGTAGCCTTGGATCTCCTGCACCCTCTGCAAGACGGGGATCAGGTCGCCCCGCTCGCCTCTGAATTCCCGCCTCAGCTCGGACAGGCCGCCTTCGGATATAGAATCGCGTCCCTTCATTTCAACCCACGTTCAGGATCACAACCGCGAGGCGAAACGTCCGGGGCCGCCGCTACCTGACGCCGAGCTCGTAGAGCTTCTTGGCCAGCGTCCAGGTATCTCCGTCGAATCCCAGCAGCCCGATCCCGGCCTTGTTGGCCAGGGCGACCACATCATCCGTCGGCGTCTTGCCCCGCGAGAACACGACGGCCGCAACATCGACCAGGTTGGCCGCCGCGATCAGGTTCTTGTGGGTTTGCAGGGTAACGAGCAGGTTTCCCGGGCCGATGCCGATGATATCGCTCACCATGTCGGAGATGTAGACTCCCTTGATCTCCTTGTCGCCGGGCTCATTAAAAGTCTTGAACACGCCTTGTTTCACCAGTTCGGACATTCTCATTGTTCGACCTTTCCTTTGGGCCTCAATATATTTCAGTCAGACCTACGTCCGCGAGCACGATCCCTTGGCAGGTATCGACGCTCTTGCGCGACTCGCAGGAGACGACGATGATCTTCTTGTGCGGGTCCTGGATCCCGCGATTGAAATACTCGTTCAGGGCCTTGATCCCCGGCTTAGTGACGCATCTCCCGGAGGCGTGCGATGTATTGGCGCAGAGGGCCACATAAGCCCAGGTCTTGCTGCCCTTCTCCCCCGACCCGGCTTTGTAGACGCCGCATTCGGAGTCGCATCTCATGCACAGCATCAGGGCCATGACGTCCTTCAAGGGGACTTCCTGGGAACACTCCTCGCATTTGAGGTCGAACTTCGAAGCCTGGGAGCTCCCGAGATAGCTCCAGAAATGGTCTCCCTCGCGATAATCGTCCTGCGGCGGGACAGGCTCTTCGGAGAAGAAAGACGTCCGGTGCCGGCAGTGGAAACACCCTTCGACCACGAGGTATCCGTTGCGGACATTGGACATCGTCCAGCGATGCCGGCAGTTTCCTTTAGGCTTTTTTTCGGTCATGGACTTCTTCTTCATGATACCAAAGCGGCCGGGGGAAGACAACCGGCGAAGGGAAGTATGTCTATCATTTTTCCGATTTTCCTGTCAAGAAAATGGGGACGGCGCTGTTTTTAAGGGACATGGGATTATTCGTGTTTTTAGGGCATCGCCGTGCGCGTGATCTTGGCCACCAAATTAGAGGTCGGGTCCGGGCAACGGACATATTCCGTCGTTACGCCCTCGGGATCGATCATTTTCTCATATGGAGTCCCCTCATATTTCCAGGGCAGGGTAACGCCGTTCTCGAGCAGACGCAGAAAATCGTGCAGGCTGGCCAGGAGCCACGGACAGATCTTCCCGATGTCCTGCGGATAGGCGAACTTATCACCCTTCTTGTGGCACCACGTATCCGGCCTGGCTTCGTAGATTTCGATCTCGAGCTTGTATTTCCTCCGTTTCGGGGGCGGCGGCGGGGCTTGCTGCTGTTGAGGGCCGCCCTCAACCGGGCGGGGCAGGCCCTGCGCAGCAAAGAAGGCGGCCATCCCGCAGCTCGATTTTCCGAGAAAATCTCGTCTTTTCATTCCTTCCTCCTTGGTCGTCTCGCTTAATAATTCCACGGAGATACATCTTCGCCGGCGGGTGCATTCTTCATGATATGCTCTTTAAACAGTTGGTAAAGTTCGGCGCTTGACGGCCCCCAGCAGTGCGGCCGCCTGTCCCCGTATTTGACGACACCGGCATAGTAAGGATCTTTCGTGCCCTCCAGGAATTTTTCCAGCAGGACAACCGCGTTATTCAGATAAAACGTATCCATATCCCCGACGTAAACATGGAGCTTTCCGGCCAGCTTCGGCCCCAGCCAGGACCAGTTGCTTTCGAGGTAGTAACGGATGTCGAATTTCTTCCATTGTTCCGCGACTTCATGGTCGATTTTTCCCGTCTTCCAATCCCAGAGGGGCTTCGGGTGCCCATCCTCGCCGATTGGAGTGTAGGCGGCTTCCCAGATGGCCCACTGCCCTCCGCTTCTGTGCCGGTCTCCAAGAGTCCATTCATAATAATAGGAGTCGCGGACGGTGTGCCATACTTGACCATCCGGGTCGCGCGCCTCGGGACGCTCAGCCTGGATATGATTGTGAATTCTGTAGTAGGCGTTTTCGTCGTTATAGATATTAATGAGCTCGTAGTAACGGAAATCCACCGGGTCGGGGCACAAAGACCAGGTGCCCCCAAAGAAATCGGGGTGGAAGACCTGCATGGCCAAACATATCCATCCTCCGGTCGAACCGCCGGTGAGTACCCGCGCATAAGGCTTCCGGATGATCCGGAAATGCTCTTCGATGTAGGGGATGAGCTCCTGCATGATGGCATCATCGTAGGGGCCGACGTTGGGTGAGTTGACGACGTAAGAATCATCATAATAAGGGCAGGGGTGCTGGAAGGTGACAGCGATCATCCTCGGAAAATTTTCCGAGGTCCACAGTTTGTGAATGGGATTCCCTTCGCTGAAGCCATGAGGTGCCCTCAAAGAAAAATGGCCCTGGATATAGCACACCGGGTAGTCCACAGCGGGATGACTGTCATACCCTTCGGGCAGCAAGACTGTGGCTCCTAAGTAGATGGGCTGTCCCCAGAACTTCGTCAGGATTTCACTCATGAACTTGATCCGCTTGACGTATGCAGTATCCGGCGGGACCTCAACGGGCGGGATGACGCTATCACAAACCAACCGGATCAAATTCTCTTCACCGGGATCGATAAAGACCTTGCTCACAGGGCTGTATAAGTTGCCCGGCGACACGTTCCATCTCTGCCCTTCCCACTGGTCGTTGTGCATCCAGAGCGTGTGTCCGTCTGACCGCTTGAACTCCGTATAGATATTGACAAAACCTTGGACGTAATATTCTCCCGGCGGTATTTTTATTATGCTTTCCAGGGGAAAGCCGAACACGGTTTCATCGATGACGGCGATCTCTCCCGGCTTAAGGGCTTGTACGTTCCTTCCCCAGATCGGGATGCCCGCAGCCATATCAAACCCGGTTTGAAGCCGGGGTTCCCGGCCGCCGTCCTTGGAGACGATGGCATAAACACGGCCGGTTATCGGATCGAGGTGGGCGGCGGAAGGAAAAGAGATCTCAAACTTGAGCTGGCCTGGCTTTTCTTGGGCCGATGAAATCGAACATATAGTGTTCAAGGCAATGGCCAAACCAACGATAAGAATGAACCGGAAGCGTTTCATGGATTTCATGGCACCATCCTTTCTTTCATGAGAACGACAGCTTTGGGCACACTGGTCCGAATTTCTCTCGAAAAACAAGCAGCAATCCGCGTGCCAATTACATATCTGTCGCTGATATTTTTTTTAAAATGGGTTTTAGAAATTTTGGGTGAAGCTCCCCCAGAGATCTTCCTCCAGCTTCCAGTAGGCCGCGACGGCATCCTCGGCCATCTTGACGCAGTAGGAAGTCAGGAATTCCCTGGCTTTGGCCGGGTTCTGCTTGTAAAGATTCAAGGCTTCCTCTTCGACTTTGGCCTGGTCGGCGAACGCCTTTTCCTCGATCGGCGACCAGACCTTGGCGATCGACTGAAATATCGGCTGCCAGTAGAGCATGGCCATCTGGCTCACCTTCCGGAACGCCCACCAAGCGCAGTTCCGGCTGTATCCGGCCCGGCCGTCGACCATGTAGGAGTCGGGCATGCGGCTGATGCCACAGTAAAAGGGCGTATGGGGTGTCGTGGCGGGGTTGTCATATCCCAGCCAAACCACACCGCCTATCGGATCGGGAAGCCAGCCTCGCGATTGGGTAATCTGTAGGTAGGTCGCTCTCTTGCAGCAGATGGTCCGGTGGGGCTGGACCTTGAGGAGCTCCATCATCTCCCTGTTCATGAACGGGTGGGCCACCGGGCTGGTTGAGGCCTTCCCTTCGCGGTTGACCTGGATGAGCGTTCGGGTCATGTCGAAGGGCGTGCCTTGGTAGGTGTCACGAAAAATATCCAGGACGTCCTTGACTGTGAGCTTCTTCTCCGGCTTGACCGACAAGGGGAAGTTCTCGCCGTTTGGGTCGAGCTTGAGCGACGGCGCCAGGAGGCTCAGGGCCCGCCATTCGCGGCGCCGGGAGCCCATGCTCTCCCGGGAGGCATAGGCATAGCAGAACTCAAACGGCTTTCCACTCGCCGGGTCCCACCAACCCATCTCCTGGGCAAGCGAACGGACGTTGGCCGAGGCCAGGTAGTTGTCCGGGTCCTCGAGGTTGATCTGCTTGATCCGGCTGGCGTTGGCCGAGACTCCGACCTGGTCGTCGGGGATGCGGACTGCCGCCCAGACCGCTCCTTTTTTCCCCGCGCCGGGGCCCAGGATCTCGAAATGCCACGTTTCCTGGGGATCGGCAAAAGTGAAGCACTCTCCGTAATCATTATAACCGTACGTTTTGGTCAACTCGTCGGCGATCTTGATCGCTTCCCGGGCGGTCCGAGCCCTTTCCAGGACGAGCCGGTAGAGCTCGGGACAGTCGATGATCCCCTCCTTGCTCCGGAGCTCCATTTTGCCTCCGAAGGTGGTTTCACCGATGGCCAGCTGGTGTTCGTTCATAACGGGATAGGCGGTGTTGATGTAGGCGTAGGTCTCCAGGACTTGCGGGATTTCGCCGCTGGGGAGGCGGTTCTTGTCGTCCGGCCGTCTCGTTTCTTTCGGATTGTGATAAACCACGCACATTTCTCCGGGTTTGTGCTTCAGGTGGGGAACGACGTTGATCCATGTTCTGTCGGACATGCTGTCGCAGGAATGGGAGGTCATGGTCGACCCGTCGGCAGAGGCCAATTTGCCGACAATGATGCTGGTGCAGGATTCGAACGGCTCTAGGTCAGCCGGGGATATGTCTTTATGAGGCTGGACGCCCGTCCAACTCACAGAAAGCGAAACGAGGATGAACAGGGCCAAAAACGGGAGGGACCATTTTTTCACCGGCATTCTCCTTTCCCGGAAAATCTAGACCGCTTATAACACAGGAACGAGACCGGATCAAACAGAAGGCCGGCTTCAGTTTGCTCGCCGTCTAGGTTCTGCAGGCGCTGTCGTTTGGCCGGCGCCGCCTCCACTCTCAGGCTGAAGAAACACTACGAGCTTCCGATTGAGATCAAGACCGTCTGCGAGATCGCGGCCGACGCCCTGGTCATCGAGGCGAAAGAAAAGTAATATGCCTTTCTCTCAATAACGGCAGGGCTACAGCCAGACATCCTGCTAAAATCATATTCATTCTCGAAAAGCCCGGATACGTTCCTTCAAGGTCAAGGCAGGCGATATTTTTTTACGAATTTGGCAATTTCCTTACATAGAATGTCCATTCTCTGTACTGTGTCTCAACCAGTTTACCCCTCTTGACCAATCTGCTGACAGTGCTCGGCTCCGCTTTAGCCTTTTTTAGAAATCTATAGACAGCATCTTCTCTCATGGGATGCACGGACATGATGCCAAGCAAGTCCTCTTCCACATTCCCGGTGAAGGCAAAGGCGTTTTCTTCATAGCCGATCAGAAGCTCTGTGTCGATCAACTTTTCGCTAAAAATCTGATGAGCTAGGTTCAGAAAGTGCTCATCAGGAGGATGGACCTTCATCTCCGCCGGCGGCCTGATGGGAACGGAGATATAGCTCTTGTTCGGTTTTAGCCCGGCCACGAAAGCAGAAATATTTTCTATCTCTCCGGCGCGGTCATTGAAACCCTGACTGAGCATTGTCTCCGTAGTCAACTCACCCTTAAAAACACGGGCAAATTCGGAGATGCCTTCCAATATCCGACCCAGGCTCAAAGAGCCATGAGGCCTATTGACTTTCCTCCAGACATCAGGGCTCAGGGCGTCGACCTTAAGCAAAACCCAGTCTGTCTCAAGGAGCAGGGAGAAGACTTCGCGCTTGAAGAACTCGGCCAACAGGCTGTCATGGAACTCAGCGAGATGATGAGACGTCCCCTCAAAGTCTTCGCCTCCCTCGGTTACCAGGAGGTGGATATGCGGGTGGAAATTAATTAAGCCGGCGGTTGTATTTGAAGAAAATGCGCAGCATCATGAGAATGGTGAAGATCACCCGGCGGTGGGAGACATCCAAGAGAAGCTCTTCCCTCATTCACTCGCCCCACTCCTCAAGCCTCTTGGAATGACACGACGGGCAGAATCCGCGGCTGCGGCAGGAGAAGTGGAGCAGAAATTCTGAACCACAGTCAGGACAGCGAACCCGGGCAAACCCGCAGCGTGGGTTGCCGCAGCCCAGATATTTTTCGACCAGAATATCTACTGACGCTTAACGGTTTCCGCTTCCTTTTCCAGGACCCTGGCCCTGTCCACCGCCCCGGCCCTGGCCTTTTCCCTGGCCTTTTCCACCGCCGGGTCCACGTCCCTGGCCGCCTTGCCCGCAACCGCCGCGACCTTTACCTGTACCCGGCCCTTTCCCAGTCGGTCCAGTTCCATCTCTTCTCGGCATGTTGACCTCCTTTCGGTTTTTTAAATGAGTATATGCTCATAATGATATGCCATTCATTATCATAGGTAACATAATGATGTGATGCACCTCCTCGGGGAGTTGGATGGACTTCCCGTAGGATAACTTTTTTAAAGAGGTGCACGGATGAATCATGTCGGAATCGACCATCATCGTCAATACTCCAGCGGGGAGTCGGACGGACAGACATCGGAGGAAGCTGTGTGACAAGGCCAGGCTTTTCGGGGATTTAAACACTTTAGGAGCGCTCGGTTTCTTCCAGGGGCATCTAATGACCCATCAGGTTTCTTAGGTAGAATGTATCGTCCTTATATTTCGCTTTAACCAGCTTGCCCTCCTTGACCAGCTTCTCGATAACACTGCGGTCGGCTTGGGCTTTTCTTAGAAATTCATAAACAGCGTCTTCCCGCATTGGATGCACGGACATGATGCCAAGCAAGTCCTCTTCCACATTCCCGGTGAAAGCAAAGGCGTTTCCTTCATAGCCGATCAGAAGCTCTGTGTCGATCAACTTTTCGCTAAAAATCTGATGAGCTAGGTTCAGAAAGTGCTCATCAGGAGGATGGACCTTCATCTCCGCCGGCGGCCTGATGGGAACGGAAATATAACTCTTCTTCGGTTTCAGCCCGGCCACGAAAACAGAAATTTTTTCTATCTCTCCGGCGCGGTCATTGAAACCCTGAATGAGCATCGTCTCCGTAGCCAACTCACCCTTAAAAACACGGGCAAATTCGGAGATCTTTTCCAAAATCCGACCCAGGCTCAAATAGCCATGAGGCCGGTTGATTTTCCTCCAGATATTAGGGCTGACAGTATCGACCTTGAGCGAAACCCAGTCGGACAGAAGAAGATCCTCCCTGACGTCTGGTTTCCAGATGAGAGAGGAATTGGTGATCACCGCGATTTTCAACCCGATGCTCCTGAGCCGCTGGATCTCTTCGCCGAGATGAAGATCAAGCGTCGGCTCGCCGTCCGGGACAAAAGTGAGATAATCGATAGCCTCCCCTCTGCGGCGGGCCTCCCGGACTTTTCCCTCGACATCCCGGAATATCCTGTCCGGAATGTAGAACGCACTTCTTTCAAGACGCAGTTTGGAAGTCCTGCCTAGCTGGCAGTAAACACAGGAATAAGAGCAAGTCTTCGCCAGGATATTGTTGATCCCCAGACTCCGGCCCAGACGTCGCGACGGAACCGGACCAAAAGCCGTTTTTTCGATTTCAGCGTCCATGAGCAAGCGAGAGAATCATTGAATTTCGATCTTCTTTCCGACTCCAAGCTCGACAAAATCCTCTTTATATTCTTCATGAAAAAGCTTCCTCGCTTCGTCTCCCGAGCAATGCCCGAGGCCGACCTTCTCAATCCCTGAATCCCGGCATTTCCGGATAATCTCCCTTATTTCCTTTTTCTGAAAACCGGCCAGATGAATACCCCCCAGGGCCATGAAGATGTCTTTTTTAAATATGTCTCTGATTCTGGCGATGATATGGACAATCCCCGGATGGGCGCAGCCGGTTATAAGGAGAAGCCCCTGCGCCGTATCCAGAACCAAAGACTGCTCTTTGATCCAGCTTTCAACCACTCCCGAAGAATAAGCGCCTTCGCCAATTTTTTGCGGCGTCGTCACTTCGACCACCTTGGCACCCTTTTTTCTCACCTGATCTTTGAAATCAATGGCAAAAAACTGGGGCAGCCAGACTTCGATTCTGGGGTTTCGGGAAAGCAGATCGTCCAGCCCCCCTGTATGATCCCTGTGAGCATGAGAAAGGACAACCACGCCGATTCTTTCTGACTGGATTCCAAGCTCTTCCATGTTGGACAGCAGGATCTGGCCTTTAGCTCCGGTATCAAAGAGGATAGTCTTTCCCTGCCCTTCCACAAAACAAGAAAATCCCCAGTCCGTTTTGAGCCTTCCGTCATAGGGATTGTTGTCATAAACGACAGACATTTGAAGAGGCAATTGGCTTATCATCATGGTTGTTTCGTCGCCATCAGAACCACAAACCCTCCCCGCCCGAACCCCCGTTTCGGATTCTCTTTTTTACTGAGGTCCGGAGGAGGTTGGAACAGAGTCTGGCAGGCTTTTTGAAACTTCAGGCCGATTTTATAAAAAATATCCAGCACTTCTTCCGTAGAAGGGGGATGGAAATTACGCCTTTGGGCGGGATCCCGGGCATAGTATTGCCCCCATAAGCTGTCTCTATCTATAAAGCCCAGAATCAAGGCCCCGTTTCGCCTTACCGTCCTGACCGCCTCCCTCAGAAAAGAAACAAGGTCGTCGACGCACTCGATAACAAATATGATTTGGACGAAATCGAAGGACTCGTCTTTAAAGGGAAGGCTCTCCCCTAGCCCTTGAACTACAAGAAGGCCTCGTTTTTTCGCCAACCGGAGCATATGGATCGCCGGGTCCAGGCCGAAGCGCACGCCGAGGGGGGCGGCGAACCGGCCCGTCCCCACTCCGACCTCGAGTCCGGCCCCAGAGGGAACAGCCTTCTTCAATGCCGCAAGTTCCGACTGGTAGAGCGCCTGATGCCCATCAAACCACTCATCGTAGCTCTTCCAGGTCTTCTCGAAACGGTCGACGATTTCTCTTTTCATCTAAAATCCCTCCCGGGATTCCCCCGAACCCCGGACATCAAGCCAACCGAAACGACTGACCTGGACTGGCCCGGCAAACAGACTAGAAAACCGGGACCTCGATAACTCTTCCCGTTCCCATGGGAACATAGTTTTCGCCAAAAGCCTTTTTGAACATGGCGATCTGGGTGTCGCCGGTGCAGTGGGTGGCCCCGCATTTTTCGACCTTCAATTTCCTGAAGCCTGCAAGGATTTCCTGCATTTCGGCATCTGATTTATTTCCCAAATGAAAACCGCCAAAGACAAGATAGATCGGTTTATCAAGAATCTCTTTCGCCCGCTTGAGTATATTCAAAATACCTTGGTGAGAGCAGCCGGTGACAATAATGAGCCCCTTAGCTGTGTCAATAATCAAGGACTGCTCCTTGATCTCGTCTCCCATCTCGCCCGTAAGATAGACATTCCGGCAGATCTCGATGGACTTATCCACGGACTGGGCCTTGGCCTTGAGGCCTTCCACCCGGCGCCCGAATTCCCCTGGAAAAGAGATGGGGAAGAAGACCGTGACGTTGGGATTTTTCTCCAGGACGGCGGGCAAGCCCCCGGTATGGTCGCCGTGGTCATGGCTAATGACGATCTGGTCCACCTTTTTCAGGTCGACGCCCAGGACCTCGACATTGTGCATCAAGATCTGGGGCTGTGTTCCGGTGTCGAAGAGGATTGTTTTTTCCGTCCCCTCGATCAAGCAGGAAAAACCCCAATCCGGCTTGGTCCCCTCCTTATACAGATAGTTGTCATAAAGCACAGTAAAGCGAATAGGCTGATCTGCCGGATTGAAAACCTTCGCTGCGGCAAGAGTCCCTTCCCCGTTTAAAAATGCCCCCAGGAACAGCACCCCCAGGGCAAGGGTCAGAGACTTGATGGATGATGAATCGGTTCGCATAAGAGTCGCCTCCTCAGTTCATGACGCTCAAACTTATCCCGAAGTCCTGATCTCAATCGATCTTCTGAAAAGAATACGTCTTGCGGCCCTTTTCGGCAAGTCGAAAAAGCCCTTCCTTTGTCAGCCCGGAAACGATCTCCTGCTCGCCTAGGTGATGATCGCTGAAGGAGAGCAATCCGCCCGGTTTGAGCACCCGGTGCAGTTCTTTCAAGACCTTTTCCGGTTGATCGAGGTCATGAAACACATCGTAAAGAAGAATCACATCGAGGCTCTTGTGGGGTAACCCTGTTTGGCCGTCGGATTGGATAGGTATAACATTGGCCAGATGCTTCTTAGCAGCGCGCTTCTCAACCATCTTGATAGCCAAGGGATGCCTGTCGAGGGCATAAATCATGCCTGTTGGACCGACCAGCTCTGCCAACGGACCCACATAGCCTCCTGGGCCGCAGCCGTAGTCGAGGACATGAAATCCCTTCCTGATTCCTGTTTCTTCAAGGATGGCCTTCCGCGGCGCGTAGAAATCACGAAACTTATACATAAAGGCCATCAGTCTAAAATGAAAACGTTGCTCCGAAGCACCAGTCATAGCACAGGTCTCCCTAATTTTATTTTTTTCGATAACTATTCTTCCAAGGCTCGTTTTTCCGGTAGAGATAATCGGCCAAGGCCCGGCGGAGCGTCTCGGCAGCCAGCTGGGCGCAGTGAACACTGGACTCGGGAAGCCCGCCCAGGACTCTCAGAATCTCGGCAGCGCTCACGGCGCCAAGGGCTTCGAGGAAAGTTTTGCCGGCAGCCAGTTCCGTGGCGACGCTCCCGCAGACAGCGGTCGTTCCGCAGCCGTCCGTCTGGAAGGTGCATTCGGTAACCGTTTCATCCTTGACCCTCAGGAACATCTCCATGGTGTCCCCGCAGGAGCCTGTGTTTTTGGCGTAGCCGTCCGCAGCTTCCAGCTTGCGGAAATTCCGCGGGTTCTGCCAGTGGTCGATCACAGCGGGGCTGTAGGTGCGCCGGAGCTCCGCCATAATCTGCTCCTGCAGCTCGCGGGTGAAATTGGCGACGTCGTCGTCATTGTTCTTGGTCATGGACGGTCGATGAGTTCCAGCAAGGTGGACCACATCCTTCGAACCTCATCCGCGGAGGAATTGGAGGTATATTCCACATAGGGAATACCCCGAACGACCGACTCCATCACGGCCGGGTCGAAGGCGATTTTCCCTACCACAGGAATCGATTGCTCCCCGCACCATCGCTGGATTTGCTCGGAATTCTCAAGGTTAAGATCAAATTTATTGATACAGCAGGCCACCCGGATTTTGAAGTGCCGCGCCACGCCGACGATTCTCTCCATATCGTGCCGACCGGAGGGCGTCGGCTCGGTCACGACGAGGGCCAGGTCCGTCCCCGTCAGCGAGGCGATGACGGGGCAGCCGATCCCGGGCGCCCCGTCCATGATCACCAGATCGCGCTTCTCGCTTCCGGCGATCTCTCTGGCCTTCTTCCGGACCTCGGTAACGAGCTTTCCCGAGTTTTCCTCGGCGATGCCCAGCCGGGCATGAACGAAAGGACCGTATTTTGTCTTGGAAACATACCATTCGCCCGCAATCGGGGTTTCCATTTCGACGGCCTGTTCAGGACAGATATGAAAACAAACCGCACATCCTTCGCAGGAGAGGGGTTCCACAACGACTTTCCCCTCCCTGTCTTCAAAGAGGGCGTCGAATCGACAGAGCGGCAGACAAAGACCGCAGCCGGTGCATTTCTCCACGTCAATTCGGGCTTTCTGGCCGCTCTTGAAAACGTGCCGTTCCAGGATTTCCGGGTGGAGAAGCAAATGGAGGTTGGAAGCGTCCACGTCGACGTCGGCCAGGACGGCGTTCCGGGAGAGAGCGGCAAAGCAGGCCGACATAACGGTCTTGCCTGTGCCTCCCTTCCCGCTGATGACGACGATCTGCTTCATGATCCGATTTTTCCGATCTTCTCGAACAGCTCCAGAAATTTCTCGCGGTATGCCGGGAACGCTTCGAGAATGGTTTGTCCCCGCGAGTAGGCCTCGGCGATCTTCCGGTCGAAGGGAATCGTCATCAGGACGGGAAGCTCCTCCCGGGCGCAGAAATCCCGGACCTCTCCGTCTCCATCGCCCAGGGATGCCCTGTTGATCACGACCCCGCAGGGAATCTTCATCTCTTTCGCCGCACCGGCCGCGAGTTCAAGGTCGTGCCGGCCGAAAGGCGTCGGCTCGGTGACGAGGAGACAGAATTCGCTGTGCTTGAGGGACTCGATGACGGGGCAGCTCGTCCCTGGCGGCGCGTCGATGACGACGGTCCGGCTCGGGTCCATATTCTTTTTGAGAGCCCGGATGAGCGGTGGGGATATGGCCTGGCCGATATCGAGCCGGCCATGGACGAACCGGATGTCGCCGGCCCGGCCGGATTCGATAACGCCGATTCGTTTTCCGACCTCCCGGATCGCCTTTTCCGGGCAGAGAAGGCGGCAAGCGCCGCAGCCGTGGCAGAGCTCGGAGAAGACGAGGACGGCGCCCTTGACGACCGCCAGGGCATTGTAAGCACAAACCTCGGCGCATTTGCCGCAATAGGTGCAGAGGCTGTCGTCGATCTCGGGGATGGGCGTAAAGACCTCCCGGCTCTCCTCGATTCGAGGCTTTAGAAAAAAATGGGCGTTCGGCTCCTCGACGTCGCAGTCCAGGAACTGGACCGGGTGGTCGGGCCGAAGGGCCAGCGCCAGGTTGACGGCCACGGTCGTCTTGCCCGTCCCGCCCTTTCCGCTGGCCACAGAGATGATCAATGATGAACTCCGCCCGGTCGTTTTTTTACGTCCTATTTCGCCTGATCAAGGCCTGATCGAGGTCCTCCCTCAGGTCCTCGTAGCCCTCGCAGCCCACCGACAGGCGGATCAGGTCGTCGCTGATCCCGGCGGCCTTCCTTTCTTCCTCGGATACTCCGGCGTGAGTCATGCTGGCCGGATGCTGAATCAGACTCTCCACTCCCCCCAGGGAGACGGCCAAAGTGCAGAGCTTGACCGCATTGATCATTTTCCGTCCGGCCTCAAAACCGCCCTTGAGGCCGAAGCAGAGCATCGAGCCGAAACCCTTCATCTGCCGTTTGGCCAGGGCGTACTGGGGTTGGCTTTCCAGGCCGGGATAATTGACCCAGCTTACCTCCGGATGGGACTCCAGAAACCGGGCCAGCTTCATGGCGTTGTCCTGGCTTTTTTCGACCCGCAGAGCCAGCGTCTTGACCCCGCGGAGAACCAACCAGGCCTGGTGGGGGTCGATGGTCCCACCCATCAGCGTTAGGACTTTGCGCAGGCGCTTAAAGCGGCTCTCTTCTCTGGCCACGATCATCCCGCCGACGACGTCGCTGTGGCCATTGAGAAACTTGGTCAAGCTGTGGATGACGACATCCGCTCCCCATTCCAATGGATTCTGGAGGATGGGACTGGAGAAGGTGTTGTCGACGACGAGTAAGATGCCTTTCTCCTTGGCCAGCGCGGCGCAAGCCTGGATATCGGTCAGGGCCATGGTCGGGTTGGCCGGAGTCTCCACGAAAAGCACCCGGGTGTTCGGCCGGAGGCTTTTTTTGATCTTCTCGATGTCTGAGGTGTCGACGAAGTCCGCCTGGACGCCGAACCTGGACAGTTCATTCTCCACGACCGTCCGGGAAGGGCCGTAGACCGCATCGGTGCTGATCAGATGCGAGTCGCGATCGAGAAAGGCCAGGTAAGTTGTGGAAATGGCCGCCATTCCCGAGGCCGTGGCCAGCCCTCCATAGCCTTTTTCGAGAATGGCCACGCAATCTTCCAGCGCTTTTGTCGTCGGATTGCCGATCCGGGTGTAGATATAGCCTTCCTCCCGGCCTTGGAACAGGGCGGCTCCCTGCTCGGCGCTCTTAAAAGCGAATGTGGACGACTGATAGATGGGAACAGAAACGCCGCGGAAAAGGGGATCGGGATGCTGGCCGGCATGAATCACCGCGGTGAAGAGATCGTCGTTCTTATTGGTCACGCATTCCTCCTGAACAGTGTTTTTCCCTAACAATCCAGCCTCGTATTCAAGGCGGGTTCAATCCCGCCGGCAGGTTCCGCCGGAGGAGCAGGGCGGCGCGTCACAGCGCTCTTCTTTTCCGCAGCAGGTCTTTCCCTTCGGAGAGGATAAACCCATGACTATGGCCGCGGGTGAGGAGATCATCTTTTCCAGGTTCCGGCTCTGGCAGTAACCGCAGGCCAATTCCGGGTCGGGGCGTGTCGACCGGGCCAGGACCTCCGTCACTTGGCCACAGTCCCGGCATTTGTATTCGTATATGGGCATGAGGTTGAAAGGTCAAACGGCACGGGTCATCTTGCTCCCGCACTTGGGACAGCTGACCTTGACGCAGGGCACTCCCCTCTTGTGCGGAACCCGAGCCCCACAAGAGGGGCAGACGCACGAACCGCCCAGCCCGAGCCCCTTTCCCCCCATCCGGCCGAGGCCGCCGCCCCGTCCTTTTCCCTGTCCTTGTCCTTGTCCTGTTCCTCTTTTTTGCATCTTAACCTCCTTCAATTATAAGACTCCATGACCGCTCTGTCTTCCTTCATCAGGTCGCCGGCCAGCTCTTCCATATTTACATCTTTCCAAAAAGGCAGCTTTCTATGCACCTCCAGGTATTTGAGAGGAATGGGATGAGTGCCGACCACCACGGGAAGGCTATAGCGTTTTTCAATAAATTCCTTGAACTCTCGGATGTAGGGGCAGGGGGGATATCCAACGACCAACCCGGTGGCCAGATGAACGATCTCGGCCCCGTTCTTTTTCATCTCTTCCGGGACGTACTCGATATTCCCGCCCGGGCATCCACCGCAGTAGGAGTAACCGACCACCTCGACGGGTTCGTCCTTGGGATAGCGGGCGAACCCACCCACCCGCTCGCGCACGGCCCGGAAGCACTTCCCCCCGCCGCAGGTCTGATAGCGTCCACAGATAATGATGCCGATTTTTTTCACGATCGTCTGCTCCTCTTCATCCTTAAGGCATTTCGTTGTTTAATACCTTGTCCACGATTTCCTGGAAAGCTCTGGCCGCCTCGGAATCAGCCTGATAAACGACGAATGGCTTTCCCTCGTCCCCTGAGATGACGATCCGGGGATCGACCGGGATCCTTCCGAGAAAGGGGACGTTCAATTCCGAGGCGGCCCGCTCTCCGCCGCCCTTCTTGAAAAGGTCGATCTTCAGGCCGCAGTGCGGACAGCTCATGCCGCTCATGTTCTCGACGATGCCCACGATCTTCAGGTTGAGCTTCATGGCGAAGATCACGGCCTTCCGCGAATCCAGGACGGAGACTTCCTGGGGTGTCGTCACGATGATCGCTCCAGTAGCGGGGATCAGCTGGGCGATGGACAGAGGTTCATCTCCGGTGCCGGGCGGGGAATCGATGACCAGCCAATCCAGGTCGCCCCACTCCACGTCCCCGAGAAACTGCTGGATGACCTTCATCTTCATCGGGCCTCTCCAGATCACCGGGAGGTCGGGACTTTCCAGGAGAAAGGACATGGAAACAAGTTTCAAATTCTCATTGATCGGGACGGCTTTGATCGAGTCATGCGAGATCTCCAGTTTCTTGTCCTCGACCCCGAGCATCTTGGCCAGGTTGGGACCATGGATGTCCACATCCAGGATGCCGACCTTCCTGTCTCTCAGGGAAAGGGCCAATGCCAGGTTGGCCGCCACCGTGCTCTTCCCAACGCCGCCCTTGCCGCTGAAGACCAGAATCCGGTTTTTGATGCGAGCCAGCGCCTTCGCAACCTTCGCTTCTTCCTCCTTGACGGCCACGGCTTATTTTCTCATCTGCTCAGAGACGGCTTCGCGGACACTGCATCCTTGCACGGCGATGACTCGTATGCCCACGGATTCGAGGACCTGCTGGGCATTTGGCCCGACCTGTCCCGTCAGGACGGCCGAGACCGATTGGCCGGCGACAAACTGGGCGGATTGAATGCCCGCGCCGTGGCCGGCCTGGGAATGGGGGTTGCCAAAGGATTTGAACTCCAGGGTGTTCGGGTCGACGATCAGGAAATAGGCAGCCCGGCCGAAATTGGGATCGACCTCCGACTCCAGGTCCGGCCCCTTGGCGGTCACACAGATCTTCCCCTCAATATGCGTTCCCGCCTCGATCTTTCCAGGAGACTCTTCATGCCGGCAGGCCCCTTCCTGGTGATGCCCGTGATCGCACAAATCCTGTCCGGATTCAAGCTCTTGGCGGAGGAATTTCTCGATCACCTCATCGATTTTCCCCTGGACTCCGATAATGGTCTGGATATTCTTTTCGGCGAAAAGACCCTGGGCGCGCGGTCCCATCCCCCCGGCGATAATAACGTTGACACCCTTTTGAGAAAGATAAACGGGCAGGAAGCCGGGCTGATGTCCAGGGTTGGGGATTTCCGAACGCTGAATAATCCTCCCATCCTCGATTTCGACAAGAGTATAGGCCGGGCAGCGGCCGAAATGCGCGGAGACAAACCCGCTCTCTGTTGAAATGGCTATCTTCATCTGCAACTCCTCTGCGTCCTTTTATGACTGTAGTTCGATCCGCCTCATGAGAGAGACGGACTATTTTCTCTTCTTTTCCAGGGCGGCGATTCTCTCAGAGACGCGGTCCATGTGGCGGCGAAGGTCCTTAGCCTGCTTTTTCAGCCCTTCGAGCTCTTCCACCGGCGACATCCGACCGGGTCCCGGACCTTGACCGGGCCAATTCGGGGGAAAGAACGGACCGGGCGATTCCCTTCCCTGCGACCCGGCCATCCCTCTCCCTCTTCCCCTGCCGGTGCCGGCTCCCGCTCCCATCCCGTGATGGGCAGGGACGTCAGGACCGCCGGCTTCCCGGAACTCCCCGCCGGAAGCATATTTTCGGACGGCCTCGGAGACAGTTCCAGTAACGCCGACAATGACCTTTACGCCGGCCGCCTTCAGAGCTTGGAAAGCATTTGGCCCGCAGCTTCCTGTCAGGATGGCCTCAACGTTTTTTTGAGCTACGAGTTGCGCGGCCTGAATCCCCGCCCCGCTGGAAGCGCCGATGTGAGGATTTTCCACGGCCTCAAACTCCATGGTCTCTGGATCGATGATCAGGTAATAAGGGCAGCGGCCGAACCTCGGGTCCACGGGACTCTCCAGATCGGGGGAAGAGGAGGAAACGGCAATTTTCATTTCTCCTCTCTCTGTAGCTCTTCAATCCTTTTTTCGATCGCCGTCAGCTCATCCCGGGCCTGTTGGGCTTCCGCCTTCAGAAAGTCGAGCTCCTGTTCCGGGGTCACCTCAGCCGCCCCCCAGGGGTCATAGGGGGTGGCGAATCCCGGCATCGGGAAACCCGGGGCCGGCGAAAACGGGACCTGACCTTGCTGCCAGGCCAGGTCCATCTGGGGCGTCGGCCACCTGCCGGACATCAGGTATTGAGCGCAAGGCCCGAGTCCGGAGGGGCTCCGGCCTATCCATCCGGGCGAATAACCAAAGCGCATCCAGCCCGGTAGGCCCGTCAGCTCGTACATCCGTCTGTAGCGATTCCTCATTTTTTGGCCTCCTTATCTTTTTCGAGTTCAGCTAGTCTTTTCTGAACCTGAAGGAGCTCCTGTTCGAGATTTTTGGCCTGATCATCAAGCCAGGCGGCTTCCTCTTCACGGCCCGGCTGAAACGGGAACGCAGTCATTGGATAGTAAGGATAACCCGAGAAGCCGCCAAACCGAGGCCGCCAAGAACCCCGGCCACGGCCGATACCGAATCCACGCCCTAATCCCCGGCCGAAGCCTCTTCCGAGGCCGAAACCCCGGCCAAAACCTAAGCCGGGTGCAGGAAACACATAGCCCGGAGCCAGGAATCCTGAGCAGTAGCCAAGCCCTCTTCCCGTTCTTGACCCGAGACCCCAAGGTCCGGTTCGATTACCTACTGGCATGATATTGCCCTCCTTTATTTATTTATGATGATCGAACATTCATCGACATTTCTCACATAAACCCAGGAATTCGATGTTATGATCCTGAATCAGAAAACTATGCTTTTTCGTCAGGGCTTCCTCCGTTTTTTTTACCAGTTCCAACTCTTCCTGCACAAAGTCGCGATAATCGACGATTTTCCCGCACCTGGTGCAGATGAGATGATGGTGATGGTCCTCTTTGTCTTCTCTCTTGAGCGCGTAGCGGCTCTGGCCGTCGCCCGCCGCGACCTTATGAACGAGACCCAGTCGATGCAGCAATTCCAAGGTCCGGTAGATCGTTGTCAGGCCGATTCCGGGATACATAGAATACAAAGACCCATAAATGTCTTTAGCCGTCAGGTGTTCTGTGGTGCGGCTCAAAAGAGCCAGGATGACTTCGCGGGGCACCGTCCAGCGGCAGACATTCTCCCGAAAACGGTTCTGCCATTGGTGTCTTCCCGGCAATTCTTCACCTCTTATAGATAATGATAATCATTTTCAACTATAATATAAGGCCAGATATCGGCTTTGTCAAGCCCATGGACTAATTTTTTTTAGCCCCGCCGTCCCGGAGGCCGGCTTAAGACCGGGAATATCCTGTCTTATCTTAAACTTTAAGACCCGTCCTCTCGGGTGAAAAATAACTTGACGGCTTCTTCCCTTCCTGCTCTCTTCGGGCGGAGGTTATCGGGTCGAGAAGTTTTTCGCCCGGCGAGAAGGGGAATTTCCAGGCCATCCGGCCCGGCCCGGCTGAATGAAATTATCTTCAGCCGGCGGCCTTCTTCTTCCCTTCTTCAGTGGCTTGGTACTTGTCGCCCTGGACCACAACCAGGCCGGCTTCGACCATCTCCCTCAAGCTGCTCCGGACGCGGAAAAGAGGCTGGCCTAATCGCCCGGAGACCTCCTCGACGCCGAGAGGCGTCTCGAGGCTCTTCAGCAGGGCCTTGGCCGTGGCTGTAATGGTTCCGTCCGCATTAACGCAGGCCATTGGATGACTCCCTCACTTCAAATCCTTCTTGCTGAAGTACCAGTCCGTGCGCTCGATGTTTTTCTCTTTCATCCTCTCCTCGGCCATCTCCTGGGTCTTGGGCGGAGGAACGATGACCTTGTCGCCCGGACGCCAATTGGCCGGGGTGGCTACGCCGTGCTTGTCGGTGGTCTGGAGGGCCTGGATGAGGCGCACGATCTCGTCCATGTTCCGGCCGGTCGACAGCGGGTAGTAGATGATCGCCCGGATGATCTGCTTGTCGTCGATGACAAAGACGGCCCGCGAAGTCTCCGTCTTGCTCTCTCCCGGCATGATCATGCCGTAGAGTGTCGCGACTTCCTTGTTGAGGTCGGCGATGATCGGGAAGGTGATCTTCTTGCCGAACTTTTCCTCGACGTTCCGGGCCCAGGCGATGTGCGAATAGACGCTGTCGATACTCAAGCCCATGAGCTCGACATTCATCTCCCGGAGCTTGGGGTGGATCTCGGCGAAGCCCAGGAACTCCGTCGTGCAGACCGGCGTGAAATCGGCCGGGTGGGAGAAAAGGACGAGCCAGCTCCCCTTGAAGTCCTCGAGCTTGAGGACGCCGTGGGTCGTGGCGGCCTCGAATGGCGGCGCCGGGGAGCCGATCCTCGGCAGGCTCGTCGGGGTTTGAGTTGCGGTTGTGTTATCCATTTTTTATTCCTCCAAAATAGATTTATTGCTTAAGAGTGCTTCGGCTCTGACACTGAGGACAGAGCCCGTGAAAATCAACCTGGTCGATTGTCATTCTTTCAGCTTAGCCAGCGACTCATACAGGATCGGCACGATGAACAACCGCAGGAGTATGGCAAAGAAGAATCCCCCGATGTATACCACCGCCAGAGGGCGATGGAGTTCGGCTCCGGTCGTGACGATGAGCGCCAGCGGAAGCACCCCCACGATCATCACCATGTCGGTCATGAAGATCGGCCGGAACTTGGTCACCGCCCCCTCGACGACCGCCTCCCGGAGCGCCAAGCCCTTGCGCCGCAAATCGTTGATCTTGGCCACCAGGATGACGTCGTTCTGGACGCAGATGCCGAACAGGGCAATGAGCCCGATGGTCGAGGAGACGTTGATCGTCTCTCCTACAAGCAGCAGAGCCAGGATGCCCCCGATGAGTGTCGAGGGGATGTTGAGGATAATCAGCAGGGCCTGGCGGACAGAGCCGAAGGATGAGAAAAGAATCACGAAAATGATCAAGAGCACGAGCAGCATTAAGGTGGTCAGATGCCCCAGGGCCCGCTGCTGGCTTTCAAACTGGCCGCCGAAGGTAACATAATAGCCCGGGGGCAGATCCACTTCCCGGTCGATCTTCTGCTGGGCTTCCGCGACGAAGCTTCCGATATCCCGCTTGACGACGTTGCCGAGGATGATCTTTCGCCGCATCATGTTTTCCCGGAAGATGGTCTGGGGGCCTTCTCCCTTCGTGATCATAGCCAGTTCTGAAAGCGGTATTCGCTCCCCACCCGGGGCATCAACCAAGAGGTTTTTAATCGCTTCCTCGTCGTTCCGGTAGCGCTCGGGAAGGCGGACGAGGACAGAAGTGACCCGGTCCGGCTCGTAGACATCGGTGGCCTCGATCCCGTTGAGGGCCGTCTCGATGACCTCGGCTACCTGGTTGACAGAGATCCCGAAGCGGCTGAGCCTCTCCCGGTCGAGCCTGATGACGAGCTGGGGGACGCCGGTCGTCTGCTCGATCTGCAGGTCGGCCGCACCCCTCACTCCGGCCAGGACATTATGGACCTCATGGATCTTTTCGTTGAGGGTGGCCAGGTCCGGACCGAAGAGCTTAACGGCGAGCTGTCCCTCGGTGCCGGTCAGCATCTCGGCCAGTTTGTTGGCGATCGGCTGTTCGAAGATGTAGGCGATGCCCGGGAGTTTATCGAGCTCCTGTCGCATAGCCTCGGCGATCTCCTTGAAACCGCGCTTCCTCTTTTCCCGCGGCAGGAGTTCGATGTTGTAATGACTGTGGTTGACGGGGTGCAGGTGCTCCGAGGCTTCGGCGGTTCCGGTAGTCCTGGAAACAGAGACGACCTCCGGGAAGGAGAGAAAAATCTTCTCGATCCGGGTGCCCATCTTGATGGACTCCTCCAGAGACGTTTCCGGGAGCATGACCGTCGAGGCCATGATGGCTCCCTCGTCCAAAGGAGGGACAAACTCTTTTCCCAGAAAATTGTAGGCGACGGCGGCGATTATGATCAGGGCGACGAAGCCGGCGATCAGTTTCTTTTTGTGGCGCAGGCTCCGGAGGAGCAGACCGCGGTAGGTTTTCGAGAGAAATACACACGCGGGATTGCGTCTG
This sequence comes from Candidatus Aminicenantota bacterium, assembly GCA_017886205.1. GTDB lineage: Bacteria > Acidobacteriota > Aminicenantia > Aminicenantales > UBA8522 > UBA8522. The sequence goes on along the minus strand of JAFNEO010000034.1, from coordinate 35,306 downwards.
TCGTGCAGATGCTTCTCCGTCAGGAACACCGAGGCCAGGATCGGCTGGAGAGTGACGTTGAGGATCATAGCGGCGAACAAAGCGGCGGCGACGGCGAAGGCTGTCGGCCGAAACATGGCACCCTCGATTCCCTGGAGGGTAAGAAGCGGCAGGAAGACGAGGATGATGATCAGGCTGGCCGAGAACAGATATTTCCCGACTTCCTTGGCCGCCAGGGCGATAAATTCCTGCCGGCCCGGCTGCCCCCTGTTTTCAAGGAGGACTCGGAAGATGTTCTCGACCATGATGATCGACCCGTTGGCCATCTTGCCGATTCCGATGGCCAGACCGCCGATGGACATCACGGTCAGGTTGACGCCAAACAGATGCATCAGGACCAGGGACATCAGGATCGACAGGGGGATGGTGAGCGAGGCGATCAGAGAACTCCTCAGATTCCACATGAAAAACATCATGACCAGGACGATGAGGAAGGCTCCCTCGAGGATGGAAACTTCCACGTGGTTGATTGACTTGATGATTAAGACGGACTGGTCATAGAAAGGCTTGGTCCGGATGTGCGGAGGGAGGTCCTTAGCGATCTGGGCGAGAGCCCGTTTGACATTGCGGATGGCGTTCAGGGTGTCCCCCCCGTACTGTTTCTCGACGGTGACGTATACGGCTTCCGTAGCATTGTGGCTGGCGGCGTCCCGGCGAAACCGGCCGCCGACCTTGACCTCGGCCACATCCCTGATAAAAACAGGGACATTGTTGCGGGAGGCGATAACGGTCTTCTCGATATGCTCAACCGTCTCGATTCTTCCCATCCCCTTGATCAGGATTTCCTGGGCTCCCTTGGTGATGATCCCGCCGGAGAAATTCCGGTTGCTGTCCTCGATGGCCTTCGTGACATCGCCGATGGTGATGTCATAGTTCTTGAGCATTTCCGGCTTGAGATAGACCTGAAACTGTTTGACGAACCCGCCCAGGTTGATGATGAAGGAGATTCCGGGCACCCCCTGCAATCGGTAGCGGATGGTCCAGTCTGCCACCGACCGGAGCTCGAGCGGATCAACCCCTTCGCCGGTCACAGCAAACTCGAAGACCTCCCCCATTCTCGAGGATACCGGCCCCAGGATGGGCTGAGACGTGCCGATCGGCAGCCGCCCGGCGATGAGCTCGAGCTTGCTCGAGACGATCTGACGGGCCAGGTAGATATCTGTTCCCCAGGCGAACTCCACCGTGACGACGGAATCGCCCGTCGTCGACTCCGAGCGAACGCGGGTGACCTGCGGGGCGCCGGAAAGCAGGCTTTCCAGAGGGAGAGAGATTAGCCGTTCCACGTCCTCCGAGGCCATGCCCGGGTTTTCGGTGATGATCTTGACGAGAGGGGCATTAAGGTCGGGGTAGATGTCCTTGGGGATGCGGAAATAGACGATCACCCCCAAGAGACAGACGAGCAGGATGAGCAGGATCATCAGCAGCTTGTGTCGGAGCGAAAAGTCGATCAGGCGGTCGATCATGGTATTTCCCCGGGTGTCAATGAACGTGGGAAGAGTGCAGGATCTCTTCGTAGAACTTAGACTTGAGCTGGTAGTTGCCCCCCGTAACGACTTCATCGCCCTCTGCGAGGCCTTCGAGAATCTCCCAGTACCCCCCTTCCTTGACGCCGACCTTGATAGCCTGAAGCCGGTAGCCTTCGGCGGAAGAGATGAAGACGATCTTTCGGTCCCGGTCATCCAGGATGGCCACCTCGGGCACGGCCAGAACCTTATCCGGATGATTGAGGAAGACGGTCATGTCGGAGAACATCCCCGGCTTGAGCTTGAATTCCCTGTTTCTAATTTCCGTCCGGACGGTAATGGTGCGGCTGCCCTCGTTGAGGATATCGCCGATAAAGCTGATCTTCCCAGGGAAAACCTCTCCGGGATAGGCCGGAACGGAAACCTCGACATCCTGACCGCTCTTGATCTTAGCGATATCCCTTTCGTAAATCTCAGCTTCGACCCAGAGCATGGTCGGGTCCATAATGACGAGGATTTCGGTCGCTTGATCCACCATGGCCCCCCGCACGGCTGCGGAAGCGATCACCTTGCCCCCGATCGGGGCGTACAGGCTAATGACAGGATGGACTTGGTGGCTTTTGTTCAATTCTTCTACCTGATCCTCGGTGAACCCGAGCACGTGGAGCTTCTTCTCGGCGGCGTTCAGTCCGGCCTCTGCGACCTTGAATTCGGCCTCCGTCGTCAGCACGTTTTTCTGAGCGCCGACACCTCGGTCAAAGAGGTTTTTCTCGCGTTCCAGGTTGCGCTTGGCCAGTTCGAAATCTGCCTGGGCCTTGAAGAATTCGGCCCGGGCCTTGCCCACCTCTTCGCTCTGCAGGGTCACGAGCTTCTGTCCCGGCTCGACCCAATCGCCGATGTTGGCATGGATGTCCGAAATCCGGGCCGGAAAGGCATAGCTGACGATGGCCTTTTTCGTCTGCGGCGCCAGAACTTTGCCCATGGCCCGCAGCTGATTCCGCATTGGCCGGCGCCCGACTATCACAGTCTTGACATCCATGGCCTTCCGTTCTTCCTGGGTGAGCTCGAGGAGGACGGAGTTCTTCAGGACCCGGCCGAGTCCACGTCCGGGCGGCTCTTTTTGCATCCTCCGGATGTTTTGTCCCCGGCCTTTCGAACTGGGCTCCATTGATTGATCGGGGGCCTCTTGCCTGCCGGCAGCGACGGTCTCGTCGGTTTTCTCTCTATGGACCGAAGCCTTAGAGCATGCGACCTTCGATCCCGCAATCAGGACAACCAATACTGATGTCCAGATGAGTTTCTTAATCATGAGAATCAACCTCCAATTTCTGGCCGACGGATTTCTCCAAAGCGGCCAATGCTACGCTGAAATTATGAAGCGTGTCGGCGTAGGATTTCCTGGCTTCGATCAAGGTCCGCCGGGCCTCGACGAGCTCAAGGCCGCCGATCTCTCCTTCCTGGAAGCTGAAAAGAAACATGTTGTAGGCTTCCTCGGCCTGAGCGAGGATCTCCTTCTCGAAGAGCTCGATTTGGTTTCGGGCCATCAGGGCGTTGGCGTAGGCTTCTTCCACTTCCAGGGCAATAGCGTTGATGAGGTGCTCTCTCTCCCTGCGCAGCGCCTCGAGGTTGGCTTGGGCTTCGGCAATCTCTCCTTTCTGCGGCTGCCAGAAAAAGAGCGGGATGGGAAAGGAGAGGGTGAAATCCCAGCTGGTCGCCACGCCGGAGAGCCGGTGGCGGGAGAGACCCAGGCTGAAGTCGGGAAGGTAACTCAATTGGCCCAAAGTCTTGCGCAAATTTTCTTTCTTCAGGGAAAAACCAAGGCGCTTGATCTCGGGCCGAAAGGACAAGGCCTTCTGTTTCAGCTCCTCGAGGGATATACTGAGGCTGTCCCTCTGAAACTCACCCGCTATCTCCAGCGGATCATATTTTTTGCGGGCCAGCAGGAAATTCAAACGGGCTTTCCCCAGTCGAACTTCGTTGACGGCAGCCCGGACAGAATTCTCCGCCTTGGCCGTTTCGACGCGTGCCCTCAGCACTTCGACCCTGGCAACATCACCGGCTTCGTGCTTGATCTCCGCTTTCTGGAGATAGTCTCGGGAGAGTTCCAAATCCTGTTCGGCATACTTCAGGATCTGCTGAGCGAGAAGGAGGCTGTAGAAGGTCTGCTTGACCTGAAAGATGATATCCAGCTTCAGGAGTTCGGTGTCCGTTTGGATTTCCAACGATTCCTGGGTGGCGATTTTCCCCCTCGTCGACCTCTTGCCGGGAAAATCAATGCTTTGGCTCAAGCCGAAATAGGTTTCCTCCGATCCCCTAAAATCGAAAAGCTTCGGCTGCAGGTCGGAGTCGAAATCGAGGCTGGGCTGATAGAAAGCCTTGGCCTGCTGGATCCGGGCCAACGATGCCTGGTAAAGCTGGTGGGACGACTGGAGGAGGGGATTTTGCTCGAGGGCAACAGCGATACACTGCTCCAGGGTGAGCGTCTCGGCAGCCGGCGGCGAGTGCGCCGGTCCGGCCGGACACAAGCAGGACATCCAGAGAACGGAAAGGACCACGCTGATCATGGCATTCATTGCCTCCTCAATAGAGTTAGGAAAGGGACTCTAAAAGACAGAGTTTAGGTGAGGAAGGCGCTAGGCGGGCGGCGGAGAACGAGATACGAGGTCGAAGAAGATGGCCGGGCTTTCGAGGTGAGATTCCCAGACGGGCAGAATCTCGACGAGCAAAAGCTGGGGCAGAATGATGGTCAGGCCCAAGCCGACGGCCAGAGAGGTTGTTTGGAAACGACAGGCCGGACAGGAACTATCCGGACGCAAGCCTTTTTCGGTGTGGAAAAAATGGACGAACAGGGTGGCAAAGAGAAAGACGACGAAAACGCCCAGGAAAAAAAGGCTGCGTCTTCTTCGGCTCATGCTTAGATCGGATTTTAGAACAGGTCTCGTCGAAAAATCAAGCAAAAGATCAAGAAAGCGGCCGAAGAAAGGGATTATCCTTTTACGGCAGAATCTTCTATAATCACACCCAGAGGAAGAAACAAGATGCCAAATACAGTGAAAACCATGAAAACCATAGGCCTCGTCGGCGGGATGAGCTGGGAGTCGACCCTCGAATACTACCGGGTCATCAACCAATACACGAAAGAACGGCTGGGCGGGTTCCATTCGGCCAAGATCGTCCTGTACTCCGTGGACTTTGCCGAGGTTGAGTCTCAGCAACACGAGGGACGATGGGATGATTTGACCCGGCTGATGATCGACGCCGCTCAAAGAGTTGAACGGGCCGGAGCGGAGCTCCTCGTTATCTGCACCAATACCATGCACAAGATGGCCGACGATGTCCAAAGGCAGATCCGGATCCCCATCCTCCACATCGTGGATGTCACGGCTACAGCAATCAAGTCCCGCTCGATGAAAAAGGTGGGACTCCTGGGCACCCGGTTCACCATGGAGCAGGATTTCTATAAGCAGCGGCTGATCCGGAACCACGGACTCGAGGTCCTCATCCCCGAGGAAAAGGAGAGGGAGGACATCCACAACATCCTCTACAACGAGCTCTGCCTGGGAGAAATCAAGGAGCCGTCGAAGCGGACCTTCCGGGCGATCATCGCCGGCCTCGAGTCTCGAGGCGCCCAGGGCATCATCCTGGGCTGCACCGAGATCCCGTTATTGGTGAGCCAGGAAGACTATAAAATTCCGCTCTTCGACACGACCACCCTGCATGCCCGGGCGGCCGTGGATTTTGCCCTGGAATAGCCGGGCGACGACGTCCGCCAGTGTCAGGGTAAAAAACAGCCCTTGAAAAATGCCGGTATTATCTTCAGAATAGGTTTTCCCGGAAAACCTAGATGGATGGTCGCTAGATCAGGAGCGCACGTGGTTGAGTGAGTTTCTGGAATTCCGCGACGTTTCCAAGCGCTTCGGAACCATCCAGGCCGTGGACAGCGTCTCTCTAGGGATAAAAAAAGGGGAGTTTTTCTCACTCCTCGGGCCGAGCGGCTGCGGGAAGACGACTATGCTCCGGCTTGCCGCCGGGTTTGAGCATCCCGACGCCGGCCGCGTCATCCTGGACGGCCAGGACATCACTGACCTCCCCCCCAACAAACGCAAGGTCAACACGATCTTTCAGAGCTATGCCCTTTTCCCCCATCTGACTGTCTGGGAGAACATCGCCTTCGGGCTCCGAGTCGCCAAGAGGACAAAGCGAGATATCGAGACGGAAGTCGAGGCCATGCTGCGCCTGATCCGGATGGGCGACCAGGCCCATAAGAAACCGGACCAGCTCTCCGGGGGTCAGAAGCAGCGCGTGGCCATCGCCCGGGCTCTGATCAACAAGCCTCAGCTCCTCCTCCTCGATGAGCCCCTAGCCGCTCTCGACCTCAAGCTGCGGCAGCGCATGCTGATCGAGCTCGACATGATCCATGACCAGGTGGGAATCACCTTTCTCTATGTCACCCACGACCAGGGAGAGGCCATGAGCCTCAGCGACCGCATCGCCGTTATGGACTCCGGCCGGATCGAACAGGTCGGCTCCCCCGCCGAGATCTACGAGACTCCGCGGACGAGCTTCGTCGCCGCCTTTATCGGCGACACCAACTTTCTCGAAGGCGAAGTGACCGGCCTCGTCGAGAGCGAGTACTGCCAGGTCAAGATCGCGGACATCCCCGGCCTCATCTGCTTCAACGACAAGTCCATGAAACCGGGAAACCCCGTCTATCTGAGCATCCGCCCGGAAAAGATCCACATCTCGCGCGACCGGCCGGAGGAATCCCCTCTGCGGAACATCGTGCCGGCCGTCGTCGAAGACATGATCTACCTGGGCTCGACGACCAAGTACTGGGTGCGGACGCACGGCCTCAGGGTCCAGGTTTTGCGCCAGCACTTCCGCTTTTTCCTGGACGAAAAGCCGATCCGGTGGAACGACGATGTCTGGATCTGGTGGCACGGCGATGACGGCTTCATGCTCGACCGCTACCGCGCCGTGGACGAGCATCTCGTCGCCCTTCCCCCGCGAAAAGTTGGCGAGCCGGAGGACAACAACGAAAAGTCTTGAGGGACTGAAACGATGAGGAGGGAATCGCGCCAGAAAATCCGGGAGACCTTGGTTTCCTTCCCCTCTCTCTTCTGGCTCTCCTTGTTTTTCATCGTCCCCACGCTCTTCGTGTTCGCCATCGCCTTGAAGCCGGCCAATCCCTACGGCGGCATCGGTTCGGGCTGGACGTGGGACAATCTTCGATCTCTGGTTAACCCGAATTATCTCGCCGTGGCCTGGCGGACGCTCTGGATCAGCGTCTTCTCCGCCGCCGTCTGCCTCGTCCTGGCGACACCCATCGGCTATTACCTGGCCCGGGTGACGGCCAGATGGAAGGGCTTCTTCCTCATGCTTATCATCGTCCCTTTCTGGACGAATTTCCTGATCCGGATCTTCGCCTGGAAAGTCCTCCTCCATCCAGAGGGTGCGATCAAAAAGGTCCTCGCTCTCTCCGGCCTCATCGGCCCCCAGACATCGCTTCTCTACAATGCCGGGGCCGTCGTCCTCGTCACCGTATACACTTTCCTGCCGTTCACCATCCTGCCGATCTATGCCGCCGCGGAGAAGTTCGATTTCCAGCTCCTCGAGGCGGCCCGGGACCTCGGGGCCAGGCGCCTCCAGGCCTTCGTCCGGATCTTCCTTCCCGGGATCCGCCGGGGACTCATCACCGCCGTGCTTTTCGTCTTCATCCCGGCGCTGGGTTCTTATGTCATCCCCGATATCGTCGGCGGGCCGAGCGGCGAGATGATCGGCAACAAGATCGCCCAGCGGGTCTTTGTGGACCGCAACCTTCCTCAGGCCAGCGCGCTGTCCGTGGTCCTGATCCTGTCGGTCCTGGCCCCCCTCGTGACTGTCCTGGTCCTGCAGCGGAAGAGAGAGAAGCCGGAGTCCCTGCTCTAGGTGAACAGATGAGGCGCAGCCGTTTTCCATTTTTCGTGACCATGGCCGTGCTCTTCTTTTTTTATCTCCCCATCATCATCCTGATCGTGAATTCTTTTAATGCGTCCCGGTTCGAAAGCGGCTGGCAGGGGTTCTCCCTGATGTGGTACAAGCGCCTCTTCCACGAGCCGGAGATCTGGCGCGCGGCCAAGAACTCCCTGCTCATAGCGGCGAGCGCCACGGCCGTTTCCCTCGTCATCGGGACGACCGCGGCCATCGCCCTCCACCGCTTCGCCCGCAGCCGGCTGCAGCGCTTTCATTTCGGCCTCGTTTACACGCCGCTCGTCGTCCCGGAGATTCTGATGGGGATCAGCCTGCTCATGCTCTTCGTCACCGCCGGCGTCGAACTGGGCCTGTTCACGATCTTCCTGGCCCACGTGACCTTCTGCATCAGCTTCGTGGCCATGACCGTGCTGGCCCGGCTCCAGGACTTCGATGAGTCCATCGTCGAAGCCGCCCAGGACCTGGGGGCCGGCTGGTGGGCGACGACCCGGCGGGTCCTACTTCCCATGCTGATGCCCGGACTCATCGCCGGAGGATTGCTGGCGTTCACGTTGTCCATCGACGATTTCGTCATCACCTTTTTTGTCGCCGGTCCCGGCTCGACCACCCTGCCCATCCGGGTCTACAGCATGATCAAGTACGGGTCGCCGCCGCTGATCAACGCGCTCTCCACGCTCCTGCTCGTCCTCACCTTCACGGCCGTCGCCGCGAGCCAGAGGCTATCCCGGTCGCGGCGCTAGGGAGTGAGTATGAATAACCTGCGGACATGGAAATCGATGGCCGCTCGAATCTCGGTTATCTGTTTCGGAGTGGGTGCAGCCGCATTCCTCGCCCATTGCGGCAAGGCCGCGCCCGTCTTGCACATCTACACCTGGGCTGACTACTTCAAGCCGGCGCTCGTTGCCCGGTTCGAAAAAGAAAGTAGCTGCCGGGTCATCATCGACACCTATGATTCCAACGAAACGATGTACGCCAAGATCAAAGCCGGGGCCAGCGGGTACGACCTCCTGACGCCGACGAGCTACATGGTCAGCTTGATGAATTCCCAGGGCATGGTCCAGAAGCTCGACCACTCCCTGCTCCCCAACCTGGTCCACGTCGACCCCGAGTATTTGATGCTGGCGATCGATAAAACCATGGACCATTCCGTGCCCTATATGATTGTCAACACGGTCATCGCCTATCTCGGAAGCAGGGTCAAGGACTTCGAGCCGTCCTGGGCCATGTTCGACCGGAGCGACCTGAAGGGCCGGATGACCATGCTCAACGACATGCGGGAAACGATCGGCGCCGGGCTCAAGTTTCTGGGTTACAGCATCAACTCGACGGATGAAGCGGAGCTTGTCGAGGCCAAAGAGGTCGTCGTTCGCTGGAAAAAAAATATCGCCAAGTACGAGAACGAACAATACAAGACCGGTGTCGCCTCGGGGGAATTCCTCCTCGTCCAGGGCTACAGCGGAGACATCCTCCAGGTCCAACAAGAAAACCCGGATGTTCGTTTTGCCGTCCCTCGAGAGGGGACGTCGATTTCAGTCGACGACCTGGCCATTCCGCAGGGCGCCAAGCAGGTCAGGCTTGCTCACGCCTTTATCAACTTCCTCCATGATCCGGAGGTGGCTGCGGAAAACATAGCCTTTCTCAAATATCTCTCACCCAACAAGGAAGCTTATGCACTGCTGGGTGAGGATCTGAGGAAAAACCCGGGAGTATTCATGGACCCAAAGCTCAGGGCCAAGAGCGAGATCATCGCCGACCTGGGGGAATCGTTGGCGCTCTATATCAGGGTCTGGGACGATATCAAGGCCGCTAAATAATCCAGTCCCCTAGAGACGACGGGCGAAGGCTTTTCTATTCCCCTAACAACTCATTGACTTCTTTCTCGCCTTCCTTGAGTTCCTCTTTCTGTTCCCGATCCTTCCTCAACAGCAGGGTCTGGAATTCCCCCATGTGCGTCTTTTCTTCCTTGGCGATGTCCAGCAAGATCTTCTTGAGGTCGGGGCTTTGGGTCAGAGCGGCCATCTGTTCATAGAAGTTGATGGCATCGAGCTCGGCGATCATCCCCGCCCGGAGGATCTCCCTGTCCACCTCTTCCTTCTTGACCTTGGCCAAGTCGATTGGCATTTGAGAAAGCATGTCTCGTTTCTCCTTTTATGGATTTTAGACCGTTTTATATCACCGCCGTCCTACCCCGGCCTCGACCGCTAGTCCAGGGCGAAGCGCTGCCTGCTCAGGGACATCGGATCGTCGTCCTTCCCCAGGGGGCGAATGCGGAAACGATAGAGATAGTCCTGCAGGGGAAGGGTGTACTCGGGGTGGGGGCGAGCCCCCCAGGAATCGTCGCCGCCAACGCCCATCTGCTTCAGGTCGATGTTGAGCTCGACGAAGTCCCGCTCGACGAGGTCGGCAACCGACTTCCAGCCCCGCTTTTCCGGCGTCAGGTCTTCTATGGTGTAGGGCAGGGCTGAGAACCCGACAAGGTCCATCCCAAAGAATGCCAGGCCTCTCCCCTGCCCGTCGCGCACAGCCGCCCAACGGACATCCGTTTTGTAGCCGTTCTCCTGAAGACTGGGATAAGGAGTAAACTGCTCCTGGACCGTGCTCCTGTAGAGCCCGACAAAGGCGCTTGTGTTGCGGTCGCAGTAGTTTTCGTGGGGCCCTCGCCCATACCACTCGACCTTCTTGAAGGCGGAGGGAAGCCTGAGCCTCATCCCGAAGCGGGGAAACTCGGGAAGGTTGCTCCCGCCGATCCGGATCTCGTTCTCGACGATGATATCTCCGCTGCCGAGCACCGTGTAGGTCGTCTGATGTTTAGACCCGACGTCGTTCAGGCCGAAACGGACGACAACCCTGAAAACGGAGCCATCCACCTGTTCGACCGCAAACCCATCGACCGTCCGGCTGGAGCTCGCCTTCTGCCAGGCCGCACACCTCGCGGGCATCCTGTTGCCGACATCGTTGTCCGTCGGGGCCCGCCAGAAGTTGGGCAAAGGTCCGGCGGCGATGAGTTCAGCTCCCTGGAAACGATACGAAGAAATGGAACCCATGGATTTGTCGAAATGGACCTCGAACTCCCGGCCCGAAAGGACGACCTCATTCTCGGTTTCAGCCTTCCTGAGAGGAGGCAGGCCCTTGAGATCAGCCGCGGGGGCCACTTCGTAAAAAGGCAGTTTGAATTGCTCGGCGGCAATCTCGCGGCCTCTCGGAGCCCAGGGCAGGTCATCCAAAAGGCGGACGCTGAGGCGCAGCCAATACTCGGCCCCTGGCTTAGGCTTCGGCTTCTCGAAGGGAACCGTGACCACCCGGCTCTCCCGCGGCCCGATGTCCAACCGGCCCAGGTCTCCCGCTTCGACCTCGGTCCCGCCTTCGGCCACCGACCACAGGAACTCATATCCCATGAGGTTAGTGAAAAAGAACTTGTTGACGATTTCGACCTTGCCCGCTGCGAGGTCGGCGGGCTTGAAGCCGATGTTCTGATAGACCTTCTTGACTTCGAAGGCCTTGGGCGTGATCGCCCGGTCGGAAAAAAGGACGCCGTCACAGCAAAAACTCTCCTCCTTGCGATTGGGGTCGAAATCATTCGCGCAACCGTAGTAAAGGCGGCTGTCCGGAAGCATCTTCCGCATTCCCTGGTCCATCCAATCCCAGATCGAGCCGCCCTGGAGCTGGGGATACCGCTCAATCGCGTCCCAGTAATCCTGGAGGTTGCCCAACGAATTGCCCATGGCATGGGAATACTCGCAGAGAATGAGCGGCCGGTCCTGTCTCCGCTTGGCATAGCTCACGATATCCTCGATCCTCGCATACATCGGGCAGTAGATGTCCGTATGCGGCCGGAGCTCCGCCCGCTCGTAGTGCACCGGGCGGGAAGGATCGCGGCGATGGATCCATTCGCTCGCCGCCTCGAAGTTCGTGCCGTCGCCCGCTTCATTTCCCAGCGACCAGATGATGACCGAGGGGTGGTTCTTGTCCCGCTCGACCATGCGCCGGACACGGGCAAGGTGGGCCTGCAACCACTCGGGGCGATTGGCCAGAGTGACCTCGGGGTCATACCCCATGCCATGGGACTCGATGTTCGCTTCGTCTATGAGGTAGAGGCCATATTGATCGCAGAGCTCGTACCACTGGGGGTCGTTGGGATAGTGCGAGGTCCGGACCGTGTTGATGTTGTGCTGCTTCATGAGCACGATATCCTTGATCATGGAATCTCGGGTCACATAGTGAGCGGTCAATGGGTCGTGTTCGTGCCGGTTGACACCTTTGATCAAGATCGGCCGGCCGTTGAGGAGGAACTGGCCCTCCTTGACCTCGACCTTGCGGAAGCCGAACTTGGCGCTCTCGATCTTGACTACCCGGCCCCCTTCATCCTTCAGGGTCAGGAGGACGGCATAGAGGTTAGGATGCTCGGCCGACCACTTGTGCGGGTTCGAAAGGACTGACTTTAGCAGGAAAATGCTCTCGGCGCCGGGGGAAATATAGGAGCTTGTCTCTTTGGCCAGGGTTGGGGCCCCCACGGCATGGCCGTCGGAATCGAGGAGAGTCAACTCGAGGCTGTGGTTTTGGGCGGCCAGCTGACCGGAGTTGCGGACCCAGGCCTTCACCCGGAAAACGGCATCTCTGTAATCGGCGTCCAAGTCCGCCATGAGCTCGAAATCGCGGATGTGGACGGACGGAGTCGAGAAGAGATAGACGTTGCGGAAGATCCCGCTCAGGCGCCAGTAGTCCTGGCATTCGAGATAGGAGCCGTCCGACCATTGGTAGACTTCGACGGCCAGGATGTTCGGGCCGGGTCGGAGAAGAGGCGTGATGTCAAACTCGGCGGGTGTGCGGCTGTCCTCGTTGTAGCCAACCAACTGACCGTTGACCCAGACGTAAAACGCCGACTCCACGCCGTCGAAGTGGAGGTGTACCTGGCGGTTCTTCCATCCCTCGGGGACGGCGAACTCCGTGCGGTAGGAGCCCACGGGGTTGTGGTCGTGTGGGATGAACGGCGGGTTCTTTGGGAAGGGGTAGCCCTCATCCAGAAAGATAGGGACATCATATCCCTGGAACTGCCAGTTGCCGGGGACCTCTATATTTTTCCAGCCGGACGCATCGAAGTCCGTCCTGAAGAAATCGGCCGGCCTGTCAGCCGGTTTGGGGACCCAGTGGAACCTCCACTTTCCGTTAAGGAGGAGCATGTACTCCGACCCAAAGCGGTCGCCCGCAACAGCCTTTTCCATGGTCGCATAGGGGATGAGCGTGGCGTGGGGAAGCTCGGTATTGCGGCAGACGACCAGGGGGTTTTCCCAGTCATTGACCTGGGGAGTCTCGCCCGAGGGAGCCAAAGAAAACAATCCCAGGATGACAATAACAAAGAGCGGCAGGGCTTTTCTTCGTATCTTGACGCGCTTTTCGACGTGCGAGTTGCTCATATGATACTCCTGTTGAGAGGATGTTTTCTCATATATATCCTTACTCCCGGCCTCAATCAAGCCCGGTCTGTCGGCGGGTTCGCTTCTCAAAGGGAAGGACATAATATATACTAATAATATAGGATTAATAGGAAATAAGGAGCGCCATGAGTCGAGGCTTGTGTTTGTGGGCAGCTGTCTTCGCTATTTTGGCGAGTATCATTGGAGTCCAAAATTCGGCGGCTCGTCCCGCTGGAGTAACCGGCGGCAAGGATGGCCTGTTTCGAGAGGAGACGGGAATGATCAAGAAAACTGAGAAAACCGATAAAGAATGGAAGGATATCCTCACCTCGGAGCAGTACCGCGTGCTGCGCCAGGCCGGGACGGAGAGGCCGTTCATAGGAAAATACAACGACCTGTATGAAAACGGGACTTATGCTTGCGGCGCCTGCGGGACGCCGCTTTTCGGTTCGGAGACGAAATACGACCACGGCACCGGCTGGCCGAGCTTCACGGCGCCCCTCGGTGAGGAACGTGTGGAATGCCGGGAGGACCGTTCTCACGGGATGATCCGGACAGAGGTTCGTTGCGCCGCCTGCGGCTCCCATCTCGGCCATGTCTTCGATGACGGCCCGGCTCCGACCCGCCAACATTTCTGCATCAACTCGATTGCCCTGGGCTTCAAACCGGCGGGCCGGGCCGAAGAAATGAAAAAAGAAGGGACGGAGACGGCCGTCTTCGCCGCCGGCTGCTTCTGGGGGGTGGAGGACAAGTTCCGGCGGATCAAGGGCGTTCGTTCAACCCGTGTCGGCTACACGGGCGGGCACACCAAGGACCCAACCTACCAAAAGGTCTGTTCGGACACCACGGGCCATGCCGAATCCGTCGAGGTCGTCTTCAACCCGAAGGAAGTAAGCTACGCGGAGCTCCTGGAGGCCTTCTTCCGGTTCCATGACCCGACCCAGGTCAACCGGCAGGGACTGGATATCGGGACGCAGTACAGATCGGCGGTTTTCTATCTGAACGAAGGGCAAAAGGAAGCGGCGCTCGAGGCGATCGCTGCGCTTAACGCGTCGGGCCAGTACGACCGGCCCATCGCCACCCAGGTACTCCCCGCCTCCGAGTTCTACCAGGCCGAGGAATACCACCAAAAATATTACAAAAAGCTGGGCAAGAGGAAATAGCAAGCGAACCCCTCCGCCGGTCGGCGGCCACGGCCGTTAGGAGCCGATCTTGTCCTTTCGCCCGTCTGGGTGATAGAATGAGTGCAGGACAATGCGCATTATTCTGTTCACCGGAAAGGGAGGCGTCGGGAAAACGACTCTTGCCGCCTCCACGGCGTTGCTCTCCGCCCGCCGGGGATACAGGACGCTGGTCATCTCCACGGACGCAGCCCACAGCCTTTCGGATTCCTTCGAAGTCCCCCTCGGCAACACTCCCCATAAGATCACTGCGAACCTCTACGGGCAGGAGATCAACGCCCTGGAGCAGATGGAGGCCAAGTGGGGCGAGATCAAGACCTACCTGACGGCTCTTTTCGCTTCCCAGGGAGTCGATTCGATCGAGGCCGAAGAGCTGAGCGTCTTCCCGGGGATGGAGGAGCTCTTCAGCTTGATGGAGATCCGTCAGTACAACAGGACCGCCGATTACGAGGTCATCATCGTCGACTGCGCGCCGACGGGCGACACCCTCCGTCTCCTCAGCGCGCCGGAGATCACCAACTGGTACCTGAAGCACATCTTCCCCTTCCAGCGGAGGGCGGCCAAGGCTGTCCGGCCCGTGGCCAACCGCCTCCTCCCCTTTCCTTTTCCAGAGGACAGTGTCTTCGAGGCGATGAAGAAGCTGACCGGCCAGCTTGCCGAGATGAAGGAGATCCTCGAGGACGGTCGGACGACCTCCATCCGCCTCGTCATCAACCCAGAAAAGATGGTCATCAAGGAGGCCCAGCGGGCCTACACCTTCTTCAGCCTCTTCGGCTATGCCGTCGACCTGATCATCGTCAACCGGGTGATCCCGGCAGCAGTCGAAGACCCCTATTTCCAGAAATGGAAGTCCATTCAAGAGAGCTACCTGCGCCTCATCGAGGAGAGCTTCTCGCCGGTCCCCATATTCCCGGCCGAGCTCGCCAATCAGGAGGTCGTCGGGAGGACGTCCCTCGAAAAAATGGGAGACAGCGTCTATCGAGGACAGGACCCCGCCCGCCTTTTCTTCGCCCAGAAGCCCCTTCAGATCGAGAAGGAAAATGGCTGTTTCGTCCTGTCCCTGCATCTGCCGTTTGTCGAGAAAGGCGACCTTGACCTCATCCAAAAAGGAGAGGAGCTCTTCATCAAGGTGGGAACTTTGAAAAGGAATATCCTGCTTCCCCGGGTTCTTCTGAGTCACTCCATCCGGGGGGCCAAGTTCGTCGAGGAAAGGCTGAAGATTACCTTTCAACCCGACCGCAAGGAGGCGTGACCATGGCGGCCGAAAAAATGAGGGAGATCAAGATCTGCATACCCGAAGAGCTGTTCACCCTCTTCCTTCCCCTCCAAGCTCAGGAACATCTGCTCAAGGCGAAGAAAGAGGTGCTCCTGGCCTTCCGCTCGCTCATTGATGCCCGGCTGGAAACGCTCGAAAAAAGGGGCGTCCGGAAGGCCGAACCGAAGCGGAAGATCAAGATCGAGTAGCAGATTCCTCTTGATTCCGGGCCGATCTTTGGGGCATTATTATACTCTATTTCCCTAGCGACCATGACCGAAACCGCCGCCGCAACAACCCGCCGCCCCAAGGCTCGGCTCCTGGGAGTGATCCCCGAAAAATGGATCCACGGGTTTCTCAACAGCCTGGCCCTGCTGTCGGACCTTCTCGTCCGCCTCGATATCAGCCCCAACCTCATCACCTTCCTGGCTCTGCTAGCCGGCCTGGCCGCCGGCGCCCTTTTCGCCTTCAACCACCCCGGCTGGGCGGCCGTCCTGATCTTCATCTGCGGCGCCCTGGACGTCGTCGACGGGAAAGTCGCGGTCAAGGCCAAGAAACAGAGCCTGTACGGCGCCATTTTCGACTCGACGCTCGACCGCTACTCGGAATTCTTTATCTACTTCGGCCTGGCCTATTATTTTCGGGGCCGCTGGCCGATGTGGATCCCGTATTTCACCTTTTTGGGCTCGACCATGGTCAGCTACACCCGCGCCCGGGCTGAAGGTCTGGGCATCGAGTGCAAGGTCGGGTTCATGCAGCGGGCTGAGCGGATGATCCTTCTCGTCCTGGGCACTCTCATCGGGACAATCTTCAAGGTCTTCGACCCGGCGATGATCGTGGTCCTGACCGGCATCGCCGTCATCTCCAACATCACCGCCCTCGAAAGAACTCTCCTCGTAAGAAAGATCGAGAGGCAGATGAACAAAGACAAGGAGGTCTGAACTCATGAACAAGATCAGAGTGGCCATCATCGGTGTCGGCAACTGCGCCTCATCGCTCGTCCAGGGGGTCGAATACTACAAGAATGCCAAGGAAGGGGATTTTATCCCCGGCATCATGCACATCAACCTGGGCGGCTATCATATCCGGGACGTCGAATTTGTGGCCGCCTTCGATATCGACAAGAACAAAGTCGGCAAAGACCTGAGCGAGGCGGTCTTCACCTGGCCCAACAACACCAAGAAATTCGCCGACGTCCCCACCAAGAATGTCAAGGTCAAGCGGGGCATGACCCACGACGGGCTGGGCAAATACCTCTCCCAGATCATCCAGAAAGCGCCCGGCGCTACGGCCGACATCGTCTCCATCCTCAAGGAGACGAAAACGGACGTCGTGGTGAGCTATTTGCCGGTGGGCAGCGAAGAGGCCACCAAGTGGTACGTCGAGCAGGTCCTGGAAGCCGGCTGCGCCTTCATCAACTGCATTCCGGTTTTCATCGCCAGCGAGAAATACTGGCAGAAGCGTTTCGAAGCCTACGGGCTGCCGATCATCGGCGACGACATCAAGTCCCAGGTCGGTGCGACCATCCTCCATCGCACCCTGGTCAACCTCTACCTCGACCGCGGCATGCCCATCGACCGGACCTACCAGCTGAACACGGGCGGAAATACCGACTTCCTCAACATGCTGGAGAGGGAAAGGCTGCAATCCAAAAAGATCTCCAAGACCAACGCCGTGACATCCCAGATCAGGGCCCGCGGCCAGAGCATAGACCCTGACAACATCCACGTCGGTCCGAGCGACTATGTCCCCTGGCAGAAGGATAACAAGCTCTGCTTCCTGCGGATCGAGAGCCGCCATTTTGGCGATATCCCGACGTATCTCGACTGCCGTCTGTCGGTCGAAGATTCCCCCAACTCGGCGGGAGTCGTCATCGATGCCATCCGCTGCGCGAAGCTCGCCTTGAACAACGGGGTCTCGGGCGCGCTGTTTGCCCCCTCGTCCTATTTCATGAAGTCGCCGCCGAAGCAGTACACCGACACCGAAGCCAGAGACCTGACCGAGAGGTTTATTGCCCGATATGCCAAGAAAGAAGCGAAGCGCAAGGCCAGGAAAAAGGCCGCGCCTAAAAAGAAATAGTCGCTACTCCACCGTCACGCTCTTGGCCAGATTCCGGGGCTGGTCGACGTCCGCACCGCGTTTGGCGGCGATGTGGTAGGCAAATAGCTGGAGCGGCAGGACGGTCAAGAAGGGGCTCCAGAGCGGGGAACAGGCAGGGACCCGGATGACCTCGTCCGCATGGTTCGTGATCTCTCGGTCATCGTCGAAGGCTAGGGCCAGGACATGGCCCGACCGTGCCTTGATCTCGGAAATATTGCTGAGCATCTTTTCATAGGCCCGGTCCTTGGGAACGACGGCCAGGGTCGGCATGTCTTCATCGATCAGGGCTATGGGGCCGTGCTTCATCTCTCCGCCGGCATAGCCTTCGGCATGGAGATAAGAGATCTCTTTGAGCTTGAGCGCTCCCTCCAAGGCGACCGGAAAGCTGACCCAGCGGCCGAGATAGAGGAAGTGGGAGAAGGCCAAAAATCTCTGGGCGAGGTCTTCCAGACTCCTGGCTTCGGCCAGGATTCTCTCCAGCTTATGCGGCACCCGCAGCAGGTCCTGGATAAGAGGAGAGGAAGTCCCCTCGTCACTCCTTCCCCTGGCCTGGGCCAGATAAAGGGCAAGAAGAGCCAGGGCCGCCAGCTGGGCGGAAAAGGTCTTGGTCGCGGCGACGCCGATCTCGGGCCCGGCATGGGTGTAGAGAGCCCTTCCGGCTTCCCGGGGGATCGTGGAATTCACGACGTTGGAGATGGCCAGGGTGAGCCCGCCCGCCTTCTTGATCGCCCTCAGGGCGGCCAGCGTGTCCGCCGTTTCGCCGGATTGGGAGATGACGACGACCAAGGTCCTGGGGTCGAGGAGAAGGTCATGGTACCGGTATTCGGAGGCATATTCAACGGAGACAGGGACCTGGGCCAGTGATTCGATGAAATATTTTCCCGCCAGCCCGGCATGGTAGGACGTTCCGCAGGCGATGATCAGGACCCGCTCGATGCTCTTCGTCACCCGGGGGGAAAGCCCGATCTCATCGAGATAGACCCTGCCCGACCCCAGAGAGATCCGGCCCTCGAGGGTATCCCGGACCACCTGGGGCTGTTCGAAAATCTCCTTGAGCATGAAGTGTTTGAAGCCCTTTTTCTCGATCATGAGAGGGTTCCAGGAAAGATGGTCCACTGTCTTGCTCAAAGAGTTTCCCTGAAAATCAAGGAACCGCACCCCCGACCGTTCAAGTACGGCCATCTCGTTATCTTCAAGGAACACAACCCGGGGCGTATGTCCGAGGATGGGGTTGATATCGGAGGAGATGAAGAATTCACCCTCTCCCAGGCCGACAACGGCCGGCGGGCCCGTCTTGGCGGCGACGATCTTATCGGGGTCCCGCACCGACATGGCGGCGATGGCGTAGGCGCCTTCGAGCTCCCGGATGGCCATCATCACGGCCTCCTCCAGAGAGCTCTTGAAATGTTTTTCTATAAGATGGGCGATGACCTCGGTATCCGTCTCCGTGCGGAAGACATGACCCTCACGGATGAGTTGTTCTTTGAGCGGAAGATAGTTCTCGATGATGCCGTTGTGGACGACAACCAGGGTCCCCGAGCAATCGCGATGCGGATGGGCGTTCTCCTCGCTCGGCCGGCCGTGGGTCGCCCAGCGGGTGTGCCCCAACCCGCAGCTTCCCTCAAGCGGAGATGCCTTCAGGCTCTCAACGAGGTCGCGGATCTTGCCTTTGACCCGCCGGACCTGGACCTTGTTGTCTCGGATGACGGCAATACCCGCGCTGTCATAGCCTCTGTATTCAAGCTTCTTGAGGCCGTCCAGCAAGATGGGGACGGCGTTCTTCGACCCCAGATAGCCGATGATGCCGCACATTATTTCATCTTCTTCCGGCGGACCCAGCCCGGCTTTTCGACCTGCCGGCCGCGAGCCACGGCCAAGGACTCGGGAGAGACGTCCTTGGTGATGACGGAACCGGCGCCGATGTAGGCACGGCGTCCGATCCTGACCGGCGCAACGAGCTCGGTGCCCGACCCGATGAAGGCGCCCCGCTCGATCACGGTCTGGGATTTCTTAAACCCGTCATAGTTGCAGGTTATGGTGCCCGCCCCGATGTTGACGTCATCCTCGACGATCGTATCCCCGAGGTAGGACAGGTGCCCGGCTTTGGACCCCTCGCCGAAGACCGTGTTCTTCATCTCAACGAAATTACCCACCTTGGCCTTCGGCCGGACCACCGTGTTTGGCCGGAAATGGGTGAACGGGCCGACCTGGGCATCGTCCTCGATCCGGCTTCTCTCGATCATGGTTGAGCTCAGGACCTTGACCCGGTCACCGAGATAGGTGTCGATCAGATGGACAAAAGGAAAAATCCGGCACTGCATGCCGATCGTGGTGCGGCCTTCGATGACGGCGGAGGGATAGATGACAGTGCCACGGCCGATGCGGACTTCCAGGTCCACCCAGGTCGTCACCGGGTCGAGGACGATGACGCCCCGGGATTCGAGCTCTCCCAACTTCTTCCCCCGGAGGAAAGCGATCGCCTGGGACACGGCCTGGGGAGTGCTTATAGCCAAGGATTCTTCCGGGTGTCGTACCCGGTAGGTGCCCGTCTTCTTGCCCGTCTCGGAGATGAATCGGATAAGGTCGCCGATCCCGCCCTGCGTCCTATTTCGCCGCCCGGGCCCAGATAAGGCTGCCAGAAGGTCACGGATCTTGGCGACGAACAGGGGGATTTCTCCAGGCCCTGCAGCCACCGTCAGAGAGTTCTTTTCTCTCTGGTGGGCCAGGAGCAGAGACCGCATTGTCCGCTGACTGAGCAGCGCCAGGCGGGCATCCAGGACGACGAGATTCTTAGACGGGTGCTTGGCCAGCAAATCCCTGGCCGAATCGACGGCGGCGAGGGCGCTCGCTGTTTTCCCGCCCCGCAGCCACTCGACCTCGGGCGGAGCAAAAGAATCGTCGCTCCGTTCATTCCCGGCGCCGATGACGGCCAGGATCCTCTCCGGCCCAAGGCTTCGGACCGCCTCGATCGTCAGTTGGAGAATGGACTTTCCCAGAAGGCTCTGGGTCAGATGCACGGCGTGCGGTTTTGATCCTGCTTCTTCGCCTGTCAACCAAACAAGCCCCAGCAGGTTTCGCTTCATGTCAGACGAGTGATCAACCTGAACTTCTTATCGTCCCAGAGGGGTTCGAAATCGATCTCGTTCTGCGCCAGGACGCGGTAGGACTTGTCTTTCTGGAAGGCCTTCTTCAGGCACTCCATGGCCTCATCCGCTTTTCCCATCAGGATATGGGCATTGGCCATGAGATAATAGACCCTCCCCTCTTCCTCTTTCATCTCCAGCGCTTTTTCCAAAAGCTTCAGGGCTTCCTCATGAGCTCCGGAATTGATCTTGTAGATGCTGTAATTGACGTAATCGTCCATAGTTTTCAGGGAGACCGTCTCTTTTTCCCCTTTTTCCTGGGTCATCTGGAGGTAGAGCTTGGCCCGGTCGACAAACTCTTTCTCGGTGTCGTACTTTTCGAGAAAAGCCTTGAGCAGCTCCTGGGCTTTGTCGAGCCTTCCCTTGTGGAATTCCTTCATGGCTTCGCCGTAAGCGGCGAGGGCCTTTTCATAAGCATCTCTCTTGGTCTTTTCTTCCTTCACCATGATCTCCTGACTCGGGCAGTTATCTGTACTATTTTAACCCAGAGCGTTCTTTTTAACAAGGAAATGCCCTTCAGCCCTGAAGGAAGCGAGGGGAGGCGTCCTCTTCGTAAGTCCAGAAATCGGGATGATCGAGGAGGAAGAGGACGACCTGGTGATGGAGGCGGTGACCGGCTCGCTCGGCCTTAAAATGGCCGAACATAGGATGGCCGAAGAGCGCCAGGTCACCGACAAGATCGAGGACTTTATGGCGGACGAATTCGTCCCTGAAACGGAGGGGTCCGCTGATGACTTTCTCTTCATCGAGGACCACGGCGTTGTCCAGGCTTCCCCCGAGAGCCAGGCCGAGCTTGCGGAGCTCGGGGGCGTCCTTCAAGAACCCGAACGTTCGGGCGGGAGCGATCTCCTCAAGGAAGAGCTTCCGGGTCAGGGAGACGGATATCTCCTGCCGGCCGATGAGCGGATGGGGAAAATCAATAGCATAGGACACTCTGAAATCAGGGTTCGGGAAGAAGGATAGGCTGGCCCCCTTCTCCTCGATCGTATGCGACTTGAGGATCCGGACTGCCTTTCCTGCCTGGGGGACCGGCCGCAGGCCGGCTTGCAGAATGGACTCAGCCAAGGGAGCCGCGCTCCCGTCCAGGATGGGGATTTCTCCGCCCTGGAGCTCGAGCTCGACGCTGTCAAGGCCAAGAATATACAGGACAGCCAGAAGATGCTCCAGGGTCTGAATCCGGCCCGATTCAAAGACAAGGCAGGAGCAGTTCAGAGCCTCGATTTTTCGGGGATCGGCCTCAACCTCCAGGCCGCCCAAGTCCATCCTTCGGAAAAAAACTCTTCCCTTTGAGGAAGGCCTGACGGTTAGGCTGCCCTGCTCTCCCGAGTGAATTCCCAGGCCGGAGAAGGAAACGGGGCGCTGAATTGTCCGCTTCTGGAGCATTCCGGAGCTAGTATACTCCAAATGGGGACGTTCCCCAAGGTGCGATCTCTTGGTCAACGGGCGCCTGTATGGTAAGATACCTTTCATGAAGACGGAGCTGGAAGAGGTCTTGGAAAAAGTCTCTCTTGGGCAGATGTCCCCCGGAGAGGCCTTCGATAAGCTCAAGGATTATCCCTATCAGGACCTGGGTTTTGCCAAGGTCGACCACCACCGGGAAGTCAGAAAAGGGTTCCCCGAAATCATTTACGGCCAGGGAAAAACTGACGGACAGATCCTCAAGATCGCCCAGGAGATCTGCAAGAGAGGAAACAGCCTGCTCATCACCAGGGCCCGTCCTCAGATTTATCAGAAGATCAGGCGGAAGATCCCCGGCTGCCTCTACAATTCCCTGGGCAAGACGATCTGCCTGAGAAAGAAGCGCCCGGCGCCCGGAAAGGGCAGGATCGTCATCATCACGGCCGGGACATCCGATATCCCCGTAGCCGAGGAAGCATTCGTGACCTGCGAGATGCTCGGCAACGAGACCGAGCGGATCTATGACGTCGGCGTGGCGGGTCTTCACCGCCTGATCGGGGAGATGGACAAGATCAGGAAGGCGCGGTTGATCATCGCCGTGGCGGGCATGGAGGGCGCCCTTCCGAGTGTCGTGGCCGGGCTGGTCAACGTGCCCGTTATCGCCGTGCCCACCAGCGTCGGCTACGGGGCAAGCTTCCAGGGCATCTCGGCGCTTCTGGCCATGCTCAACTCTTGCCCCGGCGGAGTGGCTGTCATGAACATCGATAACGGGTTCGGAGCCGGCTACCTGGCCAGCCTGATCAATCACCTCTAGAAAAAGCTCTATGGAGATCATCGACCAGATTAGGCAGGCCGCCGATATCGTCGATATCGCTTCGCAATACACCACTCTGAGAAGGCGCGGCCGGAAGCACGTCGGCCTCTGCCCGTTTCATTCGGAAAAAGACCCTTCCTTCACCGTGGATTCCGAGAAGCAGCTTTTCCACTGCTTCGGCTGCGGGGTGGGCGGCGACGTCTTCACCCTGGTCATGGAGAAAGAAAATCTCACCTTCCCGGAAGTTTTGAACCATCTAGCCGAGAGATACCACATCCCTCTGCCTCAGAAAACCAAACTCTCTCCTGAGCTTCAGAAGCTCGAAGAAAAGGTCTATAAGGTCAACGAGACGGCGCTGGCTTTCTTCCGCCGGAACCTCTTTCAGAAAGGAGAAGGCGAGGCCGCCCTTGCCTATCTGAAGAAGAGAAACCTTGACGACGACACCATTGAAGCCCTCAAGGTCGGCTATGCCCCGAATTCCTGGAACGCCCTGCTGGGCTATTTTCAAGGAAGAGGTGCGGAGCCCGCGCTCCTGGAAAAGGCTGGGCTCGTCCTCCCCGGCCAGAAAAAACCCGAATACTACGATCGTTTCCGGGGCCGGGTCATCTTCCCCATCTTCGGCCTCACCGGGAAGGTCGTCGCTTTCGGCGGCAGGACCGTTGCCGACGCCGACCCCAAGTACCTCAATTCGCCCGACACACCCGTCTATTCCAAAGGCAAAGTCCTCTACGGGCTGAACTGGACCAAGGAGGCGGTTCGCGAGGCCGGCGAGCTCATCCTGGTCGAAGGCTACACGGATTTCGCTTCCCTCTACCAGGCCGGGATCCGCAACGTCGCCGCTTCGCTGGGAACAGCATTGACGACTGATCAAGTTTACCAAGCACACCGTTTTGCTGCAAAGATTGTCATTAATTATGATGGTGATCGCGCGGGAAAGGCTGCAACTTCACGTGGGATCCCGCTGTGCTTTGAGATTGGCAAGCAGCCCGAGGTCCTTGTTCTCCCGGAAAACCTCGACCCTGACGGTTTCATCCGAAAGCATGGAGCTAAAGCATATTTGCAGCTCAAAAAAAGCCGAAGTGTGCCTTTGATAAAGTTCATGATTGATATGCAGATCCCAAATCTGGCTTCCCAATCTAGAGAGGGAAAGATATCCGTAGCCAAAAGAATTATCGACATCATTCTCATTAATCCTGATACAATTTCTGGAAGCGAATATCTTAGGCAGCTTTGTGAATACTTGGATCTTGACGAGCGAATCGTCCGCTCTTCTATTGAAAGGACGCCAGGGAAAAAGCCTGCCCTGCAAACTGAGGATTTTCTTCTCCCCGCCGAAAAGAGGCTTCTCCAGATCCTGCTCTCGGACGAGGAACTGGCGGCCGAGCTTCTGGCCGAGGCTCGAGAGGACGACTTTCGCGGGCTGCGCAGCGAAGCCGCGTTCGCCTTCATGCTGGACTGCACGCGGAAGGCCAGGCGGGTCCTTTTGCCCGAGCTCGCCAAGGCCGTCGGGCCGGAGCTTTCCCGGCCCATCTCCGAGTTGTTGCAGGAACGGATCGGCCGGGGCAGCGGAGAGGAAGCTATAGACTGTCTGCAATCCCTCCGCAAGACGGTGCTGGAGACCAGGTTCCGGGCTCTCCAGAAGGAGATCGTCCGCTGCGAACGCAACGGTGAGAAGGACAAGCTGGCCGCGCTTCTCTCCCAGAAGCAGGCCCTGACCAAGAAAATCATGTCGATGTGATATAATGTCCGAGATGCGAGGTTTCCGTCTTGTCTTCTGACCATAAATATCAAAAAGACGAAATCAGCCAACTCCTCTCTAAGGGGAGAAAACAGGGCTACCTCCTTTTTGAGGAGGTCGACAAAACCTTCCATGAAGAGCTGGATACGGAGGAAGATTTCGACGAATTCCTCAGCTCCATGGACGATTACGGGATCAAGATCTTCGGCGCCAAGAGGAGTGACCTCGTTCCCAAGAAGCGGAAGAGCGATCAGGTCTCGGTCCACGGGCTGGATCGGACGACCGATCCAGTTAAGCTCTACCTGCGCGAAATGGGTACCATCTCGCTCCTCACCAGGGAAGGCGAGATCGCGATCGCCCGGGAGATCGAGCGGGGCGAGAAGAGCATCATCAAGGCCCTCTCCAAGACCCGGCTGGTCCTCAACCAGGTCTTTGCCCTGGAGGAACAGATCAAGACCAATCTCCTTATTTTCCTGGAGATGTTCGACCTGAGCGACGAGGAGATCACCGAGCACAAGCTGGAGGAGAAGAAGCAAGAGGTCCTGGCCAAGATCAAGATAATCCGCGACCTCTATCGTAAGCTGGACAGGATCCCCGGTGCCAAGAAGTACTATTTCGCCCGCGGCCGGATCATCCTCCAGATGAGCCGGCTGGTCCGGGAGCTCAACATTCGGCCAGGCGAGCGGGAGAAGATCATCGACTCACTTCGGGGGAACCTCAGGAAAATCAACGAGCTCGAGGATACCAAGGAAGAGCTCACGCTGGCCTTGACCCGCGTCCGGGGCAAGAAGAATATCGAGATTCTCAAGCAAAAACTGCAGGATGTCAACAGGCAGTCCCGGGCCTACCATAAGGAGATCGGCCTGGACTCCCAGAACCTGCGGAAGACCATCCGGGCCATCACGACTGGCAAAAAGGTCAGCGACCAGGCCAAGAAAGAGCTTGTCGCCGCTAACCTGAGGCTCGTCGTCTCGATCGCCAAGAAATACAGCAACCGGGGACTGCAGTTCCTCGACCTCATCCAGGAAGGGAACATGGGGCTGATGAAGGCGGTTGACAAGTTCGAATACCGCCGGGGGTACAAGTTCTCAACCTATGCTACCTGGTGGATCCGGCAGGCCATCNNGCATCCCCGTCCACATGATCGAGACCATCAACAAGCTCATCCGGGTATCGCGCGGCCTGGTTCAAGAGGTCGGCCGAGAGCCGTCGAGCGAAGAGATCGCCAAGAAGATGGACATGCCGGTGGTCAAGGTCCGCAAGATCATCAAGATTGCCCAGGAGCCGATCTCCCTCGAGACGCCCATCGGCGAGGAAGAGGACAGCCACCTGGGGGACTTCATCGAGGACAAGCTCATGCCCTCGCCTCCCGACACGGTCATCCATATCAACCTTCGCGAGCAGATCGAGGAGGCCCTCAAGTCTTTAACCGAGAGAGAGGCCAAGGTCCTGAAGATGCGCTTCGGGCTGGGGGACGGGAACGAGCACACCCTGGAGGAGGTCGGCCAGCAGTTCAAAGTCACCCGGGAGAGGATCCGCCAGATCGAGGCCAAAGCCCTCCGCAAGCTCAAACACCCCAGCCGCAGCCGCAAGCTGAGGTCCTTCACCAATAACCACTAGTCGGCCCGCGCCTTTGTTTGACTATCCGGGACGGATTTGATATAAGATGGCGGAGGGCCTATAGCTCAGCGGTAGAGCTACCGGCTCATAACCGGCAGGTCCCAGGTTCGAATCCTGGTAGGCCCATATTGATCCCGAGGAAGAGATGTGGAGATCGATTTCGAGAAGCTGATCCAGCTTCAGCAACTGGATATGGAGATCCGGGAGCTCACTCTCTTCCTTGACGGTATCCCCCCTCAGATCGAAGACATCGACAAAAAAATCGAGGAAAGCGCCCTCCTGGTGGCCGCCGCCAAAGAGAAGATGACCGGGAGTCAGAAAAAGAGACGGGAGCTCGAGTCTGAGGTCAAGGACATCAAGTCCCAGACCGGCAAGTACAAGCGCCAGCTCAACGAGGTTAAGACCAACAAGGAATATACAGTCCTTCTCAAGGAGATCGAGGAGTCCGAGAAAAGGGTCGATCGCCTCGAGGAGACGTTCATCGCCGAGATGCTCCTGGAGGACGACATCCAGAAAGAGATCAAGACGGCCGGCCAAAAGCACGCCGAGACCCAGGCCAGCCTGACCAAGGAAAAGGAAGCCCTCTCCCGGAAAAAGAGAGAGACGGAAGAAAAGGCCCGAGTGCTCGGTCAGCGCCGGGAAGGACTCCTGCCCACGATAACGGCCGACCAGGTCAACCTATATCTCAAGATATTCCGCAAGAAGGGAGGCACCGCCCTCTCCCCCGTCAAGGACGATTTCTGCGCCCTGTGCCACGTGCGCGTCCGGCCGCAGGTCTTGAATGAACTGCTCTCTACCCGAAAGCTCATTCTCTGTGAGAATTGCGGCCGTATCCTCTACTGGCGGGAACAAAAGGACGAAGCCGAGGCTGAAGCCAAAGAGGCCGAAGCAAAAGCCGACTGAGCCTACCCACTATTTCTCTCTTCCTCGTACAAGGCGTCGATAAAGGCTTTGTATTTCTGCTCGATGATGTTCCGCTTGACCTTGAGGCTGGGGGTCATCTCTCCCTTCTCGATCTCGAAGTCCCGGTCGAGGAGGGCGATCCGTTTGACTCTCTCATACTGGGCCAGGTTGGGGGTGGCCCGGTCGACCTCGGCCTTGAGGAAATTGACCACCCGCTCGTTGCGGAGGAGCTCGGCCCGGCCGGCGAAGGGGATATTGCTCGCCTTGGCGTATTTTTCGAGCTTCTCGAAATTGGGCACGATCAGAGCGCAAACGAACCTCCGTCGGTCGCCGATGACGACGGCGTTGGAGATGTAGGGGTTCGTCTTGAGGATGTTTTCGATCGGCTGAGGCGCGATATTCTTTCCACCGGCCGTGACGATGATGTCTTTCTTGCGGTCGGTGATGACGACAAACCCGTCTTTGTCGATATGCCCGATATCTCCGGTGTGGAACCAACCTCCCTCGAACGCTTCCCGCGTCTCCGCCTCCTTCTTGTAGTAGCCCTTCATCACGTGCGGACCGCGGGTGAGAATCTCCCCGTCCGGAGCGATCTTGACCTCTATCCCGGGGATGGGCTTGCCGACCGTCCCTAACCTAATGTTTTCAAAGGTGTTGAGCGAGATCACCGGCGAAGTCTCCGTCAGACCGTATCCCTCCAGGATGACAAGGCCCAGGGCGTAGAAAAACTCCGCGATGTCCTTGGACAGGGGTGCTCCTCCGGAGACGAAAAAGCGCACTCGGCCGCCGGTTTTTTCGATGATCTTGGAATAGACTAGCTTGTGGGCCAGGTTTCTCTTTCTCTGGAGTCCGCCGGGGATCGTCTCCTTGTTCAGCTTGCGGCGGCCGTATTCTTTTCCCACTTTGAGCGCCCAGAAAAAGATCCTCTTCTTTAGGGTCGAGCTGGAAAGCACGTTGTCCATGACCTTGGCGTAGATCTTCTCAAAGACGCGGGGAACGCTGACCATGATGGTCGGCCGGATCTCGAGCAGGTTCGCGCCCACACTCTCCAGGCTCTCGGCGTAGCCGATATGGACCCCGGCATATACATAGACGTAGGTGACCATCCTCTCTAGGACATGAGAGAGGGGGAGAAAAGAGAGGACCGTGTCCTTATGGGTGAAATCGAGGATGGAAACGCACGTCTTGACGTTGCTCAGGAAATTGTTGTGGGTGAGGATGACTCCCTTGGGGACGCCGGTCGTGCCGGAGGTGTAGATAAGGGAGGCTTCATCCTCGGGCTTGACGGCCTTGACCAGGGACTCAAACAGCGCCGGATTCTGCTCATCGAGCTTCCGGCCCCGCTCCAGAACCTGATCGAAGGTGAGGACGCCGTCCGGCGCTTCCTCGAGGAAGGTGATGTAATGGCGGACCTTGGTCAGGCTGGGTTTAACGGCCTCGATCCTCTTCCACAAATCTTCGCAGGAGAACACGACGGCCTTGGCATCAGAATCATCGATGATGTACTTGATCTGCTCTGGGACGAGAGACGTATAGATGGGGACGGTGCTCGCGCCTAAGCAGAGGTTGGCGTGGTCGGTGATCACCCATTCGGGCCGGTTCTCGGAGAGGATGATGACCTTGTCCCCCCTTTGCAAACCCAGGTCTTTGAGTCCCAGGCAGAGATGCTTCACCCGTCGGCCGAACTCTTCAGTCGAGAGGGGCTGATACCGGCCCTCCTTCTTGTAAAGCATGAAGTCCGGCTTGGGGTAGTTCTTGACGGTGTCCAGAAGGACTTGGGCGAGTGTATCGGCCATTCTTCCCTCCTCCGGATAAGGTGGGCTCATTGTAGGTTCAGGCAATCTGGCTGTCAAGGGGAGGTTGTGCCCTAGCCGACTCGGTCGGCCGAAGATTGGGTCGAGAGATGCGCCAGGGTCAACTCTCGCTGGCCTTGGCCACCGAGCAGATCTTGTCCCCGTTCTCGAGGTTGATGAGCGCCTTGCCGTCTGGCTTGAAAAGCTCACTTTAGAGGTGATATCTTGACGGCGGGCAGGCCCGACAAACCATAACCAAAAATGAACCAAAAATTATCTATCACAAAGCTTTTCTTGATGAGCACAATTTTGATGGACCTCATCGGCTTTAATTCCAATTTATTGTCCAATTCCCAAGCGAGCCAAGGATCTCCTCAAGAACAAATTAGAATCCCGGAAATTTCAACGCCCAAAATTGAAAACATGATCGATGTGGGCGGGCGAAAATTACACTGTTGTGTGTATGGCAACGGCTCACCCACTGTTGTACTGGTCAGTGGCTTGGAGGCTCCCCAGGCATATTGGAATTCAGTCATCCCGGACCTGGCTGCAATAACGACCGTTATGACGTTTGACCGAGCCGGCATTGGCAAAAGTGAAATCGGTGATCTGCCGACTCATGGCGAGCAATCCGCCAAAGACCTTCATGTTCTGCTCGATAAATTGGCTGTTCCCAGGCCCTACATTCTGGTTGGTCATTCTTACGGCGGAAGCGTGGTCCGGCTCTTTGCATCCATGTGCCCTGCTGACATGGGTGGATTGATTCTGGAGGATACCCAGCATGAGGATGTCCTTAACGAACTACGGAAAATTCTCAAAGGAAAAGACCTCGAAGCGTTTGAGCAACTTGTGGTCGCCAGGTTCAGCGCGCCCGAAAATCCCAAAACCGAAGCCGATTATCGGAACATTACTAGGGAACAGGTCAGCAAAAGCAAGCCTCTGCCCCGGATGCCGTTTGTGATTTTGACTTCCGGCAGCGATCGAGCAGAAGCCATGCGGCCAATGTTTAGCGATGAGGCGATAGAAAAAATAGCAGAATTGGACTGCGCTTTGAATAATAAATTGGCCGCTTTGATTCCTGGGGGAAGGCTGATTATCGTTGAGGGGGCAGGACATGATATTCATGTGGGGAAACCCGAGGCTTTGATTGCACCCGTTGTGGAAATGATTAAGGAAGTGAGAGAGAAATAACTCAGCTCTTTTCGGCCTTGGCCACCGAGCAGACCTTCTCCCCGTTCTCCAAGTTGATCAGCCGGACGCCCTGGGTGGCGCGGCCGACCGCCCTAACCTGCTTGCCCTGGATGCGGATGACCTTGCCGTAGCCTTTCTCGCTCGCCGTGAAGACGTCTCGCCATACTTGCCTGAGGTTTTTTGGCAGCCGCCGTGACTGCCAGTCTTGCCAACCTCGCTTCAGATCTTTTGGAAGACGCCGCGATTGCCAATGAAGTTCCTTGGCGATCTGTGCCTCGGCATTGGCAGGCTGAGCTGCCGTAACGGCTCTTAGAGCATAGTAAGCGGCGCCGAAGGCGTGTTGGGGAACATGCGCGGTGGCCACAGCTTGGCCTGCGGCATGCGCAGCAAAACAAGCCGCGCGATCTTCTTTCGCTTCGCGTGCGGCCGCGTGAGCGGCGAGCGAAGCCTGGCGGATAACGGCCATCCTAAACGCGCCCGTGCGCGCCCATGTTCGGCAGGCTTCCACGGCTTTGCGGGGTCGGTCGTCCTTCGGGCAGGCCCACTCGAAGATCGGAAGGACGCGTTCGGCGCAGTCGGCAGCCCAGATGGCCAGCAATCTCTGGTCTTCCTTATCGTATTTTTCCATGAACGATTCTTCTCTCGAGGTTCAACCTCCGGACTCCCTGGGCCCGGCCGCGGCTATCGGCCTTCCGCCGACGCCATCTTCACGCCCCATGGGCCAAGGGCTGCCTTGACGATCAGCTTTCCGTCCGCGCAACTCGCCCACGGCTCGTCGAAGACGTAGGCGCGGGCGGGGTCGAGGCCGAGCTCGGCCAGGCGGATGCTCCCTTCAATAGTCCGGGCCCGATCGTCGAGGTTGAAGGCGTTGACGGCGACCCGGTTGCCGAGCGCGTGGACATGGATCTCCTCGCTGAGGCCGAAGAACTCTCCCCGCTTATAGAGATCCTCCGCGGCCCGATAGCGCTTCATGGCCGCCTTCTGCGCGGCGACGACCGCGGGATTTTTGGCCGTGCCCCCGATTCCTAGGTGCCGGCAGGTCGAGGCGTACCACCAGACCACGATCGCGTCCGTGTTGTCGCCCCGCAGGTTGACGTGAAGATAGAACGGAATGTTGCAGGACAGGTTGGAGTAATAGAGCGACAGGCACCGCAGGGCCTTGATGTCGGCCATCGAGTCCCACATCAGCTCGTAGCCCCAGTTCTCGTCCCAGCTTCCGGGCAAGCCGTAGGTGTAATAGAGCGGGGTGTGGCGGACCGGATTGGCGCCGGCGATCATGTCGTGCATCTCGATGAGCACGCGGGGGTAGTTGGCGTGGATGCGGGCGGCGAGGTCGACGTTGGCCCGGATGTGATCTTCGAACGTGTAAGGGACCGGATGGCCGTGGTCGGGATTCAGGCAGCCGCCGTTCCAGAAGTTGCCGTCGAACATCAGGAATGTGCCCCCGGCGGCGCAGAGGTCGAGGAGCCTTTTTTCGGCGGCCTCGAGATACTGGCGGGAGCCCAGGCAGATGGCGGGAAGGCGCCGGGCGGCAGCCTTTGCCCCCGGCTCCTGCGGAGGCGGAGGGGGAGCGAGGAGCCGGGCCGCAGCGGGATAAGTGTCGATCGCTGGAGGGCCCATCGGTATGTCCAACGACATCCAGGTGGCCAGGGGGGTATGCAGGGAGACTTTCAAGCCGTACCGGTCGCGCATCTCCTTGACAAAGGCATCCATCGGACCGAGCCAGGCGTCACCCCAGATGAGCGACACGAACTTGGTGTCCCAGCCGGGGTCGAGGTAGATTGCCTCGCAGCTGTAATCCACGCCTTTTTGGGCTTCCCGCTCGATGGCCGCCTTGGTGTACTGCTCGGCCCGGTGATCCCAGGCCCCCTCCATGTCATAGAGTTGCTCCCAGTGGACCGGGGGATCATAGGAGGCGGGGAAGCGGCATCCGCGCTCGTCGAGGAACCGGCGGAAGCCGTACATGGCCTCGCGCCAGCCGCCTTCGAACGTTTCGTACCGAGTCAAACCCAAGTCGGCCGTCTGGCCCGGTCGGAGGCGGGTCAAAACCGCCGGCTCTCCCATGATCATGGCCGTCCCGCCGAAGCGGAGCAGGGTCCGCCCGGCCGTCTTGGCCGTCGAGACGACGCTATAGAGCATGGCCTCCTGGCTATACTTATAGATGCCGAGGGCGGCGTTACCATGAGTCCAGGCCCAGCCGTCGGAGTAGCGGTGACGTGAGGGGCGATAGTGAGGGTCCTGGACCGCGTCGGGGTGGGCTTCGAATCCGGGCTTGTCCGCCAGGTCGGAGGCGGAAAAGTCAAGGTACCTCTCGCGCGGATCCTCGGCCCGCTTGCGGTGGGGGACGGCCACCCATCGGTCGCCGGCGAGGTCGGCGGGGATGCTCCAAGTATCGTCTTTCAATAGCCTGGTGAGCCCGCACTCGAAATCGGGCAGCGAGACGACGCCGGGCGTCGGATTGGTCAAACGCAGGGTCTCATCCATCACGGGCTTGTCGGGAGGGAGGGTGAAGGCGTGCTCGACCCGCAACCCAGCCAATGTCCCGCGGATGATCAGCCGGTGGCGCTCCACCGAAACGGCCGGATCGACCAATTGGAAAAGCGTGGACGGGTTTTCGTGGCCGGCGGCGTCGGTCCGATAAACCAGGGGTCCATCCGCCAGGCGCAGCCCCGACCGTTTGTCCTCGAGAGCGGCGTGGAGGCCTCCTGTAGCGACATCGATGGCCAGACGGTAGGCAGAATTCTCGATGATGTTCTCGGACTGGTGGGGATGGGCGCACGACGCCGCGAATATAGCCAAAAGCGTGGCGGTCCAAAGCGCGTCCTTGATTGATAGGGCCGGCATGGGCAACCTCCTCCGTCCAAGAGGACACTTGGGGGATGATTATCGCCTATCCCCGGGAGAATTGGAATGCCTTGACCTACTCTCCCCCCAGCGTCAGCTCTCTTCGGCCTTGGCCACGGAGCAGATCTTGTCCCCGTTCTCGAGGTTGATGAGCCTGACGCCCTGGGTGGCCCGGCCCGACGCCCGCACCTGCTTAGTCTGGATACGGATGACCTTGCCGCTCGCGGTGACGATCAGGAGGTCGTCTTCCGTGACGCCCAGCACGGCCACAGCCGGCCCGATCTTGGGCGTGACCTTGAGGTTGATCAGCCCCTTTCCGCCGCGATGTGTCTTCCTGTAGGAATCGACTTCGGTTCGCTTGCCGTACCCCTTCTCGCTCGCCGTGAAGACGTATTTCTCCCTCTCGCCGATGGACACCATCCCGATGACCTCGTCCTTCTTCGCCAGGCTCATGCCCCGAACGCCGGCCGCCGTCCGGCCCATCGGCCGGATGTCCTTTTCGCTGAACCGGATGGCCTTGCCCAGCCGCGTGGCGATGATGATCTCGCGCTTCCCGTCGGTCAGCCGCGACCATATGAGCTGGCTCTTCGGCCGCAGGCTCATGGCGATGATCCCGCCCCGCCGCACGTTCCGGAACTCGCTGATCCCGGCGCGTCTTCCGGCCGCTCCCGCAACTGCCGATACGCCGCCGGCCGCTTCCTGCCTCGTGACGATGGGCACGTAGCCCTTCTCGAGCCCTTTGGGAGGCGTCACGAGCAGCGCAGGATCGAGCGTAGCCAGCTTTCCGAAGCGGGGCGGCGCCATGTAATCCCTGTTGATCGGCCAGGCCGCGTGGATCTTCTCCACGAAGGCCTGCACTTTCGCCTTCTTCTCCGCGCTCCAGGCGTACTGTTGGAAGGACGGCTGGTCGACGAAACGATACCAGGAATAGGTCACGATCGATCCGTCGGCCAGGCGGATCCGGTAGGGGCCCTTGACGGGACCGGGACGGCCCCAGGCCCCGCCGGCCGGCCAGGTGTAGGGCGCGCCCGGCACGGCCCGCTCGAACTTCTGGTCGTGGAGCCGTGTCTCGGCGGGCACGGCCTTGGACGGAACGACCACCCGCTCGTCCCCGGCGTGCCGGAAATACATCGGGAAATGCCCCATGGCGTTTCTTGTCCCGTCGAACCATTCCAATCCCCAGACGTTGCCGTCGAAGATCCTGGTGTCGAAGACCTTTTCGACGCCGCTGATGACCTTCCCGCCCTGGTCGAAGCGGGTCGTTTCGGTTTTCAACGTCGATCTCCAGGCGCCTTTGGCGTTGAAGGCGCCGGAACAGACCGGACCGCCGTCCCTCCAGGCTTTGAACGCATCGTAGAGGGCCCCCTTCGAGTAATACGTCACGTCCTGAACGAGCAGGGTCCGTCCTTGGCCGTCGACCGGGAACCTGAGGTCCGCCAGCTTGGTATAGGCGACGCCCTTGGCGTCCCGCGACTCGAAAGCGGGAACGGTGTTGATCTCCATCGCCCCGCCGCCCATCACGCCCGGCCGGGAATCGAGGCCCCGGCCGTAGATGAAGGGATAGTTGAAGAGCTTGCCGATCTTGCTCCAGGTCTCCGGAATATAATAGGCGATCGGTCCTTTGAAATTGGCGGCGCTCAGGAAGCAGGTCCAGGCCTGATCGCCGGTCGGCGGCTCCCCGGCCACCGGCTCGGTGAACGGCAGCGCCATATATGCGTAGCCCAGGAACTCCCCGTTGGGATCTCCTTGGAACGGCAGGGCATCCGGGGGGATCAACAGCCGATTGCTGAGTTGGGCGATCCCCAGCCGCTCGTCCGGCAAGGCCTCGTTATCATAGAAGAAGGACCAGCCGGGGGAACCGACTTCGTAGTCATAGCACTGCGGCGTCGCGTTCATGCTGAACTTTGGCGGGCCATACCGGAAATGGTTCCCGGCCCAATACCCCAACCCGCCCTCGACCGTCTGAAAAACGTCTTTATAGGTCGGCCCCCGCCCGGGCCAGTTATCCCGCGCATAGGTCCCGACAGGGGCGAGCGGCGTGTCCTTGTTGTCCGAGTTGTCGGGCGTGATCCAAGCGCTCGGCAGGCCGATCTGGAAATGGGATATGGGCTCGCCAACAAGGGGCCAGACGGCCGAATAAAAGCCCATGCCTGCGCTGAATTCCGACCGGGCCGGGGGCCTGTCCGCGGTGAAGCTGATATAGCCGTGCAGGCCACGGTCGTTGGAGCTGACCTGGCTGGGGCCGGCGTCCTGCCCTGCTTTGGCCAGCAGGCCGGGACCGGCCAGGATGAGCGGACCGATGAACACGGCGACGAGGGCGATCCTTGATGGTCTCATGGGTCTCCTTTCCATCGGGCCAGCCCCCCGAATGGCGCCAATCAAGCCGGAACTTAGGAAACATCTGTTATTAAGACCCCAATGTTTTCTTAGATACATAAATAAG